>JBNLED010000262.1:0-12321 GCA_050304755.1 Polyangia bacterium | reverse complement strand
CTCAGCTGATGGCCGATGCGCGCCACCAGGGTGCGGGTCTTTCCGGTGCCCGGCCCCGCCACCACCAGGAGGGGGCCCGCTTCGGTCTCGGCCACGCGACGCTGATCCGGGTTGAGACCGGCCAGCGGATCATCGGTTTCGGCCGTTACGGGATCAGGCGTTTTTTCGAACAGGGGAAGGCCGCTCCGGTCGGGTGGCGGCAGGGAGGGCCTCTCCTTGCGCGGTTTCTTTCGCGCGCCGAAGCCGGGGAGGGCGACGAAGTCGGTCTGTCCGAGGAGCCGATCCCGCTCTTTCGGGCTGAACACTTTGATGACGCCGAACTCCCCGTCATAGCCCGCGTCGATGTTCATCTCGCCGGTCCGGATCCGCCGCACCGCCTCCTTGAGGGGGGGGCCGCCCACCCGCTCGAGATCCTCGAGGGGGGCGTCCTTGAGCACGTGGAGCTCCGGCCCCAGGGCCTCCAGAATGCGCTCGACCTGGGCCCGCACCTTCTTGCTCGCCGGACCCACGTCCAGCACCTCTCCCATCACCTCCGCGAGGGGCACCAGACACTCGAACGGCGCCCGGTTCTTCGGGGCATATCCCTCGGGCCGCTCCGGCGCCGCGAGATCCATCACCCGGCTCATCACCCCCACCGTCAGCTTGCCGCCGCAGGCGGGACAGCGGCCGCCGAGCTCCCGGGTCTCCGCCGGGGAGAGTCTGAGATCGCACTTCCGGTGCCCGTCCATGTGGTACTTGCCCTCCTCGGGAAAGAACTCGATGGTGCCGAGGAAGCCCTCCCCCTGCGCCAGCGATCGCCTGAGCGGGACGTACCCCGGCTCGATGTCCAGCAGGTTCGCCTCCCGTCCCAGCTTGGCCGCGGAGTGGGCGTCCGAGTTGGAGATGATGGTCATCCCGTCCAAGTCCCGCACCCGCCAGTTCATCGGCGGATCGGACGAGAGGCCCGTCTCCACCGCGAAGATCTCGCTCGTGAGATCGCCGAAGCACTCCTCGAGCCGGTCGAACCCCGACTTGGATCCGAACAGGGAGAACCACGGGGTCCAGATGTGGGCGGGCACCAGGAACGCCAGGGGATCCGTGTCGAGGGTCATCTCCAGCAGGTCCCGCGCGTCCAGCCCCAGGATGGGGCGCCCGTCCGAGGCCACGTTCCCGATGGCCTCGAGCTTCGAGGTGAACCGGCGGGCGGCCTCCAGGTTGGGGACGAACACCAGGTTGTGGTTCTTCCGGGTCCTGTCGTGCTTCTTGTAGATGTTGCTGATCTCCACCTGGAGGACGAAGCGCACCTCGCCGGCGCAGGCCCTGGGCAACCCCTCCTCGGCGGTCCGGGCCAGGTCCGGTCGGAGCCTGAAGAGCCCCTCCTCGGCGGGGACGAGCTGCTCCTCGATTTCGGACATCCAGCCGGGGTGGGTGAAGTCCCCCGTGCCCACGAGGCCGATACCCTTCTCGAGGGCCCCCCGGTGCAGGGCGATGAAATCGAGGGTCTTGCTGGTGGCGCGCGAGAAGCGCGAGTGAATATGAAGGTCCGCGATGAGCCTCATTCGGAGATCTTCAGCAGCTTCTTCACGGTCTTCAGGATCACGCTGCTGTCCACCGGTTTGGTGAGATACTCGTCGGCCCCCAGCTCGAGGGCCCGCTCCCGGTCCTCATCCACCCCCTCGGTGGTGACCACGAGTATCGGGAGGTCCGCCAGCTTTTTATTGCCGCGGATGTGGTTGATGACCTTCAGGCCGTTCATTATCGGCATGTTGATGTCGAGGACGACCAAATCATACTCCTGGTTGCTGAGTTTCTTCAGACCGATCACGCCGTCCTCGGCTTCGTCCACGCTCACCCCCTTGAGCCGATTCAGACCGAAGGTGATGAGCTGCCTCATCAGAGGAGAGTCTTCAACGACGAGAATCCTGTATCCGATCATTTGGTACTCCACTATAGATGTTATTATCTGACTGTATGCATCATCATCATTTTTCCTCCCCCCTGCAACCTGATTCTGCAAGTCCCACGACCGGTCGTGCTAGGAGAAGAAGTGGCTGATGACAGCTGGAGAACGCCGGGCGTCGGCAGGAAGGACTTTCGGCCTATTCGGATTTTGCAGTACTGGATTCCGGGATGAAATCCCAATTGAAACGGAGCCCCGCCAGCACCACCCAGTAGTCGGCGTCGAACTTCTCGTTCAACGATACCATCGTGCCCTCGGGCTGGCCGGGGACGGGGATCCGGCTCTCCCGCGTCCTCTCGAGACCGAACACGCGCAACCCCGTGACGTCGAGCTCGAGGAAACGCACGAACTTCCAGGCCAGGCCGACCGCCGGAATGAGCTGGTTCACATCGTTGGAGGTCGGGACGAGCCCCTTGTCTTCGGTGGGGCTCTGAATGAAGCTTACCCCGACCCTCGCGCCCAGCTGGTCGAGGAACATGTACTCCGCTCCGAAGGCCACCCGAAAATTGTTTTTGTAATAGGTCTTGGCCTTTGTCGTGACGCTCACCTCCTGTCCGTTCGTCGGAGAGAGCATCGTTGTCTTCGTCTTAATCTCGTCCATCAGTCCGTGGAAGATCAGCGAACCGGTGAGGCCGAGGGTGAGCTTCGGAATCGGTGTGGCGCCGACCCCGAGGGTGATCTCCATGGGAAGCAGGAACTCGAGCGTGCTATCGCTCTTGTAGGGCTGCGGCAGAGCGGGAGACGTCGTGGTGATGGTCCCGTCCATCTTAACCTTCACCGGGCTGCGCACTGTCACGCCCACCTTGAGCCGGTCGGGCAGGGGTTCAGACATGAGCCCGAGGGTGGCCCCGACCCCTGCAAAACCGCTGTTTTTACTTACCACCCGCGTTTGAAAGCTGGGGTCGTCCATGGGATTCAGCTTGTTCTCCATGGTCCCCAAATAGATCGTGGGCGTGACCCCGATGGAGAGGTAGTGCTCGACCGCCTCCACCGCGGCGGCGGCGGATACGCCGAAGAATCCGGCCGACGCCTCCAGCGTGTCGCCGGTGGCGGGGAAGAAGCTCTTGTAGACGACCCCACCACCACCGTACGGTACGTAGACCCCGAGCCCCACGGCCCACCGGGAGAAGGACTGGGAGATGAAACCGCCCGGGATGACCGGCATCTCAGTGCTCTCGTTCTTCGTTGTATCCGCCCCCTGAACCGTCGATTGGTACAGGAACTTTGTAAAGGTGATGAGGGCGTAGGCCTCGACGTTCATCTCTCCCTTGTCAATAAGGGCGAGTCCGGCCGGGTTGTAGTAGATGGCCGATCCGTCATCGGCGATAGCGTGATAGGCCGTCCCCATCGAGATCCCCCGTAACCCGACGTTGTTGTTGTCGAACCCCGCCCCGCCTGCCTCCTTTGGAGCCGATAATCCAAGCAATCCCACTCCGATCAGCGCTATACCCAGCTTATAGTAACTCATGTCGTCCTCCTCGACGGTTGAGCAGATGTTTCGAATGAACCAGAACAAAAGAAATTGTGAAATCATCGGAACGTTTGTCAAATACGCCGAGGAATGAATCAGCTCTTAAATTGTCTGGAGGTCGAGATGGGGGGAGGAGGGGGAGGCGGACTACTGACTATTCGCGCCACTTGACCTGGCAGGCCCCTGCCTCACAGACACACATGCCCTTGCCGCAGTCCATCGTGCCCTCCTGGCACTCCTCGGTGCACATGATATCGTCGCAGCTCGGCCCTTGGGATTTGTGCACGCACGCCTTGGCGTGGCAGCACTCGGTGCGCACGCAGTCCTCGTTGGACGCGCAGGTGGCGTCCGCGGCGCCCTCCCCGGATGGGGTATCAGCGGTGGCGGAAGCGTTGTCCGCGGGCGCGGGATCGTCGCCGGTGTTCCCCTCGGCGGGGTCCTTGCCGTTGGAGCTGCTGCCGCACCCCAGGGCGGCGATCGTGAGTCCCAGCACCGCCGCCCGAATCCAATTGAAACTGATGTGTGATGTCATGGCCCCTTCTCCTTTTCGTTTTTCTATAGTTTGTCCTTGAACTTATTCCACGCATCCTTGGCCTTGTCGCCCAGGGATTTGCCGTCCTTGCCCTCGTCGCCGCCCTTGTCGCCGCCCTTGTCGCCGCCCTTGTCCGGCGGCGGCGTCCCCGCCTTTTCGGTGATCTTGATCCGCACGGCGTCGACGTTCATCTCGAAGCCGTTCCATGCCTTCGTCTTCCGCAGGGCCTGGACCCGCACCTCGCCCTTGGCGTTCACATAGGCAGCGGCATTGGCCTTCTCGAGGGTCACGTCCTTGTCCTTGGACTCCAGGCGGGCCTTCCCGAGCCCCTCCCAGCTCTTCTTCTGCCAGTTGTAAAGGTTGAACGAGAACTCTCCGGGGTTGTCGGAGTAGCCTTCAATAGAAACCGCTATGGTATCGACCCCCTTTTTCACGTCGATGAGCGTTGAAAAATAGACATCTAGGACGCTGTCGAGCCCCTTGCGCTTGCTCGTCAAAGCCAGGCGCTGGTCATCGCTCGCGGAGAGGGCTCCCTTGGGATCGAGGGCGACCTTGCCGTGGTTCAGGTGGTGTCCCACCTCACCTCTTGTCGCCCCGTCGTTGGAGCCGTCCTTCGCCCCGTCGTTGGAGCCGTCCTTCGAGCCGTCCTTCGAGCCGCCGCTGTCTCCCTCGCCCCCACCGCACCCGGCCGCCCTCAGGGCGTTCGGTACGTCCACCTTGCCGTGCTGGACCCAGTCACCGATACCGACCGAGGTCGACATGATGGCCTCTCGGATTTTCTGTGGGGTGGCGCCGGGGCAGGAAGTCATGAGGCCGGCGAGACCGGCCACGAGGGGGGTGGCCATCGAGGTGCCGCTGAGCTTCTTATAGCTTCCATTGAGATAGGTGCTGTAGATGTCGCTGCCGGGCGCCGCGACATCGACGCGGCCGCCGTAGTTGCTGAAGTAGGACTTTCCGTTGCCCGGGTCGGTGGAACCGACGGAGAGGCACTGCTTGTAATTGGACGGGTAGTGGGGAAAGTCGGTGTCGTCGTTCCCCGCCGCCGCGACGATCACTGCCCCCTTTTTCTCGGCGTAGGCCAGAGCGTCTTCTATCGTCGATGAGCCGGAGTAGCACCCCAGGCTCAGGCTGATGACGTCTGCGCCGTGATCCGCGGCCCAGACGATGCCGTTGGCCACGTCACTCGTTGAGCCGCCCGCGGGCCCCAGAACGCGCACCGGCAGAATAGAACAGTTGGCACAGATCCCCGCGCCGCCGGTGACGTTGTTGACGCTCGCCGCGGCGATGCCGGCGCAGTGGGTGCCGTGCCCCCCCTCGTCCTCCGGGACCTCGTCGTCATCGACGAAGTCATACCCCTTACGCAGCTTCTTCTTCAGGTCCGGATGGTCCAGATCGACGCCGGTATCGACGATGGCGATGACGGTCGATCGCTGGCCGGTATGAATTCCCCATCCCTCGGCGGTGCGCACATCCGGGATACCCCACTGCTTGCCGTAGTCGGGATCGTTGGGGCTCCATTCGGCCTTCTGAATGTAGTTCGGCTCCGCGTACTTCACGACCTTGAGCTGCTTCATCTTTTCGACGGCGAGCTCGACGTTCAGCCCCTTGGGGACGGAGAGACGGGAGACCTTGATTTTGGAGAGCTTCTCCTTGAGCTCGGCGCCGAATCTCTTGATCACCTTTTGTTGAGTCTCATCGTTGGTGGTCCTGAACTTCACCAGAAAATCCGTGAGAACGATCTCATCCTTGGGGGTGAACGCCTTCTTGGCCGTCATCTGCTTCTTGGACTTGAGCTTCTTCTTCCCCCCCAACGCCGGTGCCGCCATGATGGAGGCGATAAAAACGGACAGTGTGAAAATTACCAGACTCTTCCCCTTCATATTGTTCTCCTTATTCAGTTGTTGAGTATAGAGATAACTTTATGCGCAAAATTATTCACTGGCGAGCCCTATTTTCTCATCTCCTTGTCACTCGATCTCGGACGGGGAATTGCGCCGGTCCACGGCCTCCAGGTTCTCCCGAGCCGCGCGGTGACGCGGGTTGATGGAGAGGGCCTTCTGAAAGCTCTCCTTGGCCTTCACGTTCCGCTTCTGGGCGGCCAGAATGACTCCCAGTTGGTTGAAAGCATTTGCGTTTTCAGGATTCATGGAGACGGCCCGGTTGATCACCATCTCCGCGTCCACCAGGCGCTTTTGCCGGTAGAGGATATACCCGAGATTCACCAGGTACTCGCTGTGCCTCGGCGCCAGCCTCGACGCCTCCCGGCAGGCCATCTCCGCGTCTTTGAAATGCTGTATGGCCACCAGCAGGACCGCCAGGTTGTTGTACGCGGCGTGATCCGCCGGATCAATCTCGACGGCCCGCCGATACTTGGCGATCGCCGCCCCCATGCGCCCCGCGATCTGGTAGATCTGCGCCAGATTGGCGGTGATATCCACGTCGTCCGGCGCCAGGGCGGCGGCCGCCTCGGCCCGGACGACGGCTTCGTCGTGGCGACCGCACTGGAGCAGCGCGATGGCCAGATCGCCCAGAATATACGCGTCGTCGGGTTTCGCCCGAGCCGCGGCAGTCAGCGTCACCAGCGCCAGGGGGGGCTGCTTCGAGAGGATGTACTGCTGCCCTTTGGTGTGCAGCGTCTCGGCGTCCGCGCCTTTTTGCAACTCGGGCGGCAGGGGGGTATCGGGATCGCATGGGACCCCCGTGGGGGGGACGAAGCCGCCCGCCCCCGAAGCCGATCCGCCGATGGACTTGAGCTGCACCGGTTCGGTCATCGTCGATTGGGCGGGGACGTCATCCCCGTCATCGAGGGGGATCTCATCCAGCCGGGGGCCGCACCCCCACTGAATCGCCGCGATCAGCGCCGCAGCCCAGAGAGCCCGGGCGGTCATTGACCTGCGGGGGCGGCTTCCGGAGCGGCCGGAGCGGGCTTCGGCACCGCCGCGGCTTCCGGAGTATCGGACGGCGCCTCTTCCTCAGGCATCGGCGCGCCCAGCGGACGGGTCCGGGGCGCATCCTTCTCTGGGTTCTCCATACCGCCGAGGAGCTCCTTCAGCACCGGCGGAATCCGAAGCGGCCGCTCCGCCGGGTAGTCGTCCGGTTCCAGGTACTCGACGGACTGGGCGATGGCCGCCATGGCGTGGTAGTTGTAGTCGTTCCGAAGCCGCAGGTGGCCGATGGTGTAACGGTAGCCCCCCATGGCCTCCTCCGGCACCGGCAGGAAGAAGGTGGAGTCGTAGCTGTCGTACTGGGTCTGGAGGCAGAAGCGCATGCCGTGGACCACCACCTGGCGCCGCCGTTCCACATCGTGGTCGACCCGCTTCGCCAGATCGTAGGCCGCGGCCGCCCCCTCCGTGTACTGACAAGAGTTGATGGCGGGCAGCTCCCGGTGCACCTTGAATGACGCCCCCACGTAGTCCGGGTACTCGGCCCGGTTGAGGTACCAGAAGTACTCGTGGTCGATCCACTCCTGCTGCTCGAAGGCGATATCGGCGTACTTCTTATCGCCGGTGGTGAGGTGGAGGTCGTTCATGGCGGTGACGAGCCACGGTACGATGCCGATGAGGTTCACCCGGTGCTCCTCGTCGTAGATCCCCTCCGGCGTCCGCTCCTCCCGCAGCTTTCTCCAGGCCGTCATGTAGAAGGGGAGCGCGCGATCCACGGCCTCCTTGTACTTCGGATCCTTGTAGTGGGAGTAGAGCCGCGACAGGGCGAAGACGAACTCCCCCGGCGCGATGGTGCTCTCGGCGCCGTAGTAGGGGTGATCCTCGGGGACGTCGTACTGCCGGAAGTGCCCGTTGGGGTCCTGCATGAAGAGCAGCTCCTCGGCCAGACACTTGAGCACGTCGTCGTACTCCGAGATATCCGCGACGTCCGCCAGCTTGAGGATGGAGAGGATGGTCACCGCCACCGTGCCGATCTTGGAATTGTAGTACCTGGCCGGCGGATCCCGGTGGCAGATCACGCACCGGTTCCCCGAGTGCCTGAGGAACTTGAGCGTGAAATCGATGCCCTTCTTGGCGCTCTTCACATACTCGGGGTCCGGGGCGATCTTGTTGACCATGAGCAGGGTGTACGGGTTGAGAGCGTGCCGCACGATGTTCCCGCCGGGGGTCCAGCGCCGGCCGGGCTTGTTGGTGGGGGTGTACTTGTAGGCGTACTGCCCGTCGTCAGACTGGTTGTGCATGAGCCACTCGGCCCCGAGCTCCAGGGAGCGGACCAGGGAGGCCCGGGTCACGTCCCAGATGGTCTTGATGGGCATGGCCCGGTAGAGCTCCACGATGTCGCCGCCGGGGGACCGCTCGATCCAGTTGACCGTCCGGAAGCGCCCCAGCCGGTACTCGGTGTCCTTGAACCAGGCGGTCTCGTGGAGCACCTTGCCCCGCTTGCGCTTGTTCTTCTCCTTCTTGGGCTCCCGGAGGAACTTGTTGAGGCGCTGCTTCATCAGCATCTTCTCGAAGAAGACCACCGGGCTGGTGACCTCCATCTGAACGGCGTAGCTGGGCTCGAGGTAGTGGAAGGTGCCCTCCCCCCGGAGGCTGATCCCCTCGAGGCCGAGCTCCACGTACCAGATCATGTCCCGCAGGCTCTTGTCCGTGAGGGCGCACATATCATAGAGGATGTCCACCTCGACCTCCATCTTCGAGACCGCCTCCTTGATATCCTTCGATACAAAGGCGACGCTGAGATTCCGGTCGCTCATCACCGACTTGGCGATATCCGGCCAATCCGCCCGGATCTCCTTGGCGCCGTTGTCGAGGGCCTCTATCAGGGTCTTCCCGTGGGCGATCCGCTTGACCAGCTTCCGCCCCTTGAGGCCCCGCTCCTCCCGCCACCTCAGGGAGACGACGGCCCGGAACACCTTGTCCCCCACCGCATCGTTGGGGATGGAGAAGTTGACCGGCGCCGGGGTCTCGCCGGTCAGGACCTGCCGGACCCGGGAGGTGAGCCGCCGCTTGATGTGGACGGGGATCTCGAAGGGCGCCGCCACCCGGTACATGGCCCACCCCGAGCCCAGCACCACCGGGTGGAACCAGGCGAGGCTCACCGCGTCCCGCAGTCGGATGCGCAAAGTCGACATCTTCTCCTCGATCCACGGCCTCGCCGGCGGTGTCGTGCGGTCCACGAGCACGAAGTCAATCCCCCTCTTGAGGAGAGTCTTGGCCACGGGCTCGTCGTCATCCACGTCGAACATGGCCGGGTCCAGCCGCTCCAGGTGGGGGCCGAAGTGGCCGAATTTGGTCCCCGGAGATCGGTTGCCGACATAGCCTATCTTGCCGTTCACCTTCTCCGCGGCCTTCTCCACCTCCTTGAGCAGGGTCGGGTCATCCCGGTCCTTGATGGGATCCCGCGCCAGGATGATCTTGGGGGAGGGCATCGCATACGGAGACTCCTTGAAGGGCGACCCCGGCTCCGGTCCCTGGTAGCTCGGATCCGTGCCCGGCCTGGGGGGCGAGGTCCAGGAGGCGGGGATCGGCTTCTTCGGCGGCTTGGAGGTGCAGAAATAGGTCTTCCCGTTCCCGCAGATCTCCCCCGGATCGGCGTCGAAATCCGGCGCCACCGGGATGGACCCCGCCTTGTCCTTGAAGTGGGCCTCCACCTCCGCGTCCGTAGGCTTGGCGCACCCCTCGGTGACCGACTCGATGGTGCGGCCGATATCCTGGACGATGCCCTCACCCCCCTCCCCTTCGGTGAATCGCTTGAAAACCCGCTGGGCCGGGGTCTCGTCATTCTCGTCCTTGGCCACGAAGGCGTATACCAGCGTCACGGCGATAATCACCGTGAACACCACGTTCCAGGGGTTCTTGAAGAACGGCTCTTTATTCTTATTTTTGGGGTCTTTTCGCGCTCCCATATCCACTCCCTTACTCAAGCGGGGTCCAGCTGAATCAGAACGGACAGGTTACTTGGTCGCTCCGGCAAATACAATACCCCATGAGACTGATCGTATTTCACGGTTCGAGAAGCCCGGGCGGGCGGGATGTACCGCCGCAATCAGGACCGATCCGGGAGACGATTCTCGAATGCGTTCGCTTGCTTGCTTGCGTATCACGATTCTTTTACACGGAACTGAAATCATAGCGACATCGGTGGATCGATTGAGGATACGAAAGAAGCTTGTTTTTACGTCACTGCCAGCGGGAGGGGGAGTTCTACTACGACGAGACCAACCAGACGTCGCCCAATTTTCGCGAGCACCTGGCGTGGACCGCGGAGCTGTCATCGGCGATGGACAAGCCGGTCCTGTGGTGGCAGGTGCCCCTCGGGGTGCCGAGCGATACCCCGGGCGGCACACCAGGACACTACCGGGACAACCGGGTGAGGTACATTTTCGATCATCCCGAAGAGTTCCTGGCCGTGGGCGGCCTCGGCGTCTGCTTCGGAACGGGCGCGGGGGATCAGACCACGATTTCGACGGACGGCGGCCAGTTCGAAAACGCCGCGGTCGAGTACTCCGCAAATCCCACTCCCCTCCTCTGAAACCCAGCAAGGACCTCGGACTCGCAACCGAAAGGTGTCGATGTAAAAATATAGCGGACATCGCGGTTTTGTTTTTTTTGGGAAGGAAGTATTAGATGAATCTAATATATATATATGGAAAAAAAAGCAAAATACAGGGTAACATCAAAAACAAACGGGATAAAAAGTAGGAGACAATCATGAGACTCGCTGCCCTATTACTCTGCGCCGCGTTACTCGAAGTGATCCTCTTCGGATGTGCGGAATCCGGAGCCTCCAACGAAGAGAACGGAAGCCGGGGAACGGACAGCTCCGGGGACGCGGATACCGATGCGGACACCGACGCGGATACGGATTCGGATACCGACACGGACACGGATTCGGATACCGACACGAACACGGACGCGGATACCGACGCGGATGCCGACGCCGACACCGACGCCGACACCGACGCCGATTCGGATACGGACGCGGACGCCGACACGGATTCCGATACGAATACCGCCGGCGACACAGATTCGGATACGGACAGTGATACGGACGCCACGTCCGGCACGGAGACGGATCAGGAGACGGCCACATCTACCGGAGCGGAACCAGAAGACGCCGGGGTTGACGGTGGTGATACCGATGGAGACGAGCCGGTTTGCGATGAGGCCACCTTCGAAATCGAGCGGAAGATGATTGATATCCTCATCGTGCTGGACCGTTCGCTGAGCATGTCCGAGGACGGTTTCTGGATTCCCATGGGGGAGGCCCTCACGGAGGTCACCGCGCAGACCGAATCCGACGTGAACTTCGGCCTGGAGACCTTCCCCTTCGCGGACGAGAACTGCGATCCCGGCGATATCCTCATCCCCATCGATGTCGGGCAGGCGGCGGCGATCGCGAACGTGGTGGGGGGCGGGGCCGAAGACGTCGGGACCCAGATCGGCACCCCGACCGCCAAATCCCTCGAGGTGGCGGGGGAGTACCTGGAGGGGCTCGATGACGGGCTGAGCAAATACATCATCCTCGCGACGGACGGCGCGCCGAACTGCGCCGACGATCTGGACGGGGACACCTGCGTCTGCTCCATCAACTCCATCATCCGCTGTCCCGACGAGTGGTGTCTGGACGACGAGGCCACGGTGGTGGCCGCGGGGGCCCTCTACAACGCGGGGTACCCGGTGTTCGTCCTCGGCATCGGGGACAGCATGCAGTGGGAGGACGTGATGAACGGCATCGCGTCAGCGGGGGGCACCCAGGAGTACATCCCCACGGATTCGGTGGACTTCGCCGCGGTGCTGATGGATATCGTCAACGGCCTCATCGACTGCGAGTTTCAGGTGGACTGGGACAGCCTCTCGGAGGACGCGGATCCGGATCCGGACCGGGTGAACTTCTATTGCAAGCAGTCCGCGGACGAGCCCAATGACAATGATCCTGTCAGCGGCAATATCATCCCCCAGGACGACGGCTGCACCGGCGGCGACGGCTGGACCTGGACCGACCCCGAGGCCACCCAGGTGCGCATGTGCGACGACACCTGCGATCGGCTCAAGACCGGAGAGTGCCAGGTGATCACCGCGACCTTTGGCTGCCAGACCATCATCATCATCTGAATCCCGCACCTGCTGGAGTGAGCGTTCAGCCCCTCGGAACCTGCTCAAAGACCAGCTTGACGGGGGGCAAACTTCCGCCGTATGCAGACATATGGTTGCGAGGAGTGAAGATTCAAGATGAAGTATTACAGCACGAACCGAAGTGTGGATGAGGTGACCCTGGCGGACGCCCTGATGATGGGGCAGGCCCAAGACCGGGGGCTGTTCATGCCGAGCCCCACGCCGAAGCTCACGGACGACCTGAAGCGGCGGGCTCGGGACATGTCCTATCCGGAGCTGGCGGTGGCGATTCTCGAGCCCTACGCCGAAGGGGTCGTCA
>JBNLED010000261.1:0-15581 GCA_050304755.1 Polyangia bacterium | reverse complement strand
GCGGAGGCCGTGTCAAGGGCGCGAAGCGGCGAAGCGAACCCTTGACGCGGGCGAGCACCGTGGCACGTCCTTTGTGGTGATGGGCAGAAGTCGGTGGCACTCTATCCCGATACTACTCCTGAAAACCTATTCCTTGTCTCGGGCCCCTCCGGCCGGCCCATGGCGAGGAAGTCGTAGCCCGGCTCCTCCACCACGGCCTGCTGGATCTGGAGCTCCAGATACTCCTGCTTGGCGACGCCGGGGGCGGCCTTGGCGATGTCCCGCGCGGTCTCGCGGATCCCGCCGACGGTGGCCTCATAGGTGATGCCGAGCAGCTCGTGCAGGTTGGCGTTGGCGTCCGCGTCGATGGCCAACACCGGGGTGAGACCCCGCCGGACGAGCGAACGAATCAGGAGGGCCGCGATGGTGGTCTTGCCCACGCCCCCTTTGCCGGTGAGTGCTATCGTGGTCATGCTCGTCGCTCCCGGCTCAGCCCCTCGCCTTGAGGGCTTGGGCGGTGCGCTTCAGGATCTCGAACACGTGGACCGCTTCCTCGACGGGGAGCGAACCGGTGCCGCAGGAAGGGGTGATGATGCTCCGGGCGTGGAGCAGCGCCTTGTCGACTCCCTGGGACACGAGGGCCTCCACGTCGCTGTCGTACACTCCCATGAGGGTCTCCTCGTCGTTTTCGCGGATCTTCGATGACGTGGGCACGACGCCCCAGGCCAGGTAACCGCCCCGGTCGAGGAAGGCCTTTACCTGCTCGGGGTAGAGGGCCATGGTCTCGCCGAACTCGAAGGCGTCGAAGTTGATGATGTCCACGCCCGCGTCCATGAGGATGGGCCACTCGGTGTTGCCGCAGCAGTGCACCCCGCACAGGGCGCCCGCGTCGTGAATCGATTCCACCAGCTCGTTCAGGATCGCCACGACGTCCTCCCGGACCACTGATACGTATGTGGAGGAGCCGAAGGCGGAGAGGATCGGCTCGTCGATAAAGCAGATGACCTTTTTCTCTGCGTACGGGCTGAACTTCTGAATCTGCCACCGGCTCTTGGCGATAGTCCCCTTTACGACGATATCGCGGAACGCCTCGTTGTAATAGATAGAGCGTTTGTTCTCATCGACGATGCTCAGCCCGATGGAGATGGGGCCGGTGGTCTGCACCTTGACGTATGGAACAGGGCCCCCCTGCAGCCGCTTTTCGAGGCCGGGAATGCCCGCCGAAAAATCCTCTGAGATCGCAAAGGACGACCAGTCTCCGGTCTCCTCGGCCATCATGTACGCTTCATAGAACTCCCCCATGGCCACGGCGCTCCCGTCCTCGTCCGCCGTGTCGAAGTACATGCGCTTTGATTCGTCATCGACCACCACGCAAGGGAGCCCTTCGCTGTACTGAATCTCCATCTGCTCGCGAAAGCCACGCCGGGGCAGCTGCGGCCAGATGGGGCAGACGGGAATGTTGGCGAAAATGGTGTCCAGCGCTGCTTCTGCGGCTTCGTGGGGGAGACTACCGATGGCTGTCGCGAGGAATGAGAGATCGTCTTGCATGATGGCTCCTTTGCATTTGCGAGTGAAGATAAAGCATCAATTGGCGGAGGATACAATGGATTTCCTTCTTGAAACAAGCGCGATGACGGTATCTTAAGGATGCGCTGTCCGGAAAGGTTGATGAGTAGAGACCGTCCGCGCGCGAAAACGACATCCTTTTACACTATAAAGATTCTCCTGAGGTGTATATCGGGGTTCGAGGGGCACGGAGACCTGTTCGATTTTTTGTACAACGAGGCGAGATGTCTCACTATGAACCGAACGGGAACAGAGATCGGCTGCCCGAACGAAAGGTATTCTGATGATAGAAACGCAGTTCAACATCGTCATGCCATCCATCGTATTTATCCTGCTCGTCGCCATGGCGGGGTGCGGTTCGGATTCGAGCGCCTCCCATGGAGGACCGGATGCCAGTGCGGAGACCGGGGAGGAGACCGCTGAGACGGATGCGGAGACCGGGGAGGAGACCGCCGAGACAGATGAGGAGAGCGAGGAGACCGCCGAGGAGACCAGTGAGGACACCGGGGAGGAGACCGCCGAGACGGATGAGGAGACCGGCGAGGAGACCGCCGAGGAGACCAGTGAGGAGACCGGGGAGGAGACCGCCGAGACGAATGAGGAGAGCAGCGAGGACACGGGTGAGGAGACCGGTGTGGAGACCAGCGGGGACACGGGTGAGGGGACCGGGGAAGAGACCGAAGAAGAGACTGGCGAGGGTACCGAGTCGGAAACCGATGAGGAGACCGGGGATGGCACAGACACGACAGACACAGAGGAGACCTCCGAGCCCGAAACGGATCCCGAGGCGGCCGCCCGGGTGTCCGGGTTCATCGATACGCTGCCGTGGGGGCCGGAGACCATCGACGCTGCGGGTAAGCGGGAGGAGCTCGTAGACGCCATCATCAAGACCTGCACGGAGTTCGCCCCTCCCGGGGATGACTGGCAGGTGTGGTGCCAGACCTTCCTGGTGGCGGCCGCCTGCCGGGAGAGCTCCCTCGACGTTACGTCGGTGAACGGGGACGGCAATGATCCCGTGGTGGGGCTGCTCCAGGACCGGTTCAGCTCCACGGTCCAGGACTACGACAATTTTGGCAACAAGGCGGCCCTCGAGCGGATCGGCTGTGAGTGGCCCGATTTCAGCGGGGTCGACTGGTCCAACGACGGCATCGAATGGGTCGAGTGGCTACAGGGCGTCCGCTGCAACATCGCCCTCGGGGCCTGGTACTATTTCATAAACGCCACCGGCAACGGGGATCCCCCGTGCTACGCCTACCAGTACTGCCAGGGGCAAGGGACGGGGGCGAACCTGGTGGTGGGGATGCTTTCCCACCTGAGGGGACCCGCCGGCGCGAACTACGACCCGAACGACCCCTTCGCCGGGACCTATGTTGAATGGATCAAAGACTGGTTCGATGACATGATCTCGGATGTGCCGGATCCCCACCCCTTCATTATCGACCTCGAGCCCAACCACCTCCAATACTGCGAGTGACCGATTCGGCTTCCAGCTCCTCCCCCGCCTCCGAAAGGGGACGTCTCGGGCTTCGCGCCGGGCCGTACTTGTGGATTGACCTGCACATCTCTCCTATCCTTTTATCGGATGGGTTGATACAATAACTCGTCACTATGTTCAAAATTTGGAGAATCGTCCCTGGGAGGGATGGCTTTTCTTCAGGCGTTGAAAGACGGAAGGAAAGTGAAAATGAAGACAGCCATTGCTTGTTGTTTGTCTTTGGTGGTTGCGGCCATGCTGATGATCACATGCTCATCCAGTCAATCCCTGTACGCCGATTCAGGCATCTCGGGGCATGAAACTCCAGGGGTGGAGACAGATGAGCCGACAGGCGCAGACGGAGATACGGATACCGATACGGACACCGATACGGACACCGATGCCGACGCCGACGCCGATACGGACGCTGATTCGGACACCGACGCTGATGCCGACACCGACGCCGATTCGGATACCGATGCAGACGGGGATACCGATTCCGACGGGGATACCGACACCGACGGGGATACCGATTCCGACGGGGATACCGATTCCGACGGCGATTCCGACACCGACGGGGATACCGATGCCGATGCAGACACAGATTCGGACTCAGACTACGATACGGAATCCATCGATAGCGACACCCACGTACCGACGCCGTATGAGCAACCGGATTTCGCCACTCATATCATCAATGAGAGGGAGACGCCCGTCTACCTGAACGACCAGACGCCGGCCAACTGGGTGTACATGGATCGCCTCGAAGACGGCGAGTGGCAACCGTACCATGCGTCCACCCCCACTTGTACGCTGAACTGTGACGACGTAACCGAAGGAGAGGCCTGTTGCTCTGACGCCTGCCACCCGCCGCCCTTCACGGTGTTTGTGCTGAAAGCGGAACAGAGCCCGGGTTCCACCGGCCGTTCACGCTCTACTCCGCGGACGAGAACCACTGCTCCGACTGCACTTGCCATCGCGAGGAGCAGGTGCTGACCGGCAGATATCGCGCCCGGGTCTGCGCCTTCAATGATATCCTGTGCTACAATCCCGGGGATTGCGACGATATCCCGACCGGGCCAACAGACAAGGGAGAACCGACCGGCAACTACATCTGTTACGGCACCGAGTTCGAGATTCCCTTTGAGGAAGAGGCGCTCGAAATCATTATCAGTGAGTATACGGTTATCGTCGTGTGATAAACCACCAGTCATGCACCGCGGTGAGCGGGGAATTATTTCGGTTAATTTTCTATTGAGATTCCCATTGATCAGAGCGACCGGGTAATAGAAAAAAAAATGACCTCAGAATAGATACCTGATTCTTGGTACTGCTTTTTTCAATTCGGTTGAGAATCAGGATATGTTTATCAAGATAGAGGGAACGAAAGGAAAAGGCATGCAACCATTTAAAAACAAAATAGAAATCGCAATCATCGGAATACTGGCGCTCGTGGCGATCGCTTGCGGTGACTCAAAGACGGCAACAGAGGATGCCGGGGATTCTGCATCAGATGGGGACACCGACGGGGATGGGGATACCGATGCTGATACCGACAGTGACGGTGACACCGACAGTGATACCGACGGGGATACAGACAGCGACACAGCCGGCGACACCGACGGGGATACCGACGGCGACACCGACGGCGATACCGACGGGGATACTGACGGCGACACTGACGGGGATACCGATACCGACGGTGATACCGATACCGATACCGATACCAATACGTCTATCAGCGATGCTGGTGATGATGCCGGAGAAATCGATACAGGTACGGGTTCCGGGGACACTGAGACCAACTGCACCAACGACGTGGATGACGACGGGGACGGAGCTGTGGACTGCAATGACAACGACTGCGATGACGATCCGGCCTGCCAACCCGGAACCACCGACATACAGGGCAGGGTCTGGCGGTACTACTACACCGAGCTGACCACCAGCGGCCTCGGACTGGATTGGGGCGGCGATGTCGAGGTGAGCACCGTGGGCCTATCGTCCGAGATCAGCACGACAACCGATTTCGAAGGAATTTTTACCTTGACGGATGTTCCCCTTGGGGAGCGCATCTACCTCAGGGCCGATGGCGGCTCCGACACCGTCATCGACGGGGTCACCGATTTCTTCACCGTGACCCCGGACAAGCTGATCTTCCTGGTCCAGGCCACCGAAGATCTCATTTACCACCGGATCCCCCTCGCGTGGGGGACGACCCAGAACACCGACAACGGAATCCTGGTGGGTGTCACCGCCAAATGGGATCCGTTGGCCGACCCACCCATCACCGATTTCATCGGGGACGCGACCGTCCAGGTTACTCCCGCCGTTACCGACCCGACCTACGATCTCATCTATTTCGATCCCGAGAACATCCTGAACACGTCACTCACCGCTACCCACCCGGACCAGTCCCTGTTCTTCGGCATGAATGTCCCCCCCCTGGCCTTGTCGTCGGGGCTGGAGTACACCCTCTCGGCGGCGCACGCGACTGAGACCATGGACGATCGCCCATTCCCCATCGAGGCGGACACCATCACCTACGTGGTCATGCACCCCTGATTTGCACCCGTGAGACCGCTTCTTAATTCGCATCTGACAAATTAAATACTACCTTTTTTGTTTGTATAGATAATACAATATAGAAAAATAATTTTCGTAAAGGAAATTAATATGAACAAAGAAAAAGAGAAGACATTGTCGACCAAGGAAGGGGCGTCGTCCGAGAAGCTCACCGCAGAAGAGCTGGAATCCCGGGTGGCGATGAGCGTCCCGAGCCAGAAGAAGAACCCCTCGCCGGCACCGTATGCCCCGGGGACTCGTTACGGGCTCATGATGCGCGCCAACCTCGACCCGAAGGAGGAGAAGGAGTCCGAGAAGCTCACCGCGGAAGAGCTGGAGGCCCGGGTGGCGATGAGCGTTCCGAATCAGAAAAAGAACCCCTCGCCGGCACCGTATGCCCCGGGAACGCTCTACGGCTTTGTGAAGCGCTCGAATCTGTGAAACATCGCGCAGACTGCGCCGGTCGTTATCGAATTGTCTTCTGGAAGTATCTGTGTCGTCACATCCGCGGGTTACTACTTGAATCCTGCACATGCCATCGGCTGAAACCGCTGACGCTCGCACCAATGCACGTCATCAGCGGCTGTACTCGCGTTTTCCGGATACACCGAACAGGTCGTTCGACTTAATCCGTAAAACGCTCCGATCAGCCACCGCTGATGCACCTTGGCGCGTTTCAGCTCGATGTCCCATGCAGGATTCAGGTAGAAAGAAAAAAGTCCCTGAGATTCCCATTACGTGGACCATCAGGGTAAATAAATATAGAGACGAGATTCAGAAACAGGACATGGGGAGAATATTAATCAATAATAAAAGGAATGTCTCATGATAACGAAAACAGAAAAAGAAGATTCAAAGGGAAATGAAAAAGAGGCCAAGAGACTCGAGGTGGAGGAGCTCGAAGAGCGGGTGGCGATGAGCGTTCCGAACCAGAAAAAGAACCCGTTCCCCTCGCCGTACGCGCCGGGAACAGACTACGGGCTCGTGAAGCGCTCCAATCTCTAAACGAGTCGCACACGTTGTTTCAAGGAACGAATATCTCTAATATAGGACGATGAGGTTACACCTAGGTTGCGGCAGACAGCATCTCCCCGGGGCGCTCAACCTCGATCGCTACGATACGGCGGTCGCCGACATCAAAGCGGACGTCAGGGGGTTGCCGGTACAAACCGGGTGCTCGTCGTCTGTGGTGGCCCACCATCTGCTGGAGCATCTGAGCTACACCGAAGCGTTGTACGGGCTGGCCGAGTGGTATAGGGTGCTCGCGCCGGACGGTCTCATCGAGATCGAGACCCCCGATCCTGGGCGCTCCTTCGAGGCCTTTCTCGACAGCAGCGACGACCGCCAAAGCGCTGTTGCGTTGACCTGGATCTTCGGCGAAGAGCGGGCGGGGCAGGGCCACCGGGCCCTCTTCCCCCCCGAGCTGTTGTCAAAGATAGTCATCGAAGCCGGGTTCGACCGCCTGGAGTTCAGCGAGCCCCGCACCCATCTCCACAGATGGGGGATCCGGATGACCGCCCGAAAAGACAGCTCAAACGCCGCCGCGAACCTCCTCTCATCGCTCAGACCCGTCATCGCCTTCGATGTCATGGAGCGGGCGGTTCCCGGAGAGGCGCTGGAGTTGGAGAGCGCGCTGTGGACCCCACTCCGGCGCGCCATCGACAACACGCTCACTCCGGAAGAGAAAAAAGCGTGTCTCCTCAAGGCGGCGGTGACCGCGCCCCAGGTGGTCTCGGCGCTGACCGGGTGTTGTCCCGGTGTGTTCGGCGTCGACGGCGATCACAAAAATTGGGGAAAGCTGGCGCGAGCGCTCATAGCGGCCGAGGTCTGCGCGGTTCTAAGAAAGGCGTTTTTAGCTCTTAGCAGCAGCATAAACCAGGCATCCGACGGGTACGAGCATCTGGTGAGCGCGGCCTGCAGGGTGGCCCGAAAATGGATCGACACACCTCCCGAGAACCCGGTCCGGGAGCTACCCCTCGGGCTTTCGGAATCGGGGATCGGGCTTCGGCCGAGCCCGAACGAGGGGTTTATAAGGGACTTCGACATCGCCACCGGCAAGGAGCCCGTCGACGGGAGGACACCGGCCTGGCCGGAACACGCGCTGTTCACGAGATCGCACTTGGCCGAGCGGGCGTGCTGGTTTCGGGATGTCGGCATTCGCTGCTTCGGCCTGGGCGAGCACGAGACGGCCAGGCGGCTTTTCCGGCTGGCGATCAACTCCAAGCTGGAGGGGGTCTACTCGGTATGGAACATGGCCAGGCTCCAGACCGCGCTTCGCCATTTCGACAACGCCGAGGCGTTTTATCGGGCGGCGCTCGATTTCCCAATGCCCCCCGCGCTGAAACAGACAATACAAACGGAGCTCGAGGGATGCAGATCCGACGACATCTCTTTGCGAGGTCCGGTCCCCCCCGGAGCGGGGCAGGATCGGGCAGAGGAAATGCCGGTCGAATCCACTTCGGAGCGACGCGGGTGAACCATCCATGGTAGACAGCGCTAAAAAAAACGAGAAACGATTGCCCCCCACCTATCTGCTGTGGGAGCTCACCCTGAAGTGCAACTGCCGGTGCAGCCATTGCGCGGCCGCGGCGGGGAGCACCCGGGAACGGGAGCTCGATAACTCGGAGGCGCTGGATGTCTGCCGGCAGATGGCGGATCTCGACGTGGGGTCGGTCTGCTTCATGGGGGGCGAGGCGCTGCTTCGGCCAGACTGGGATCGCATCGCCCTCAGGCTCAGGGAGCTCGGGATCTCGGCCCTCGGCCTGGTGACCAACGGTATCGCGCTGACCGACACCAACTGGCGCAAGCTGGACATCCTCGAGTTCTGCCAACTGGTGGTCAGCCTGGACGCCGCCACCCCCGAGGTCCACGACAACCGACGCCGCAAAAAGGGAGCGCACGCAAAAGCCACGCGCGCCATACGGGAGATGGCCGCCCGCCCGTTCCGCTACAAGAACGTGATCACCTCGGTGGACCGATCCAACCTGGACGAGCTCCCCGGAATCAGGGATTGGCTCTTGACCCATGCTCCCGAGGTCACCTGGATCATCAACTACGCCAGCCCGACCCCGGGAAGCCGCATGGATAGAGACGAATCGGTAGGACTCGAGGAGTACCTGCGCCTGGTCCGGTTCATCGCCCGGAACCGCGCCGAATACAAGGACCGGCTGGAGATCACCGGTACCCACGGCACGGGCTACTTCTCGAGCTGCTACCCTAACCTTCACAACTTCACCTGGTCGGGCTGCCAGGCCGGGATATCCGCGCTGGGGCTCAGGAGCGACGGCGCGGTGACCGGGTGTCTGATCCTCTCCGATCCCTTTATCGAAGGCAACGTCCGCCAGGAGAGCCTCTCGGACATCTGGAACGCGCGGGACGGTTTTTCTTACAACCGCCGGTTCTCCAAGGACATGCTCACGGGCGGCTGCAAAGGGTGCCGGCGGGGCGGGGCGTGCCGGGGGGGCTGCCGGGAGATCGCCTATTCGTTTAACAATGACCCTTTTGACATGCCCTTCTGCCTTTATCGGATGGAACGGGACGAAGGCTTCGAGGGCTAACCATTGGCGGAACCATGAACGAAGAAAACGCGACGTACCGGCTCATGTTCGTCAACATCGAGCTGACATTGAAATGCAACCTCAAGTGTCTGCACTGCGGCTCCACGGCGGGCAAGGCCCGAAAAGAGGAGCTCTCCTCGGATCAGTGGCTGGAGGTCATGAGAGTGCTGGCCGATATGGGGTGCGAAGAGGTGTGCCTGCTGGGGGGAGAGCCCCTCGTGCTCAGGGGCTGGCACGCCGTCGCCGAGGCGGTGTGCGACCTCGGCATGCGCCTGGTGCTCATCACCAACGGCTGGCTGATCGGGCCGGAGACCATCCCGAAGCTCAAGCAGCTGAGCCGGCTGGATCGGATCGGGGTGAGCCTGGACGGCGCCACCGCCGAGACCCACGACCGGATCCGGGGCCGCGCCGGATCCTTCGACAGAGCGTCGAAGGCGATCTGGTCCCTCCGGGATGCCGGATTCGAGGTGGGGGCCATCACGTCGGTCTCCAGGTTGAACCTGGCGGATCTCCTTGCGATGAGGGACCTCCTGGTGGACCAGGATATCACCTGGCAGCTCCAGACCGTGGCCGGTCACGGGGAGCGCTGGAGCGACGAGTGGAACCTGACCCCCGCGCAGCACTATCAGGTCGCCGAGTTTATCTCCAAGAGCCGCGAGCGGTTCGGCGTCGAGGCCCTCCCCGTCGCGGGGAGCCACGGGTTCGGCTACAACTCCTCGCGGCTCGGCGGCTACGCGGAGCTGCCCCACTGGCCGGGCTGCGCCGGCGGCATCGCCACCTTGGGCATCACGAGCGCCGGCGACGTGAAGCCCTGCCTGTCACAGCCGGACGACAGGATCGTTGGCAGCCTCAAGACCGAAGCGCTCCGGGACATCTGGGAGGATGACGATCGTTTTTCGCGCAGCCGGGGGTTCACGCCGGATCGGCTCGAGGGATTCTGTAAGCGCTGCCCCCACGCGATGGTCTGCCGTGCCGGGTGTCCCAACCTCCCCCTCTCTGTCACCGGCTCCGACGCGGACAACCCGTTTTGTCTCTACCGCCTGGAGACCGAGGGAGAGGTGCCCCCCGATCCCCTGGTGCATGGGTGGATATCGTGACTACGAAAAAAACCGATTCGAAAAAGAGCGCCGCCGAGATCCTCGACCTGGATGCCGATCACCCGCTCCGGGACGCCGTGGCCGGGGAGCTGATAAGCGAATACGGGCTGGCTTACCGGTTCATGGACGCGCCATCGGTGGTGCTGGCGGCCGTCGCGGGCTCGACGCTCACGGGCTTTTGCATCTTCCAAGACATGCGCGCCCCCGACGCGCACCACGGCACCACCTTTGACATCGAAGCGACCCGGCGGCTCCTGGAAATGGAGGAGGTGGGCCTCTTCCGAATCGCCCTCATACACAGCCTGAAGGGCCCCGACCATCTGGGCGCGCTGACCGAGCAGATCCTCGACGCGTCGGAGGAGATCCTCGCTCGCAACTACACGAACCACGCGCTGATGATCCCGCTGATGAAAAAGGCCAACGCGCCCGCCTTTGACCTGTGGAGACGGCTGGGCTTCAAGGAGCGGGGGCTTAGCTCCTACTGCCTGGAGACCGATCTCGCGCCCCACGCCCCGGGATCGGCCGTACCCCTGCCGGAGGAGATCGAGATCCGCTTCATGGACGGGATGAAGCGGTTCCCCCTGAGGTCCATCGCTCAATGCTACGCCCGGATCTTTCTCGATGCCTCGGAAGTCGATGCCGCCCAGGGGATGGTGGCCGCCATCCTGAGCTCCCCTGGATTCTCTCCCGAGCTGAGCATGCTGGCCCGCCGAAAAGGCTCAGGCGGGGTCGTGGGTTTTCTGCTGGCCGAGCGGCTGCTCCCCGGAAAAATCAACATCACCGTGGTCGGTCTCTTGAAGAAGTACCGCGCGAGGGGCTTGCCCTTCCACGGTTTCCCGCGCTTCGCCGCGCGGTGTCTGGACCGGGGGATCGACTGCGCCACGCAGATGACCTCCACCGGGGGAGTCGCCCGGCTGGTCACGAAGCGCCTGGGTGGAAGGGTCACCGAGGAGCTGGTCTGGATGATCCGCGCCCGGTAGTAGGGCGATCCCCGCCTGAGGACAATTCTTATTTTTCGACCTGTACGGAAAGAAAAAGGGAAGAAAAAGGGTGCACTGATAAAAGGTCCTTAAGGTCCCTATGTTTAGCGCAAAACGCCATGCAACCGGACAGGTTGTATTTTTTTGCAACCTTTCATCACCGTGATGTTTTTATTTCTCAGGACCTAAGTTTTTTCTAAAAAAGGGAGATTGAAAATGAGCCAGAACCAAGAGAACGATGAGAAAAGAAACAAGGACAAGGAGAACGAGAAGCTCTCCGCAGAGGAGCTGGAGGCGCGGGTGGCGATGAGCGTGCCGAGCCAGAAGAAGAGCCCGTCACCGGCGCCGTATGCCCCGGGGACCCGATACGGGCTCATGAAACGCTCCTCCCTGAAGGATTGATCCCTTATCCCCCGGATCGGGCTCTCCCATTCTCGTCCGCATCCCCGTCGGCATCCATCCGCCGGAACAGGAGTGTTTCTGCTCCGGCGACGATTCGTGATATGATTTGTCAATTACTCGAGAAGACGAGGTGCCCATGAGAATCACTCTTTTGGTTTTGTCATCCTTGGTCGGGTTGTCGCTCACCGCCTGTAACGATGATGGCGAGAGCGACCCCGCCCCCCGAAGCAGCGACGAGGACGCGGGTGCGGACTCGACGGGCGACAGCCCTGGAGATACCGATAAGCTGATCTGCTGCCGATGCACCTGCTTCACCGTCATCGATTCGACGCTCGGTACGGAGGAGGTGAGAGAGCAGATGGTGTCCGGGGTGAGCATCTCATGCGATCAGCAGTGCCTCAACGTGTGTGAACAGTTCGGCTGGGACATCCGGGCTTTCGCGAAAGTCCAGTGTCCGGACGCCGAGAAGTAGCGTCCGCGCACCGAGGAGGCGTCAGCGAGAAGCTGGGCCGGATGATTCGCGCCCGGCGGCCCCCCGGGTTCTCCTGAGCGGGACCGCGGCGAGCACGATGAAAACCACGAGCCCCAGAAAAACAACCGGACCCGACGCGCCCAGGCGATCCGCCAGGAAGCGGTACGTCCAGAGCCCGAACCACACGAGGATCCCGGCCGAGTAGAGCAGCGCGAGGGGCGTGTAGAGGGCGAGCACCGCGAGCTGCCGTCGGCTGAGATCCGTGGGGCGGCGGCCCTGGATGAGCCGGCGGGGCAGCGCGAAGGCGCGGCTTCTGAGGTTGGGGATGTCGACCAGATCGGAGAGGATGTAATAGCCGTCCAGCTTGATGAGCGGATTGAGGTTGAAAAGGCTCTTCACCCCCGAGCTCAGCACGATCCCCAACGCCACCTCCGACACCGCCCCCTCGGGGGCCAGTCGGCGCGCGAACACGGCGACGGACCAGATCACCAACTCGAAGTAAATGCCCGACGCCATGACACCGATCCGCTGTCCGCGACCGAGCAACCAGGAATCGGTCACGTCGCAGTAGGTGCACGGCTGCAGATAGTACAGGATGACGCCCATGTCCTTGACGCTGCACTTGAAGTGCTTGCAGGTCAGGCCGTGGGCCAGCTCGTGCAGGCCCATCACCAAGAGGGCCGGGAGGTATATGGTGAGCACGCTCCTTAACCTCACCTCATCTTGCAGCTCGAGGGACCACGCCCGCCAGTTGCATGCGCAAAGCGCGCAGGCCGCCGCGATGAACAGAACGCCGGCCACGACCGACGCCCTGCTGAATAGGAACCCGAGCCGCCGATCGAGCCATCCGAGCAGTCGATCCGGATCGACCAGATGGACCTGAAAGGCGAGCAGGGATCGCGAAGGCCTCCTCGCCGTCGCCGGGGCTCCGTCCTCGAAGAGCCCCATGCCGGCCATCTGGTCTGCGAGCTCTCTCACCTGTTGCTCCGAGGCCTGTTCCCCGAAGCGCTCTTCGAGCGCTGTCGACACCTGCTTCAACGAACGCGTCCCGTCCAGCAACGCGGCGGCGCGAGCCGCCATGGCGCTGAGCTTGAAGTACCTCTTCGAAACCGGATCCTTGACCACCACCGAGTGGTCCGTGTCAGAATCCGCCTCACTGAAAACGAGCGCTGTTCGTATGGCCGGTCTGTCCGGCTTCATAGGAGCTCCTTTGGATACATAACCAGTATCCTATCACAAAAACCCGGCGGAAACGGGAAGCCGGCGAGGGATCGAATCGCCGATCGCCTTTAATAAAGAAATGGAGAAAGAGGGGCCTAGACATCTGCAAGGTCTGACTTCTTTACAGATGTCTAGCCTAGAGCCAGAAACCGCATTTGGATTTCTCGTCCATTCCTACGTATTCATCGAAATCGATGGTCACCATCTCTTTGAAGGGGCGCCAGATCGTGCTCTTGGTATGGACAACGGACGGGCATCGCCACTGATCGGTCGCGGGATCGTAGGGGCAGGTATACTCCCCTTTATCGTCGCAATCCCAATTCGTCGCCTCCATGGATGGGTGTAGGACGGGCAAAGCACCTTTTTTCGTCCATCCAAAGCCTCCGCGCCCTCCTCGATCACGTCGTCCGACCTCCTCACTCACTTCTTTTCGTGTCTTCGAGCCTTTATCCGTTCGTTCCGTTTGCCAAAATTTTCCTCTTGAAGGTTTGATGATACCAGAAGCATCCGGTTGAGGTGCGAAAAATCATCTGGTGAGTGTACCAGTGCGTTGACTTCACTATTCGGCGAGCCTGGATTGATTAGTAGTCGTAGTCCGCGGAATCGTAGTCCGAGTAGTCCATCTCCAACTGCGGCGGTGCCCGCGCCGCTGCAATTTCAGGAATCTCTGCTGACTGGCCCGTGCCTTCCAAATATCTCCTCACCGAGGCGGAATCCGTCAGCGCTGCGACGATTCTCATCTTTCCGCCACACTGGGGGCAGGTGTCGATGTCAATGTGGAAGACCCGGGACAACAACGCGGCAAACGTCAGCCGATACGGTTTCGACACGGCCGGCTTGGTTCCATCTGGCTCTTTCGAAGGAACTATTTTTTCTCGATTCTTCGCGTGTGCCGCCAGAACGCCGTGATATCTGATGAGATTTACACGGGAAGGAGGCACAAGCGCTGAAATTTTCTCGATGAGCTCCATCGGGGAGAAAATCAAAGATCTCGTGCCGTCCGACCACGGCGTCTTCAGCTTAAAGAGCAACTCATCCTCCGAAAGGGCGGTCAGTCTGCCTGCAGCGAGCGGAGGTCTCGCGACGTATCGGCATAACCGTTCTAAACCGTCCTTGTCGCTGGCAGCAATCCGCGTCGCAGCGTGGAGGGAAAACCCGCGTGAGGCATAACACAGATCGCCCGTCTTCACGGCTTCGGACGGATCCGACAGCACCCTTCTCACTCGAAAGCCCGCCCGGTCGCCGGTGGCGACCATTCCTTGCACAGACGCCGCGGTCATTCCGGCAAGAACCGGTGATTCATCGACCAGCGGGTCCAGGGTGTCTCCGTCGAGAACGCCGCCTTTTTCGAGAAGCCGTATCACGCGATGTGCCGTGGTCTCCACAATGGACCGTACATCGTCGTTGGTCAGTGGAGGTGCGGCGTGAAATGTCGGTTCGCCATTGACATCCAGATACACGCCATCCAGAGCGAGGGTGTGAAAATGTGGATTTAAATTTAACGCGGAGCCAAATCTCTGACAGAAACTCGCTGAACCAAAACGCGCATTCACACGTTCTGACACCTTTATCTGTCTGCGATACCAGCCCTGCACCACTCGCAGGAATACCGAAAGCACCTTGGACAGTAGCGCGCCATCATAGGCGAGTCGGTACCGGATGTTGATCGGCAAACTGAGCACCCACTGCCTGACCGGGACGTTTGCGGGAAACATATCGTCCACCAGCCTCCCGGCCGTATCCGACATCCGACGGCCTGTGCAGCTGGGGCAAAAGCCGCGCCCCTTGCACGAATATGCCACGGCCCGCTCCTTGCCGCAGTCATCGCACTTGAGTCTCACGAATCCGTGCCCAAGCACCCCGCAAGTCAGATAGTCGCGAAGCTCCTTCTCCACATACCTCGGCAGCTCGTGCTCTGCGCTCTGACACCGGTCGAGGAACGTCTCCAGATTCTCCGCCAGTACTTGATACAGCAAGGTCTGCTCCGGCACCCGGCGCTGGTAGGAGAAGGTTTCGTATTGAGGCGCGACATCCATCGCACCTCGTATCGGGCGGTTTGCCTAAAAAGTTTCCTTGGTCGGTGGGGAGAGAAACCGCCCTACGCCTCGACTCGGATTCGGACGCTGACGCTCTTCCTTGAAGTACTGCTTCACATGGGAGCGCTTGTACTCGATGTGCAGACTGGGAACAGGGCCGGAGAGGGAATGGGATTCCCGAGGTGTTCTCGGAGAAAATAACAGAGCTGTCCCGAGGCCTGAAGTGTCGGTA
>JBNLED010000260.1:0-31801 GCA_050304755.1 Polyangia bacterium | reverse complement strand
TCTGCGTCGGTGTCCGCGTCGGTGTCGCCGTCCGCGTCTGCGTCGGTGTCCGCGTCGGTGTCGCCGTCCGCGTCCGCGTCGGTGTCCGCGTCGGTGTCGCCGTCCGCGTCTGCGTCGGTGTCCGCGTCGGTGTCGCCGTCCGCGTCGGTGTCGCCGTCTCCGCTGCTGTCCTCATCTTGGTCTTCATCGGACGACTCGTCGTCTTTAGGGCACCCGGTCAAGAGTGCAGAGAGCAAAAACAGCAGGCCCAGCCGACTCCCCGTTCTGAAGAACGATACAATGTTGTTGAAAAAAACAGTCATCTTCTTTCTCCTTGATTCTGTATAATCTTACACTTAGAAGGTAACATTCTAGTGGACAGAATTATCTGAGTACACATACTCAAATTGAAAAGAATCGCGTTTTTTTTGGCTAGATAGACGACGTGCTTCGCGCACAGATTGGTGTTGATTCTCCGTGCTTAAATCGCTATCAATCGCGAATAGGAGATTGATAACCTGGCTCATACACGCGCTTGGAAAGGGATGGGGGTTGAGCATGCTCGCCGTGTTGATGACGACATCAACCGCTTCGTGCAAGGCCGAATCCGAACACGGCGGACGGCCGCTCGTCCCCGAGTTTTTGAACGATCCGGACGGCGCCTACTCAATCGACGACGTATCCGCGCCGCCGCTCGAATCGCGGTTCCGATCCGCCGGCAGAGCGGCGCCCAGCCTCGGATTCGTGCGCGGGTGGGTCTGGATCCGCCTTCACGCGACCGTACCCGAAGAAAATGAGCCGTGGCTCATCGACCTCGGTTACCCCCAAATCGATCACGTGACCTTCTATTGGCCGGCCCCGGACGGCGCTTGGGCGAAACGGGTAACCGGCGACACGATGCCGTTCGCGTCCCGAGAATTTCCCCACCGCAGTTTTCTCTTTTCCGTGCCGACCAATAGGCCGACCCTCGCGCTCTATTTTCGTATTCGCACTGACGGTCCGATGGTGCTGCCGATTACCTTGTGGCGCGAGCGCGATTTTTTCAACAACGCCGCTAATGAGACATTTTTCTTTGGTTTCTACTACGCGTTCCTCTTGGCCCTCGCGGCGTACAACCTCTTTCTCTTTGCGCTCATTCGGGACCGCGCCTACCTCTTCTATGTGGGATATCTCGGCGGGTTTGCCCTGTTTCAGGCGAGCTTGAGCGGACTCGCTTTCAAGTATCTCTGGCCGGACGCACCGTTTGTGGCCAACGCCTCGACGTTCTCGTGGCTGATGTTCTCCCTTTCGTGTGGATTGTTTTTTGTAAGGCGCATGACCCATTTGGCGGCGCATTATCCCCGCGTCCACAAGGTCACGGTCGTCCTCGGGTTGCTCTGCCTCTGCTTCATTCCGGTGAGTTGGGTGGGCGCGGGCGTCGGGAAACCGCTTATCCTTGGGCTTGTCGGGGTGGTGTTGCTCTTCTTGCCGGTGCCCATCGTGCTGGCCCTCGTTCGCCGGCACCGTCCGTCGCGGTATGTGGCTATCGGCTATGCGACGCTTGTTCCCGGCGGCGTCTTGTTGGTGGGGCGAACAGTGGGGTTGCTCCCCGACACATTCTGGATTGAGCACGCAATTCAATTCGGCACCATGTTAGAGGCGCTGCTGCTATCCTTCGCGCTCGCCGATCGCATCGCTTTGCTAACACGGGAGAAGGTCGAGGCTCAAGCCTCCCGTATCGCCGCTGAGAGGCACGCCCTCGAGCTGCAACGCGACTTCTCCGATCGACTCATCGAGGTTCAGGACTTCGAACGCCGCCGGATCGCGGTCGAGCTTCACGACGGCATCGGCCAGAATCTGGTGGTGCTCATCAACAAGCTCAAACGCCTGACCAAGCGGGCCGTCGCTCAAAACGACATCGTCCCTGTCGAGGAGATCGCCCGCGGCACGGTGCAGGAGCTGCGGGGGGTGGCCCACGCCCTTTATCCGAATCAGCTTGATCGACTGGGGCTCCGAGCGGCCCTCGGCAACGCCATCAAGCAAACCCTCGAGCCCGCCGGAATCGAATACCGATACGATTTGGCGCACATCGAAGGCGCGCTGCCCAAGCCGGCGGCCATCCACGTGTACCGCATCGTGCAGGAGGCTTTGAGCAACGTCGTTCGCCATTCCGGCGCGAGCCGCGTGTCTGTCGAGGTCGAACGGCGGGCGAACAGTATCGTGTTGACCATCGATGACGATGGTCGCGGAATAGACGGAGAAGAGGGATTCGGCCTTACCAGCATGGGTGAACGCGCGCGGGCCCTCGGCGGCGCGCTCTCGGTTGAAACCCGTTCTTCGGGGGGGACCAGCATCCGGCTCACGATTCCAGTTAAGGAGGCCTTATGACAACGACCGTTCTCATCGCCGATGATCACCCCATCTTCAGACGCGGACTACGCGACATCCTCGAGGAGACCGAGCATTTTCGAATCGTGGCCGAGGTAGACGATGGCGACGAGGCGCTCACCGCCATGCAGGAGCACCTTCCCGACGTAGCGGTCTTGGACATCTCCATGCCGAATACGGACGGGCTCGACGTGTTGACACAAATCCAAAAGTGGGCGGAGCGGCCGGCTGTCGTCCTCCTCACCATGTACGACGACTATGTGGAGCCCGCTATGCGCCTGGGCGTAGACGGATATCTCCTCAAAGAAAACGCCGAAGACGAGCTCGTCGCCTGCCTGGAGGCGGTGATCCGGAACGAGCGTTTTGTCAGCCGCGGGATAAAATGGACATCCGGTTCCGAATCGGATCCCGTCGCGTCCATCGAGCGGCTCACACCTTCTGAGCGGCGGATTCTTCAGCTCATTGCCGAGCTCAAGACCAGTCGCGAAATCGGTGAGCTTCTCTACATCAGCCATCGAACCGTTCAGAACCACCGCACCAACATGTGCAACAAGCTGGGGTTACACGGGGACAAGGCCCTGCTCGGCTTTGCGTTGAAGCACAAGGCGGTGTTATCGCCCTTGCAATGTCACGAAAAGAAATGGGGGACGGCGCGAAAGAAATAAAACGCGGCAAGCAAGGGTGCTCGCGGGGCAGTTCGAATCGCCCGAGGAGATGAAGGCGTTCATCCTCAAGCTTCACCGAAAGGCGTTGCCGTGGCCCGAAGGGCTGAATCTCGGGGACGGGTGGTTTCGATGGCACCTCTGTCCGGTGGATGTAAAGAAGGAGACATCAGATGACCGGGAAGGAGTGACGGTGGAAGAGTTGGTAGCGGCGATCTGCGAAATCACCGGCGCGCCCCCTGGAAGGCTGAAAGAGAGCGTCCGCAGGCGCGTAGGGAACCCGGAACGACGATTCGCGGTGTGGGCGCTGCAGACGAGCACGACCATGACGCATCGGGAGGTCGGCGAGGTCCTCGGCATGACCCACCACCACGTAGCGCGTGAGGCACGTCGGAACAAGGCCGGGATCAGCCGATTCAAGGAGTGGACGACCGAATGGTTGGAGCGCTATTTTCCACGGATGAAGGTTACAGGCGTCTCTCCCGCAAAGGATAGGCGCGGCATTAAAGTTTCAAGGGACATGGCCGCTATTGAATACAGGTCGCCTATTGATGGGGAACCCAAACCAATGCCGTGTCCAACGAATCCAGAGCATTCTATTTCGTACAGAGAACGACATGTCGTCGTGGTCAACGTCAACCCTGCGATCCCGAACTTTTTACACAATGCCGGGCGCGTCCCACGCGGAACAGAAAGAAATCGCGTCGCCCCAAGCGGAGATCTTCGAAGGTAATGGCGAGCCTCATTCCCAGGAAAGGACATCCCGGTCATGAATTTACACACGTACAGTATTCAGGACACCATCGTCGAGTCGATGAACAGCACTATCTACAGAGCGGTTCGCCAGGATGACGAGCAAACTGTCGTGATAAAGACAACAAGCAATGACCATCCTTCTTTCCGGGACTTGGCGCGGCTCAAATTTGAGTACGAGATACTCAGGCAGCTCAAGATCCCCGGGGTCATCGAGGCTCGTGGATTTGAAACCGTGGAGGGAAAGCCGGCACTTCTCTTGGAGGATTTCGGAGGCATCGACCTCGCCCACTACCAGAAAACGGGCGTTGCCATGGCTCAGTTTTTCTCAATTGCGGTCAAGGCCGCATCAACCCTGGGGGGGATACACCACCGGCAGATTATCCATCGGGATATCAATCCTAATAACATCCTCATTAATCCACTGACAAACGAGGTCAAGATAATAGACTTCAGCATCGCGTCGGAGCTGCCCCGCGAGAAGCAGACGCTGAGAGCCGCCAGCTTTCTCGAAGGTACATTGGGCTATATCTCCCCGGAACAGACCGGGCGCATGAACCGCAATGTGGACTACAGAACCGACTATTACTCATTGGGGGTCACGTTCTTTGAGCTCCTCACGGGAGGGCTGCCCTTTGTCGCCGAGGACACGATGGGAATGGTCCACTGCCACCTGTCCATGCGTCCACCCGATCCCCGCGAGATCAACCGTGAGATCCCGGTTTCACTCTCCCGCATCATCCTCAAGCTCATGGAGAAGAATCCAGAGGATCGATACCAGAGCGCCGAGGGCATGGTGAAAGACCTCGAACGATGCCGCGACGCCTGGAAGAGCCGTCGCTCGGACGAGGAGCTCGAGCTCGGCGTCGATGACCGTCCGGTCGTCTTCCGCATCCCGGACCAGCTCTACGGTCGCGAAGAGGAGATGGCAAAGCTGTCGAGCGCCTTTGATCGAACCGCGTCTGGAAATAGCGAAATCCTGTTGGTGGCAGGTCATTCCGGTATCGGAAAGTCGTCGTTGATGCAGCATATTCACGCGGCCGTCCTCAATCGAAACGGCTACTTCGTCTCGGGGAAGTTCGATCAATTCGAACGGAATGTGCCGTTCTCCGCTGTGGGCCAGGCGGTAAAGGCCCTGGTGGGGAGAATTCTGGCCGAGCCGGCCGAAGGCGTGACGGCCTGGCAGAGTCGTCTCACCTCGGCGCTTGGATCGAACGGTCAATTGATGACGGACATCATTCCAGAGCTCGAGACATTGCTCGGCCCGCAACAGGCGCTTCCAGAGCTCGACGCGGAGGAGGTCCGGCACCGCGTCCTGACCGCTTTCGGGAATCTGCTGAAGGCTTGTGCAAGCGAAGCGCACCCGCTCGTCTTGTTCCTGGATGATCTCCAGTGGAGCGACGCCTCGAGCATAGACCTCGTTCTCTCCTGGTTGGAGGAGGAGATCCCCTATCTCTTGATCATCGGCGCCTACCGCGACAATGAAGACCTGAATCAGCTGGCCATCAGCCGGCTGCTCTCAAAGCTCGAAGGTGACAGCAGCCCGAATCCGGCGGTTGCGCTGCATCGCCTCTCTCTCGGTCCGCTTGAGGCAGAAGCCGTCACGGCATTGGTTGCGGACACCCTGTATTGCGCCCCCGCCGCCTGTCGAGAATTGTCCGATCTCATTGTCCAAAAGACTCAAGGCAATCCGTACTTCATCCGCGAGTTTCTCCAAATGCTCTACCAACGCAAACAGATAGAGCTCGATAGAGAAGCCGGCCGATGGATCTGGCACATCGAGGAGATAGAGAAACAATCTGTGAGCGACAACGTTGTGGATTTGCTCGTTGCGCGCTTGCGATCCCTTCCCGAGGAGACCCTCGAGGTCCTGAAACTCGCGGCATCCATCGGGCATCGATTTGACCTCAAAACCCTGGCTTCTGTATCGAAACGCCCCATAGTGGCGCTGGCCACTGAGCTCATTGAGCCGATACAAATGGGGATCATCCTGCCTATGAGCAGGAACTACCGGCTGTTCGATGTCGCAGGGGACGAGAGACAAGAGGAGATGAATGTCGACTACACCTTCCATCACGACCGGGTCCGGCAGGCTGCCTACTCGCTGATTCCTGAAGGGGAACGGCCCAAGGTGCATCACCGCATCGGTCGCGTTCTCCGCGCGGCGAGGGATAAGGACAAGACGAGCAAGAGAATCTTCGAGCTGGTCAACCATCTCAACCTCGGCGAAACAGCAATAACCGATGCCGAGGAGCGGCTCCAACTGTCACGCCTCAACTATCGCGCCGGAACAACGGCCAAGCGCTCGGCAGCGTTCAGGGTTGCGGCAGAGTGCTTCGAGGCGGGTCTGCGGGCGCTGTCAAAGCATGGCGATGAGGCACACGCACAGTTACGGTTCGAGCATACCCACGCGCTCGCCGAATCTCTGCACATTTCGGGCGAAATTGAAAAGTCGGCGGCGGCATGCGAAAGTATGTTCGCGCTGGCCCAAGACAAGATTGAAACCGGCAAGGCGTATATCATGAGGGCCACTATACAAGGGCACGAGGGGCGGCTGCCCGAAGTTATCGATTCAATCCGCAAGGGACTGCGCCTCTTCGACATCACTCTGCCCGAGACCCCCGAGGAGATAGAGCAACAGATCGGCCCATCCATCGGACAGATGCAAGGGTATCTGGCCGAGCACGCCGTGTCCGAGTTGGCCGAGCTCAAAGAGATGTCCGATGCTGGCCACAGGCTTGCCCTGGAGATGCTCTTTCGAGTGATCCCTGCTGCGATGCAAACAGGCATGCCGCTCTTTGTTCTCATCGAGCTCATGATGTTCAACCTGGCGGTCACCCACGGAACCACACCATATGCCAGTAAGAACTTTGTCGACTGCGGAATCATTCAGATCGATGCCCTCAAAGACTACCAACGGGCGTACGAGCTCGGCCGGATCGCCTTTAAAATCATCGACAAATATCAGGCGGAGCACCTGAGGCCTTCGGTGGAGTATGCGTTCAGCACTTTCATCTCCTACTGGGGAGCCCATTACGAAGAAGCGTTGGCGCACTACGAGAGAGGTCATGCCGCGGCCCTGGAAACAGGCGATATCGAACATCTGGGCTACATACTGGCCTATCGCTCCGGTCTGCGTTTTTACTTGGGGAAAAACCTTGAAGAATGCGAGCTCGATATTGTCGATACGATCAAACAACTCGAGAAACATCACGGCGTGAACCAGCTCGTTGAAGCGAGGATCACGCACTGGACAATCCACCGTCTCAAAACGATGACGCCCATCGAGAACGGCTTCCTCGAGATGAGCCCGGAGGCGTTCTGGGCCTATGCGGCGTCTTCGAAGAACTATGCCTTCATGCTGCGGGCCGGCTTCTGCCTCGTCAAGTTGTTCTACTTCAAGGATGACTTCGAGGCGGCGGTCAAGTGGTCGGAGTGTTGCAGCCCCTTTTTCGAGACCGCGTCCTCCAGGTTCGAGGTACCGGACTTCTACCTCTATTACGGCCTTTCACTGGTCCGGCGATACCCATCCGCTCAGCCCGAGCAAAGAGAAGCGCTGCAAAAACAGCTCGAGGATCACAAGGCCAAGCTCAAGCAATACGCGGACGCGTGCCCGGCCAACTTCGCCCATAAGCACTATCTCCTGGCCGCGGAGATTGAGCGAATCACCGGCGGGGATCTCGTCACCGTTATCGGCCTCTACGACAAGGCCCACGAGTCAATAGGTCGCGGCGAGTTCCTTCACATGAAGGCGATCATCAATGAGTCGCAGGGAAGATTCTGGTTAGAGAACGACAAGACGCTCATCGCCAAGGCATACATTACCGAGGCGCACGCGCTCTTCCGATTGTGGGGCGCCGCGGGCAAAGCGGCAATGCTGGGAGATGAGTTCGACGGGTGGTTTGGATATCGAACAGGTGACGGTACACGGGGCGGAACAGGCCCTACTGCGACGTCCGGCAGTATAGAAGATAGCTCGATGGACATGGCCTCCATCCTCAAGGCCACCCTCGCGGTCTCTCGTGAAATAGAGCTGGAGAGGCTCCTTGCAAGCTTGACGACTGTGTTGATGGAAAACGCAGGCGCCGAGAAATGCATCCTCCTTGTCAAGTACGACACCAACGACGCGTTCGTTGTCGAAGCCAGCGGAAAAACGGGAGAAGAGATACGGGTATTGCAGTCCCAGGCGATTGACGAGAACGGCGATCTCTGTTCGGAGATCGTCCACTTGACAGCCCGTCTGCGCCAACCGATTGTCCTGAACAATGCGATAAAGGCAGGGGATTTTCAATCGAACCGGTACGTGGTCGAAAATCAAATCAAATCGGTCTTGTGCTTGCCCATGGTCAACCAGGATAAGCTGAAGGCCATCGTCTATCTGGAGAACAACCTGACCACCCACGCGTTTCCCCCCGAGCGGGTCGCCGTGCTGACAGCCATCGCGACACCTGCCGCGGTCACCCTGGAAAACGCTTTCATGTACAGTCACCTGGACGAGTTGGTCAAGCAACGAACCGCCGAGCTCCACGCTGCACAGGCCGAGATTGCGGAGAACGCTCACAAGGCGGGCATGTCGGAGATCGCCACTACGGTCCTCCACAACGTCGGCAACGTGCTCAACAGTCTCAAGACGGCGGGGTATGTGGCCTGCGAAACGGCCAAAGGGTCTATTGTGAGTAAGCTGCTCAAAGCGAATGAGCTGCTCGGCTCTCAAATGCACAACATCGATGAGTTCATCGCCGATGATCCAAAGGGGAAGAAGCTCCTGAGATACTATCTAGAACTTGGTGAGATGCTCAATAAGGAAAACGCATACATTGTCCAGAACCTCACCCAGATTCTGGAAAACACTGAATCCATATCGGAGATCATCAGCGCCCAGCAGGCATACGCCTATTCCACCAACAGTTACTCGGAGGTTACGCCAATTACCGAGATCATCGAGCATGCCCTGACGCTGAACGAATCATCCTACTCGAGGCACAACATTATCGTCGAAAAGCGATTAGGGAAGGTCCCGGAGATTCCACTTCACAAAACCAAGACCCTTCACATCATTCTGAATCTCCTGAAGAACGCCAAAGAAGCCATGACCGTGAACCGTCTCGAGGACCGCAAGCTCCTCATCGATGTCCATGTCGAGGACCCCAATCTGATTCTGACTATTTCGGATACTGGCCACGGCATCGCCGAGGCGGACCTCTCGAAGATATTCTCATTCGGTTTTACGACGAAACCCGACGGTCATGGATCCGGACTCCATAGCAGCGCGAACTACATGACCGAGATGGGCGGCCGAATGTGGGTCGAAAGCGCCGGCCAAGGCAAGGGAGCCGCTTTTACACTGTCGTTTCCACTCGCGTGACCATTGGTTCGAGAATCGACCGACGATACGAGCTCCAGACACCGCGAGTTGTTTCGCGAGGAACTTGCTTCAGAAAGGAGCGCCGCCCGGTGTTGATGACTTCCTTTTGCTGCGAAACGAGGCGATCAGCTCGTTGACCAGCTTCATCAGGTTCGCCACGTCAAAGGGCTTCTCCACGTGCATGTTGGAAATGCGTTCCAGATACTCCTTGGCCTTGGGCGTAAACGCGCCGCCGGTCATGAAGACAAGCCGCGATCCAAGGTCCGGATCGGTGGAGATCAGCCAGTCGTACAGGTCCATGCCGGTGAATCGGGGCATCATCATATCGCAGAGGATCAAATCAAAGGACGCATCGTCGGCCAGCACCTCCCTTGCCTGCTCGCCAGAGGTGAGGATTTTCACCTCGTGGTGTCTCGAAAGGATCCGTGCAACCGCGGAGCCAACGGCTCTCTCATCGTCCACGACCAGGATCTTCCCGCGCGGGACGGGATCCGGCTCCTTGGCTGGTTCCGTCGTCGAGATGACCGGCCGATCCACGATCTTTTTCAAAGTCGCCGGCAGGCGCACCGTGAAACAGCTTCCCTTGTTCAGCTCGCTCTCGACCTCGATTCGGCCCCCCAGCGAAGAGATGAGCCTATGGCTTATAGAGAGGCCCAACCCGGAGCCGAAGCCCACGTCCTTGGTTGTGAAGAAGGGATCGAACAGGCACTCCATGTGCTCCGGTCGGATTCCCACGCCGGTGTCTCGCACTTCCACGTATACCTCGCTCCGCTCGCTCCAAGTACGAATGCGGATCTCGTTGTGCTCGACATCCCCTTCGGGAATGGCATGCGCTGCGTTGATGAGCAGGTTCAAGAACACCTGGGCCAGGTGTCCGGCGTTTGCCTCGACAATCGGCGTGGGCGAATAGTCTTTTACGAGACGCGCCCGGTACTTGATCTCCTTGAAGGACATGTTGATGGCCGCCTCGATGCTTCGATCGACTTTGATCGGCGCCAAACGCCCCTCGTCGACGTGCGAAACAGACCGCAGGTCCTTGACAATATTTCGCACGCGGTTGGCGCCATCGAGCGCCTCCCTGGCCATTTGAGCCAGATCATCCAGATCGGCTGTTTCAACGTTTTCCAATTGCGGTCCGGGTTCTTCGTCGGTTTCCAGAACCGCTGGGTCCTCCCTCGGAAAACTGGTTCGTGGGCTTGTGTTGGCGAGAGTCGAGAGCTGGTTGGCAAGATGTTCGATATTATATAAGACGTAGGTCAACGGGTTATTGATCTCGTGCGCCACGCTCGCGGCCAGCAGGCCGACAGTGGCCATCCGTGAGGACTGTATCATGGCCTGCCGGTCTCTTTGTTGCTCGGTGACGTCGCGGAAGAATAAAGCCGCCCATGATGTTACGCCGACAGAGTCTCGGACAGGAAAGACCTGGCAGTCATAGACTGTGGTGCGGTGCGTGTGCCCGAACCGTGCCAAACGACCCATCCGGATGGCCTCACTGATCTGTTCAGACGCATCCGTAGCCCAGGAGAGAACATTGAAGATGTTTTTTCCAGCCAGGCTCTGAGGTGTACCGCCGAGCGTCTCGGCCCCCACGTCGTTAATGTCGAGGATCCAGCCCTCCGCGTCCAACAGCAGCATCGAATCACTGGTGGCGTTTATAATTGCCCGCGCCCTTCTCTCGCTCTCTATGCGCTCCGCCTGAGCCCGATTTACCATCTGTTCCAGCTCGTCCTGTCGGACCTGTGCCTGTTTTCTCAAAGACCAGCGCTGGGTCAACGCGGATGCGAGCTGTCTGACCTCGATGATTTCGAAAGGCTTCTTGATGATGAGGAGCCTCTCAATGGATGAGCCGAGGTTCTCGGTGATCTCGAGCCATGAACGGTCAGTGTAGGCCGTGCAGATGACGACTTCGATGTCGGGATCAATCTCCCATATCCGCTGTATCGTCATCAGTCCGTCCCAACCCGGCGGCATGCGCATGTCTACAAAGGCGAGCGCATAGGGAAGGCCGGCCTTAACCGCGGCTCGCACCTTCTCAACCCCTTCTTGTCCCTGGGTGGCCGTATCGATCTGAAAGACCGGAACCGATGGGGCGCCATCGTCATCCCCGAAGATCTGCGCCGACAGGGACGCCAATTCCGATGACTCATTTTGGCGTGCCAAGATCTTGTGAAAATCGTTGTGTATCTCCACGTTGTCGTCGATCACCAGGAGGCGATCGTTTGTGAATGTGTCGAGTTTGCTCATGCGTCTCCTGTAGAGTCGATTGCTATCTCCAGGCTCAGTCCTACCCAAGTCCGGGGAAAAACGTCTCGTCCTCGACAAGCCAGCGCTCCTCTCGAGGAAACGGTCACGCGGGCATTTTGTTAAGCGCGGAAATCGCTCGACTTATCGAGAATGAAAAAAACCTCCAGACATGCTGAAAAAAAACGAAGTTCAGCTTCGCCGGATTGGGGTTTGTGCCGTTGTCGATCAATGATAGTGTCGGAAGATGGGCTCCTCCCGCCGCTTCTGCCCGACCACCGTGGTGGCGGCACCTTTGAAAATCTTCTTGAGCGGCCGGTTGTGGTTGAGATTCAGCCCGCGCGTCTGCTCCTTGTTCGTACGCAGACAGGAACCGTCCGCGGCGCGGGCCCAGTCCGATGAGCTGCGCATGACTACTCCCAGCCCGCAATACGTCCAGAATTTGGCTTTGTTCGCAAATCGACAAGGGATGGGCAGCATCTCTGCCACGCGTTTCGGTCCCAAGCCGGGTATCGTGTTTAAGATGTGAAAGAGGTGATGCTTCCTGGCCTCTTTGAGCATATCCCTCAACGCCTTCCGCCTGACCGGGAGAAGAACGTCGAGCTGTGCGTAGTAGGTGCTCGCCAACAGCTGTGTCTTTGACGGCGGTCTTTTGATCCACTTTTCCTTGGTACTCTGCCCAAAGATTTGCCGACCCGCCGTCGATATGCCCCTCGAACGGAATACGGCCTTGAGCCGATTCATCACTCGAACCGAATCGAGCATAACGGTCCTGTAGGCCTTGGCCATCGAGCTCAAAGTGAGAAACTCGCCGAGACCTCGGGCGTGAAAGGTCTGCTCGCTTGGCATGCGGAGCTCAACGGAGCGAACTGCCACGAGCATTGAAGAAAGGACGCCTCACAATCGCGAGTCACGCCTGTTTCCAGATGATATCTTTAAAAAAAGAGAATTTTTAAATACTCTGTTTGTATGTTCCATAGAAAACATTTCATCAGTCAGTCTATCTCTGTCTTGGCAGGGGTATGCGTTGCCGCGTCCGCGATGTCGTGTCAACCGGACAAGCCGGCCTCACTGACGCTTTCCGAAGAGTCGGAGGCAGGGCACGATGCCCTTTATCAAAAACGGCAGGAGGAGAAGAAGAAGGTGGCCCAAAAACGCCAACGGGTGAAAGCGCAGTCCACGCTTTCACCGTCGCCGTCTGCCGCGCCTCCCAAGCCCGCGCCGTCTGCCAAGGACCCGGCAATTGAGATCCCCTGGGTGCTGCCCAAGCTCAAACAGGTGGGCACCGGCGCGTCTTGGACGAAGACCATTGAATCGGCGTCGATGGAGGGGCTCCTGCCGGAGAAGGCCCCGGTTGAGATGATCGGCAGCAAGGACTATCGAAACGAAACCTACGCCGTCCTGAAAACCGCCGGTCTGGATCACTTTTTCGAGGCAAAGCGAGAGGCCGGCGGCGCCGAGGCGATCCCAGACCTCGAAGCCGCGTTGCCGAAACCAAAAGGGGACAGCCGTATCCGTTGGGAAGAGATTCTCGAAAAGCCGAAACCGTTTGATGAGCCGTTCGAGGTGTATTACGCGGCTGCCTTGACCAACTCCCCCCGCGACATCTTTTGGCTGGTGCGATTGTCCAGGAAGGGCGGTGATGACGGCGACACAGAGGGCGGCGCCTACAAACGTATTTGGGCGGTACAGTTGCTCGAGTTGGCCCAGGTGCCCAATGGCAGGGCGGCCGAGCTGTGTAAGGTGCCCGGAGCCCTCGTCGTGCGGGACATGGACGGAGACGGAAAGGCGGAGATCAAAGCGGTGGTATCTGCCGTGGCGGCGCCCTTCATCGCAGAGGGTCGACTGTTTACCGATTGCGGCGCCGCCGGCTTCATCGTGAGTGATCAGGGAACCCTGCAGGCCCGGTTTACAAGGGAACACGCGTCCACCGGCACCTCCGACATGAATGAATACACCCTGCAGCGCAGCACCACCTGGCGGCTAACCGATATCAACCAGGACGGCCACAGCGATCTGACGGTTAAAAAGCGCCTGAAGGTAAAAACGTACTCACCGGGTGACTATGTGGGAGGCGGTATTTCCGTAGATCCGATGACTTGGACCTGCGACCAGGAAGGGGACTATACGTGCCTTTACGATGTCGCTGCGGATCAGTGGAAATGCCCATCTGTTGTTCTTACTCGAAGTACCCTCCTGCTTCCCTTTGAAGATATGATCAATATCGGTTTTGACGAATACATGGGCAGCGAGCGAAAGACAAAATGCAGTTTTTGGTTATAGAACGTATTCCGAAAGTACTTTCGAATGGTCTGTTGACTCTGAGTCTGGTCTGCTGCGGCGGCCAGGGAGGCGACCGACCCTCGGACGAGACCCTCGGACGAGACCCTCGAGGGCGCCGGGCCTTCCCGTGGGAGTTTCGGCGTCTTCCCACAGGGGGGTCAGGTCTTCACACAGGGGGGACGAGTTTTTCCGGAATGTAGTGGATTACTGAGGCTGTACCGCCGCCTTTTCAGAAAACGGCCTTTGGCTATGGATCTCGGCCTCCCCGCCCCCCATTCCCCGCAACGCTGACCCGTTCATCGTCCCGGCATTCCCCGCCGTTGAATGACCTTCGGACCGCTCCGCCGCACGTCACCATAACAAACCGAGTTGACTGAATCGCCAACTCCGTTGGCAACAAGGCGTTTGGACATTGCAACGGCACCGCCTCATGTCGAGCGATATATCGGTTTTATGTTGAGCCACGCCATTGGCTCGGTTCTTGCTACATCAAAGAGTTACTGGAGGTGTTGGATGGTTCATCCCGATCGGTTCAGGGCATTGAGTTTGTGCGTTGCGTTGATAACCGCCGCCGCATGCGGTGAAAAATCACCTGCACCCGGCGGGGTCTGCACCACCCGGTTCGAGCCGGTGCGGTATCGTCCGATGTTTTGCGGTTGTCGCGGCGTCAACCTCATTGTCATCGTCGACATGGGGAGCACCATGGGGCCGGCACAGGAACGGTTGGCGACAGGCCTCTACGACCTGATGGGATATCTCATCAACCCCGATCCAGAGGATCCGGAGCAGGACTACCGCGGCATCGAGTTTCTCCACATGGGCTTTTTTTCGGCCAACCTCACGGTCCAGGAGACAGACGATCCATCCGGCGAAATCCAGGCCGAGCTCCTGACAGATACGGACTGTACCACGAAAGATTTGAGCTACGGGCTCAGTCCCGACGATGCGCCGGAGGTCGGTGATGTGGCCGCGTGCATGGCGCGGCGCGGGGTGGACGATGTCGAAACAAACCGGACGCTGGCGGTCCTGGCGCAACTATTTGATCAGGATGGCTTCCAATACGGAATGGATTGGAGGTGGGACATTACGGCGATCATCGTGGTATCGGACCGGGAGGAGCGCTCCTCGGTCATTCCGGACGAGATTGTCGCCGCAGTGGACGCCCGGGCGGACAATCCGATCTTCGCTGCGTTTGTCGGCGTGCCCAACGGCGAGGACTCGCCCTGCGAGGGCACGGGCGAGGATATTCGAGAGGCCGCATGTCTCGAAGCCGATAGCATGCAGTTAAATTCCGAGATGCCCGAGGTGCCGGACGCCGGTGTGCCACAAGACCCTGCCCCCGCGTGCACGAGCGAGGTCACGGGAGACGCCCCCGGGCCAATATCGGCTGTGCCTGGTCGGCGGTTCGCGGAGACGGCCCAGGCATTTGGCGACCGGGGGTTGGTGTCATCGGTGTGCAACGCGGATTTCAGTCCGACCATGAAACAGCTCGCGGCCAAGATTGGTCGCAAGGTGTGGGAGAATTGTTGGCCGAGGAAGGAACCGTGGACGCTGCTTCCCAAAGCAGATCGAGACAAGATGGGGTGTCCGACGTGCGGCATGGCCGACGTTGATCAGACCATCGCGTACAACCGGGCCGGGGACGAGATGGACGATGAATCGTGTCCGGCGTCGCTGTATGCCCATCTGGATGAGCAGACTCGGGAGATGTATCTCTCGCGAAAAAGCGTCGAACGTGAGGAGCGCGGCGGCAGGCTCTATCAAACGACAGTCATCTGTCCCTACCCCAAGCTGGCGACGCCCCTCGATTGCGTCGAAGCCGAGCGCTATGCCCGCGAGCACTACCACAGCCTACCGGGGTGGTATTACTGCGAAACCCCCGGCGAGAATCACGGGGATGCCTGCTACGATCGCGTGGACAACGACGGCGATGGCTTCGTGGACTGCGATGACAATGATTGCCAGGAGTTCAAGCATTGCGGCGGGGCCGAGGAGACATGGCACAACATCTGCGCTCGACAGATCAGAACCATGCACACCGCCCGGATTGGGCGCGGATATTGGAACGGCATGGAGTCCCTTCGCCCTTACATTCATCCGGACGCCAACTGCCGCGAAGCAGGGGCCGCGGCGTGCAACGACGGCGAGGACAACGATGGGAACGGCCGCTGGGACTGCGAAGACACGAGCCGGAACCTCTCCCAGACGCTTCCCCACCACGCGGATCCAGCCTGTTGCCCCATGTCCGTGGACGCCGATGGTCGCTGTGTCGTCGACCACGACATTGTCGAGTCCACCTGCGGCGAATCGAACTGGCGAAACATCGGCGCATGCCTGTTTCACCAGGCGATGTTGAAGTGTCGTTGATGTTCAGCTGAACTGCGCGATCCATCGTGGTAACAGCCACCCGATTTCGCTGGGAGGCGCCATCGGTGGTCGAATGGCGGCGACGAGCTTCTCGGGAAGATCTAGCGTCTATTAGGATCGCCGCAGGTTTTCGAGCTCTTCTTTCATCAACTTACTCTTGTTTACAAAACGCCTTGCGAGATGAGTGATGAGACAGAGCCCAGAGACGGCTAGGAAGAAGACGACGCCCATAGGGCGACCATCGGCCCCCTGTCCTCCCAAAATCGAAAACACGATGGCCGATATAACGGCGTTCGTGAGCGCTATTGGAATACCGATTTGCCAACCAAACAGCCAAGTCGCCAGCAACGGACCGACAAAGGTGACCAGATTGGCGGGTTCACCAACAATGGGGAACAGCGCTGACAACAGTATGGGATGGAGGAGGCCCAACCCCACAACCGTTAGCCACTTTTTTTTATCGAAGCTTTGGGGTTTGTTTCCCATGGGAGGTGATTATTCTCGAAACGGCGCCCCCAGGCAAGGGACAAAAGGCAGGGATTGTCATTTGGGGAACGGTTAGGAAGCGTGAACGCCGATGGAAGTATTCAGAATGTCCAGGGCCGTTTCGATGAGCTGCTCCGGACGATACGGCTTGGACAGGAATCGGACCCGATCTCCGAATCTCTCCAGGTCGGCTATTTTTTTCGATTCTCGTGTGTATCCGGATACGAGAATGACGGGGGTCGTAGGGTCGATTTCGGAAATTCCCTCAACCGTGGCGATGCCGTCCATCTCCGGCATGATGAGGTCGACGAGGACGAGGTCCACCTTACCGCTGTTCTCCTTGAAACGTTGGAGGCCCTCTTTCCCGCTCGATGCACTCAGTACCTCGCAACCAATACTCGAGAGCATTCTGACGCCGGCCCGAAGTACCAACGCCTCATCGTCGATAATGAGGATGGTTCGACCATAGAGCGCATGGGAATCTTCGGTACTCTCAGCCCCCTTGTTTGCGGCGACACCGTGGGGGGCATCAGCCTGCGAGAGAGGAAAAAACAGCGTAAATGTCGTACCTTCTCCTGGGGCGGTATCCAAGGAGATGCGGCCTCTCATCGCATGCACGACCCCATACACCATCGAAAGGCCGAGGCCCGTTCCCCTGCCCGCGGCTTTTGTGGTGTAGAACGGCTCAAAGACGCGCTCCCGAACGCTCTTGTCCATGCCGGTCCCGGTATCTGATACGCCAATCGCGACCTCCTTTTCGGCGAGGGTCGTAGAGAGGGTCAGTTCTCCATGCTCCCCCATGGCGTCGAGGGAGTTGAGGCAGAGGTTCATTACCGCATTTTCGATCTGCGATTTGTCCCCCTCTATACAAGGCGTCTCCGGGGCCAGGGATGTTTCGATGCGAATGTCTTTGCTTACCGTGCGCTCCAGGATAGAGCGAACGCCATCCAGGATGACGTTGACCGAAAAGGTCTCGGTTCTGTCGGTGCTCTTTCTGGCGAATCCAAGGAGGTTTTGGGTCAATTGCGCGCCACGTTCACATGCCGCTGTAATGGTATCGAGGTCCGGGTACGCGCGGCCGAATGCCGCCATCTCCTTTTTTAGCGCGTATACCGACGACAGGATCGCGTTCAGGTTGTTGTTCATGTCGTGGGCGACGCCCCCGGCGAGTCGGCCGATGGCCTCCATTTTCTTAGCCTGGTCAAGCTCCTCGGCGAGCGCCTTGCGCTGAAGGATAAAAATTCTCAACCGGTCGGCGCCGAAACAGAGGCCTGACAATATGAGGAAGACGATAACCATCTTGGGACGCTCTTCAGCACCGCGACCGGCCGTGTACTTGAATACAAGGGCGGAAGCAAACACATTGATGAGAATAAAGAGATGTCCGATCCGCCATCCCAGTAGATAGGAGGCGGTGATGGGAGCGACGATAACCCCGACATTCACGACATCACCGAAAATCGGGTAGAGTAGGTAGAGCAGCACGGGATGCATCGCCATCAGGAGGAGCACCGCCGCCCACCATTGGCGAACAGCGCGTTTGCTCATCTTTGGCGCCGGCGTGTCGGAGGTGTGTCTGCCGAATACCATCTATCGCCTCAACGCGATATTCTCGCCGACGGGTAAAAAGTGGCGAATCGTGAAATTGTTTTGAAAAATATTCAGAAGAAACGATTTCAGTTGTGAGTTGGCATTTGACACATTCCTATCCCGGAAGCGACTATTGCCAATTTGAACTCTCAACGCAAGGAGATATTTGCAAACCGGAGCCGCCCAGACGTCAAACCCACAAAAGTATTATAAGCGACATATGGCTTATTTGCTTTTCTTATTGTTTCTAATCCGGGTGCTTATTTGTCTATTTCTTTAGGCCTGCAATATCTATATAGTTTGAATCCAATAAATTGAATTTTCTGAACGCCGAAAGCTGAGCCATCTGGTGCAAGGTTTATGTAAAACGCTGATTGTCGGTCAAATGTGCATTGCGATGGGATGCGGACATCCCACAGATGTCGCCGATGAGTACCTCGGCAACTCCCATACCGATTCGGAAACACTACCCGGCACCGGTTCCGAATCCGACACCCAGACCGATGGGGAAACAGACTCCGATTCGCTCCTTTTGCCCTCGGTGTGCGAAGGGCTGTCGGCCGCGCCGGGAGACCGCGAACGAACGGTTCAGGTGGGAGACACCACGCGGTCCTATATTCTCCATATACCGTCGGCCTATACCGGGGAGGAGCCGGTTCCCCTCATCATCGACTATCACGCCTTTCAGGGGACCGGCGAGAGCGAGCTCGCATCGTCACCCTATCCAGTGGTCACGGACGAAGAGGGCGTGCTCATGGCCTTTCCGAACGGGTTGAGCGGCCCCTCCGGCGCGTCCTGGAACTTTGAAGCGTGTTGTGTCGACAATGTGGATGATATCGCGTTTTCAAGGGAGATGGTCCGGGATATTGCATCGATGGCTTGCATTGATACGTCCCGGGTCTATGCGATTGGAAAGGCCACGGGCAGCGGCATGGTGTACCACCTGGCCTGTCACGCGGCGGATGTCTTCGCGGCGGTGGCGCCGTCCGATTTCGATCTCCTCGAGGAAACCGTAGAGGATTGCCGGCCACGAAGACCCATCACGGTTGTCTCCTTTCGGGTGACCGACAACCTGCTCATTCCATACAACGGAGGGTATTCCAACGTGGTCCCGGGACACGCGATCACCTTCCTCGGCGCAATACCCACCTTCGAAAAATGGGCCGAGATCGATGGGTGCACCGGAATGGCGTCGGACACCGCGGACGGTTGTCAATTCTACGATCCCGCGAAGTGCGAGGGAGGGGTGGAGGTGTGGCTCTGCACCACGGAGGCAGACGAGGTGCAGCACGGAAACCCGGTCATCGCCTGGCCGATTCTCAAACAGCACAGGTTGCCTTGATGATATTTACACTTCAAAGAGCAAATCCTGGCGGGAGGAGTAAAGCCCTTTTGTTCAAGGGGGTAACAAGAGTCTGCCCCCGTCAGCGTAGACGGGGGACTAACTCCACTCGTACTTCCGGATGTAATCCTCGGCCCCCCGGAAGACGAGGAGCTTCTTGCCCTTGTAGTACTTGTCGAACCAGCCCTCGGGGTACTCGAGGTCGGTCTCGAAGGTGGGCTTCTCGGCGTGGGAGGAGCGCTTGGCGGCCAGGGCGTCGAACTCCTCGATGGTGAGGTCGTACCGGGAGTCGAGGTGCGCGTCGATGCCGATGGATTTGATGTACTCCCTGGCGCCGGGGAGCAGCCTGGCGCTGTAGAACTCGGCGCAGGCGCCCGAGCCGTAGGAGTAGATGCCGATGCGATCCCCGGGCTCGAGCCCGTCGTCATCGAGGATGAGCCCCATGAGGCAGGTGTACACCGTGCTGGAGTAGGTGTTGCCCACGGCCCTCGGGATCTTGAGGGACTTGCCCACCTTCTCCTCGAAGTGGGCGGCAATTTCCTTCTTCTTGATGCCCGGGTACATGTCCTTGAGCATGCGGCCGTGGGCCATCTTGACCAGCCCGCCGAAGGGGGTGTGGTAGATGATCCGTTTGAAGTGGTCGTTGAGGTCGAAGTCCTCTTTCCACTTGGTCTTGTAGTCCGCCCAGGCCCCCTCGAAGCAGTCCAAGTAGGCGTACAGGGACTCCTGACCGTTGATGATGTCGTACGTGGCCGTCGGCCGCGCGTAGTCGTCGCATTCGAAGGTGAAATAGCCGTTCTTGCCGAGCTCGTACTCGATGACCTTGGGCTGGTCGCTGATGATCAGGGCAACGGCGCCCACCGCGGGCACCTCCTCGCCGGATCGCCCGGCGTGGTCGTAGTTGATATCGCTGGAGACGATGAGGGCCTTCTTGCCCGGCGCCACGCCCGAGGCGATCCAGCCGATGGCCATCTGGATCGCGCAGGTGGCGGCGTAGCAGGCATTCTTGATCTCGAAGTTCCGCACCTGGCTCTTCAGCCCCAGGTAGCGGCAGACATAGGAGGAGTTGCTCTTGCAGTAGTCGAGCCCCGACTCCGTGGCGAAGATGCACAGCTCGATGTCCTCCTTGTCCTGCTCCGAGATGATGGGCTTGGCTGCGTTGACCGCCATGGTGATGACGTCCTCGTAGTCGGTCAGCTGGGACTTCTTGTCGATGAGCAGCTCGTTCTTGAAGTAGTCAACGTCCCGGTTCCTATCGACGGCGAGCTTCTCGATGTCCAGCACCAGGCTGCCCGCGTAAAGGTTGATCTTTTCGATTCCGATTCCCATGGTTACTCCTGTTGAAAGAAAGGACCCGCGGCTCAGATGGGGGGGATGGTCTCCAGCCCACCGGTGACCTCCAGGACGTGTCCGTTGATGAAGGAGGAGAGCTCGCTGGCGAAGAAGACCACCGCCCGGCCGTACTCGTACCCCTGCCCCGCCCGCTTGAGGGAGGACATCCGGATGAAGTTGTCCACCACGATGTCCGTGGCGTTGGCGCGGGTGAGCTCCGTGTCGTAGTATCCGGGGACGATGACGTTGGTCTGGATCTTCTTCTTCCCCCACTCCTTGGCCATGGCCCGGGAGAACCCGATGATCCCGGACTTGGCCGCCGAGTAGTTGGCCTGGCCCGCGGAGCCGGTGTAGGTGATGGACGACACGTTGATGAACTTGCCCCCCTTGTTGTAGAGGAACTCGTTGATGAACGACCGGCACACGTAGAAGGTCCCCGAGAGGTGGGTGTTGATGACGTCGAACCACTGCTCGTCCGACATGTTGACCACCAGGTTGTCGTTGAGGTTGCCCGCGTTGTTCACCACCACGTTGATGGAGCCCATCTCGTCGATGGCCTTGTCCGCGACCGCCTCCACCTGCTTGGAGTCCTTGACGTCGAGCTGGTAGAACTTGACCTTGGCCTCGGGGTTGATCTTCCTGATCTCCTCCGCGGTCGCCTTGGCCGCGTCCTCATTGCTGACATAGGTGAAGGCCACATTGGCCCCGTGCTTGACGACCTCGAGCACCGCGTCGTGACCGATCCCCCGCGACCCGCCTGTGAAGAATATGTTTTTTCCTTCCAAGAGCATGCTGATGTTCCACTCCTACTTGATGCCGATGACAATCCCCCCCCGATCGAGCTCGGGGGCCTTGTCACCGGGGATGATGTGAACCTCCCTGAAGCCGACCTCCTCGAAGGCCCGCACCCACTCCCGGGGCCGGATGATCGGCGCCACGGGCCGCCGCGCCTTGTCGGTATACACGGCGTAGCTGGGGAGCAGCCCGAAGGTGAGCTCCATGTAGCGGTAGAGCCCGCCCTCGGGCGGAGCGATCTCCGAGAGGAGGAGAACGCCCCCGTCCTTGAGGAGCTTCAGGGTGTTGGCCAGGCCCGCGGCGATGTCGTCCGTCGCGTGCATGACGTTCACCGCGAGGACGAGATCCACCGTCCCCTCTTCGATGTCCTGAGACGGGAGGTCCTTCATGGCGTCGAACTCCCGATACTCGAGGAAGTCGTAACCGCTCTTCTTGAACCGGCGCTGCCCCCGTTGAATCAGGGCCTTGGCCACGTCGGTGAAGATGTACCGCTCGAACTTGTCGTCGGTTTCATTGAGGACGTTGGCGGTCCCGTTGCCGGTCCCGGCGCCGATCTCGAACATGGTGACCGGCCGGTCGAAGTGGTCGTTCACCAGGCGCTTCACGGCTCTCCCCGCCAGCTTCGAGTAGAAGCTGTAGACATCGCTCGTGTTGTACACCTCCTCCACCAGCTTGAAGTCTCCCATGGGGAACATCACCTCCTGGGAGTAGAGCTTCCCCTGGATGAAGCTGACGAGCCCGTCGTTGGCCCGGGCCAGCCACTGGTAAGGGGCGCCCTCCGTCGGGAACTTCCGGGTCGCCGTGACGAGGGACTCGGAGGGGGTGCCGACATAGGGATCGTTGTCCACGCACACCCAGCCACCGTCCTTGGCCTCGAGCACCCCCTCGTCGCAGAGGATGTGCAGCACCTTCCCCATCACGTACTCGGCGTCCTTGAACAGACCCACCTTCTCGCGAAGGGTGTCCATGGTCTCGAAATCCCCCTTGTTCTGGAACAGCTCGAGTTTCGAGATGACGGAGAACGCCATGGCGAAGCAGCAGCTGTTGAACATCTCCTCGATATCGTCGAAGTCCTCCGGCCAGACCGCCTTGGCGTCGACGACCAGTTGCTCGACGAGCTCCCCGCGAATTGAGCTTGGCATTTTAAATGTCCTTTATTCAGAGAACCTTCTGAAAATGGCGCAGGCGTTGAGGCCGCCGAATCCAAAGGAGTTCTTCATGATGGTGTTGATCTCCCAGTCCTGGGCTTTGTTGGCGCAGACGTCCAGGTCCACGTCCGGATCTATCTCATCAATGTTGATGGAGGGGTGGAGCCTGTTGTGCTTCATCTGCAGGATCGCGCCGATGGACTCCACCGCGCCGGCGGACCACCCCGCGTGGCCCAGCATGGACTTGGGGGCGTTGACCTTCAGCTTTTTGGCGTGATCACCGAACACGTTCTTGATGCTGGCGATCTCCACCCGATCCCCCATAGGGGTGGAGGTGGCGTGGGCGTTGATGTAATCGATCTCCGTGGGCTTCACCCCGGCCTTGTGCATCACGTAGTTCATGAGCCGGGACTGCCCCTCGGTGGAGGGGTTGGAGAGGTGGTTGCCGTCCGAGTTGGACTCCACCTCGAGCACCTCGGCGTAGATCTTGGCGTTCCGTTTTTTGGCGTGCTCCAGCTCCTCGAAGATGAGCACCCCGCCGCCGTGGGAGGGCACGAACCCTTCCCGTCTCGTATCGTAGGGACGGGAGGACTTCTCGGGCGCCTCGTTGAAGCTCCGGTAGCTGATGGCGCTCACCAGGATGAGGGCCTGGAGGTCGAGGGGGGAGTAGTCCAGCACACCGCCGGTCACCACCGCGATGTCGTTCTCCCCGGAGCGGATCTCCCTGAGCCCGTGCATCATGGCGGTGGTGGAGCTGGTGCAGGTCCCGCCGATGCTGTAGACCCGCCCGTGGATGCCGCACACCTCCGCGGCGCTGGTGATGAGGTCGGTGTCGTAAACACAGATCCCCATCATGCCGTGGATGTACTCCGGCTCCTCCTCGAACTGCCGGAAATTATCGAAAATGTAATTGCTGTTGAAGTTGTGCCCGCCGAGGAGCGCGCTCACCCGGGTGGTGTCCAGCCCCTTCAGGTCGAATAGCCCCGCGTCGATATAGGCCTGGGCCACTGTGAGGACGGTCAGCCGGGTGGCCAGGGGGGCGGTCTTCAGAATCTTCTTCATCCGCTTGAACGCATCCTCGGGCATCCGGGATTTAAGGAACTCGTTCATATACTTTTTGTAGTCGTAGTCCCCCAGATCGCCGCCGACCTTACATCGGATCTTCGAAGTGTCCAAATAGCGCCAATTGGTGATGGCGGATTTACCGGCGACAAGATTCTCGTAGTAGTCATCCAGATTGTCGCCGATAGGCGTCATGACTCCCATCCCAGTGACAACAACTCTCTTCTTTTCACTCATCGTCTCATCCTTCTTCAAAAAACCAACTGCTCTATACTATATAAAACTCCGCAATAGCAATCGTACAAACCTTCCCCCCATTGATTACTTGCCCGATCCCCTTGAACTTGTACTCATCCTCCTCGAGGAGTTTGGCCATCACCTGAACGGTGTCTCCCGGGAGCACTTCATGTTGAAATATGGTGTGGTATATCTTGAGCGCACGAACCCCCAGCTCTCTGATATCGTTACCGATAACAGTGCTTCGTCGCTTGTGGAAATCGTAGAAGCAGATGGCCAGCTGTCCGATCATCTCGATTTGCAGCACCCCCGGCAGGATGGGGTAGTCCGGAAAGTGGCCCTTTAAGACAGGATCTTCGGGATCAATCGTACGGCTGCCGACAATCCCGCCCTCGGTGAGGTCGACGCCGTCGATCCGATCGATGAGGAGAAACGGTTCCCGATGGGGGATCAGCTTCTGAATATCCTCGCGACCGAAGGAGACCTTCACCATGGAGGCGGCAGTCTCGTCCAATACCGGTTTTTTTCTGCTTTTTTTGGCTGTCTTCTCGTAGTCCAAGTGTGTATTCCTCAATTTTTACAGGGTTTCAGATCAAAAAATCCATGCGCAATTCGTTGATCTCATCGGGATGGAGTACCATGGAAGCGTGGCACCATCAAGATACTCGTCCCGGAACCCCTTCGCACGATTTCGCGACGTCGATCCCGAATAAACTGAAGAAATGCCGTTCTGACTGAGGGTCAACAAACACCGCTCCTGCAGTCGTCTGGGGTTTACACTATGGTGGACTGATGGATACGCGTTTCGAAGAGAGGTACAAGTCTCGCTATTTGTTCTTGTACTCGGTCATGGCGGCGACCAGGCCCTTCATCGTGTTGATGGTGGCCAGCTCGTCCCGGGGAATCTTGATCTTCAGCTCGCGCATCGTGTTGGTCACGATTTCCACTACATCCAGGCTGTTGGCGCCGAGGTCGAACATCGATTTTTCAATATCGATGTCACCTTCCTCTACCTCATCCTCCAACTGCTCCAGAATATGCTTCTTCAATACGTCGAAAACTTCTTCTTGCGTCATCTCATGCCTCCAGATGAAAACTCCAAATCCAATGTCACCAAATTCATCAACTCATTTAGTATAGCTCAATTAGTTCAATTATTTCAGTCAGTTTAATACAACCTAAATTCCATATTTCCGTAAAAGCAGCGGCCTGTATAATATTTTTGCGTTTTCTTGTCAATGAATACCCCAATAACTGTTCCGGGACGGTGGCCCCGTGGTCGCGGAGACGGGATCATTTTCTTTGTCGGCGGTGCCCGGGACGGGGCTCGACGAGCCGCTGTTTCTGGCGTTTCTTCTCCTTGAGATCGGGAATCGGGATCGGCGCGCCGGTATCATCGACCCCCGCCGCGGCCATGGCGGCGGCGGTGCCGGCGAGGGGGATGAAAATCTGGCACTGCTGGAGGCGCTGTTTCCTCCCCGCGAGCCAACGCCCCGCCTGCACCGCCTCCCGTGAGGTGCACCCCGGAAACCCGGCGATGAAGTAGGGGACCAGGTACTGCTCCCTTCCAACTTGCCGGCTCGCCTCGAGGAACCTCGCCTCGAACGCTTCGAAGACCTCGATGGGGGGCTTCCTCATCCGCATGAGGACCGCCGGCGCCACGTGCTCCGGGGCGACCTTCAGGTGTCCCCCCGTATAGCGACGCGCGACCTCGTCGATGAAACGGGGGTCCCGCCCGGCGAGGTCGTGCCGGATACCGCTCGCCAGGAAGAGGTGCCGCACCCCGGGCATCCCGGAGACCCGCTGCAGGAGCGCCAGGAGCCTATCCTGCCCCCCCGCGAGGTGCCGGCAGATGGCGGGATGGAGACAGGAGCGCCGTCTGCACGAGCGGCACGCCGCCGGTCGCTCGTAGTGAACGCCGAACGCGTTGGCTGTGGGACCGCCGACATCGGTAATCGTGCCCCGGAATCCCTCCATCCGGGTCAGCCGGGCGATCTCCTCGACGATGGCGTCCTCGGAACGGGAGATCACTCGCCGGCCCTGGTGAACGGCGAGCCCGCAGAAGCTGCAGCCCCCGGGGCATCCGCGGTGGGAGATCACCGACCACCGGACTGTCTCGAGGGCCGGGACGGGGGCCCGATAGCCGGGATGGGCCTCGCGGGTGAAGCCGAGGGAGTGGATCCCGTCGAGGTCCGCCGTTCCCAGGGGCGCCGGAGGGATCGCCACCACGGTTCCTTCCGCGTATCGTTGGCGGACCACCACCGCGACTCCCGGACAGGCGGTGCGCTCCAGCGCCCGGGCCTGCGCCAGCAGCCCGGCCCGATCCGAAATGATGGCGTCGAAGTCAGGGAGCACCACGTCCTCGGGATCCGCGGTGTCGCCGCGGACGAGGCGGGCGGTGCCGGGGATGCCGGCCAGGTCCCTCCCCGCCCCCAAGCGGTTGGCGATCTCGACGGCAGCGGTCTCACCGGCTCCGAACACCAGGATATCCGCCCGTGTGTCCACCAGGAGGGAGCGCCGGATTCGATTCCGGAGGGGATCGAAGTAAGCGAAGCGCCTCAATGACGCTTCGATGCCGCCGAGGACAACGGGGAGCCCGGGGAACGCCTCCCGGAGACGGTTGGCATAGACAAGGGTCGCCCCGTCCGGGCGCCCGCCCCCCTCGCCGCCGGGGGCATAGACATCCGTCCGCCGTCGGGATCCGGTGGCGGTAGTGTTGCTCACGACGGAATCCACAGCCCCCGCCGTCACCCCGACGAACACCCCGGGGCGCCCGAGCCGTTTGAAGTCCTGGAGGGAGCGCCAGTCGGGCCGCGCGATGATGCCCACCCGGTACCCTGCCGCCTCGAGCACCCGCCCGATTACCGCCGCGCCGTGGCTCGGGTGATCGAAGTAGGCGTCCCCGGTGACGAGCAGCACATCGAGCTCCCGCCACCCCTTCGCGGACATCTCCTCGCGGGTCATGGGAAGGAACGAAGACGGGGAGTAGCGGCTCATCACTGGGCTTATAGAACAAACAGGCCCCCCTTTCCACCGCCCCCCGCCGGGTTCGGCACGCTTTCTTTGGTTTACGGGACGTCATCGTTTCGATTATCTGCTACACTGTGGCCGGTCTCCCTGCGATGGCTTTGCCGGCACACCGGGACGGGCCCGGACTCTCAGGGTGAAATACCTGACGGCCGCCGCGTTTTGGGGACAAACGGTTGGTATAACAACAATTTAAATTTAGAGATTTAGTTGATGTATAAACCCTATTACAAACGAACGGGACGATTTCAGAAGAAGCCGAGGCGAATCGGCAGGATTATCCGCCGCACCCTCCTGGTCCTCTTCTGTTTCTTTGTCGGATCGGTCGTTGGCCTGAGCGCCGTGTTCTACTACTACTCCCTCTCCCTCCCCGCCATCGGTCCGCTGCTCAAGGGGTACGATCCGCCGCAGGTCACCCGCATCCTCTCCGAGGACGGCGTGGTCATCGGCGAGCTCTTCGAGGAGCGGCGGACGGTGGTCCCGGTGAGCCGCATCCCCAAGGTGATGCTCGACGCGGTCATCGCCTCGGAGGACGCCGCGTTCCGGACCCACGAGGGGCTGGACTACATGGGCATCGCCCGGGCGCTCTACACGAATCTCATCAAGGGGAGGCGCTCCCAGGGGGCCTCCACCATCACCCAGCAGGTCGCCCGCACCTTCTTCCTCTCGCGAAAGAAGACCTACGAGCGGAAGATCCAGGAGATCCTCCTGACCAAGAAGATCGAAGAGCGGCTCACGAAGGACGAAATCCTGTTTCTATACCTCAACCAGATCAACTTCGGCCACGCCCGGTACGGCGTGTACGAATCGTGCCGCTACTACTTCGGGAAAGGGATCGAGGACATCACCTTGAGCGAGGCGGCGCTCCTCGCCGGGATCCCCAAGGGCCCCTCCATCTATTCGCCGATAACCCACCCCAAGGCCGCGGCCTCTCGGCGCACCTATGTCCTCGGCGAGATGAGGAAGCTGGGGATGATCTCCATGGAGGATCACGACCAGGCGGTCCACGCGCCCCTCGGTGTCTCCGATACGCGGCGGCTGGACTCGAGGCTGGCGCCGGAGGCGGTCTCCATGGCGATCGAGGAGCTCGAGGAGGTCGTCGACGTCGAGACGCTCCGCCACGGCGGCTATGTCATCGAGACCACCGTGGACGCAACGCTCCAGCGGGCGGCGCGGGAAGCGGTGATGGGGGGGCTGACGGCGATCGACGAGCGACACGGCAGGACAGCGCCTTTCAAGCAAACCAAAAGGAAGACATCGATCCCCGATGGCGCACTCAGGGAGGGGGAGATCTACTGGGGCGAGGTGGTGGGACACGACGGGGAAGCGGGAAAGATTCAGATCGCCGTCGGGGAGTACCGGGGGAGCATCGATCTCGCCCGGGAGAAGCGATACAACCCCAACGATCTCGGAGCGGAGGCGTTCGCCCCGAAGGGCGTCAAGCTGCCCGTCTCCCTCATCCGGGCGCCCTCCGGTGACGAGCCCCTCGACCTCCGGCTCGAGGTGGGCCCCCAGGCGAGCCTCGTGGCCCTCCGCCCCCAGGACGGCACCGTCATCACCGTGGTGGGGGGAGACGCGGTCCTCCCCGGCGGATTCAACCGCGCGGCCGCCGCCAAACGCCAGCCCGGATCCGCCTTCAAGCCCCTCGTCTACCTGGCCGCCATCCGAACCGGACGGTACACCGCCGCCACGCTCCTGGACGACGCCCCGGAAGTGCACGGCGAGTGGCAACCCAAGAACGCCCACGAGGACTACGCCGGCGCGGTGCGACTCCGGGTCGCCCTCTCCAAGTCCCTCAACCTGCCGGCGGTCAAGCTTCTCACCGACATCGGTCCGGAGACCGCGGTGGAGCTGGCCAACCGGCTGGGCATCCGATCCCCCCTGGAGCCGGTGCCCTCCCTCGCCCTCGGGGCCTCCGCGGTGAGCCCGCTGGAGCTGACGAGCGCCTACGCGGCCATCGCCAACAAGGGGAAGGCGCACCGTCCGACGGTCCTCAAACGCGTGGTGGGACCGGACGGCGTGGAGATCCCCTTGTCCGGTCGATCCGCCGAGCAGGTTCTGTCCGAGCAGGAGGCGTATATCGCCACCTCTCTCCTGATGTCCGTGGTTCAGTCGGGCACCGGCGCGAAGGCGAAGCAGCTCGGAAGGCCCGCCGCCGGAAAGACGGGAACCTCCAACGAGCAACGGGATGCCTGGTTCGTCGGCTTCACTCCCGATATCGCCTGCGCGGTTTGGGTGGGGTACGACGACCTCCGCTCCATCGGCAAAAAAGAATACGGCGCGAGGGCCGCCCTTCCGATTTGGATTGATTTCATGGCAAAGGCGCATCATAATCGCGTCGCGAACGAATTTGTAAAGCCAAGCGGTATCGTAGAAGTAGCCATAGACTCCGAAACGGGTCTCTTGGCCTATGAAGGGATGGAAAAAACGATAAAGGAAGTGTTCATCGAAGGCACCGAGCCCACCGAGGTCGCGGTGCCGCCGGATCTGGTCTCACCGGAGAGCTTCCTCATGGATCAGCTCGCCGAGAGGGACGCTGGCGATTCCAAGAGCCCATAAAAAGGAGGAATGGATATGGAATGGAATTCAATGGTGATGTATGTGGCTGTAGCGATGACAGCACTACTGATGGTCTGCTGTGATGACGGCTCGTCCGAAGAACGGGATAAGCCAAAAGACAACAACGACCCGGTCGTTGACGCCGGGAGCACCGACGAGGTCGCGGCGGTGCTCCAGGGGCCTATCCAGCAGGGCGACACGTACGTTCTGGAGATGAACGACGGGATCGACACACTGCGCTTCGAGTGTCAGGCCGACAACGGCGGACTGATAACGACCCTCTCCCTCAACGGCGAGAACGTTATCGCGGACGACTCCATCGGCAACATGTACGGATCCTCGTTCTGGCCCAGCCCCCAGGATTGGGGCTGGCCGCCCCCGACGGCCCTGGACTCCGATCCGTACACCGTCGAGGTGGACGAGGTGAACTCCGTCATCACTCTCACGAGCGCCCCGGATCCCGAGCTCAATGTGCAGCTCATCAAGCGATTCAGCCCGGATCTCGTGAACATGGCAATCAATCTCGAGTATGTCATCCGGAACACTGCAGACGCTCCCCAGTCCTACGCGCCGTGGGAGATTACCAGGGTCACCACCGGCGGGCTCACCTTCTTCCCCTCCGGTCCCGGGGGACAGTACGACGTTACGAAGGACTGGGAAGATGTGCTACCGACAGAGGACGCCGCAGGGGTCACCTGGTTCGCGCACATCGTCGAGAACGTGCCGAGCGGCAACTACAAGGTCTACGCGGACGGCGCCCGGGGCTGGGCCGCCCACGCCAAGGGAAACCTGCTCTTTGTCAAGGCGTTCGCGGACGAGCCGCCGGAGCGGCAGGCACCGAACGAGGGCGAGGTCGAGATCTATGTCAACGGCGGCAATTACGAAGAGATGGAGTGCCAGGGGGCCTATCAGGAGATCCCCTCCGGCGGAGAGACCATCTGGAACGTCAAATGGTACCTTCGCAACATGCCCGCGGAGGCCGCCGCCCAGGTGGGGAACCAGCCCCTCGTCGACTTCATCGACAACCTGATCCTGTAGAATCCAATCTCGTGACGTAACAGCCGTTCTCAGGGGGCCTTTTTGACGGCTAGCCCAAAGACGAAATTGTCGTTTGCTTTGATGCGAAGCCCGGTATCCAAATTCTTTCTGATCCGAAAAACAAGGGCGGTATTAGTTTCCCGAGTTCCGGACAGCCACGGCGCCTAAACCCAGTCTACAAAGGAGTACCGACATGAATGCACAGTCATTCACAGAATGTGTTTTGCGTGAACTTCGAAAACTCAACCCAGATGCCGAGTTCCTCGCTGTTCGTGCTCGAGGGAAATCAGCTGTCATTGGATACTCTGATAATGATGAGTGGGTACCCATCTTTCGGATCGTTGGAGGAAGTGCAGCATTCAACGTCGCCAACCTTCAAGTCCGCCACAGAAACAGATGGGATCCAACCTTTATTCGAGGTGGCCCAGGGATGTCGCATCGGGACTAGCTGGAAACCTCAGCTTTGTCTGGGAAATCCATGCCCGTTCAAGGCTGGATTGATGATGGTGTGCTCGTTAAAAAAGATCAAAAGCACTAGTTACAGGCGGCGTTCTCAACTCCACCGGTCGCGGCGGTCTCGCAGAAATCGCTGGGGACGTCATTGTCGGACATGAAGGAGATCCGGCTGAACGACTGGTTGCTGCCGTCGGAGAGCTCGGTCTCCGCGGCCACATTCCACTCCACGCCCGCGGGCGGATTCACGTTGGTGTCGGTGGTGAAGCCCGTCCAGTCACCGAACCGCATGAAATCGACCCCCGCGTCGGAAGCGTCTAGGACCGTGACCGCGCCGGGATCGTTGTTGCCCCAGCGGATGTTGCCAGCGAAGGTGATCAGGTTGCCGTCGATAACGGGGTCACCGGTGGCACCGAAATTGTCGGTCACATAGATATAGGCGCCCGCAGCCAGGGTCACGCCGGCCGGGATCTCCATGACCAGCGTCACGACCTCGGTCTCCGGGTTGTTCAGGCCGGCGGCGATGATGGTCCATCCGGCGAGGTCGACTTCGGTATCCCCCGCGTTATAGAGCTCGACGAAATCAGTGGAGCCTGCCGAGACCTCGGAGATGACCACGGCATCCAATGCGTCCGTCTCGGTGTCGCCCGCGCCCGTGCCCGTGTCGCCCGCGCCCGTGTCGGACTCGGTGTCGCCCACGCCCGTGCCCGTGTCG
>JBNLED010000259.1:0-31978 GCA_050304755.1 Polyangia bacterium | reverse complement strand
TTTCATGCAGCTAGCGAGCGCGCCCGCAGCGACCGACCAAGGCGTAGTTGACCTACGGTGACCGAGGTCGCGAGGACGTAAGCCGCTAGATGCGTGGAAGTGCGCGATTGTATTAGGAGTTCAAACTGTTCGGTGCTCTAGAGTCTCGTTTCCTCCTGACCCAGGGATTTTGTCTCCGCTCTTTACACCCAGCAGGTCGATTGTCGGGGGACCTCTCCGGCCCCCTTTTCCTTCAAAAAAAGATCCCCCCTTCGCTCCTGAAGATACAGGTCTGGCACCAAGGCTCGAGCCGCGGGCGTGACCGCGCCGCGGGCGTGACCGCGCCTTCCGGACGGGGCGTTCCCTGAAATATAAACAAATAAAAGTATATATGTAATTTCAACTATCTTTTCGGTCTCTTCATTTTTCTACAGCTTGACCTTGTCCATTTTCATGTTCATTATCAAACCGTTGGAAAGGTAAAGCGGAGTGTGCCGCTTTTCCAGGGCGGATAGGAAAAGAACTTTGGATAATGCCGCGAACGATCGGCCGAGACGGACCTTGAAGCTGTGGCCGTAAACAAGAATAAAATAGTCGCTCAAGCCCAGAGATACAGTCAGAAGGGCCAGTTCGAGAAGGCCATCGCCGAGTACCGGAAGCTGATCACCTCGGATCCGACGGATATCCGTACCTGGCTCAAGATGGGGGACCTCTACACCCGGATGGGGGCCCGGAAAGAGGCAACTGAGACCTACTTTCGGGTGGCCGAACAGTACACCAAGAGCGGATTTCACCTCAAGGCGATTGCGGTGTACAAACAGGTCCTGAACCTCGATCCGACCCTGGTGATCATTCACAAATACCTCGCGGTCTCCTACGTCGAACTTGGATTGACGTCAGAGGCGCTGATTCAGCTGGAGCAGCTCGCCGACGTCTATCAGCGCACAGGGAAGCGGGAGCTGCTCCTGGAGACCCTGCTCCAGATGGGCAACATCGACCCCCACAACATCGCCACCCGCCTGCGCATCGCGGAGTTGCTCTCCGAGGAGAAGCGGATCAAGGAGGCGACCAAGCACTTCGCCATCGCCTGCGAGGAGCTGAAGAAGCAGGGGCGAGAGGACGATTATATCAAGGTAGCGGCCAGGCTCTTCTACCACGACCCCTCCCGGGTGGACATCGCCCAGGAGATCGCCGAGGTTTACATCGAGCGGGAGCAGTACAAGGAGGCGCTCAGTAAGCTCCAGGCGTGTTTCCTGAAGAACCCGAAGGACGTCCAGATCCTCGACCTCCTCGCCTTGGCGTTCAAGGGTCTGGAGCAGCCGGAGAAAGCCATCTCCGTCTACGAGGAGATGTACGGTCTGTTGACCGATCGGAACAAACGCCGGGAGGTCTTGGATGAAATCCTGGAGCTGAATCCGGAGCACTCGAAGGCGCAGGCGTGGCTGAAAGAGGGGTCCCGCATGTCGAGGGAGCCCTTCAACGAGGACTCCATCAGCACGGCCATCCGGGCGGAGTTCCCCGACGGAGAGATCCCCGACGGGGAGTTGCCGGCGCCCGGGTCCGCCGGTGATACCGAGCAGCAACCCGAAGAAGCCATCCAGAACCGCTCCAAGGAGATTCTGGAGGAGGCCAAGGTGCTGCTCAAATACGGCGTAAAGGAGCGCGCGCTGGATCACCTCGAGAAGATTTACGAATTCGATCCTTACAACATCGACGCCAGGGAGCTCAACAAGGACGTTCTCCTGGAGATGAACAAGCGGGAGGAGGCCTTGGAGCACCTCTTTCTGCTGGCGGATGTTTTCAAGGATACCCAACCCGAAGGGTCCGTCTACTACCTCCACGAAATCCTCCGCGTCGATCCGACCAACCTGCGGGCCAAGAATATGATTATCGATCTCGGAGGCATTATGCCGGAGGGCCTCGACGACGGGCCGTCCCCCGAGGATGAAGCCGTCCTGTTGCTGGAGGCGGAGGAGGACATTGTCCTCATCGACGACTCCGATCTCCAGGCCGCGGACGAGCTGATGGCGGATGAGGTCGACGATTGGCGGGAGAGCGAGCCCCCAGCGATCACGATCACGGAGGAGGCCGAGGAGGTCGAGGAGGTGGTGGTCGTCGAAGAAACGGAGCCGCCGCTGGTTGACGAAGAGGTCAACATGGTGGCCACAAAGAGCGAGAACCTCCCGATTATCGACGATGATTTGGAGGAGATCGAGTTCTTCATCAGTCAGGAGCTCTATGAGGAGGCGCGGGGCCTGCTCGATGAGCTGATGGAGTCCCATCCCACCGATCCCCGCCTCAAGAATCTGAATGATCAGCTTCTGAAGGCCACCCGCGGCCAGGCCGAGGCAGAGACGGATGACGATGATGATGGCCCCATCGTCGAGGTGGCCGAGGACACGACCATCGATGGCAGTGTCCAGTTCAAGAACGTGGGCCTCCAGGAGCGGATCTCCCCCTCCGACGCGGCCACCAACTGGGATCTCGGACTCGCCTACAAGGAGATGGGGCTCTTCGAGGACGCCATCCATGCGTTCGGGATCGCCGCGAGGGATCCCGCCCGGGCGGGCTCGGCCAAGACGATGATCGGGGTCTGTCTCGCTTCACTGAACAAGATGGATGAGGCCGTCAACGTCTTCGAAGAGGGGTTGACCGAGGAGATCGCCGATCCCCAACAGAAAATGGGACTTCTCTATGAGCTCGGGAAGACCTATCAGCAGATGAACCGACCGAGCGAAGCCCTCCGGTGCTTCCAGAAGATCTTCAAAATCGACAAGGGATTCGCGGACATCCGATCGCGGATCGCCTCACTCGCCGGCGGCAAGAAGCGCCCCGCGACCGCATAGGCTCATGACGGTGGACGGCTGTCGAATAGCGTTCTGGACCCTGGTCCTCATCCAGGGCTACTGTCCTCTCGCCTGCTCCCAGGATCACACACAAAAAGCAGCACCGGCGCCCGAGGCGCCTTCAAAAGAAAAACCCGCGGCCGCTTCGCCGGCCCCGACAGATGACAAGCTCCCCTCGCCGATCCATCTCAGCCGCGTCGATCGCGCCCGCACCGGCCGCGTGAAAATCCGGGGACCGAAATCGGCCCGGCTGAAGTGGGTCTTTCGCACCGAGGGACGCATCTACGGAGACGCCGCAATCGGGCGGGACGGCACCGTGTACGTCCCGTCACACGACGGCCACCTGTACGCCGTGGGGAGCGACGGCCGGCAGCTCTGGAGCTTCGACGCCATGGGAAAGATCTGGAGCTCCCCCGCCATCGCCGATGACGGCACCCTCTATTTCGGGAGCGACGCGGACCGGTTCTTCGCGTTGACCCCCCAAGGAGAGGTCAAGTGGATCTTCTCCACCGAGGTCCCCCTCAAGAAGGGGGAGAAGAAGCTGGACTCCCGCTGGGACGTGGACACCTCTCCGGTCATCGCCAGGGACGGCACCGTCTATTTCGGATGCCACTATTTTCTCTACGCGCTCAGGCCCTCCGGCGAGGTGAAGTGGCGCTTCCAGGCCGGCGTGGGCCGGGTGAAGATCTTCTCGAGCCCCGCGCTGGACGCCCACGGCAACATCTACTTCGGCACCCAGGGGAAACGCCTCTTCGCCCTCAAGCCCAACAGCGAGGTGTTGTGGAACCTGACGACCGAGGGGGACAACGACAGCACCCCGTGTATCGGCGACAAGTGGATCTATTTCGCCTCGGATGACGGCAAAGTCCGCGCCCTCAATCCGGTGAACGGCGAGATCGGGTGGGAGAAGGACCTCGGCCACCCCGTCCGGGCCCCCCTCGCTCTCGGAGGGGAGACCGTCATCGCGGCGACCTTCGGGGCGAAGCCGTTCCTCGCGGCCCTGGATGCGAAGACCGGTGAGGAGCGGTGGCGCTTCGGTATCACCCCGGGGGAAGGGGCGTTCTACGGCGTCCAGTCCGGCGCCCTCGTCGACGCGGACGGATACATCTATTTCGGGGGGAGGGATCACTTCATCTACTGCCTCTCTCCGGAGGGGAAGCTCGTCTGGCGCTACGAAACCGGCGACCAGGTGGACGCCGGGCCGGTCCTCGGCCCCGACGGCACACTATATGTGGGCAGCGATGACAAACGCCTCTACGCGTTCCAGCGGTAGCCGAGAGCGGCCCGGACGCACGCCAATCGTTTTTTCAGGATCGCCATAGAAAATGGCGCCTAACCGATTTATATTCGAATGACTGGAGGATCATGGGACGCTTGTCAGTTAAAAAATGGCCGGTTATCACAGCGATTACCCTGATTTGCGCCTGCTCGGGGAACAAGAGTTCGCCCCCCTCGGGTGGCCGGCTCGTGTTCGAGGACGGCTTCGACCGCGAGGCGCTGGGGGACGCGTGGTTGGACACCGGCGGCCGGTACCGAATCGTCGACGGGGAGCTCCGGGCCCGGGGCGCGAAGAACAAGCCCCTCTGGCTCAAACAGAAGCTGCCCCGGGATGCCCGGATCGAATTCGACGCCCGCTCCGAAAGCGACGCCGTCGATATCAAGGTGGAGGCGTGGGGGGACGGTCGGTCCAAGGCGACCGCGCTCTCCTACAACGCGACCAGCTATGTCATCATCCTCGGGGGGTGGAACAACTCCCGGTCCATTATCGCCCGTATGGACGAGCACGGCGACGACCGCAAGGTCCGAACGGATCCCAAAGCAGAGAAGGGGAAGAAATACCATTTCAGCATCGTGCGAAAGGGGGGTACACTATCATGGTATCTGGACTCCGCGCTCTTCTTGGAGCTGGAGGACAGCGCGCCCCTCGCGGGAGACGGACATGAGCACTTCGCCGTCAACAACTGGGCCAGCGAGGTCTTCTTCGACAACCTGAAGATTTTCGCGCTTTAGGGAGCTGCATGACGCCGGATGAACAGAAAAAAATGGTGGAGGAGATCGAGCGGGATCTGGAACGGCTGCACGCGCTCTACAACCAGTACTTCATGGGCATCGAAAAGATCGAGCCCACCATCTACCGGAAGAATCTGGATCGGAAGATCTACCAGCTGAGAAGCATCCAGATCCAGAACACCGCGCTGAGGTTCCGGTTTCAGATGCAGATCCAGAAGTACAACACCCAGTCCATCTATTGGAATCGGGTATGCAAGCAGATCGAGCAGGGCACCTACACGCGCCACGTCATGCTGGCGAAACGGCGGGTCGAGGCGAGGCATGGCCGCCGGACCCAATCGAGCTCTCCCCTCGACAGCGCCCTCTTCTTCGAGGAGGACGCCCCCCCGTCCTTCGACATCGACCTCGCCGAGCTGGACATCGACCTCGACGAGCCGTTCACCGTCGATCGCACCCCCAGCCGATCCTCCATCCCCCCGTCGATACCGCCCGCGCCCCCTATTGATAGTATCGACGACCCCTTCGATGACGGTCCGTCGAAGGCCGCTCAACCCATCCCACCCCGTCGCCCGACGCCCGAGAAGGGACTCGCCACGCTGAAGCGGTCAATCTCGCCACAGACGTCGGCGCCCCCCGTGAACGTACCGGGCGCGGTCTTCTCTCCCCCCGGCGCAGCGCGCAACGGGAACACCAGCGTTCCCGCTGAACCATCGGCGGGTCCCGCGAGACCCCGGAAGGCCTCCCTCACCCAGGAGCAGACCGAGGCCATCTATAAGAAATACCTGGTGGCCAAGAAGCGCTGCAAGGAATCCATCGACAACCTCTCGTACGGCAAGGTCGCGAAGTCCCTGCAGAAGACCTACGACCAATCCGGCGCGGGGGTCGATTTCAAGGTCGTGATTCGCAACGGCAAGGCGATCATCAAGACGGTGAAGGCGGAGTAGGACCTCAATTGAGGATCCGGTTGAGCACCTTGGTGAGCTGATCCACCCCGTAGGGCTTGGTCACCCGCGCGCAGAAGCCGTACTCCTTGTACCGGCTCATCACCGGATCGTTGGAGTAGCCGCTCGAGACGACGGCCCGGGCATTCGGATCCAGCGCCTTGAGCCGCTTGATGGCGTCCTTGCCGCCGAGACCGCCGGGGACGGTCAGATCCATGATGACCACGTCGAACCCCCTCCCCTGCAGACGTCGCTCGGCATACAGGTCCACGGCCTCCTCGCCGTCCCTCACGACCTCCACGTCGAACCCGATCTCACCCAGGATCGCCTTGGTGACCTCGAGGACGCTCTCCTCGTCGTCCATCACGAGAATCCGGCCGTCGTGGGCGACCCGGGTCGCGATGGTGGGGAACTCCCCGGTGAGCTGTTTCTTGGTGGCGGGGAGATAGATGTAGAAACAGGTCTCGTCGAGGCCGTTGGACTCCACGGTGATGTGGCCGCCGTGTCGACGGAGGATGGAATAGGTCGTCGCCAGGCCGAGCCCGGTGCCGTTCTCCTTGGTGGTGAAGTAGGGATCGAACACCCGGTGGATACACTCCTTCGGAATGCCGCACCCTTGATCCCGCACGGAAATCATGACGTACTGACCGGGCTCCAGGGGCAGCCGGCTGGCAGAGTCGATGTCGCAGTTCCCGGCGGTGACGGAGATGGTGCCGCCGTCGGGCATCGCCTGATGGGCGTTGATCACCAGGTTCTGAATCACCTGGGAGATCTGCCCTTCGTCCACCTCGACCCGCCACAAATCGCCCGGGATAACAATCTCCCGCTTGACCGACGATCCGATGAGGGAGAACTCGACGGACTCCTCCACGATGGTCTTCACGGAGGCGATGGACTTTATCGGGGAGCCCCCCTTCGAAAAAGTGAGCAGCTGGTTGGTCAGGCTCCGCGCCATGTGAACGGCCTTCTCCGCCTCCCCCAGGCGGGAGGCTACCGGGGAGTCCTTCTGGACCCGCCGCTGTACCAGGCTCAGGTTCCCCATGACGGTGGTGAGAATGTTGTTGAAGTCGTGTGCGATCCCCCCGGCCAGGAGGCCGACGGATTCGAGCTTCTGCATCCGGTGCATCTCCTCCTCGAAGGCCCGCTGATGGGAGATGTCCCGAAACACCAGCACCGCCCCGATGACCTCCCCGTCCGTGTGGCGGATCAGGGCTCCAGTGCTGAACACCGGCGTCTCCCTGCCGTCCCTCCCGACGAGCACCTCCTCCGCCTTGATCGCGTTCGTGTACTCCCGGCAGGACAGGAGACGGGATACGGAGTTGGTGCGCGGCTCCTGGTTCGTGTTGTCGTGCACGGAATAGATCTCCTCGAGGGGCTTTCCCACCGCCGACGCCGAATCCCAACCGGTCAGCTTCTCTGCCACCTGGTTCAGGATGGCCACCCGGCCCTTCGTGTCCGTGGTGATGACCCCCTCTCCGAGGCTGGAGAGGGTCACCGCGAGCTTCTCCTTTTCGTTTGTCAGCGCCTTCTGCGCCTCGATTTGGGCCGTGATGTCCCGGGCCGTGGCCACGACGGTGTCCACCGTCCCCGCATCGTCCGTGATGGGGACGAACCAGATCCCGAACCAGACCAGAGCGCCGTCGAGGTTGACGTTGCTCTCCAGGTAGAGCGGCCGGGGCTTGTTGAAGAGCGCGGCGAGCAACTCGAAGTCGCGGTCCGCGAAGTCACTGCCCGCCATGGCCGCGTGGGCGGACATCCTCCGGAGGCCCATGGCGAGGAAGGCCTCCTCGGAGCAGCCGAAGGCGCGGGTTCCGTATTCGATGGTGATCGGATTGCAGTAGGTAAACTCTAACGCCGCGTTGAACGCGAATACGAGATCCTTTCCGTTCTCCATGATGGAGAGCGCCTCCCGGCTCGCGCTTAGCAAGCGATCGAAGGCCTTCTGCTTCTCGGCCAACGCCTGCTCCAGCTCCAAAATTCGGCGTTCACATGATTCGAGGTCTCTAGGCTTCTTCATCCTCATCTGTCCACTTGAGTCGTAACTTCCGCTAATCGCAGCTCGTCAGGTTGTAATAGCGTCTTCTATGGCCTCCGGATCCTCGTTATTTCGTAGAACTCGCATCAATACATTATAGTGATATAGGGGCAAAATCTCCAACGGAATGGGCGTCGGGGAGTAAAAAAGCGCGCGAATGGCCGATTAACCGTTTTACCTCTCCAGAACCGGTATCTTTTGCGCCGCGTCAGTCGGGCAGTGCGGTGAGGGGGAGACACCCGCCGCGGACGCAGGCGGTGCTCGGGGAGCAGGCGACGCCGCACCCGCCGCAGTGGTCCGGGTGGGAGGCGGTGATCACACATTCATCGCCGCACACCTCCCAGGGGGGGAGGCACGGCGGATGGAACCGGGCGTCGTCGGGCGGATCCGGATGTTCCACCCGCGCCGTCATGGCGGCGGTGAACCCCTCGATGATGCCGCAGGTGCTCACGTCCTCGGGGCAGAAGACGTCGAAACGGAAGTCGAGATCGTGGGGCCGGATCCCGTCTCGGGACTGGCCCTGCAGGAGCGTCCGTCGCGCCACCTCGCCCTGGTAGACCACCGACTGGGGATCGTGGGAGGCCGTGAGGTGCCAGAAGGCGGCGCCGGCGAGGTCCCCGTGACGGACCGCGTCGTAGGCGGCCCTCATGATGGCGTTCCGCTCCGGCAGGTCCGATCCGGGGACCCGCAGGATCTGGAGGCCGAACTCGCCGAGATACAGGGGCTTGCCGAGGTCCCTCGCGATGCGGGCGTGGGCCGCGATCCACTCCGGGGGGAACGCCGCGATGTCCGGGTACTCGCCGAGGCGGTCGTAGCCGGGATCCCCGTCGCCGGCCCGCCAGAGGCTCCACTGGAAGGGCCAGCAGTGGATGCCGAGCACATCGATATCCGGGATCGCCCCGTTCAGCTCGAAGTCCGTCCCCTCCCCCGCCGCCGCGGTGAAGGGATAGGCTTCCCGTCCCAGCCGGCCCGCTCCCCGACGGAGGAACCCCTCCTCCCCGGTCCCCACCAGGTGGTTCGGATCGATGGCCTTGATGAACCGGGCGGCCTCCGCGTAGAAATCCCGCATCGTGAGGCCCTCCGGATCCCCCTCCCAGTAGCCGTAACGGCCCTCGTTCATAATCTCCCAGATCATGATGGTGGGATCGTCCTTGTACGCCACGCCGGTGTAGACGTTCACCCGGTTCAGCAGGTGCTCGACGTAATCGAAGTAAATCCCCTGGGCCGCCTCGCTGTGCCAGAAGCGATAGCGGTCCTTCTTGGCAGCGGCCTCCCGCTCATAATGCCCGGCGGGGCCCTTCGTCGCTGCGGATCCCGTCCATCTCAGGTACTGATCGATGCCGCCGAACTCGGGCCACTGGTTCATGAGCGGGATGATGAGCCTGATGCCGTGAACCTGGGCGAGGTAGATGGCGTAGTCCAGCCGTCGCCACGCCGGCTCCGGATACACCCCGGGGCGCGACTGGAGCACGTAGTGGCCGTACTCGTCCGTGTCCGGGGTGGGGGGCGCGAGGACGTTCCCGGCGGCGTCCTTCACGGGCTCCAGCACCTCGCCGTCCCAAAATCCCCAGAGCCTGAGGGCGTTGAGCCCGAGCTGGGCCGCGATCCGGATCTGCTCCGCCGCGTCCGCCTCGGAGTAGAGCAGAGTGAAGGAGTTGGCGCCGCTGAAATAGTAGTCGCCGCCGTTCAGCTTCAACCGGGTTCCCTCGGCGCAGACGAACCCCTTGGGGACCTCCTCGCACCCACGACCGGACGCGTTGGTGACGACGGTGAGAGTGCCTCCCGTCAGCAGAGCGACCAGCCACCTCGCGCCCGGCGACATCACCGCTTCTCCCTGAAAAAGGCCATGTCATCGATCCAGAGATCCCAGTCCCCGGTCCCGATCTCGATGTTGATGCCGATGACGGCGCGCCGATCCAGCCTTGGCGCCTTGCGGCCGAAGCCCCGCTGACGCATCGCCTCGAACGGGATGGTGAAGAACCGCCACTCGGTCTCCAGATTCACGGTGGCGCCGAAACGGTCGCACTTCCGCTCGGGCGCTTCCGGGGCCTCCTCGCAGAAGGACGCCCCCCGGAGTCGGACCCCGTTGCTCTGATCGGTGTGGGGCTCGCCGACGGAGACGAAGAGGCGCCGGTTCACGGTCTCCTTCCCCCGCTTCGCCCAGAACGAGAGGCCGTCCCAGCCGGAGGCGTCGAACGGCTCTGGATAGAAGTTCCTGCCGAAGGCGCCGCCGAAGCGCTCGAGCCCCGCGGCGGTCAGCCGCAACGCATAGCGGCTCACGCCGCACCGTCCCCCGGGGATCTCGGCGGCCGCCGGCTCCCGCCCGGGGAGCTCCCCCCAGGTGCCGGTGCCGTCGCCGCTGACCCACCAGGACCGCCCGATGCCGAGCTCGAAGTCCTCGACGAGATAATACTCGTTCGCATCGACCCGCCGGCAGGGATCCGTCCGGTGGGGTGCCCCGGGCAATTCCGCCAAGGTGGCGGCCGGCGTCGGAGGGGTCGGCATCGCCGGGGCGGCGACCGATCCCTTCACCTCCTCTTTACCGCAGGCCGAAGCGACCGCGAAAAGACTGAGCGCCAGGGGCAGGGGATTTCCAAGCGGGGCTCGCATACAATGGGCTGGAGGGGCGCGGCGCGTCATTGATGGGGGGAGAACAGGCTGTCCGCCACTTTGCCGACGGTGCGACAGGCCATGCCGTCGAAGGCCCCTCCCACCACACCGCCGGCGACGGGGACGAAGCGAGCGAGCCGGATCACCCCCTTCTCGCTGGTCCGAGAGAGCAGCCGGAACCCCACCAGGTGGTTGATCTCCTTGACGATGCTGCTGGACAGGTGTCGAATGGCGTGGGCCGTCATCTGGTTGCCCACCTGCACGCCCACCTGCTTGAGCTCGTCCTTGGCGGCGTTGCCGATGAGGGAGAGCACCACCAGGGTCCGCACCCTGTCCTCCGAAACGTCGTGACCGTGAATGACCGCGATGGCGGCGGCGAGCCGCGCCTGCACCACCCAGCTCGCCCCCAGGCTGGCGGGGATGGCCGCGGGGAGGGTCATGAGCCCCCCGAGGCTGGTGACGAACCCGGTGCCGAAGTTCTTGGAGCACTCCCAGCGGATCAGCGCGCGAACCCGGGCCTCGTCATCCGCATAGGAGCCGTCCTTCCGGTATTCCGCCGCCAACGCCTCGGCGGAGATCAGCGGTCCCACCCCTGTTATCGAGTGGTCCGCTATCCAGCGGACGATGTCGAGGGCCTTGGACTCCCGGAACACCCGAATCAGCTGCTTCGTCTTGGAGAGATCGAGTTCCTTCATCCGGCGAATTATAGCGCATCCCGACCCGGGCTCGTAAAAAAAAGAACCCCGAGACAGGGAGGCAACCTGTCTCGGGGTTATCCCGCCAAAGCGGAATCGCCTCGGTCCGTGGACCGGATTGCGACATGTCGACGGCGTCGAAGGGCAAGGGCACCGTCGACATCCGGCCGAGGGCCGAGGACGATTAAGTACGGTCCGGCGTCATGCGCGTTGGGTGCTAGTAGTCGAAATTGAGCTCCTCATCCATGAGGTCCTTCTTCTCCGCCGAGTCATCGAAGTACATCTCGTCGGCGAGCTCGTCGATGCAGAGCTGAACGGTGTTGGCGCGGCGGTACTGCTGCACGGTGAAGTCTTTCCAGCTGCGATAGGTGTTGTCTTCCATGGTTCCTCCCGATGACTACCAGGTAATCTTTTTGACTACCTTGTCCTACATCTGCATACAGAATACGACGCACCCCATGGAGGGTCAAAAAAGTCGCCAAAGTTTTTTTCGAACCTGGTATGAAGGGTCTGGAGCACGCCATGACAATCGAGAAAGATACCCATCACAATGGCCCAGAAACGCACACCGGGAGGGCCCGCGCCCTCTCGAACGTGGCTCTCGTCAAGTACTTCGGGAAGCGGGATCTCCGACTCAACCTGCCGGCGGCCTCCAGCGTCTCCGTGGCGCTGGAGCCCCTCGTCACCACCACCGCGGTGACCTTCGCCCCAATGTTTACAAAGGACGAGGTCGTGTTGAATGACGCGGCGGCTCCCGAGAATTTCACCCATCGGGTCTCCGGCTTCCTCGACCTCTTCCGGCGCTTGAGCGGCGTCCCCCACAGGGCGCGGGTCGACACCCGCAACGCGTTCCCCACTGCCGCGGGGCTCGCCTCGTCCGCCTCCGGGTTCGCCGCGCTGACCGTGGCCGCCGCCGCGGCCCTCGATCTCAGCCTCGATGAGCCCGCCCTCTCCGTGCTCGCGCGGCGGGGCTCGGGCTCCGCTGCACGGTCCATCCCCGGGGGGATCGCGGTCTGGCAGGCCGGCGAGCGGGAGGACGGGAGCGACTCCTACGCCACCCGCATCGATGACGGCGGCAAGATGGATCTGCGCATCCTGGTGGGGGTCTGCGATCCCGGGCCCAAGTCCGTGGGATCCACCGAGGCCATGGAACAGACCCGCCTCACCTCCCCCTACTATCAGCGCTGGGTCGCCTGCGCCGCCGCCGACACCGGGACAGCCATCCGCGCCGTGGAAACCGGGGATCTCGAGGCCCTGGGAGAGGTGACCGAACACAGCGCCCTCGCCATGCACGCCGCCATCCTGGCCACGCGGCCCGGCATCATCTTCTGGAAGGGCCCCACCGTCGAGGGGCTCCACCTGGCCCGCCGCCTGCGAAAGGAGGGGCTCCCCGCCTACTTCACCTGCGACGCGGGCCCCCAGCCCAAGCTGCTCACCGACGGCGCCCACGAGGCCGAGGTGGCCGCGGCCCTCTCCGAGCTGCCCGGCATCGTGGAGATCATCCGGTGCCGTCCGGGGGGCGGCGCGACGGTGATCGATTGACGCGAAGAAGAACCCCGCATCGCCCGTTACGCTGGGTTCGCCGGCCGGGTCGACAACATGACCAACGTCAATCTCCTCCAGGAGAGCGGCGAGCTCCCCCTCTCGGAGAGGCCTATGTCGCTCTGCCCTTCAGCACAGTGTCCCTGAGCGACGCGGTCGGCGATTTTCTCGGAGGCTCGATATGGTCCGCGAGAGATGATACAGTTTCGGTCGAGTTCGACCCCTTTTTCCGTTTATCGCGCAGTCCCAGACTGTCAAAGGAGCGAGGCGCATGCAGATGGATGCCGAATTGAAGAAGCGACTGTCATTGGACCACTGGCGTAGCGCCGACGAGGCAGCCCGCCGAAATATCATCACGGATCTCGAGGCCTCGGGGGAGCTCCGGTTCCTGCGGTGGGTGGGCGCCGAGCAGGTCCCCGCGATGATCCACGCGCCCACCCAAATTCTATTCCACCTGGTCCCCGGAGGGACGTGGCGGCTGGGCTTCTCCGACACCGAGGCGGACGCCCTCTTTACCCAGTACCGCGGCTGGGGAGAGGCGGACATGGTGGACGACGCCCTGTCCCGGCGAGAGAGCCTTCCGAAGCCGTTCACCGCGGCGGTCGACCCCTTCCTGCTGGCGGCGCGCCCCCTGGACGAGGCCCAGCTCGAGCGCCTGAGAAATTCAGATCGCAATCCGCCGGAGACCGCCGACGTGGATGGCGTGGCCGCAATGACCGAGGCGGCGTACCTCGAAACCCTCGGATACGAACCCGAAGAGGGGCTTCGGGAGATCGACCTCCCCGCGGTGGAGACGGGGCTGGGCAGCTTCGGGCTTCGGCTTCCGACGGACGACGAGTGGGAGGCGGCGGCTCGCGCCGGCGGGCGGACCGCGTTCTCGACGGGCGACACCATCCCCGACGATCCTTATCTCGGCCCCAATCCCTTCGGCTTTATCGAGATGGGGGCCTGGTGCGAGGTGGTGTGGGGGGAGTGGACCGACGCCCCGCAGCCCAACCCCGCGGCCGCCCACGCCGAGGCCCTGATCCTCGGGACGGACCCGCCGACACCTGGGGAGCGGCGCCGGGCCCGGGGCGGCGCCGGGCTCTGCTACCCCTGGCAGGACTGCGCCGAATGGGTACTGCTGCTCTGTGCCGGGAGGGTCCCCGCCAAAGCCTTCGACGAGATGCTGAGCGTGCGGCCGGTGCTGCCGCTGTGACCGCGAAAGGATCCCCATGCCGCCCCTCGTAAAAGGACTGTCCGAGGACACGATAAACGCGTTGAAGGAGATGCTCGAGGTGGACTGGGCCGCCGCCTCCAAGGACGAAGTTCCGGACCTCGGTGAGACCGCCGCTCGGCTCGCCGCGCCCCGGAAGCCGTCGCGACGAAAGGCCCGGGCGACCCTGACAGAGCTCGCCGACCACCCCGTCTGCGGTCTGCTCGTGCCGTTCCTCCTCCGGTTGCTGGCGGATCCCGCCCTCCCGGACCGGGCGGCCCTGTTGCACCTGCTCGCCGCCATATCGCCGGGACGTCCGCCCCTCGGGGAGCGCCTCCGCGTGGATCTCGTCCTCGACACCGCGGGACGGACCCGGCGGGAGATCTACCGGGCAGTGGCCGCGGCGGTGCCCGAGGCGATCCAGATGCTGAGTGGCGCCGAGGACGAGCGGGTGGCGGCAGCGGCCTTCCTCGCCTGGTTTCCGACACCTGAGGCCCGATCCCGGCTGCGCGACCGGCTCACCGAGGAGACCTCGCCCCTCCCGCTGGCGGTGGGGATCCTGGCCCTCGGCCGCGGCGGCAACGCCCCCGAGCCGGAAGATCTGTCGTCCGTCGAAACGTTTTACCAACACCCGGACGAGCGGGTGGCGCTGGCCGCCCGGATCTCCGCCGCCCTCCTCACGGAGGCGGCCACCGAGGAGACCCTCGCGGCCCTTGAAGCGGAGCTCCCCCGCGCGTCGGCGCCCTTTGAGGGCTTCCCGTGGCCCCCCCTGCACGACCTGGCCGTGCACCGCTACCTGGCGCTCCGGGAACGGTTCCCCGAACGGGCGCTGGAACACCTGCCGGAGGCCCTGGCGTCAGGGGGAGAGATCGTCGCGTCCGCCCTGCTGACCCTCGCCTTTCCCGAGCCGCTGACGGAGGGCGCCGACCCGAGCCCGCCACAGGTCCGGGCGCTGGCCGCCGTGCTCTCGAGCCCCGGCCTGGAGCCCCAGGAGTTGAAGCGGCTCCTGTCCGACGCGGGGCTCGGCGGAGACCCCGACCGGGTCCGCGACCGAATCGGGCTCCCCGTCGACGCGCCGGATGATCCGTTGCTCTCCCGGCCGGTCTTCATCGGCGAAGCCCGGGTTCCCTTTCACCTGGCGTGGCGGCGGATGATCTGGGGACGGAGTCCCCTCGAGCCCGAGCCCCTCGTCGCCGATCTGATCCGCGATCTCGATCCGAAACAGACGCTGGACGCTTTCCGCGCCGCGGCGAGGTTGCCCCTCGAACCGGCGCAGGCTCGCCTTCCCCTGCCCGAGCTGCCGGGGGGAACGCCGGTCCCCGGCACCCGGAAGGTCCTTTACAAGGGTAAGGTGAGGGCCGCCGAGCGCGCCGCCGCTTATCGGGAGCTACTCCTGGCGGAGGGGTGGCGGGATATCGACCAGTGGGACAACCCGCCCCGGGATCACAGCGGGCACTTCCTCCGGGGCGCCGTGCTCCTGGAGGTCGACTTCACCTACACCTGGAGCGATGCCCTGCACGGCTTTGTCGATGACGAGATGTCCCTCGGATGCGGCGCCGAGCTCTGCCTCGGGCGGCTGTTCGGCCCGTTGGGACAAGAGGCCCACGGCGCCGGGTTCACGGCGGGGCTTGTCGAGTGGGCGGATCGGCTCGCGAAGGCCCTCCCCCAGGAAGACATCCCCTTCGCCTGGGCGCTGCTCGAGACCGCCGCGGCCCTGTCCGAGCAGACCGGGGAGCCGCCGGACGACGCGTTCGACAGGCTGTTCCGACGGCTCCACGTGACCTGGATCCCCATGGCCCGCCGCACCATGTACCTCGACGTCTGCCCCGAGCCCCGGGCCGAGACACTGGCCCTCTGGATGCTGGAGAAGGAGCCCGGCAACGACTGGCTGATCAGCGTGGTCCCCACCCCGGCTGTCCGGGAACGGATCCGCGCCCGCCGGCGATAGGTCTATCCCAGGATCGCCTTCAGGTCCTCGTCGACGGTGGTCACCGGCGCGATGTTGAACGTCTCGACGAGCACGTTGAGCACCGGCGGGGTCACGAACGCGGGGAGGCTCGGCCCGAGGCGGATGTTCCGGATGCCCAGGTGGAGGAGGGAGAGGAGGATGCAGACCGCCTTCTGCTCGTACCAGCTGAGGATGAGGGAGAGGGGGAGGCTGTTCACATCGGTGTCGAACGCGGTCGCCAGGGCCGAGGCGATCTGGACCGCGGAGTAGGCGTCGTTACACTGCCCGATGTCGAGGAGCCGTGGGATGCCGCCGATGTCCCCAAAGTTCATCTTGTTGAACCGGTACTTGCCGCAGGCGAGGGTCAGCACCACCGTGTCCTTCGGCGCCTTCTCGGCGAACTCGGTATAGTAGTTGCGGCCCGGCTTGGCGCCGTCACACCCCCCCACGAGGAAGAAGTGGCGGATGTCCCCGCCCTTCACCGCCTCGATGACCTTGTCGGCGACGCCGAGGACGGCGTTCCGTGCGAACCCGACGGTGATGGACTGGTCGGAACCGTCCGCGTCGAACCCCGGGGCCGCGAGCGCCGCCTCGATGACCGGCGAGAAGTCGTCATTGCCCACATGGGTCACCCCGGGCCACCCCACGAGCCCGGTGGTGAAGATGCGGGCCTGGTACGACTCCCGCGGCTTCTGGATGCAGTTGGTGGTCATGAGGATGGCCCCCGGGAAGGCATCGAACTCTGCCTTCTGGTCCTGCCAGGCGCCGCCGTAGTTGCCCGCCAGGTGATCGTACTTCTTGAGCGCCGGGTAGGCGTGACAGGGGAGCATCTCGCCGTGGGTATAGATATTGATCCCCTTGTCCTTGGTCTGCTCCAGGAGGGTGTGGAGATCCTTCAGATCGTGTCCCGAGACCAGAATGGCCTTACCCTTCCTGGGGGTGACGCGGACGGAGGTGGGCTCCGGGTGACCGTAGGCGCCGGTGTTGGCGGCGTCAAGGAGCCCCATCACCTTGAGGTTCACCTCCCCCACCCGAAGGGCCATGGCGGTCAGGGCGTCCACCGACTGCGCCCGGGTGAGAAAGTCGAGGGCCTCGTGGAAGAAGGCGTAGACCCCGTCATCCTCCTGTCCCAGGACGAGGGCGTGGTCCGCATAGGCGGCCGTGCCCTTGAGCCCGTAAGTGATGAGCTCCTCCAGCCCCACCGCGTCGTCCCCTTTGTCCCTCTTCCGCGCCACAATCCCGATGTGCTCCGCGAGGTGGAGCAGCTCCTCTCGGGAGTCCGGAAACAGCGTCGCGGCCGGACCGCTCAGCTTCGCGGGTGCCTTCCCCGCCCCGGCGCAAGCGCGCTCGTAGAGCGCCCGGGCCCGCTCGCGGACATCGGCGGCCTTTCGAATCCACCCCTCGATGCGCTCGGCGTCGAAGTTGACATTCGTCACCGTCGTGAACAGCGCCTCGACGACGAACCGGTCGATCTCCAGATCGCGGGCGCCGAGCCCGCGGGCGCGATGCGCGTACTGCCCGATGCCCAAAGCCGCGTGCACCAGCACATCCTGGAGCCCGGCGGTCTCCGGCTCCTTCCCGCAGACCCCCTTCCGGGTGCACCCGATTCCCTTGGCGGTTTGCTCACACTGATAACAGAACATCTCCATGATCTTTCCTCTTTTCTCGGCGGCCGTGGCCGCGCGGATTCGTTGTGAAATTGACTACAGATCGAGGATACGCGTCTCTCGCGACGGGATACCGCCGCCGAGCAGACACTCCCCGAACGGGCAGAGCCCGTGGCCCATCACGCACGGCTCACACCCCTTTGGGGCTTCGAACAGCCCCCGGACATCCCGACGTGTCATAGTCCCGGCCCGTCGGCCGAGCACGAATCCCCCGGCCGAGCCGTCCTTCGAGGCCACCACGCCGGCCAGCGTCAGGCGATGCATCACCTCGCCGAGCCGGGCCACGGGGGCATTCAATACCGCCGCGAGGTCCGTGAGCTTCATCGGGCGCCGTCCCCCTCGCTTCACAATAGCATTGATTGCGAGGAGGGCGAGGCCAGTAGAATCAGAGATGTCGATGCTGTACATACGGCCACATCCTGTAAACAGGTACTTGTTTACCTCTATAAATCACAGGTGTCAAATCCCTTGTGGAAAAAACTTCAGGATGCGTTATCGAGGCGCCACCTCGACCAAACGATTACAATACAACCTTTCCTTATTTAAAAGCTGTCAGGCGGTTCTATCGATCCGAGGACCCGATCGAAGTGTCTCGCAACCGGTGACAGGTGATGGAGCACCACGGTGCTCACCTCGAGGCGGGGATCTTCCTTCAGATCGCTCCAGATCTTTCCGATGGCGCGCACCAGCTCCTCCTCCAGGGCCCCCCACCTCGAGATGCGCGGCATGGGACGCCCCTTCTCCAGAGCCCGTTTGAAATACTCGTAATGGGGTTTCGAGGTATATTCGGGAGGGTCTTCCAGAACCTCCGACAGCACGGGGAGAAGCCCCGCGGCCTTGCAGACCTCTTTTTGCACCTTTGGCGCGAGGAGATGGGCGATCCACGAGACCGCGGCCTCCCGGTTGTCCTGCTCCCGACGCCACATGACCAGGTTGGATCCCCCGACAAACGGGGGGCCCGGCGGCAGCGCCACCCCCAGGTTGACGAGATCCGCCTGGGTCGCCCCCCTGAGGGCCATCCGCCGAAAAAACCAGGGGCCGTTGATGGTCACCGCCGCCTCGCGATTCTCGAAGGCCTCCCACACCGCGTCCAGCGAGTTGAACCGCTTGGCCAGATACTTCCGGAGCTTAAAATAGGAGACGATCCCCTCGAGCGCCTCGGGAGACAGAAACTCGGAGGCCCGGCCGTCCGGGGTCACGAAGTCGCCCCCCATGCCCCACACCCACGACGCCAGCTGGTGAATGGTGTTCCTTATCGTAAAGGTGGGCGCGGCCCAGGCCGGCCACCCCGCCTCCGAGATGCGCGCCAGGGTCTCCTCCATTTGGATCGGCGTGTCAAAAGCGAACCGCTCATCCACGCCCGCGTCATCCAGGGCGTCCTTCCAGTATAAGACCAGTCGAGTGTCCGCCATCCAGGGGACGGAGAGAACCCGTTGATCATCCACCATGGAAGCGCTCCGCCAGACCGAGGGGAGAAATCGATGAGCGCCGCCGAACCGATCCAGCTCGTCGGTCGTCAGCTCGTTCAGCACATTCTGCCGGGTGAAGCTCCCAAGCCAGGTGGTGCCCACCTCCGAGACGTCCAACCCCTGATTCTCGGTGGCGGTCCGTTGGAGGAAGGACCACATGATGGGCCACGGGATAGCCGTCGCGCAGATGTGCAGGTTGAGCCGGGGATCGAAAGCAGCGATATATTGCAGAAAAGCATCCGGATCATCAAAGTGCTCGGCGATAGAAAACTGTAATTCCTTCATCGCTAGATAATCTCCACAGGACAACAATGCACGGCGGTCAACCGTTTGACAACTCTTTTCCACAAACTGTGTAATCCCGTCGAGTTCCACCTTCGCTGAGGAGCCTCTCCGATCCTCCGCGCCCCTTCAGCCAGTGCCAGATGTGCGCGAAATCGAGGCTCGCTCCCCGTTCTCCCCGCCACCTCCTCGAAGATGACCCCCTTCGCAGGGGATATCCCCGCAACGCGGGATCCGTGGACAACGCGGCGGTTCCGGTGAAGACCAACGACCCGATGAAGATCGGGAAGACGACACCGGCGCGCACACCACCGCCGGCGGGCGAGTCACTTTTTTTTCTTCTTGTCCTTCTCCTGGACCGGCAGGGCGTTGAGGTGGAGGCCGACGTTGGTGGCGGCGCTCCGCTGATCGAGCTGGTCGTACAGCTCGAGGACGTCCTGGTACAGCTTGCGCGCCTTGGCCCACTTGTGCTCCCGTTCGGCGTAGGTGGCCAGCCTGTGCAACGCGCGGACCTTGCCGTCGAGGTTCTCCTTCTCATTGAAGATGGCGAGGGCCTTCTCGATGCTGCGCTTCGAGTCCGGAAGCTGCCCGAGACGATCCTCCTCGGCGGCGAGGAGCAGCAGGGCCTCCGCCCGCGCGTCGTGGTCCTTGACGGCCTCGAAGATGCGGATGGCCTCCACGTAGGCCTCGGAGGCCGCCTTGGGCTCCACCTTCCGGGACGCCAGATGTCCCTCCACCATCTTGTACCGGCCGATATAGTGGCGATCCTTGAGCTTGGGGATGAAGGTCTCGGCCTGGGTGAGCTCCCGTTCGGCGGCGGCGTAGTCCCCCTCCCGCGCCTCCAGCTGACACTTGGAGAGCAGGGTCTCGAACCGCCCCACGTCGTTCTTCTGGACGTGAAAGATGGCCATGGCGTCCGTGTAATTCCGACGCGCCTCCATCTCGTTATTGGTCTCCCGCTCGATGTCGCCGAGCAGGAGCAGCAGCCGCGCGTTCTGAATCTCCAGGCCGCTCCGGTCCTCGGATATCTTGAGGCCGCTTCGAACGATCTGCCGCGCGCTCCCCCAGTCCTTGTTCGCGATCGCCTCCTGCGCCTCCTGCTCGATGCGCTCCAGCTCCTTTTTCTTGGCGAGGGCCTGCTCGTCGTCCGCCGCTGGGCGATCATTCTCGGCGTCGCTATCCTCGGTCGGGGCGGGGGGCTTCTCTTCCGCGGGGCCGCAGGACCCGCACATGACAAGAAAGGCCGCGAACGGAATATGGTGATGACGCCTCAAGAATCTTCTCCAAACCATCAAAAGGTCCTACCCATCCCGAACACGGGGACCGCCTTGGCGCGGTGCTTTCCGCCGGGTGTCTCCTCCGTCGGAACGAAGAACAGCACGAATCCGGTCCCCATGAGCCCGCCGCCGCCGATCATCGTCGCGAGGGCGATGGACTCCTGCCGGGTTCCACTACCGTACACGTTATGGAGGGCCACTCCAACCCCCAGGGCAGCGACCCCGGTCCCGAGGAGCGCCCACGCCGCCTTGTCCCGGTACCATGGACGCGGGGTCGGGAGGGGAACCTTCGTATCGGGCTCGGGGCCGACGGCGACGGACGCCGCGGCCCGCCGCGCCGCGGCGGGAGCGGCGCTCTGGGTCTGGGCGCTTCGGAGGGGGTGCTCCGAGCGCCGGTCGATGAGCCACACCGCGAGGCGCCCGGGCTTGCCGATGACGGCGACGAGGCGCCCCGCGTCGGTCCCCCTCAAGACGGTGAGCAGGTCGCCCGCCAGGTCGGCGTCTTCGACCCCCGGCGCGGTCCGGAGGGTGAGATCCCCGGTCAGGTTCGACCCCGTCTGCTCTTCGAACGCCGTGACCAGAAGCCCGAGCGGCGCAATCTCGTTCCGTCCCCGAGAGAGATTCACCCGGCGGGGGACCGCCCTCTTGCCGTTGCAGGTCGCCTGGAACACCGACTCTCCTGGGAACAGCATCGTCGTCCCGTCCACCGCTCCCACGATCCGGCCCGCCGCGAAGAGCCGACACTCCTCGGATACCGCGACGCTGGCGGTGCGCTCCAAAGACGCGGCGAGCTCTGCCCGGGCCGACGCGAACGCCTCGCAGACCCAGGGGGGAAAATCCGCCCGGCGGGGTTCCATATTCTGAAACGCGGCCGCCGCGAGCAGGTGCTCGTCGACGAGCCGCTCATCGCCGGCCGCGATCACCGCCAGATGGATATGGGATTTGAAGACAATGGAACGGCCGTCCTCGAGGAACAGCTGCTCCGGGTGGGCCGCCGCCCACTCCACGATGCGGCTGAACTTGACGGTGGCCTCCCTGTGGAGCCCGTTGAAGAACAGATCCTCGGCCGCGGCGAACTGGCGGGCGGCGTTGGCCACGGCGACCACATCCGGGGGCGGCAGGATCCCGATGCGATCCATCATGCTCCGGCCCCGCGTCACCGGGGTCTCCAGGCCGTCGACGACTTCCTGGATCTCCTCCGGAGACACGGCCCGGCCGGCGTTCACCACCAGGAGGGGCAGCTCCGCCGACGCGGGAATCGGGGTCTCGGCGTGGGTATGCAGGGGACAGGAGACGATGAGCGCAATCCACATTCCGGCCGCTCGGCGGATCATCGCGTCCCCGCTGTTCTTCTCGGAACGAGGAGCCAGATCATCACCCCCTGGAGGAGGGCGCCCACCGCGATGAGCCCGATGCCGGGTCCGAGGGACTTGTACTTGCGGTCACACGTTGCGTCGAGGGTGACGCAGTCGCCATGGAGCGCGACGAAGGCGGCCCCCACCCCGGCCAGCGAGAGCCCGACACCAGCGCTCACGACCGCCCAGCGTTTCCGCAGCCGGGCGCGCCGGTCCGAATCCGCGGAATCTTCGAACGAGAGGCCGGCCCGGTCCCCGGGAGAGAGGGTGAGCCGGATATGCCGGGTCTCGCCCCCGGCGGCGAGGACGGCGTCGTGCGTCCCGGGGCTCACAAGATGCTCCCCGACCGGAGGCGCGACGGGGATGTCATCGAGGGTGACCGCGCCGTCCACCCTGCCGTCGATACGAATCGCCGAGGTCGGAGCGTTCTCGACCGCCGCCCGGACCTCCGCGCCCAGGCTCCGGGCCGCGGAGAGGGTCTCTTGCGGTGTACAGAGGAGGCAGGTGAGCTCCCGGCGGACCGCGCCGTTCGAGCCCGCCAACCGGACGGTTCGGCCGAAGGTCCTGATCTCGAGCTCTCCAGGGGGATCTGCTCCGCTCGAGAGACCGGCGAAATAGGCCCGACGGATCGCGTCGTCCTCCGCAGCAGCGCTCTCGTTCCCCGAGGCCTTCCCGGCTACGGAATATGACGTGAGTAGCGCGAGAAGAATCAGCCAACGCCTCATCCTCCCGTCCACGCTGGACCTTTGCTCAGCCATTCAGCCCCCTGGGGAGAACCGCCCTTAGGTCGCCCCCCTTATCGCATATACTTGTCTACGAGCCGGCCGGTCGCCGGGACGGCCTGTATCACGTTCTTCTCCGCCACCTTTCGGAGCCCATGGTAGATCTTCTTGAGCGCCGTCTTACTGGACTGCTCGATGATGGCGTCCGTAATCCCCAGGAGATCGTTGGCGATCCGTTTGTCCCTGGAGACGGCGAAGCTCTCGAAGGACGAGCCGCCGGACTTCGCATACTCCTCGTGGTGGGTGTCGATCACCCCCACGAAGTCTTCCAGCAGGTGCTCGATCGCCTCCTTGACAATAGTGGGTTTCAGCGCCTTGAACGCCTTGTAGCCTGTCTTGATCACCATCCCGGTGACCCCCTTCTTCGATGCCACTTCCTGATCCACCAGCGTGACGCAATCCGCCACCACTTTGGGTCGGATTCCAGGTTCCAGCATTTTGTCCTTAAGCGCTCCCATCGTACCTCCTAGAGCTTTTATATTTTCATTGAAACCGCCTATCAGCATTGGGAGTAAATGGCAAGAATGTATATTAAAACTCGTGGGTAATCGATATCGCCGCGAGCCCCGAAGAGACGTGAGGGAGCACGGAGACCTTCTGTTTCGTCTCCCCCTTTGTGTTTCCGATGAGCACCATGGCGATCCCCGCCGCCGCAACCCCGGCACCCACGCTGATCAGGACATCGGTGGCCAGGGCGAGGCGCTCCATCCGATCCCGATCCGGCTGTTTGTCGGGGGGGCACCCGCCGTTGCACGCGGTCTTGAGATCCTTGTCCAACGAGAGGGCCAGCCCCCCGGTCACGGCGCCGGCCACCAACACCCCGGCGCCCGCGCCGGCCACGACCCATCCGGCGGTCTTGAGCGGTTTTTTAGCCGGCGGTCTGTCGTCCGAGACCATCCGGTGCTCGAGGGGCCCGGCCTCGGAATTCGGCACAGTGCGGGTCTCCGGGGTCTCCGACGGCGCTCTCTCGGACGCCGCGGGCTCGACCTCGACCTCAACCTCGATCGTCGTGCTCTGCCCACCGATCACCCGAACGGCCTGTTCGAATACGGGCTCATCGTCCCGCCGAGCTACCAGCCGGTGCTCGATCCCCGCGGCCACGAGGAGGGGACCGGCGAGGGGTGTGGTGCCCCGTTCGAGGTCGTCCACGAAGACGGTGAGCCCCGCCGCCGAAGAGATCTCGATGGCGCCGACGATCTTGCGGAACTTGTCGATCTCCGCGAGCACCTCTACCTGTCGATCCGGCCCGATGTCGTCCCCCCCGAGCACCAGGTAACGCTCGAACGCCTCCACCGCCAGCCCGTATCGCTTGGCGGCCGCCTCGCTCTGACCGATATTGTAGAGGAGCTTCCAGTTCGGCCTAAGCGCGTGCGCCCGGCGGAATGCCGCCGCCGCCGCTGTGTAATCCTTGTCGTGGTAGTGTTGCTTCCCGGCGTTGAACGCGGCCTCCGCTTCTCCCGATCCTGCAGGCTGCGCCCGGAGCCCCGGGGCGCCGACACAGAGTATCGCCACCAGCAGAGATTGCACGATCGCCTTCTGCTCACGCCTCATATTCGAACCTCCCATTTGCACGCCGACCTGTCTGATGACGTTAACTTCCCCCCCGGATGCCGTCAAGCTTCCCCCGTAGGGACGATGTACCTTTGGGCTACGGGTTATGGGCTACGGACTGGGCAAGGATCCGCTGCTCCCGAAGGGTCCTGGTGAGGGCCTTCATCTCGTCGAAGTCCACCCGGATCCGATACTTGATGGACCGCTTGGGGGCGGGCTGCATGGCCTGGGCCAGGGACCAGATCCGAGGGCGCCCCTGGTTGTCCGCCACCAGTGTGGGGATGCCGGTGAGGGGATCGGTCTCGAGCACGAGGACGGAGTGGTAGTGCTCCGCCATGTCCTCCTCGCGGAGCCCGTGGATAATCAACGCGTCTCCCTCCCGGATAGCGTCGGATTGCCTGGCCAGGTTTCTCGAAAACCGGTTCCGTTTTTCAAAAGGCACCCAGCGCCTCCGGGGGATGTCGTACCGATCGAAGGGGGTCCCCTCGGTCCCGGCATAGGCCAGCACCGTGGCGATGTACCGGCGGCTGAAGTCGGGCAGGAGGCTGAAGTCCACGTCCCCCTCGTTACGCCCCGGGGACTCCTTGCGCTTGCGGTACCACGTGCCGAAGGAGCGCTCCCAGGTGTCGAAGATGAAATCCACGCAGACCTGCGGCGGGGTGGGGTTGCCCTTTCGGTCGTAGACCGGATACTCGACCTCCCGCAAAAGGAAGGTCTTCTTGCGCCGCATGTAGGCTTTGGTCCACTCCAGGCGCAGGTCCCCGTCCTCCTGGACATCCTCGAGCTCGTCCTTGGGCTCGTCGAACATGGTCCGCTCCGACACCAGACGCTCGGCGGCCGCCACAATCCGGCGCTGCTGCGCCCAGAACGCCTCCGCCCGGGCGAGGGAGGCCGCCAGGGTTTCGGGGTCGCCGCCGATGCACGTTACCGTCGTCGTCTCCGCCCCGACGGACAGGAGCGCCGGGCGGACCTCCCCGTCCGGGAGCACCAACTCCACCGCGGCGGCGGACTCCCCCACCGTCATCGGGCGAACCCGGAGCGCGCCGGTCCGGCGCCGGACCTCGTCGATATCGAAGTGGAGCGGCGGCCGCAGCGCCTCCGGGGTCTCGGAGACCCGGTCGTTGAGGAGCAGAGCGGCCCGCTCTCCGTTTTCGTCGAAGTACTCCGAATCCCGCAGGGTCAACGCCTCGACCCCTCCCCGACGCAGCCGATAGATGGTGGGGGCGTCGAACAGATCCGGGAGGGTGATCTCCTTTATCAGGGAGGGGGCCACCTCCCGCCGGTCGTCGAAGAAGTACCCCTCCGAAAGGAAGATTTCTCTTAAAAAGGCCTTGTCATTGATGTATCGCGTCTTGATCTTCCGGATTCGAATCCGGATACGGCCCTCGGACAGCCCCTCGCTGATCTGTCTCGCCCGGGGGTTCCCGCTCCGCTTCGGCTTCACCCGGTAGATGACCGGCAGGGTCCTGGCCCGCAGCACGATGTGCGGCAACGCCGATTGATACGATGCGAGTGGGGCTTGGGCACCCGCCGCCAGGGTCTCCATCCGATCCTCACAGGAGGGCTCCGGCGGAGGGGGCGGGGGTGACGGAGTGACCACCACCATCGCCGGGGGATTCTCCTCTTTGGGGACGGCGACCCGCGGCGCGGGTTCGGGCTTGCTGCATCCGACGAGCAGCCCGAACGGCGGGCCCATCAGGAGGATTACGGACGCTTTTTTCATTCGAGACAGCATGTGATTTTGTGTAATACTACGTTCTTGCTTCACCAGACCTTCCCTCGAACAAGAAATAATTATGGGAATGAAATCGCGGAAAAACAAGAAACCGGACCGGTTCAATCGGTTTCTGGCGGTTGCCGAGGTTTTTTATATGACTATATGTCACTATATGGTAACCAAAGGTCAGGAGTGTCACCATGGCCAGAAAAAAGATATCGACGACGATTTACATCACCGAGGAGCAGGATCAGAAGCTCAAGGAGCTGAGCCGGCGGACCAAGGTGCCGGTATCGGTGTATATCCGGGAGGGAATCGATCTGATTATCGAGCGTTACAAGAACGTTTTGCCCGGACAGCTGACCCTCGGGGTCGACTAGTACCTTGTCAGACTTACAACTTTGGGTCAGGCTGGCCCTTTTCGACGATCTCTACGTCACTCCTCCTCGAATTGACCGCCGCCAGTCCTTCGTCGTCGCTCCTTGACCTCGCCGAAAATGCCTCAGCCTCTACCCGAAGACCTAGGCCTGACAAGGCACTGCAGCAGATCCCCCATCGTTTTCACCCCGTCGCCGGGAGACATTTTAGCTCTCCGGCTGGATTTTGCTCTTAATTTTTAATATTATATTAACCATGCGGACTGCGTTTATGGGAATCACCTCATAATAAAACATCAAGGGTATTACATGGTATCGAAAAAACAGTGCTATTTCTTGCTGACGGCGGCCCTCGGGCTCTGCGGCATGACAACGGGATGCGATGACGAAAGCGCCACGCCGCCGATGTGCGAGATCGGTGCCCTGAGGGAATGCCCTTGCGATGAAGGGGGGACGGGGATCCAGGAGTGCGTGCAGGACGGTTCTCGCTGGGGGGCCTGCCAGGGCTGCGAGGAGGAGATATCGGAATCGGATTGTTCCGGGGACAGCTGCGTGGACGAGGCCGACTGCTGTGACGGCTTCGCGTGCGCCAGCTGGATCTTCTACGGCGACGAATACGAGGAGAACTACTGCTACCCCATCTGTGACATCGAAAACGAGGACGCCCCCTGCTTCGAGGACGAGATGTGCCTGGACTTCGATGGACTCCCCCTGTGTCTGATGACCGGGTCATTCCAGATGGACAGCATCGCGTATGCCGTCGGTCCGGATCGGGAGAACTCCGCCTACATCGAGATCGGGTCCGCGGACTACGACGCAGAGCATGGGGGCGACCGCATCGACTTCGCGGGGGTCGAGCTCTTCTACAGCGAAGAGTACAACGACATCACCATCATGGTGGAGGGGATGGCGGGCATCTCCTCGGTCTGGATCCTCTACATCATCATTCCCGAGGAGATCTACAGCCAGGGCCCGGGGACCTATCCCGCGCTGATTGACAACACCCTCGTGTTCAGCGCGGATCTCTATTACGGAAACCTGGACGAAGAGTACTACTTCGAGGAGCTGTGGCTCGAATCCGTCCTGGACTACGAGAACTCCACCCTGACCATCGGCCAGCTGTGCGAGCCCTGCCCGGTGGAGTCCCTCGAGACGGCCAACGAGGATTGCGAGCAGTGCGAGTTCGGCTTTGATCTCTCCTGGTTCAACGTCCGCACCAAGATCACCCTCGACTGAGCTCACCCAGTCGGGCTACTTCCCGCTCCCCAGGAATTTCAGGATATCGTCGATGATGCGGGCGGGCAGCACGAAGGTGGCGTCCACGCCCTCAAGGCGGGCCAGGTAGCCGTCCTCGGTGGGGTTCGGGCTCCTGGCGCCCACGGTGATGGTCTTCACCGCGGCGGCGTCCTCCGCCGTCGTGGTGACCGAGAGGGTCAAGGCGGTCTCTCCGAACGACACGTCCTCTTTACCGAAGGCCGCGGTGCTCACGGTCTTGATCCCCCCGAGGTCCGCGACGATGCGCCCGAGGGCCTCGGTGTCCACGGGGGTGTCGTCCTCGGCCTTCCAGGCGTCACCGGTCTTGACGAGCTTCAGGGTCTTCTCCGGGGTGGCGAGGGAGAGGGTGGTGGCGTTCACGTCGTCAATCTCCAACAGATCCCGGGCGATGAGGGGGCTCGAGAGGGCGTTCTCGTAATCGTCCCCCACGGTGAACACGACGGGGTCGGCGCCCTTGAGCCGGGCGAAGCGCTTCCCGATCTCACTCTCCGCGCCCAGCTGCAGGGTCACCGCCTTCTGCTTCGGCTTCGCGTCCCCCTCGGCCTCGTCGTCGAGAGTCTCGAAGGTCACGGTGACCTCGGCCCAGGGGGCGGAGAGGCCGTGCTCCGGGGCGGCCTTGGGGGCCACGAACGCGTCTGCTTTCACCGTGGCCACGAGCCCGGCCAGGGTCCTGGCGGCGGCGGCGTCGGCGGCCACCTCGAAGGGCTTCACCAGGGTCCAGATCCCCTCCTTTCGCTCCAGGGTCTGGGCCGCAGGGCCCTTGATGACGATCCGCGCGGCGTCGTTCTCATCCCCGTTCTCGAGGGTCCGGGATCGGAAGGCGAGCACCTCAGGCGTGAGCCCCCGGGTCAGGACCGCGGGGACGGTCAGGACCGCGGGCTCGTCCTTTCGCCGCATCCGCGCGGTCTCGTCGTCTTCTCCGCCGAACCACTCGAGGGCTACCTCCCCCAGGTCGTCCGCCAGGGTAAAGGTGGCGCCGCCCGCCGCCGCGCCCAGCGTGGACACCGCCTCGTCCCCGACGGACACCGCCGTGGCCCGGGTCTCGGTGAGCGACCTCAGCATCTTGTCGACGGCGTCGCTGTCGAGGGCCACATCTCCCGAGGCGAGCGTCCACTTCTCCTCCTCTTTTTCGAGGGAGAGGCTCCGGCCGCCGGAGGAGAGCGTCACCTTCTCGACATCGTCGACATCGAAGACCGCCGGCCGCGTCTCCTGGAACCGTAGGAGGGGGCGCTCCGTCACTGTCGCGATGTCCTCTAGAACGCAGGCCACGGTGCCCGTCCCCGCCACCCGGGCGTACCACCGCTTCTCCTCGCCGGGGCAGGCCTTGCCGAGGGCCACGGTGACCGGCTCGCCCTCCTTGGGGGTGAGCGCGATGGAGACAGCGGGCTTGTCCAGCCCGTACTTGCCGAGCCCCGCGTCCTTCACGCCGTCGGCGATGAACTCGTCCGCCTCCAGGTCCCGGACGGCGTTGACGAGATCCCGGGCCTGGTCCTCCGCCGCCAGCACCCAGGTGTCCGCCGACTTGACCCGCCAGCGCTCCTCCTGCTGCTCGAGCTCGACCTTGCCCTGGGGCCGCTTCAACACGATCCGGCTCACCCCGTCGAGCGTCGCCGCCACCATCTTCCGGTCCCTGAGATCGTTCACCCCCTTGTCGAGGGCCTCGACGATATCCGGGCTCACGACATAGACCATCCCCGGCGCGCTGTCAGTAGCGAGGTAGACCTTCTCCCCCTTGGCCTCGGCGCCCACGCGGAAGGTGGTGGCCTTCCCGTTGAGGGTGAACGAGGCGGTGATCCGCGGATCCGTCAGGCCGAACTCGGCGGACTTCTCCCCTTGCACCGCCCGATCCACCAACAGGAAGTCGAGGGCCGAGAGGATCTGCCGCACCGCGGCGGCGTCCGCGCGGAGGGCCTGCGGCGACGTGATGTTCCATTGCTCCTCGTCCATCTTCTGCTTGAGCATGTCCCGCTCGATGACCACCTTGCCCTTGCCCTTCCGAACGATCTCGAGACCGGTGACGGCGTCCTCCTTGAACTCGGTGAACACCCGCCCCTTGCGCGCCATCTTCTCGGAGGTGGTCATAGAGCCCCGCTCGAACAGGAAGATGAAGCCGACGAGCAGCCCGGCGATGACGAGAATGGTATAGACGGTTCTGTTTCTCATGTTAGCTCCTCCGCCTGATCCAGACCACGATGCCGAGGATGACGAAGAAGATGATCTCCCCCCAGATGAGGATCCGGATGGTGGAGACGTCGTCCTCGGTCAGGTTGAGCCGGACGTGTTCGGGGTTCTTGGGGGCGATGGAGATGAGATCCCCCCGCTGGGCGAGCCAGCCCAAGAGGCCTGAGAGGAAGTCCCGGTTGTTGAGGCCCGCATTGAGGAAGAAGTCCTGCTGGAGCACGTCCGCGTCCCCCACGACGATGAGGCGGCCGCCGTCCTCGGTCCCCGTCTCGGTGGGCAGGGAGGAGGCCATGGCGATGACGGTGGGGCCGGGGGTGTCGTACTGGTCCTTGGCCGGCGGGGTCTCGGAGGCGCCGAAGGTGGAGAGATCCACCTCCCCCCAGGAGTCCGGGGAGGTCCGGACCAGATCCTCGGCCACGACGTCCGCGTCCTTCCGGGGCTGCAGGGTCCGGGCGATGGAGAACGCCACCGGGTAGGCTCCCATGTCGGCCTTGACGGCCGTGCCCACGCCGTCCGGCACCGCCAGGTGCTTCACCGCGTCGTGGGTCGTGAACTCGCTCGCCAGGAACACCACGTCGCTCGTCAGGCTGCGGGCGTCATACTCGACAACAATATCCTTCGACAGCTTGATGCCGTACTTGGCGGTGAACGCCTCGAGGCCGGTCTCCTTGAACCGGGTCTCGTCCACGACGGGGTCGAGGAGGAGCAGCAGCTTGCCCCCCTTCGTCAGGTAGCTCTCGAGGCGCGACGCCTCCTCCTCCAGGAAGGCCCGGTCCGGTCCCACCACGATCACGACGTCGCAGGTGTTCGGGATCCGCTTGGTGGTGCCGACGGCCTCCACCTTGTAGCCGTCCTGGGTGAGCTCCGCCTTGACGTGCCCGAGGGAGCGCCCCCCCTGATCGTCGAAGGCCCACTCCCCGTGCCCCTGGGTGAAGCAGAGCTCGGTGTGATCGTCGGAGGTCACCTGGATGACCGCGGAGGTCAGGGACTGCTCCGCCTGGAACCCCTTGAGCCCGCCGCCCTCCGGCGGTCCGCCGAACTCGCCGCCGCCGTCGAAGCTCTCGAAGTCAATGGACGACACGAACTTGACGTTGTCGCCGGACACCACCAGGATACCCTGCTCCACGGACTGCCCGAAGACGTCCTGCCGGATCTTGGCGCCGTAGCGGTCGGTGAGCATCTTGACCTTCTCCGGATTGAGGTCCCAGTCCACCACCTCCACCGAGAGCCGGGGGGAAGCGGCGGCGTAGCGATCGAGGATCTCTTTGGCCTCCTCGAACCGCCCGCCGGGGTCGCCGGTGCTCCAGAGCATGTACATGACGATCTCCCGGTCCAGCCCCTCCAGCACCTTGAGGGACTTGTCCGACAGGGTGTAGAGGCCCGACGCGGTCCAGTCCGCCCGGACGTAGTGCCGCATGCCCAAATAGTTGACGGCGAAGAGGATGGTCGCCGCGCCGATGAGGGATATCATGACGTTAAAGCCGGCCCGGAGCCGGTCCGGGGACTTTCCCTCCGACGGCTTCTTCGCTGTGTCGTTCTTGGCGTTCACGCTCTTCTTCTCTTCGATGCTCATCCCCGCCACCTCCTCGCCTGCAGCACCTGCACCGTACAGAACAGCGAGAACAGGGTCAGCGACGCGTAGTAGACGACGTGCCGTGTGTCCACGATGCCCCTGGCGAAGTCCATCATGTGCTCGAACAGATTCATGTAGCCGATGACCGACTCGGACGACTGCTCCGAGCCGATGGTCTCGCTGAGCCCGACCAGGAACAGGGTCATGTTGACGCCGAACCCGAGCAGCGCCGCGACAATCTGGTTCTTGGTGAGGGCGGAGAAGAAGAGCCCGATGGCGAGCAGCATCATCCCCACCCCGAGGGTGCCGAGGTAGCCCGCGACCACCGGGCCGATGTCGATGTCCGAGTAGCGGGAGAGCATCAGCGCGTAGGCCACCGTGGGCAGCCAGATGACGATCCAGAAGCAGACCGCCGCCAGGTACTTGGCCACCACCACGCCGGTCTCGCTGATGGGCGCGGTGAGCAGGGTCTCCAGGGTGCCGGCGGAGCGCTCCTCCGAGAGGAGCCGCATGGTGATGAGGGGGGAGATGACCAGCACCAGGAACCAGTAGAACTCGTTGCTGAACATGATCTGCAGCGCCGCGCCGTGGCCCGAGCGGGGGTCGGAGAGGAAGTCGACGATCATGCCGAACACCACGCCGTTCACCGCCATGGCGGCCACCAGCACCAC
>JBNLED010000258.1:0-3253 GCA_050304755.1 Polyangia bacterium | reverse complement strand
GCCGTCTCCGGTCTCACGGAGCAGGAGCGGCGGTCCCTCTCCAAGACCGGAGAGACGCTCTACCGACAGATCACGAGGGGCGATATCACCGTCATCTCGCGGGACAGGACCAACCCGTACGCCAAGGCGTCGCTGGTGGCGCTGGCGGTCTGTCCCCTCTCCATGGTGAAGCGAATCAACCTGTGGAACGTCTGGCAGGAGGAGGAGGCCCTCTGCCGGATCCTGATCGACCGGCGCCCCGACTGGGCGGACGGGCAGATGGGGACGGAGGGGGGACGACCGGATACACTGAAGCGGCGACGAAACCATGACAGCGGCGGCGTTCGCCGTGTTTTTCGCCGCTTTGCTGAATCGATATTTTCGTAACCCAACGTTTTTATTTGTTTCCACTTTTTGGCAGAGTTCTTGCTTTCCATTCTGCCCATGAGAATCCCCCGTAGATACACTATTAAAGACTCCGGCATTTTTCACAAGATGTGGCGCGGCCACAACCGCGAACATGTGCTCGCCTCCCGCACTGACAAGCTGTCCTACCTCAACTCCCTGCGGATCACGCTGACCGCGGCGATCACCTCATTCGTCGTTTGGCATTCCTACTGCCTCATGGGAAACCACGCCCACGAGACCGGCAGGCTGCTGTTGAAAAAGAGAATGCGCCGATGCCTCAAGGCCCTCGGGGATTGGATGCGAAACGCCCACTCCCGATTCGGCATGGCCTACAACCGCCGCAACCGACGGCAGGGAAAGGTGGCCTACGACCGCCCGAAGACCAAGGAAATCGACGCCAAAGGCGGGCTCCTGCGGGTGATGTTCTACGGCGACGCCAATCCCGTGGTCGCGGGCATGGTGAGCCATCCGTCGCGGTACCCCTACTCATCATATCGCTACTACGCGTATGGCAAGAGAGACGAAATCACTGAAGCGCTCACCCCGCCTCTGGAGTACGTCGCCCTCGGGAGCACGCCGGCCGAGCGTCAGAAGAAGTATCGAGAGCTGTGCGACGCCTACCTGAGAGAGGTCGGGCTGCTCAACGACATGCCGCCCGGAGACGCGGATCTCGCCGCGATAGAAAGCGAGGATGTCGAGGCCAAGATAGCCGCCTCGATTCGCGGTGACCCGATCCCGTTCTGAGCCGAACAGCAAACTGATAACACCGTCGAGCGAATATCCCGCTGAGAAGCACTGGTGCGCGTCCGACACGTTCTCCCTCCAGGAGATCGTCCAATGACTCCCTCTGATACGCAGCCGTATGCTAGGAATGCCAGCGTTTCAATAGATCCAATAGGAAGGATTTCCTGAAACGACATTCAAAAATCCATTTCGCCACTGGTCGAGTTTCACAGCACGCTACCAGACAGTGACGACATGGGACAGCACCTCCGTTCCCCTGTCCTCGTCCCCCTGTCCTCTGGTCGAATTTCACAGCACGCTACCAGACAGTGACGACATGGGACATCCCCCGTCCCCCCTGTCCCCCAGTCCCATTGTCCCGTCCGCGGACGATGCGGAACAGTTCCTTCGTCCCCGTCCTTCCCTCCGTCCCCGTCCTTCGTCCGCGGACGATGCGGAACAGTTCCTCCGTCCCCGTCCTGGGACGATGCGGAACAGTCTCCGTCCCGTTGGGTTCGGGACGATGCGGAACAGTCTCCGTCCCGCTGGGTTCCGTGTGCATCGGGAAATATCCCCTCTGTTGTAGCCTATCGGGCGGGGGCCCCGGACCGCCTACTGCAGCAGGATGATGTCGTCGATATAGAAGTCGAACGCCTCAGAGTTGACGACATTCCCGAACATGAAACTGAGACCGATGCTCTGCTCCGGCGGGAACGGGGTCCCCTCGGGGAGGCGGAACCCCCAGTGGGGGTTTTGCGCCAGGTCCTCGAACAGCACCTCCTTGTAAACCCAGCGGCCCACGTCGACGGGGGACAGGCTGATATTGGCGGTAAAGTCGTTGAAGCAGTCGTTCTCGCTGCTGGCGTCGTCATTGTTGCAGTCCTCCTCCGGATCGCTCTCGAAGCGGGTGGTGGCCGGAATCGGAAACTGGACATCTATCACCGAGGCATCATTGTCCGGCTGCGCCAGGAGCCAGAACCCGAGGCCCCGGTACCCGGAGAGATCCCGGGGTTCCTTCAAAAACTCGCCGCGGGTCGCGCAGGTCACCTTCTCCTCGGTGTCGCACTCGGGGAGCGCTTGTATCTGCTCCAGCCTGAGTCTGTCGTCTTCCATGAAGGCCTCGAGACACTCGAGGGCGCCATCGACCTCGCAGGCCGGGTTGGGGGGACCGCCCCAGAACAGATCGAGACCGACCCCCCAATCGACCCAGAGATCGTTCCCGACAACGTGCATCGCATAGCCGTCGGTCCCGCAGCTCCGAATCGCCTCTGCCGGGCCGGGCTCGGTGCCGTTTCTCTCGGGGAACATGATCCCGCTCTCTGAATAGTCGTTGTAGGCATAAAAGCCGACAAAGGGATAGTCCGAGGGCCACCCCGCCGCTTCCAGCCCGGTGAACCCGCCCTGGGTGGTCCCGAGCTCGAAGCTCGCGACGCAGTCCTCTGCCTGCTTCAGACCGGCGCAGGTCCGCTCCGGGTCGCAGAGGGAGAGGCGTTCGTCCGTGTCCAGGTCCATACCCGCATCACCGTCCGCGTCGCCGTCTCCATCGGCGTCCGTATCACCGTCCCCATCGGCGTCCGTATCGGCGTCCCCATCGCCGTCCACATCCCCATCCCCATCCCCATCGCCATCCGTATCGCCGTCCGCGTCGCCGTCCGCGCCGGTATCTCCGGAGCCGACGCAGACCGCCTCTCCCTTGACCGTGGTGCACCCCCCCTCCTGAACCGAACAGTCGTCCCAGTCCGCCCAGACCCCGCTCTCGCACCGCTGGATCATATCGCCGCTGCAGCGGGTGCTCCCCTCCTCGCAGTCGGCGGTCACCGGGGTATCCTTGGTGCAGCCCGCGAGGGTCGCTGACACAATAAGGGCCATTGCTGAAATCCGCATCCTATTCTCCTCGTATGGTTATCGGGCGATTATAGCAGGTTACTTTTTCTATTTGTAGGGGCAGGTCTCCGTGCCTGCCCTCTTCAAAGCGTCCGGGACTTTGAATCCGTAAAGCGGCTCGGATCTTGAATCCGCGCCCTCTTCGTCGTATCGATTGGAGACCACCCACAGGAGGCGCGCATGACATTGACCCCCATCGGCACCATCCACACCCCGTTCAAGACCAAGGAGGCCTGTCCCATCCAGGCCAAGCTCTCCC
>JBNLED010000257.1:0-10101 GCA_050304755.1 Polyangia bacterium | reverse complement strand
CCGCAGCAGCCCGGGGAGTCGCTCCGAGGCATCCAGGTCGGCGCTTCGAAACCGGCCCCCGGTGAGCTCGGTGACCGGTCGACCATTGATCTCCAGAACATCGGCGGTGAGGGTGATGTTGGTCTCAAGCGAGCTCGACGGGCAGTTGGGCACATCATCATTCGCCGGTGATTCGGGGAGCCGGATCCGGGGATCCGGCAGAGCGGCGTGCTCGAAGCCGCAGCGCCTCTTGAAGGCGCCGAAGAGGGCGCTGTCGATCTCGCTCACCGCCCGGCTCGGCGTCTCCTCTCCCCGAAAGAGCCGCGGCAGCAGGCGGCGGGTGTCGTCGGCGATCGGCCGGGTGAGGAGAAAGATGACCCCGCTGACGGCGAGGAAGGCCACGCTACCGGTCAGGCCTGAAGCGGGCGACGGGGGATGACTCGAACGCCTGACGCGGATGATGAACACCGCGGCGGTCAAGACGGACACGAGAATGATGGCGAGATGGAATCCGGGGGAGAGGCCGTGATACGCCGCAGCGAGGGATTCGGGGATCGACTCTTTGGGCCCATTGAAGGCGTCGTGCAGCCCCCGGAACATCCGCTCCTGGGCGATGGCGGCGATTCCCAGGATGAAACCGGCGACGCAGAAGACCGCCCCGGCGGCGGTCCCCGTCCTCGAGAGGTCCGGGCGGCGCCCCGCTTCCCGCCGCGCCAGCAGGAGGCTGACGAGGTTGATGCCGGACGGGACCAGGAGCCCCAGCGTGAGGGGGATGCGGATGGCTTTGACGCCCCAGAGATCCGTCCAGAGCCAGCGATGGTGGATTATCTCTTGACGCGGGAGTGCCGCGGCCCCGGCCGCCGCATAGGACAGGTCAAAGTTCCCCCGGACCACCGCCACTGCCATCACCGCTTCCATGAGCAGCGGGGTCAGCACGGAGAGGCAGACGACGAAGCGGATCGCCTGCGAATCGGGCCGAGGCCGGATCGCCATGAGCCCCACGAGGGCGGCGGTGATGAGCAGGAGCGCGATGATATACGTGGCGGTCAGCAAGGCTAAATGCTCCAATCGATCAGCGTTTGGAGAAACAACACCGAGTCCAGGAGATCGAGCAGCGAGACGGCGAGCAGGGCGCCGCCGAGGGTCAGGCAGATGACCCTGGCATAGATACTCCGCCGCGGGCTTCCCGGAGGCGCCTGGGATGCGTTCAACAGCGTCCTGAGGAGCAGAAGCACGCCGGCCAGGAACGGAAAGATCCCCGCCAACAGGGCCATGGAATGGAGCGTGACCGTTTCGAATATGTATTCATAGGAGGAAGGAGGGACGGTTCTTCGAATCGATAGGAGGCCGAGCCACGCCACCGGAATGAGGAGGAGCAGCGCTCCGAACAGGGCGACCGCGAACCGCTCGTCGATCTTCGGATTCGCCGCGCCGAAGAGGCCGCGGCCGAGCCCGATCAACGCGCCGAGGTTGGCGAGGACGCCGATGACGAAGATGATCCCGCCGTAGGGGGAGAGCATATCGGGCCAGTGGTGGACATCGAACATGGGGGCTTCTTTCGCTTTCCTTCTCGAAGGGTATCGTCCGAAGGGGCGGAAGACAATTTCAATGTTCAGCCGGAATGAACCCGACCGGCGGCAGGCGCCCCCGATTCGGATGATTCTACTTCATTTTGATGGTCTTCTCGGAGTCCGACGGAATCCGGGACGGGAGGATCGGCCGGGGCATGAGGGGCGTGGTGGCGCGATCCGAGCCGAACGTGTTCGACTCGATGAGGTCGTCGAGGGTATCGAACACCATCTGGTCCAGATAATCGGGGAGCGCCGGGTTGGCCTTCAGCTCGTCCTCGAGGGCGTGACGGCCTTCGACAAGGCTCACCTTGTTCTCCAGCATATCATTCAAAACCTGACGAAGATCCGACAGCGTAACGTAGCGCATCCCCAAATCTCCTTTGCGCCGGATTGTGATGATTCCTTTGGAAGTATTTTTATTTTTATACCGCTGTCAAATCTCCCTGCCGAGACCCTGCATCTTCGCTCCTCCCCTCTTGTAGAACTTTTCGTTCTCGGATGGTATTGGCCATCTATCATGATCCAGCGAAAGAAATTATCACGATTGCCCGCCGCGAATCTGTTCGGGGTGCTCGTCCTCGCCACCGCACAATGCGCCCGGCCGCCCCTTCCGTCCGGGGCTCCCCGCTCGCCCCTTTCGGCCGGCCCCTTCTTCGCCGACCCCCGCGGGGCCCGGCTTCGGCCCTACTACGATGACCTGAGGATACCCGGCACCGATGACTTCTTCGACGCGGCGTGGCTGCCGGACGGACGGCGCGCGGTCGTGCTCGACGCGGCGCAGGTGACCGTCTGGGAGACCGACTCCGGCCGGTTGATCGGGCGCCTGGGCACGGATCCGCGGCGCGCCCTCACGGCCATGGCGGTGCATCCCGACGGGGATCTCGTCGCCGTGGCCGCCGTCTACGAGGGCGGTACGGCGGTCCGGGTCTGGTCGATGGCGACGAACGCGCCGGTGACTCAGTGGACCGTTCCGGACCGGGTCTTCGGGATGACCTGGCGACCGGACGGTGGACAGCTGGCCTTGCGACACGGGCGTTTCCGGGATTCCCGTCCGACGAATATCACGGTATTGTCCCTGCGGGCCGGGGACCGCCTGCGGCCGGCCTTCTCGTCGGTGTACTCGGAGGGGGTCGAGGCCATCGCCTACAGCCCCGACAGCGCGCACCTGGCGGTTTGCCGGTGGGCCTCCGGGGATACCGTCCTGGTCGATACACACTCGCTCGCGGAGCGATCCGTCAGGGGACGGTTCCCGCCGAAGACCGCCCCTTTCAACAGGGACGGCCGGCTGTTGTTGACGCGGTCGGAGGACGACACCGCTCGCGTGTGGCGTACCGATACCCTCGTGCCCGTCGCCGGGACAGCGGCCATCCCGGCGGCGGCGGCGACCGTCGCCTGGGCGCCGGAGGACGACCGGCTCGCCGTGATCACGCGGGACCATGCGATACTCGTCATAGACCCCGCGGGCGGCGATCGGTTCGAGCTGCCGCTGGAGCGGGTCGGGACCCTGTCGGCGTTGACCTGGCGGCCGGACGGCCAGCGGCTCATCGCGCTGGACAGCCGCGGCTCGATCATCGTGTACGACACCCTCCGAAAAACGATATCGAATCGGATCGATGCGGACTTCAGGTTCGGCGGGAAGGCGACCTGGCGACCGGACGGCCGCTATCTGCTGCTGACGGATCGGGGGCTGGCCCCCCGGGTATGGGACATGGTCCGGGGGGAGCCCGGGAGCGTACTCGGCGGATACGGCGACCACCGGGTGAAGTACCCCGACGTCTTCTGGCCCGATATAGAGGGGGCGTTGGCCCTGGTGATGCCAACCGGAAAGCGGGAGAAGCGGATCATCCAGATAGACCCCGTATCCGGCGAGGTCCTGGCGCGGTATCCGGAGGGCGCCACCGGCTTCAACCGGGTCCTTCACAGCGCCGACGGCCGCTACCTCGCGGGGATCGCGCCCGGCGGCCGCTGGACCGCCATCGCGCCGGGGGGTGAAGCGCCATCGGTGACCTTCTCCTTGAAGGGCAGGATGGCAAACCTCGCCGCCGCGTGGTCCCCGGACGGCGCCCACCTCGCCGTTCACACGGCGGACTGCGGGCTCCATGTCATAGAAACCGCCACCGGGCGCTTTCAACGTCAGGAGGTGATCTGCGACGCGAGGCGCGAGGACTCGGGCCGTTCTCCCGTCGCCCCGGTCTTCAGCCCGGACGGCGCGCGGATGGCCGTCCTGGACCGACGGGGGGGGCTGTTGTTGTACGAGACCGCCGGCTGGCGGCAGACCCTGGCGGTGGCGCCGGACGAAGACCGCCGCTGGGGCTCGCGGTCGCGCATGGCCTGGCATCCGAAGGGCGCCCGGTTGGTTATCGCCGCCGACGATGGAAAGCTTTGGCTGCTCGATGGCCGCACCCTGGCGCCGATCGCCATCGTTGACGATAGCGACATCCGGGGGCTTCGGTTCTCCCCTGACGGCGACCGCCTGGCCGTCATCTCCGCCAGCGAGGCGGCGCTGATCCTGAGCTCGGCGGACGGGACCGTGATCGCTCGCCTTCCCGGCTCCGCCTACCGAGGAGACTGTGATGACATCCTGCACTGGCGCACCGACGGCGGGCTGGTCCTCCCCGGGCCGGACGGCGCCATGAGCCTCTGGACCCCCGACGGAGAGATCGGCGAGTGGCCTTCGAAGGACGCCCGCCTCGAAATCACGGACCTCGCGTTTCATCCGACGGCCGATCAGGTCGTGTGCTCCAGCTGCTATCGGCGCGGTGAAAACGCCGAGCTCCGAAGCGGGACGGATGCTCCCGTGAGGCTGCCGTGGCCGTTTCGGGGGTTCGGTCCCCATGGGCGTCATCTGATGGGAGCACACCGAAACGGCGTCCACCTCATCAGGCTGGCCTCCCTGATCGGGGATCGCGCGGCCAGACCGGCGGAAGCGCTCACGGTGAGCATCATCCCCGTCTCCCCCACGGAGGACGCGGCGGTGGTGTTCACGCCGGACGGGCGCTTCGGCGGTGATGTCCGGGGGAGTGATGCGCTCCGATTCCGATTGGGCCGCGGGCTCGTCTCCGCGGATCGCGCGGTCACCGCGCGCGCTATCGCGCGCACCCACTACAGTGCCACGCTGCTCAAGGATTTCATCAACGGCGATCTCGCGTTCAACGAGGACGCGCCGAAGCTCGAGGTGGGGCTACCCCCGAAGGTTCGTTTTGTCAGCGTCCCGGGAGAGACCGCCCTCGGAGGACGCGTAAAGGTGGCGGTCCTGGCCGAGGACACGGGCGGCGGTATCCGGGCGGTGACGCTGCGCCTGAACGGGGAGGCGGTGGCCGCCGTAAGCCGCCGATTCTATCCGAACGCGCAGACCCCGACCGGCATCCTGGCGGACGCCGAGCTGACGCTGGCGCCCGGCAAGAACCTCATCCAGGCCTTCGCGGTGAGCGGCGCGGGGTGGGTCGTCAGCCGTCCCTTCGAGACCGAAGTGTTCCCTCCTCAACCATGACCCCTCGACGGTTCCCGCTGTCCCTTTGGATTTTCCCGAAGGCGCCGAGCGGTTTCTTTCCTGGAGGGGCTCCTACCCCAACGGCGGCGTCCGCCTTGCAGCAGAACGCGATGCCTTCGCGACAGTTTAATCTTTTTAAACCCGAAGCGGTCGAGTCGCTAGAGCTCATTGCTTTTTTCTTTGTGCCTATGTTACGACCTTTGTGGAAATCAACGACAGAGGAGTGACATGAGAACAGTATTAATTTGCCATGATGGCGATCTAATATTCCGTCATGTAATGCCACGATGGCTCAGCTCTTTCTCTGAGCTCGGCGGTATCGTTGTCATCCGCGAGGAATCCGTTCAGTTGAAGGCACGGGTAAAACGGGAGATCTCTCGGGTGGGACCCCTGCGTTTTGCGGATGTAATGGCCTACCGATTGTATCGGAAGATGTTTCTAACGAAGAAGATTGACGCGTGGAAACGACGGACGCGCCAGGAATTGTCCGATAGATATATCATGCAGGAGGAGCCCCCGATCCACTATACGAAGTCGCCGAACTCGAAAGCAACCAAGGAGTTCATCCAGAATCTGTCGCCGGACATCACCCTCGTGTTTTGTAAATTCATTTTGAAAAGGAGAATATATAAGATCGCGCGGCACGGTACCTATGTGCTGCATCCGGGGCATTGCCCAGAGTACCGGAACGCTCACGGCTGCTTTTGGGCTTTGAGTGAGCGTGATATGGACAAGGTCGCAGCGAGCCTGCTGAGGATTGATGCAGGGATCGACACAGGACCCGTGTACGCGTTTTATACCTATCCCTTCGATGAAAAGTCAGAGCCCAGCGAGATCATTCAGTACCGTGTGATATTGGAGAACCTGGACAACATTCGGGAGAAATTCATCGAGATTGTCGAGGGGCGTGCGCGACCGATTGACACCCAAGACACCGCTTCCCGAGAGTGGGGTCAACCATGGCTGACCAGATACCTCGCTTGGAAGCTTGCAGCTACGAGAGAGAACTAACTAGAGATGACGATAGCACTTTTATACCACGACGTCATAGAGAACGGCGAATACTCCGCGAGTGGTTTCGAGGGGGCGTCCGCACTACCCTATAAACTCTCATCAGATGAGTTCAGAGCGCATATCCGAGGCATTGCCGATGCGTTTGAAGCTCCAGCGAGAACAGTGCTCGATCTGCAGCCCGGCCCCATGAGCCGTATTCGCATTCCACAATTCAGCCGAAACACGGAGCTCATGGTTACCTTCGACGACGGGGGCGCGAGCGCCTATCCGTTCGTACACGATCTGGTTTCCGAGCTCGGCTGGCGGTGTCATTTCTTCATCACCACCAGCCGCATCGATACGAAGGCGTTTCTCAATAAAGATCAGATACGGGCGCTCAACGAGGCGGGCCATGTGGTGGGAAGCCATTCCCATTTGCATCCTCCGCGCATTTCGCTTCTTTCGTACCCTGAAATACTCGATGAATGGCGAAAGAGCGTCGAGATCCTGGAAGACCTGACCGGTCGACCGACGACGGTGGCCTCGGTCCCGGGGGGGTTTCTGTCCAACAACGTCATCCGGGCCGCCGGTGAGGCGGGGATTCAATACCTGTTCACCTCGGAGCCGACGAGCTATTACTACCGTGCCTATGGATGTACTGTCATCGGTCGCTATTCTGTACAGCAGGGCATATCAAAGGAGACGGTCGTGGGATTCGCAAAGGGGCAGCTCACCCCGAGATTCCGTCAGTGGGCCTATTGGAACACCAAGAAAACGTTAAAGAGATTCGCCGGTCCATTGTACGCCAAGACCCGCGGTATGATCCTGAAGAAGCGATATAAGGATAGTCCATAGGGCAAGACGAGGCCTATCGGCATACCGACGTTTGAGGTGGACTTCCTCGGAATGACCCACTATTGGGGTCATTCAAGACGGAAGAAATGATTAGTAAAACAGAAAACGGCTAAGAAACGCCTGAGTCGGGCGTTGAAAGCGGTGTCGATGTACTGCAAGAGCAGCAGACGTGTCTTTTGTCGAAGAAATTGTGGGAACAAAAATCAGAATACGAGTAGAGTTCGAGGGCCACGAGGTATCGAATGATTCGGTGACGGCTCCAACGCAAGAAGAAGACGGGTCGTTTGTGATAGAGTTGCCGGAGGCGTTTGAAGGAGATATCGATATGTGTGAGCAGGCGGTTCTAGCGGCGAACTATCCAGCGATTCTTTCGCTTTGATTCTCCTAGTAAAGACGATAGTATCCGCAGCATGAGAGCGGAACATAAGACCCCGGCCCGGCGTGCGGGCGTTCTGCTCTTTGTTCTGACGGCGGCTCTGGTCTCTTCCTTTTCCTTACCGGGCAACACGGAGCCGACGACGATTCGGGTGGGCATCAGCAGGGACTTTCCCCCCTATGAGTTTGTCAATGAACGGGGCGTTGCCGACGGCTACGACGTGGATATCATCCGGGCCGCAGCCGAGGCCATGGCGGTGGAGGTGGCGTTCACCCCGGGGCCCTGGAGCGAGATCCGGGAGGCGCTCGAGGACGGCCGGCTCGACGCGGTCCCCGGGATGCTGTACTCGAAGCAGCGGGATCATCGGGTCGATTTCTCTCTGCCCCACACGATTATCCATTACGCCATTTTCGTCCGGATCGACAATGAGGATATCGCAAAGGAGGCGGACCTGCGGGACAAGTCGATCGTCGTCGAGCGCGGCAGCCTGATGCACGATCGTTTGAAACGCTCGGGAGTGACCGACCGGCTCATCGAGGCCGAGACCGAGCCGGAGGCCATCCGGATGCTGGCCTCGGGTCAATACGACGCCGCCATCGCGCCCAAAATCCAGGGGATGCTCCTCATCCGGGACGAGGGGATTCACAACGTCAGGCCGGTAGGAGCGCCGGTCTACTCGGCGAAGCTTTGCTTCGCGGTTCAGGAGGGGAACCACGACCTGCGGGTCCTCCTGGACGGAGGGCTCAATCTCATCTTGAGCTCGGGGCGATACGACGAGATTTACGACAAGTGGTTCAGGGTCGTCGATCCCAGGGTTCGCCCGGGATGGATCGCCAAGTACGGCCTCTACCTGCTCATCTTTATCGGATTCCTGCTGCTGGGCGCGGTCATCGGCTACAGGTATCTGCACCGGCTGGTCGCTGCGAGGACGCGGGATCTCTCCCGCTATACGGCGATTCTGGACGCCACCAGTGATCTGGTCAGCATGGCGACGCCGGAGGGGAAGCTGCTGTTCCTGAACGAGGCGGGGAGACGCATGTTGGGGTTCAGTGGTGAGAAGGTCACCCGCGCGGAGGTTCCGGACGTTCACCCGACGTGGGCCAGTCGTCTGGTGGCGGAGACCGGATTCCCGACGGCCGCGAGGGATGGGATCTGGACCAGCGAGAACGCCGTCCTCTCCGCGGACGGCCGCGAGATCCCCGTCTCCCAGGTCATCATGTCCCACAAATCCGAGAACGGCGCGGTGGAGTATTTCTCTACCATCATGCGGGACATCTCGGCGCAGAAGGCCTCGGAGGCCGAGCTGTTGAGACGGGAGGCGATCCTGCGGGCGCTGGCCCGGCTGGCGCAGCGGCTCCTCCGGTCGGGCTCCTGGGGCGAGGCGATGGGGGAGTCCCTCGAGACCCTGGGTGCGGCCACCGCCGTCGACAGGACCTACATCTTCCAGAACCACGAGGACCGGGAGGGGAACCTCCTGATGAGCCAGCGCTTCGAGTGGTCGGCGGAGGGGGTATCGGCGGAGATCGACAACCCCGATCTGCAGGATCTCCCCTATGACGCGTCGGGGATGTCGGCGCTCCGGCAGAAGCTGAGCCGAGGGGAGGCGTTCCACGGCATCGTGCGCGAGCTGCCCCGTGAGATCGCCGAGGTGCTGGAACCCCAGGGGATCCTCTCCATCGTCCTGGTCCCCATCAACGTAGGCGACGCCTGGTGGGGCTTCCTGGGCTTCGATGACTGCCACACGGAGCACCCGTGGTCGGTCACGGAGATCGACGTGCTGAAGGCCGCCGCGGGGATGCTGGGCTCGGCCATCCAGCGGAGCCAGACCGAGGGGCTGCTCAGGGAGGCGGAGCAGCAGATGTTCCGGGCCGACAAGATGGCGGCCCTGGGGCAGATCATCGCCGGCGTCGCGCACGAGATCAACAACCCCAACAACTTCATCTTTTTCAACCTGCCGATCCTCAGGCGCTACATCGACGCCATGCAGGAGCTCCTCGACGCACACGTCGACGAGATCGGCGAAATCAGGATCCTCCACATGTCCTACGAGGAGTTCCTGCTCGACGTCTCGAAGCTCCTCCAGAACATGGAGCACGGCTCGAAGCGCATCACCGGCATCGTCGCCGACCTGAAGAACTACGTCCGCTCCGAGGAGGATCAGGAGATGAAGCCGGGCGACCTCGCGGCGGTCATCGACAACGTGATGACCCTCATCGGGAAACAGGTCCGCAAGACGGTCAAGCGGTTAGACGTGGAGACGCCGGACGCGCTGCCGGCGGTGAGGATGAACCCGGGGAAGATCGAGCAGGTGCTGATCAACCTCGTCATCAACGCGGGGCAGGCCGCGGACAAGGAGGATTCGTGGATTAAAATCTCCGCGAGCGCGCCGGTCGATGACCGGGTCGTCATCGAGGTCGCCGACAACGGAAGCGGCATCCCGAAGGATATCATCAACAAGGTCTTCGACCCGTTCTTCACCAGCAAGGGGAGAGAGGAGGGCACCGGCCTCGGGCTCTCCATCTCCCACCGCATCATCGAGGATCACGGCGGGACGCTGACCGTGGTGAGCGTCAAGGGAGAGGGGACCACCTTCACCATCGAGCTCCCGACCGAGAAGACGTAGCCCTGAAGGAGCTTCGGAACGACATCGGATGGCCCTCTTCAAAGCGTCCGGGACCTTGAATCCGTAAAGCGGATCGGATCTTGAATCCGCGCCCTCTTCGTCGTATCGATTGGAGACCACCCACAGGAGGCGCGCATGACATTGACCCCCATCGGCACCATCCACACCCCGTTCAAGACCAAGGAGGCCTGTCCCATCCAGGCCAAGCTCTCCC
>JBNLED010000256.1:0-10161 GCA_050304755.1 Polyangia bacterium | reverse complement strand
CAGGAGCACGTTGCCCGGCTTGAGGTCCCGATGGATGAGCCCCATGGCGTGGATGGCGGCGAGCCCCGCGGCGACCCCCCGGGCGTACTCCAGGACCTCCTCGAGGGGGAGGGTCCCGCCCTTCTTCGCCAACATCTCGTCCAGCGGCTTCCCGTCGACGAGCTCCATCGCCATGAACGTGGTGCTCTTGTCGTCGGTCCCGAAGTCGAAGACAGAGACGATGTTGGGATGCTGGACCGCGGAGGCGAGCTTGGCCTCACGGAGGAAGCGGGCCGAGGCGTCGGGATCGAGCATCACCTCGTCGAAGGGGACCTTCACGGCGCATTGCCGGTTCATCATTAGGTGGTCCGCCCGGTAGATGGTGGCCTGTCCGCCGCGACCGATGACCTCGATAATACGAAGCCGGTTGCCGACGATGCGCCCCACGAGGTCCTTCGAGTCCGGCCGGGAATCGCGGAGCAGTCCCGGGAAGCGGGCGCGCACCGCCTCGATGGTACCGTGAACCGCCGGCTTGAAGTTCTTGATGCTGACGTTCTTGTCCAGCGTGACGCAGGATTCGAGCGCCTTCGGGAGGGTCGGGCAGCTCTCGATCAGCCGCTTGACGTCGGTATACAAGATGAACTGCAGGTAGTCTTTCTCCCGGATGATGTTATCGATGAATTTGCTGACGAAATCGAGCTCGTACCGGTTCGCATCGAGAAACACCACCTTGATGTGCTCCTTCTCCACGATCTTCTTGAGGTTCTCCAGCCCCGAGCCCTCGATGACGTTGGCCACCGTGGGGGTCTCCCGGAGCACGCGGGCAAGGAGGGCCTGCATCAGCGGATCCGCGTCGATGACCAGCACGTTCATCAGCAGCGCCCGCTTCAGCGCATCGGAGAGGAGGCCGTTGTCCTGAAGAAAGCCGATCCCCCCCGCGGTCAACCCCATGAGCAGGGAGTCCAGCGAAAAGGGATTGTCCGTGGGGTCGAAGACATGAGCAAGGTGTTGTACCCAGACCGCGATCACGTCGGTATCGTCCGCGGGAACCGACAGGTTGGCCTGTATCAGCTCACTGACGATCATCTCTCTGGTAAATGCGCGAGCGATGAGGCGGTAAGCTTGGGGCGGTAACTTGAACTTGCTCATTCCAGTGACACCTCCTGCCTTATATATTTTTACTCCACAATCGACGTACAGTAAAAAAAAGAAAATTAACTTTAGCAAGAAACACGATAATCTCCTATATACTCTCAATTCATGGGAAAGAAGCACCTTCTCGCCTGGCTCCTATGGTCCTCGATGGTCATCTCGACCTCCCCCGCCGGCGCCGTGGATTCCCAGGAAAAGGCGATCCTCGACCGGGGCGGTGTTCACGGTATTTTCGCGGGCGGCGTGTCGTTCATCGATCGGGTCTCCAGGTTCAGCGCGGAGGCATCCCTGCGGGTGGGGCTCGGCGCCCGGCTGGAATACGCGGGGCCGCTGGCGCTCGGTGCGTTGATCGTGGACGGTCAGGAGAAAGGCGGGGTGAGCCTGGGCATCGGTGTTCCCGACTTGTTCGTCAATTCCGACGGGAAGCTGCTCTACCCGCCGACTGTTGTCATCGGCGGAAAGGTCCGCCTCGGTCGGCAGGCGTCCCTCTGGGGGGCCTTCGACTTCACCGGCGTGGAGGAGGGAATACAGCGTGAAGCGCACGCCGTATGGATGCGCGGCTCACTCGCCCTGCGGATCGATTTCGGGCGCCATGCCACCATCGCCTTCGGTATCGCGCATCAGCGGATTCTGGCGGACGGTCATCATCCCGAGGGATTGGAAGAGGCGGGCTGGGCCGCGGACGCGCGGGTCTCCTTCGGGGCGGTTCGGGCTCAGGCGTTCTCCGAGCTGCCCACCCTGTCGATTCACCTCCAGCCGTACCTCGATCTGATCACGTTGTTCCGCGCCGATGTCGATCTGCACTCGGCCACCACCAATATGTCGTGGCTCATCGGCATAGAGTTAAAAAATAGACCCTGATGTAAAAGACGAGATGGGTTACACCTTGAAATCCCAATAGATCGGCAGGGAAAAACGCGGCAAGGTGGGTCAGCAGTGGTCGCACGGAGCGGATTTCAAGGTTACAGCGTGTCGATCTCGGGCATATGCTGGGAGATGAGCAGCGCGAAGGCCTTCTTGGACCAGACGGTATACCGCTCCGGGTTGATGTCCATGTCGCTCAGCACGAAGTCGACGTCCTCCCACTCGAACCCGTCGGCCTCCGCGGGATCGGGGGCGATGACACCGTCGTATTTTCCGATGAACACGTGATCGAACTCGTGCTCGATGAGCTCGCCGTCCAGCTTGGCCTTGTAAATGAAGGAGAAGCTCTCCCGAATCTCGCAGTTGAACCCCATCTCCTCTTTCAGCCGTCGCTGGGCCGCGTCCGCCGTGGATTCCCCGTCCAGCGGATGACCGCAACAGGTGTTGGTCCAGAGGCCGCCGGAGTGGTACTTGGTCTGGGCCCGCTTCTGCAACAATACCTGCTTCCTGGAGTTGAAGACAAAAATAGAAAAACATCGGTGCAGGGCCCCCTCTCGATGCACCGCCATCTTTTCGCCGGTGCCAATCTGGCGGTCCTCTTCATCTACGAGTATCAGGATTTCTGTCATGGATCTCTCTTCTCGGGAAACTCAAAGGAATCATAAGCCATGCGCCGCGAAAATCAAGACAATACCCGTGAGCCCCTATTCGGGGACATAGATTTCGGTTTGGGAGATGGGGACCCCCCGATCATTGAGCCCCCCCGCCACCAGGACGTTCCCGTTTCGGAGCTGCACCGCCGACGAGAGGTACCTCCGGTATTTCGTGGAGGCCGCGACCTCGTCCCCCAGGAGCCCGAAAATCCTGGCGCCGCAATCCGCGCCGAGCTCGACGTATCTCGGATCGACGATCCGGCTGGTGAAGGTGGCCTGAGCGTTTCCCACCAGCCCGCCGGTCACGAGCACGCGGCCGTCCAGGAGGGTGACGGCCGCGGCGTGCCATCGCCCCCCCATATCGAGGTCGAACTCGCCGATATGGCAGAAGAGCTGTCGCCTCGGGTCGTACATGTCGACGCTGGTGGAGGGGGTCCCGTCGGCCGTCAATCCCCCTAGAACGAGGACCCGCCCGTCGGAGAGCTTCACCGCGGAGGCGAACGCCCGCGGCTCGACCTCCGAGGCAAACCGCTGGGCCCGGTCCCGAAGGGGATCCACCATGATATAGTCCCCCGTCACCTCGTTGTTTTCGTCCAGCCCGCCGAAGAAGAAGCCGAAGCTCCCGGCCGCGGCCGCCGCCATCCCCCAGCGGGGCTCCGGGAGGGCGCGTTTCTCGATGGTGCCCTTCCCGTCGATGACCTCCAGCGCGTCCAGCACGTAGAGGGAGGCGTTGAGACCACCGGCGATGAGCGTCACGTCGTTGACCGCCACGGAGGTGGTATGGCTCCTTTCGATCACCCGCCCCTCCCATCGCTCCACCATCTCGAGCTGGGTGTCGAAGAGCTCGACGCTGCTCATGGGGCCCGCTTCCCCCTGTCCCCCCACGAGGAGAAAGCCGTCCTCGACCGCGGCGGCGGGCGCGAGCGCCCGGGGGGACAGACACGCCTTGCAGACGCGCCGGGTCTCGCCGCTCATGGGATCAAACGCCTCCACGGACGAGAGGAGATCCTCCGGGGCATCGAAATTCCCCCCGCCGGCGCCCCCCGCGATGTAGACCTGCCCCTCCTCGGAGACGGCGACGGTCTGCGCGAACCGTTCGTCGGCGAGCCCGGTGTCCGGTCCGAAGGAGAAGCTCTTGACCCGGGCGATGAAGACGTTGGCCTCGTTATGTCCCTGGGTCACCCGGAGGGGGAGGGTGCGTCCCCGCGATAAAGGATGGGAGTCCTCCGCGCTGCCGAGCCCCTCCACGGTGATGACCCGATTGTTGCCGACAGGGATGTCGAGCAGCTTGGAGGTCCCCCCCGGAACGAACCGGTAGGTCTTCTCCTTCGGGCTCATCCCTTTCCCTTCGACGCTGATGCGGACATGGCTCACCAGATCCGGATCGAGCGGGTGTTGAGTCTCCTCGATGGATCGCAGGAGGAAGAGCTCCACGGTGCCGTTGGGGTTACACCCCAGCGCCGACACCAAGGCGCATAGAACAATCCGTTTCAAAAGTGCACCACCACGTCAGCCTTGTCCTCCCTGAGGAGGAAGTAGGAGGTCAGCCCGGCGGCCCCCCCGATGAGGACACCGCCCACCGCCGTGTAGAACCACCACTTCTTGAACCACGGTTTCTTGGCGGCCGGAGTCTTCCGATCGGGAACCGTTTTCGGCGCGCCGAACAGCTTGTAGGCGATCGCGGTATCCAGCCGGGCCTGCTCGGCCTCGAGCCACTTGGGGGCGACCTTCTTTTGGGATATCGGATAACTCCGGGTTTCCAGCTCGGTGGTCTCCTTGCCGCGGAGAAACACCTTGGATGACACGATGAGGGCGCTTCGTTCATTGCCGACGGAGATCCAGACCAGGCCGTCCACGCCCAACGCTTCGCACACCGCCTCGAGGGCGTTGTCCCGGGGGATCTCGGTTTGGACCGGTCCCTCCTTCCGGGCGGCGTGGAACAACGCTTTGGCATCCGGGGAGATCTCCGGTCCCGGAGTGATGTCGAGATTGATCCCCAGGGCCTTCCGGAAATAGGCGTGCGCCAGATCCGCCTCCCCCGCCGCGGCGGAGGCGGCGCCCGCCTCGAGGAGGTACGACGCCGCCTGGGGCAGATCCATCGCGATCGCTTCGCTGTGGAGCACCTCGTCAGCGGCCATCCGCCAGAGCACGGCCGCGTGGACCAGGTTGAAGGCCAACGCCGCCTCCCTCGCTTTCTCGGCGATCGCCTCCTTGGGGCTGTCGACGCCGCCGTCGACCCCTGCGTCGCCGTCGGAGACCGCCGCCTTCTCCCGGGTGAGCTCGGCGATGGGGATCAGGCGATAACGCCCCGAACGGCTATCCGGGATCAGGGCGTCGCCGATGGCGGCTTCGAAGCCCGTCCCGGCGGGGGTCGAGATGACCGCGAGCCGGGGAGCGCGCGGGCGACTTCCGGCGAAGAGAAGGTGCTGGGTGCCCATGAGGGCGACGGTGAGCACCAGCAACCAGACAACACTCCGTTGTATCTTTCGATGTTCCTTCATTCGCGCTCGCGTCACGTGTCCCTTGAAAATCGGGGCCAGTGTACCTCTTTTTGGGGCGTCTACCAAGGATGCGGGCATCTTTGAAGGCGCGATCGGGTTGATCACTTTATAATGTAGCTTTACAAAAGAATGAACCACATCAGGGGCGCCTTCGACGCCGATGTCCGTATCACCGGGAATCGAAGCCGGGCGCAGCAAAGGGAAGTCAATGAAAAGGTATCTTGCGATGGTTCTGATAGCGGGTCTGGGGGGGTGCGGAGATCCCTCCGGGGGCGACGGCAACGAGGACTCGGATGCGGGAATCGACGCCGGGTCGGATACCGCCACCGATACGGTAGACGACGCCGAGGATTCCCTCGACGGCGCGGAGACCGGGGCCGATACCGAGACGCACGGCGGGACGATCGAGGTACCGCCGGGATGCGAGGGGCCCATCCAGCTCACCGATCCCCGGCTCGAGGCCGCGATCCGCAACGCCACGGGAAACGCAGAGACGGATATCACCTTCGATGATATTCGAGAGCTGACGACCCTGAACGGCGAGTCCCTGGGGATCGCGGACCTGACAGGGATCGAGTGCCTCATCGGTCTCGATGAGCTCTACCTGCACGACAACAACCTCTCGGACCTCGGTCCCCTCTCGTCGCTCACCCGGCTGAAGGCGCTCGATCTCTCCTCGAATGATATCAATAACATCAGCGTGCTCTCCGAGCTCTCGAATCTGGAGGGGCTGGATCTCTCCTCGAACCCCCTCAGCGGTCTCTCGGCCCTGTCCGGGCTGACCGCCCTGAAGTCCCTCGGCCTCAGGAACAGCGGAATAGACGACCTCGCGCCGATCGCCGGGCTGACCCGGTTGACCTCCCTCCGCCTCGGGTACAACGACATCAGCGATATCGGGGTCCTGGCGGCGCTCACCCGCCTCACCGTCCTGGATCTTTCGTATAACGACGTCAGCGAGCTGGAGCCCCTGGCCGGCCTCCGCGACCTCGACACCCTCAGCCTCAACGACAACCGGATAGCCGATATCTCGGCCCTGTCGGGGTTGAACGAGCTGTCGTTCTTCTATCTCGACAATAACCTCATCGAAGACATCTCCCCGCTCGTGGACAACCCGGGGATCGGGTCCTTCGATGTCGCGTCAATCCATAACAACCCCATCGACTGTGAGGACGAGACCGTCCTGTCGCAGATTGACGATCTGTTGTCCCGGGGCCTCGCCCTCACCCATGATTGTGATTGATCTACTTCAGGCGAACCCCGACGGTGTTCTCCTCGAAGGCGGTGACCGTGACCCGCTTGGTGGTCCTGAGATTGAGCTCCGGGTTCTCGAAGACGAGCTCATGGGGGCCGCTCTTCAGCTTGATCCGCCGATACGGGGTGTGCCCGGTCAGCTTCCGGCCGTCCACGGTGACGTAGGACCAGGGGTAGGAGTTGATATTGAGCCAGCCCCATTCGGTCTCGGGCCGGGGGGCGGTATCAACGGATTTATGGTGTCTTCTGACCGCCTCCGTCCCTTTGTGCTTTTTGCTCTTGTGATGGCCGTTGGGTTTTACTGGATCGGGTTTGGCGGACTGGTCGGTGTCCCGCCGGCTCGACGGCGCCGACGTGTCATCGACTGGTGTGGTCTGATGGGCCTGGGGGATCGCGGGTGTTTTTATTGGAGGTGAGGGGTCCTGTCTATTGGCGCTGATCAGGGCGTCGGTGTCTCTCTCCTCGGGCGTCTCTTGCGGCGCCGGCTCCCTCCTGGAGAGCGCGAGCCAGAGCCCTACAGCGAGGGTCGCCGCGACGAGGGCCACGCCGATGATCGTTCTTCCCAACAAGCGACGGGGGGCCTTCCCGTTGTCCTCCGAGATCCGGACGGTGCCCCCCTCCAGCAGATCGGCGGTGCTGACATCCTCTCCGAGCTCCACCCCGGCCCGCAGCAGGTCCGCGCGGAGTTTCTCCTTGGACGCCGGTTCCATGAAATCCTGGAGCTCGAAGTGGATTCGGACGGCCTTGGCCAGGTCCGGTTCGGTGAAGGAGGAGTAGTGCCGGGTGAGGAGGGACCGGAGCTCGACCTGGACATCGGCGGCCGAGGCGGGGCGCGCCTTGGGGTCCTTGTCGAGGAGCGAGATTACAAAATCGCTGAGGGAATCGGGAAGATCCTTTCGGAGATCGACAGGGGATCGGGGAGGGATGGACTTGACGAGATCCAGCGTCTCCTTGTCATCTTTGCCCTTGAGGGGGGGGGCTCCCGTGAGGCACTCGTAGAGCACCGCGCCGAGGCCGTACAGATCCGCGCCCGCCGTCGGGGGCTCTCCCGAGGCGACCTCCGGTGCCACATAGGGGGCCTTGCCGAAGACCGGACCCGCGGCCCGGGTCCGGGTGAACTGGGCGATCCCGAAATCCGTGAGCTTCACCTGGCCGGTGGTGGCGATGATGATGTTGTCCGGGCTGATGTCCCGATGGATGATCCCCGCGCCCTCGGTCAGCGAATGGGTGAAGGTATGAGCGTAGCTCAGCGCCCTGGAGACCTCGGCGATGATGAACAACGCCTCCGGGACGCCGAGCCGTTCCCCCCGCTCGTGGAGGGCGTCCATGAGCCGCCTGAGGCTCGGTCCGGGGACGTACTCCATGACGAGGAACGGACGGTCGTTTTCGGAGCGCCCGAACTCGAAGGCGGTGGTGATGTTTCCGTGGGTCAGGTTGAGCAGGATCCGCGCCTCCTCGAGGAAGCGGGTCTCCGCCTCGGGATCGTCCTTCAGGGATTTGGGGAGGAGCTTGATGACGAGCAGCCGTCCGGGCCCGACCTCCTCCGCGAGCTTGGCGGCGTAGACCTCGGTCATCCCCCCGCCGGTCAGACGGGAGAGGAGGATGTATCGGCCGAGACGTCTCGGAAGCCGGCCGGCCTTCTTGTCGTCGCTAGCCGCCATCGCTCATTGTGCTCGCTGCTCTTCCGGGTTGGATACCAATTACTTCTGATTCACGATCAACAGATACTCCGAGCTGGCATCCGAGTAAATCTCGATGAGGTGCTCCCCTGCCACCTGTGCCTCCAGCTCGAATTGGAGGATCCGGTCGTCGCCGGCTTTCTTGAAGATGTCGACATCTTCCATATGGTGCTGGGACTTGTTCGTATTCAGGGTGCAATCCGGCTCGTAGGCGCGGACGACGAGCTCCGTCCCCGGGGCCTCCATGGTGGCGATATAAATCTTGATGTCGAGGATGACATCGTTGGCCTCGGTGGCGACGACAAAGGACTTCGAGCCGGGGAACCCCGATCGGATGTAGTGTTTCTTGTCGAGGACGCACCCCGCCGGCATATCGCAGATGCTGTAGGCTTCGTCGCACTGGGTGTGGAGCCTTCCATCGACGAACGCCTCCTCCCCGGAGAGACAGCCGGAGAGCCAGAGGGACAGGCCAAGGAGAACCAGCATTGAGTTTCGCGTGAACATGAGGAGAGTCTAGCATAATTCAGAATGCTAAGAAAATACTGTGTCAGTTTCTTCGGATTTTTCCAGTACCTGAGCTCATGTTGTCACGCTCCGCGACTCCGGAACACCGTCCCTGCGGCATCGATAGCGATAACGGCGCGGTCGTCGAGAATCGAGATGCCGGCGTAGGTCGTCGCGTATCCTGTGTGTTGCGGTCTCCAGTCAACACCGTTCCAGTGGAGGATGCGGTCACTGCTCACGGCCTGACGCTCCAATCCGCCCGACCTTAGACGAATTGTATCGATCGGGGTCAAGAAAAATCCGGAGGCGCCGTTATTGAAAACAGATGAAGCACTCGCTCCAAGCCTGGTATTTTCCCACCAATATCGATTTGAAGAAAGTGAGAGAGCGGTATCCCGGGTGGTGCGTCCGCCTGTCCGACCCACTCCACATGCGCTTCGACAACGGAAACCTCGTGTGCATTACCAGCTTCGGAGTGATTGTCTTCTGGCCTTTCGACAGGGAGGTGGCCTCCCATGCGATGAGCGCGATGCTGCCCTTCGTCGACGACCTCGCCGTCGTGGACGAGGTCAAGGATCGCCTGGTGGTGGAGACCGCCATGCGGGAGTCCAAGGTGCTCTTCAACGAGATCTGGATCGCGGACGAGCCCTCGTTCGACCAGATCAGCCTCATCACCCAGCTGCTGGCCCAGTCCGTCGCCCTCGAGCACCTGGAGAACGAGGTGGACCGCGCGCTTCAACGGATCGAGGAGCACGTACAGCGGCTCAGGAACAAGGGGCGCCTCGACATGTCCGGGAAGACCGTGTTCAAGAACATCGGCTTCGCCATGGACATCCGGCACCGGGTGCTGAACGGTCTGTCCCTCTTCGACAAGCCGGACTCGGTGTGGGAGTCCGAGACCCTCGAGATCCTCTATACCCAGCTCTACCGCCACTTCGATCTGGAGGACAGGCTTCGGACCATTACCCGGAAGCTCACCTTCATCTCTGAAAACACGGCCTTCCTCTATGAGTTCATGTCCACGCGGAAGAGCCATCAGCTCGAGTGGATCATTATCTTTCTGATAGCGTTCGAGATCGTCCTGTTTATCGTCTTCGAGATCTTCTGACCTGGTGTCGAGGGTGGCCGGTTCGCCGCTACACGACCGGCGGGTTTGTACAGTCGGCACCACACATGTCACCGTTGACGGTGTTGCCGTCGTCACAGGTCTCCCCGTATTCCTCCTGGACGATGCCGTCGCCGCAGCGCTCGGCCAGGGTGCAGTCGGGCGAGCAGCCCCCATATTCCCCCGTGTTGTCCTCTCCGTCGTCGCACTCCTCCCCGAAGAGGCTGTCCACCTCGCCGTCTCCGCAGTAACCGCCGGGGACGCACCCCGGCGCGCAGCCCGGCTCGTCGCTCATGCTGTGGACGGTCAGGTTGACGCCGTCGTCGCACGCCTCGGGCGCCTGGACGACGCCGTCGCCGCAGTAGTCGCTCCTCATGGTACAGTCGGGGAGGCACGAGCCGTAGCTGCCGTCGTTGACCCCGTCGTCGCATATCTCGTCGCCGGAAAGGATGCCGTCACCGCAGAAGGGGTCG
>JBNLED010000255.1:0-33530 GCA_050304755.1 Polyangia bacterium | reverse complement strand
CGCCCGTCCGGCAAGGCGCGAGGAGTGGAGAATACTGGGGGTATTTGACCGACGAGCAACGCCGACGGGCGGGATGCAGCGGTTGTCAGATGGCAAGTTAATTTTGATCAGAGGCCTTACTTCATGTCCAGCAGCTCTTTGACCGTGGAGATGACCTGCGGGGCTTGGATGGGCTTGGTGATATAGGCGTTGGCACCGAGCTGGAGCGCTCGCTGGCGATCCTCTTCAGCGCCCTCGGTCGTGATGATGATAATCGGTACATTTTTATATACCGGATCGGAGCGCACCCGCTTGACCAGCTTCAGCCCGTCCATGATGGGCATATTGATGTCGGTGATGATGATATCGAACTGGGTCGAGGCGAGCTTCTTCAGCGCATCCACTCCGTCATCCGCTTCGACGATCCCCATATTCTTGATTCGAGACATTGCAAACACCAAGAGCTGGCGCATCATTGGTGAGTCTTCCACGATAAGACAAGTACAATCAGCCATTGCCGAATCCTCCCTCTCCTACAGTCGCTCGTATTGCTCCAGGCTCGCCATACCATCGGCATCCGCCATGAGCCCCGCGGCGACAATCGCAGATGCCGAGTGAACCGCCAGGAGCTTGAAAAACTCAAAGTCGATTTCCTCGAAATTCTTTTTCTGCTCAAAGAACTCCAAAATAGCGATGACACCGATGGTGTCGTTTCCGAAAACCATCGGGATACACCCGAGGGGATTCCCGTTCTTCCGGTCCTTGGGATTGGCAATGGAATGGATCTGGGTTGCCGCGGCCTCGCCGATTGGGCCGTCATTCCACTGAACACATTCCAGGGAGTCATCACAATGATAGGCGTGAACCGGCACCAGCTGGCACTCCCCGGAGATGTTCCTTCGAAGGTAGATGACGAAACTCCCGGCGCCGACGAACTGGGCGAGCAGCTGTTCGATGACACCGAGCATCTCCTTGGGCTCGAACTTGCTGTGGAGCTGGGACAGGGCGACGTAGAGGTTGGCCATCGTATCGAGCTCCTTCTCCACCTCCGCGTACCGCTCCTGATAATCCACGGTTTTCTCCGCCTCGTGCTGGATGCTCAGATTCAGATTCTTCTTTTCGGCTTCGAGCCGGTCTATCTTCTGCATCAGCTCTCGAATCGCCTCTTCGGAGGCGAGGTGGTGCTTGAGCTCGGCGTTCTCCAGCTTCAGGCGCTCCCCCTCCTTCTGCAGTATCTCGAGCTCGCTGAGCAGCTGTGAGGTGAACTCCGCGCCTTTGCGGAAGAACGTCTCCACGAAATCCCCCCGCTTCGAGTCCAAATCATCCATACTCAAGGATTTTTCTTTGTCTTTCTCGTTGGTCATTGTCTCCTGCTCCGGGCCGTTTCTCAAATCCTCAACAAAAAAGTCTATCACGCATTTGAGATCGAACAATATCCGGGCACGAGTCCCCCTGCACAACGGCCGAAGGAGCGCTCTTTTTTGCAATACTGACCACATATTTCATCATAATTAAAGGAGAATCAAAAAAAAAATTCAATCCTCGAAATATCTTGGAATTATAAGAGGATGATTGCTATATTAATTTGGTTTTCAAGGAGTACGTACCTCAAATGCAATATTTCAATATCATCGTGTGGCTGCTCGCCCTATCGCTGCTGACCGCCTGTGGCTCGAAGCAGGCCGACAGCTCGCTCCTCGACTATACCCGTTCCGCCGAGCTCCTCTACCTCGAAGCGTTGGATGAATACGAAGACCGGGACTGCGTCTCGGCGGAGCCCAAGTTCCAGGATGTGAGGCGTAATTTTCCTTACAGTCGATATGCGGTGCTGGCGGAGCTGCGCCTCGCCGACTGCCAGTTCGTCGAAAAGAACCACGCGGAGGCCGCGGTGTTGTTCGAGCAGTTCGTCAAGACCCACCCGACCCATGAGGACGCCCACTACGCCGCGTATCGGCGGGGACTCTGCTATTTCGAGATGATCCCCACCCCGTGGCTCATCATGCCGCCCCCCCACGAGCGGGACCAGGCCGCGACCCGGGACGCTCGGATGGCCCTCTCCCAGTTCCTGAATACCTATCAGGACAGCCCGTGGCGAAAGGACGCCGCGGAGCTGTTGAGCCTGGTGGTGGATGCCCTCGTCCGACACGAAATCTATGTCGCGGAGTTCTATCTGAAACGGGAGGACCGTCGGGCGGCGGCGGTACGGCTGGAGAACGTCCGGGTGAACTTCAAGGAGTCGACCCTCGTGCCGGACGCCATGTTTCTCCAGGCCATCACCTACCTCGAGCTGAACAAGACCCAGGAGGCGAAACGGGTCTTCAACGAAATCGTGACATTCTATCCTAAGCATCACCAGAGCCTGAGGGCGAGGGACTATCTGGATCACCTCGCTATAGAGGAAAAGGGGGGCGATGATGGATAAGGAGATTTTGAATCTGCTCCAGAAGGGGCGGGATCACTACGAGGCCGGTGAGTACGACAAGGCCGAGATCTTTCTGACCAAGGCGGTGAAGGAGGGGGTCCGGTTCGCCGACATTATGAACATGCTCGGCGTCATCCACCATACCAAGGGACAGCTGGCCCTCGCCCAGGACTACCTGGAGAAGGCGATGGTCATCAACCCCAACTACATCGAGGCGGCGCTCAACCTGGCGGTGACCTACAACGATGTCGGGCAGTACTCCAAGGCCAAGGCCCTCTACACCCACATCACCGGGTTCCAGAAGAATCCGGAGGAGCCCATCGAGCCTTTCGCAAAAGGCAAGATCGCCAATATGCACGCCGATCTGGGGAAGGCCTACGCTGAGGTGGGAGATCTGGAGAAGTCCATCGAGCAGTATCGCCAGGCCCTCGACCTCTGCCCGGACTACATCGACATCCGGACCCGCCTCGGTCAAGTGCTCCGGGACGCCGGGCAGCCCGAGGTCGCCTGCGAGGAGTTCGAACGGGTCAAGGTGACCAAGCCAAAGTATGTCCCCGCCCGGATCTCCCTCGGCATCACCTACCTCGCCCTCGGGGATCGGGAGCTGGCCAAACGCGAGTGGGAGGCTGTCCTCGACATCGAAAAGAACAACCTCACGGCGAATATGTACCTCAAAATCGTGGAACAGATGATCGCTCAGGAGGAGGCCCTCGAGGCCGGATTGAATCTGGAGGTGGACGAACGGGAGTCGCGCCCCCCGGCGTCGGAGACCGAAGAGCTCTCCTTCTCCTTTGACGGCAAACGATCGAACGTCTCGGCCATCACCGCGGAGACGCCGCCTTCCAAAAAAGAAAAAGAGTGACGAGGGGGCGTCTCTTTCTTCGCATGATGCGGAGCCCGGGGACCATGCACAACTCTCCGGATCGAAGATTCCCACTGTTGTGTCTCACGTGGCTTGTCGCAATGGGTCCCGCCGCGTCGGCGGACAACGGAACCCCTCCCTTGCCTCTGGACGGTAATGAAACCGTCCTCGAGACCTTCCTGTCACCGGGGGAGTTTTCGGAACGCCGCTTCTCGTTTAGCATCCACGACGAGGAAGCCGTCTTCTGCCTGGACGCGAGCCTGAGCGCCGAGAAGCCCACCGCCACCCTCCACGCCGGCCGGGTTCAGTGGCCGCGTATCGCGGGGCTCGCCCTCGAAATCGAGCGGGACGCCTACCCGTTGACGCGGGTTTTCGACGCCGTGGGCGACGAAGATCTGGATCGGGGGTTCGACGTGCGCTGGGTGCTCCGGCCGCTGGGACAGCGGTTCAGCCCCGCGCCCCACTTCGCCGCGGAGGTCATCGCCGCGGAGGTCATCCAGACCGGCTCCGGCAAGCCCCTGCTGACGTGGCAGGCGGGCGACTCCGCGCCGACCTGTCTGGTGACACCGCAAAAGGGGCACCCCAACTGCGAGATTGAATCCGTGGGGCTCGAGGCCCAGGCGCTGGCGGTCAGCGCCAGCGGGCGGCTGCTCGGCCTCGCCTTCAGCGGGCTGCGTCCCCGCATCGAGGTGTACAACGTAGAGCGCGCTCCCCGACTCGTCTGGCAGGCCATCTTCTCGAAGGCGAGCGGGGGGGTGGTGACCCTCGCCTTCTCCTCGGACGAAAAGTGGGCGGTGGCGCTCACCGGCCAGGGACGGCTGCACCGCTTCGACGCCTCCACCGGGGAGCGGCATCTCAGCATCCCATCCTCCGGGCGGACCGCCGCTGCGGTGACCCGGAAACGAATCGTGGCGGTGGCGGGGGGCGCCGGGGAGGTCCGGTTCTGGTACCTCGACGACGGCACCATCGCGTGGCAGCTGCCGCCGAGGCGGGACAAGGGGCCCGTGGATCGCCTGGCGGCGAGCGGCGACGGCACCCGGTTCGCCACGCTGGAGTACAACGAGAAGCGCACGATCATCCGGGTGTGGGAGTGGAAACACCGGGCCCCGGTGGCGCAGTTCGAGGTCGACCCGCTGGCGATCATCGACATCGCCCTCGACGAGACCGGGGAGGTCCTCTACTTCAGCCATGAGAACCTGGGGCTCTACTCCGTCAAGGCCGAGAAGGGCGCGACGCCGCGCCGGGTGAACAGCCGGCACGCCAAGCGCTGCCGAAAACGCCTGCAGTGGATCTCGGGGGACAACGCCCTGAGTTGTAGCGTGTCCCAGGGGGAGCTGCGAATCGATCCCTCCGGGCGGTTGAAGCGGGAGCTCCACGCGAGCCGTTCATCGGAGTGGATCGTAAACGCCTCCTCCGGCGGCACCCGCCTAGCGGCGGTGGGGGGCGGGCGGCTGCTCGTCTGGTGGATCGAGTAGGGTCGCTCCCCCCGAAAGGATCAAGAGATGACGCGATACTCCCCAATCATCATCGCATGTATTGTCTGCGGGTGCGGCGCGCAGAAGACCGGGACCGACGAGGCGCTGTCGAAGCCCGCGGCCGTATCCCAAACACCAACCCTTCCGGAGGAGATCATGGAGAGAAAAGTCGCCCAGTTCGCCGTAAGTCAAATCGGCGTGGCGCCGTCGAAGATTCCGTCCCGGCACAGACCGGTCATCGAGAAGCTGGTTGCCGCCGCCCGCATCATCGACGGCCTCTACCTCCGGCAGGTGTCCGATCAGAACCCGTCGACGCGGGAGGCGCTGGTCGCCGCCGGGGCCCCCTACGCCCTCGAGTATTTCGATATCATGTACGGCCCTTGGGACCGGCTCGACGGCAACCGGCCGTTCTTCGGGGGGCGGGAGAAGCCGGCGGGGGCCGCGTTCTACCCGGAGGATCTCTCACCCGAAGCGTTCGAGGAGTGGGTGTCGACCCATCCGGAGGATCGGGAGGCGTTCGAGAGTTACTTCACGATCATCGAGAGGACCCGAGACGGGCTTCGGGCGGTGCCCTACAGCGAGGCGTACGCGGAGGATCTCACCCGGGCGGCGGCGCTGCTCACGGCGGCCGCCGACCTGGCCGAAGACCCTCGCCTCGCCGCCTACCTTCGATCCCGGGCCGCGGCGTTCTCCAGCAACACCTACCGGGAGAGCGACATCGCCTGGATGGACCTTAGGGACGGGGATCTGGAGGTGGTCATCGGTCCCTACGAGGTCTACGAGGACGGGCTCATGGGGCTGAAGGCGGCGTTCGAGGCGTTCATCACCCTCCGGGATCCTGAAGACTCCCGGCGGCTGGCCGAGATCAAGACGCTCATCCCGGAGATGGAGGGCTACCTCCCCATCCCGGACGAGCACAAGAACCCGAACCGGGGCGCCGAGTCCCCCATCTCCGTAGTGGACGTGCTGTTCACCGCCGGGGACACCCGCGCCGGCGTCCAGACCCTTGCGTTCAACCTTCCGAACGACGAGGTGGTCCGAGAGCGGAAGGGCTCCAAGAAGGTCATGCTGAAGAACGTGGCCGAGGCCAAGTTCCACCAGATCCTCACCCCCATCGCCCGCCGGCTGGTGCAGGCGGATCAGCTGGAGAACATCACCTTCGAGGCGTTCTTTCACCACACGCTGATCCACGAGACCGCTCACGGCCTCGGCCCCGGGCGGATCACCGTCACGGACGCGGACGGAAAGCCCCACGAGACCACAGTGAACCAGGCTTTGAGGGATCACTACTCCGTCATCGAGGAGGCCAAGGCGGACGTCCTCGGCATCTACCTCAACTATCTTCTCATCGAAAAGGGCCTCAAGAACGCCGCCTTCGAAGAGCAGATGTACGCGTCGTTCCTCGGCGGCTTCTTCCGATCCGTACGGTTCGGCGTCGAGGAGGCCCACGGCCGGGCCAACCTCATCCAGTTCAATTATCTGATGGGGCGGGGGGCTGTGGTGGGGCATGCCGACGGACGCTTCGGATATGTCGCGGCGAAGATGCGCGAGGCCATCCGGTCCCTGGCCCGCGAGCTCCTCATGATCGAGGCCCTGGGGGACTTCGAAGGGGCCGGACGGTTCATCGATCGATACGGGACGATGCCCCCGGGTCTGGCGGCGTCCCTCGCGCGACTCTCCGACATCCCCACGGACATCCGCCCCGAATACCTCATCGAGACCCAGATGGACGGCTGGTGAGCGTGGCTTCTGTTCAGCAGGGGGTGTTCGTACACACCACCCGCGCCTCCTGAAACTCGAACCCGAGATCCACCATTTCGCAGGTGCACACATTGCAGCCGTCCGTGGCCGGGAACACCTCGCCGGGCCGGTGGGTCGCCCCGCCGTACTCGCAGGTCTTTCGGCACTCGCACGCCGTGCAGTCCCAGCTGGCCCGCTCCGCGTCGTGCTGGACGCACACGCAGGTGTTCTCGCAGCCGTCGCAGGGAACCCGGATGAGCGCGTCGGCCTCATAGAGCACTCCGGCCTCGCTGCACTTTGGCGCCTCGCACGGAACCCTCGTACACTCGACGAGCGCCTGCATCAGCCCGAGCCCCTTGTCGACGAGCCGGCACTCACAGGTGTTACAGCGGTCCTCGGCCAGGAAGCGCTCCCCGATGGCATAGGTTTGCTCCATATAGGTGCACGTCTGTTCGCAGGGGTCCTCCTCCTGGCAGTCCCAAAACGGCATCTCATCACCGGAGGCGCAGGTGCACACTTTGCCCACCCTGCTGCTGCACCACAGGTTGATGTCGTCTCCCAAAGAGTACGCGACGCCATCGAAAAAGCACATGGGCTCGGTGCACTCGCCGGCGGTGCAGACCACTCGAGCCTCAGTAAACCCGAGAGAGAGATCCTCGAGCTCGCACTCACACCAATTACACCCGTCCGACGCGAGGAACACCTCGCCGACGGCATACGGGACATCCTCGTACACGCACTCCCGGGCGCACTCACACTCCGTACACTCCCACGTCGCCCACTGCGCCGATTGCTGCACGCAGGTGCACCGGTTGTCACAGCCGGCGCAGGGGATGACCACGGAGTTGCCGGCGACATAGTCGATGCCCTCGCGATCGCAGACCGGCGGCGCACACACCTCCCCGGTACACGTGATCCGGGCCTCCGAGAACCCGAACCCGAGGTGGACCAGCTCGCACTCGCACTGATTGCAGCCGTCCGCGGCGCGGAAGGTATCCCCCGGCGAGTAGCTCGTGCCCTCGTAGTAACACGCGGACGCGCACGAGCAGTCCGTACAGGACCAGGCGCCGTCATCATTGCAGGTACAGATGTTCTCGCAGCCGTCGCAGGGGATCCGCAGGGTCTCCCCCTGATCGTATGCGACCCCGTCCTTCATACAACACTCCCCGGCGCCGCAGGGCAACCTCATCTCCGTCCCGGTGTCCGCGGGGGCGCCCTGCGTATCCGCGGTTTGGACAGTCCAGGCGCCGTCGTAGTCCCGATAGTCGAAGGCCTCGAGGGGATCCTCGTCGACACATCCGATCACCGAGAGTGTCGTCAGTATGTGGAGGAGGGACAGGACAGTGGCTCTCATGGGATGTCTCCTTTTCTCCCTACCATAGCAGACCGGGGCGCCGGATTATCAATCTTTTCATCGCCGACTTGCGGACCCGCGCTTTTTCCGTTATTTCGCCAGGGACTCGAAATAGGAAAGGAGCACCGAATGAAGAAATACGAATGCCAACCCTGCGGTTACATCTACGATCCGGCGAAAGGGGATCCCGACGGGGGGATCGCCCCGGGGACCCCGTTCGAGGACATCCCCGACGACTGGGTCTGTCCGCTCTGCGGCGTCGGCAAAGACAGCTTTCAGCCCCTCGGGTGAATGACCCCCACATCCCTCGTCAACCCGGAACCCTTCGCGGAGCTCGCGATGGGAAACCACGCCCTGGCGCGGGCCATGCTGGAGACGGCGACACAGGTGGTGACCGCGTATCCGGGGTCCCCGACACCGGAGATCGGCGGCCTCCTCGAGGGCGTCCCCGAGAACCGGCGTCCCTACTACTTCGAGTACTCGGTCAACGAGAAGGTGGCCCTCGAGATAGCCGCCGGCGCGTCGATGAACGGGCGGCTCTCGGCGGTCTTCTTCAAGTCGGTGGGGCTCAACGTCGCGTCCGACTCGATGATTCAGCTCCCCATGCTGGAGCTCATCGGCGGAATGGTCATTATCATCGGGGACGATCCCGGGGCCAACTCCTCCCAGAACGAGCAGGACAACCGGCACTTCGCCCGGATGGCCCACCTGCCGATGCTCGAGCCCGCCACCCCGAGGGAGGCCTACGCCATGTACCTCGAGGCGGCGCGGCTCTCCCGGATGATGCGCGCGCCGGTCTGCCTGCGCACCACCACCCACGTAGCCCATGCCCAGGAAGAGGTGGCCTTCGGACCGATCGCCGACTCCCCTGACTGGGAGTCCGGGTTCGATCTCGCGAACGGTCCCTACTGGCCCATCGCGGGGCAGGTCCTTCCCCTCAAGAGGCGATGCCTCGACAAGCTGCGACGCTTCGAGGTCGAGTCCGACCGGAGCCCCTTCAACCCCATCATCCCCGCCGAGGAGGCGTCGCCATCGAGGGGGGTCATCTCGTGCGGGCTCCCGGCCCTGGCGGTGCTCGAGACCCTCCACGCCCGATCGGCGCCGGTGGAGGTGCTGAAGATCGGCTTCACCCACCCGCTGCCGAAGGCGACCATCGCGGCGTTCCTCAGAGCCCACGAGTCCGTGCTCATCGTCGAGGAGCTCGACCGTGTCATGGAGCAGGAGATCAAGGCCATGGCCTTCGACGCCGGCGTCTCCTGTCGCGTTCTCTCCCGTCGCGACACAGCGGACGAGATGGGGGAGATCACGCCGGATCGGGTCGAGAAGATCCTGGCGGACGCCTGGCCCGATCAGTTCGAGGCGGCGGCGACGCACCGGCCGCCCCTCCCGATGGTCCGCCACCCCCAGCTCTGCCCCGGATGCGGCCACCGCTCGGCCTTCTTCGCCGTCGAGCAGGTTTTGGAGGCGGGAGACATCACGGTGGGAGACATCGGCTGCCACACCCTCGGCGCCCTGCCGCCGCACGACCTGGGGCGGATCGTGCTCTCCATGGGCCACTCGGTCTCCACCGGCGCCGGCCTCGCCTTGAGAAACGATCACCGACGGGTGGTGGCCTTCATCGGCGACAGCACCCTGTTCCACGCCGGGCTCCCGGGGGTCGTCAACGCCGCCGTGAACCGCCACAATCTCACCCTCGTAATCCTCGAGAACGGCACCACCGCCATGACCGGCCACCAGCCGCGGCCCGGCACCGGGGAGGTGGGGGCCCCCATCGATCTGGTCCACCTCCTGGAGACCTTGGGGGTGGGCTTCGTCCGTCAGGTCGACGCCTATAATCAGAAGGGGGTCCGGGCCGCTCTGCGGGAGGCCATGACGTATGACGGATTCGCCGTGGTGATCGCCGCGCATCCGTGTGCTTTACAGATGGTGCGGGAGCGGAAGCGAAAACGACCCGGTCTCGAGGTCCCCAAGATCGCGGTGGACCCCGCGGTATGCACAGGGTGCGGTACCTGCGTCGGTGAGTTCGGCTGCCCCTCCTTCGAGATCGCGGAGGGCGGCGCGGTGACCGTGGCCCGGGACCTCTGCATCGGTGACGGCTCCTGTATTCAGACCTGCGAGCCCGGCGCCCTGAAGCGGGAGAAACCGGATCGCCAATGAAGCCCCGCATGGACATCTACATCGCAGGGGTGGGCGGCCAGGGGATCGGCCTCGTCTCGGAGGTGCTCACACGGGCGCTCCGGCTCGCGGACATCCCCACCATCGGCTGTGACACCCACGGCATCGCCCAGCGGGGGGGGAGCGTGGCGTCCCATCTGAGAATCGGCGGACCCCTGTTCGGCCCGCTCATCCCCGCGGGAGGAGCCGATCTCGTGATCGCCCTGGAGCGGCTCGAGGCCGAACGGGCGATCGTCGGGATGCTGAAACCCGGCGGTCACGTGTTCTGTTGCGACCTGCAGATTCAACCCGCCCTGGTGCGGACGAGGAAGGCCCCCTATCCCCCCCTCGACAGCCTCCGGCAGACCGCTGCGACGCTGGGGGGGCGCCTCACCATGGTCCCCGTCGACACCCTCCCGGATCCCCGGATGGGAAACACCGCCCTCCTCGCCCGTCTCACGGCGTCCGGCGTCATCGAAGGGCTCACCGCCCCCCGGGTCCTCAAGGCGCTCGGGCATATCCTGCCGCCATCGGCCTTCGAGGGGAACCGGGTCGTGTTCGAGTCTTCGACACGGTGCCCCGACCCGTAGGATTTGTATAAAAATTCTGTAGCGAACGGGATTCTCCAGTCTTTGTCGGAAGGGCCCATTCCGACCGATTCGGCACTGTCGTGACGCGCAAATACAAAGCAGACCTCGCGCTGGTCTCCGTTTCCAAGTCATCCGCAAGTCATCTGGAGATGGGGACCCTACGACCATCAAAAAGGGGAGACACGATCTACGCGTTCGGCAACCCCATGGGGATGGACTTTACGCTTTCAAAAGGCATCGTAAGCCATCCCGACCGCCCGATGGAGTGATTCTCCTATATTCAAATAGACGCCAATATCAACAGCGGGAACAGCGGTGGCCCCCTATTGGACGAATACGGCCGCGTCGTCGGTATCGTTTCGAGAAAGATGGTATTCGCCGATGGATTGGCCCTGGCAATCCCCATCAACTACGCCTATTCAGAAACGAGGCGGCTGCAAAAGAGGCTGGATATGGATGATGCTCTCGGTCAACGCGACGGAGAAACCGATATCTTCCAGTTGGAGCCGGCCACTGCATTTCAGATTTCCCGACATGCCTGCGACGATCGCGTCGTTTTCGGTTGCGATACAGAAGACCTGATCGGCAATGGGAACGGTGCGTGAACGCAAGCGGCATCCATCTATCAGCTGATAGCTTTGGAAAATGCCGTTCGTGGGATTCTTCTTGGAGAACATCTCGTAAAGTAGTTTCTCGTACATGACGATGTCATCTTCGGTTTCCAACAGACGTACTCTTATTTTGTCAATGGAGGCTCCTACTGTGTCGCACGCGAGTAGCGGAACGTCTCAGCAACCAGTTGCGTAGGAAGAATTAAACACTTTTTTCGAAGATTCGACAAGCGCGGGGGATGGCGACCATTCCTTGAACAGACGCCGCGGTCATTCCCGCGAGAACCGGTGACTCATCGACCAACGGGTCCAGGGTCTCTGCGTCGAGAATGCCGCGTTTTTCGAGAAGCCGGAGGCGAGTCCGAATGCCAGGGATTGATGATGTCCAACCCGCAGTCCGTGAAGTCGTTGACATTGCGCGTCGCAATCGCGGCGCCGCGAGAGCGCGCGATCGCCGCGATTTGAGCGTCGAATTGGCTGATGGGACGACCCAGGGCGCGACGTGTCCTGGCGATGGCGGCATACTCGATAGCGGCGGCTTCATCGAATGGCAGGACGCGTCCTTGCAGATCATCTGCAAAAATCGCGCGGGCAGAGAACTCGAGCGCTGCCTGACGTTTGCCCAAATCGAGAATTCCGATTCCATAGAGAATTTCCGCCATTGTCACGGTAGTGGTGAAAAGACTGGGCCGCGGCTTTGACGCGACCCAACGCACGACGTCAGGGCTCGGGGCCTTGCGCATGAGCTCGGAGATAATATTGGTGTCGAGGATGATCACTTGTCGAGCTCCGATACATCGGGGGGCTCACGAATCGCCTCTCTCTCGGGAATCTCCAAATCGATCCCTTGAAAGGGCCTTACACGACGCCGAATGGCGGTGGCGAGGTCCGTGTCCGAAGGGGGCTTCTCGGAAAGCGCGGCACGGAGAATTTCCCGCGCTTCGTTTTCCATCGAACGCCTATTCATGGCCGCCCGTATCCTGAGTCGGTCTTTTATGACTTCATCAAGATTTCGAATGCTGATACTGGCCATTGGCTCCTCCTATCATCATTGAAATCAACGTAGTCAATGATGGCATTGCTGTCAACGCGATGGATACCCCAAAACGGATATCTGAAAAAAATTCCGACCCGTAGGATTTGTATAAAAATTTTGGATAATTGCGAAACCCGCCCGTATCTTTTACAACCAACTTCGGAGGAGGTTGTGTTGGGTGTGATCAAAGCCTTGGTTGTGGATGACGAGAGAGAGTATGTCCACTCATTGACCGAGCTCCTCGCGACCCGCGGCATGCAGGTCACTGGGGTCTTCACGGGCGAAGAGGCATTGGAGGTCCTCGCGTCTCGACCGATGAACGTCGTGGTGCTGGACGTCCTGATGCCGGGGCAGGGGGGCATCGAGACGCTGAAGCAGATCAAGCATCACCACCCCGACACCGCGGTCATCATGCTCTCGGGCCACGCGGATGTCTCCACCGCTATAAAGGGGATGGAGCTCGGGGCCTTCGACTATCTGGTCAAGCCCATCGCCTTTGACGAGCTCTTCTACAAGATAGTGGACGCTGCCGGGATCGATCCCGCGGAGTGATCGCCTCATGTTCGAGTGGCTGACACAGCTCTTCAAGAGGAAAGGGAAGGTCCCAAGCGAGGAGCAACTGGAGGCGCTGCGGGCCGCCTTCAGAATCCAGTACCAGAACTTCAGGAGACTGCTCGCCGCGAACAACAATGCCCTGAACCTCATGGCCGAGATCGAAGAGGCGCTGAACGGCGTGAGGCCGGTGAGTATGGCCTTCATCCGATCCCGCAGCACCCGCCTAGCGGTCAACGTATTCCAGATCGTCCGCTATATGGAGGCCATCGCCCCGGGACGGTATTCCGCGTTGAACGAACAGTTCGCCGATATCCAGCGGCGGCTTGTGGAGACGATATCGCGACCCCCCGACGCCGCCGGGGCCACCCTGACCCTCCCGCTGCAACGGGCGGATCTCGCCGCCGCGGAGGTGTTGGGGGGCAAGATGGCCGGGATTGGGGAGCTCGGCGAGATCGAGGGGGTGAACATCCCCGCCGGTTTCGTCATCACCTCCGCGGCCTATCGGGCGTTTATCGAGGGAAGCGGAATCCGCGACGAGATCAACCGCATCGTCCAATCGGCGGAGCACGAAAGCGGAGAGCGTCGCAGCGTCAGCTCGCAGATCAAGCGCTTGATCGAAGCGTCGCCCCTGCCGCCGGCGCTGGAGACCGCCATCTTCGACGCGTACGCCGACCTGGGGCTTCCGGAGGGCACCTCCGTGGCCATGCGGAGCAGCGCGGTGGGTGAGGACAGCGGGGAGATGTCCTTCGCCGGGCTCTACCGAACGGTCCTGGGGGTGGACGAGGCGGGGCTCCCGGCCGCGTACAAGGCGGTGGTCGCGGGGAAGTACAGCCCCCAGGCGATGAGCTATCGCCTCCACTTCGGGATTCGGGACGAGGACATCGCCATGTGTGTCGGCTGCATGGAGATGATCCGGGCCAGGGTGGGGGGCGTCATCTACACGAGCAACCCCCTGGACGACACGGACGACGCCATTTTCATCTACGCCTCGAGGGGGCTCCCGCAGGACGTGGTCAACGGCGCGGATGTCGAGACCTTCGTCATTCCCAGGGACGCCGATCCGTCGGCGCACCCCCACCCCGGCGGTCTCCCCCTCGACGGCGTCACGCTGGCCGGGCTTTTCGACCTGGCGCTCAGAGTCGAGGTCCACTTCGGGCGGCCCCAGGATATCGAATGGGTCGTGGATGACGATAGGATCTACCTGCTGCAGAGCCGCCCGCTGACGCGGCGGCTGAAGCGTTCGTCCCCGGAGCCGGTGGGTATGGTCGGGGTGACCCCGATGTTCTCCGGCGGGGCCACCGCGAGTCGCGGTGCGGCGGTGGGCGTGCCCCGCGTCGCCCGGGGAAGCCGGGACGCGGACCATTTCCCCGAGGGAGCCGTCCTGGTGGTGGCCCAGCCGCTCCCGGACTGGGCCACCTTGCTCCGCCGGGCCTCTGCGGTGGTGGCCGAGCAGGGGAGCGTCGCCTCCCACCTCGCCAATGTGGCCCGGGAGCTCGGGGTCCCCGCCCTGTTCGGGGTCCCCGGGGCGACGGATATCCTGGACGGTGTCACCGAGATCACCGTGGACGCGGACGGGGGGAGGATCTTCGCCGGGCAGGTGGAGTCGCTACTCGATGCCTCACCGAGGAGCTCGGATCCCGCCACCCTGAGCCCGATCCGCCGGATCCTCCACCAGGCGTCTGAGCTGATGCTCCCCCTCAGGCTGCTGGATCCCGAGGATCCCAGGTTCCGACCGGAACAGTGCCGGACGTTTCACGACATCACCCGGTTCTGTCACGAGAAGGCCGTCCGGGCGATGTTCCGCTTCGGTGAGGATCACGACTTTCCCCAGCGGGCCAGCCGGCGCCTGTTCACGGATGTGGCCACCCAGTTCTGGATCGTCGACCTGGACGACGGGCTCCGGCCCGGGGCGGATGATCCCCGCTGGATCCGGTTCGACGACATCGTCTCCATCCCGATGCTCGCCGTCTGGCGGGGCATGGAGGCGCTGCCCTGGGAGGGCCCGCCCCCGGCGGACGCCCGGGGATTCCTCGAGGTGCTGGCGGCCTCAGCCATGGACTCCCAGCTGCTCAGCGCCGTCCCCTCCAGCTACTCCGCCGGGAGCCAGATGATGATCTCCCGCCACTACTGTAGCCTCCACTCCCGGTTCGGATACCACTTCACCTCGGTGGAGGCGCTCGTGGGGGAGCGGCCCAGGGAGAACTTCGTGAGCTTCCAGTTCAACGGCGGCGGCGCCGGGCGGGATCGACGGAACCGCCGGGCGCGGCTGGTGGCGGACCTCCTGGAGGAGAAGGGGTTCTATGCGAGATACCGCAATGACCGGGTCAACGCCCACATGGGCGGCTACGATCAGCCCCTCATGGAGCGGGCCCTGAACGTGGTGGGCTACCTCCTGGTCCATACCCGCCAGCTCGACATGAGCATGACGGACAAGGCCGCGTTCGAGAAGCACAAGCAGAAGATGTTGAGGGAGCTCGAAGAGATATAGGCGTACGGTTAACCGTGCAGCACGAAATCCCACAAACCGGTGTGCTCTGTCCGATTATATCTCTATTTCTGTAGGAATAGCCACCATGTTGGCAACTGGTGTATAGATGTCTATCCCGGTTGCAGGTGTCTTGATGGATACAATTAAAGCATATCTCACCGACCGTTTCCAACGACCGAGCTGGCTGCGTTCCTTCCACCATCCACCAACCGGGTAGACCGCTAGATAATGGCGGTCGGCCAGATCGGCCGCGGCACCGGTCCAGATGTCCGAGTGAATGGATCCCCGGTTCCGGGAACGGTTCAGTTTCCAGCCGGGCTCTTGAAACGAATCAGGTTTTCCTTGTTCCTCATCCTGCGCGTCTTTGGTGACGCGCTTACGGAAATCATCAATAGGCTCTCCGGGGTTGCGCATTTTGAATCGCAGGCCATGTGAAGCATAGCGATGCTTGTACTTCCACCCTCTCCGCGCCGGATTTGGCTCGATATAATAGGATAGAGTCACCCGCAGCTCTGTCTCGGCCGAGAAGAGTTGGAGAAGCTCTTCTCTCGGCCAGGGTAGCTCGTGGAGGTTCATGTCTTGGGTACAGATGCGGCTCTTTGTTTTCTGAAAAGGTTTCAAGGCGTCCTGTGCGACGAGGGTGAGCGCATTGGTTGCGCTCCAAGACGCTCTCTCCAAATCGGGGACACCGTATCCGTAGTGACGGAGAAGGTAGTCTCTTTCATTATTCTTTACGCGCTCTTTCGCCTCATCGCGCATCGCCTGGGTCCACTCGGCAGAGTGTACCAGCAAGCCTCGAATAGTCTCAGGCCATAGCGCGGGGTAACGCGCCATGAGGATGGCCGCCAACCTCGCCGCCTGAGCGGTAGCGCCGCTCGTATCGCCCGTGGCTGCGAGCATCCTTTGCGTTGGACGGAAGTGGGTACTGAGGAGAGAAAGACCTTCCGGGGAGTCTACATTTCCGTCGCTATCCATTGCGCCGTTCCCTCCCTCCAAAACCAGATCCGGCTTGTTCGGCCACGACGGGGGCCATTCGGTCGAGGTGGTGCTGCTCGGGCTCAGGGTACCGGGTGCGGCAATGGGTTTCCATCCCGGATACTCTGCGGCATCTATGCGGAACTTCTCTGTGCAGGCCCCCACAGTGAGGGCGTTCCATGCCTGCCCGGGATCATGCGCCTGATCGACATCGTTTCTGTCCGGATACTTTGCCCATTCGGGTTTAGGCACATTTCCCGCCGATATGACAAACAGGCGTTGAACTCCGTCATCCGAGCCCGCGCAGAGCTTGTCCACCGCAGCGGACCACGAAGAAGGGAGTCCCCTGTCCCGTCCCTCATCAGTGGTAACTGCCAAGGAAAAGGCGCGCCGCGTACGGGGCGCCGCGACTTCCACTCGATTCACCGCCTCCAGTGTCACCCTGCCGTAAAGATCTTTCTTTTCATCGATGCTTGCGGTTTGAGTATCTGCCTGTTTGCTTTCTCGAGGTAGTATCTTCACAGACTCCAAGACATGCTCGAGTGTTCGGGGTGCATCCGATTGAAGCACCTCCGTCAAGTCTCCGTGCAACGCGAGCCCGGCCATCTCTGTTCCGTGTCTGTGGTGGTCGTGGCCCCCCCAATCCGGATTACAGGTCAATACCCGTCTTTCATCGAGAGCCGGTGCGAGCAACGGATGGTCGCGAGTCACTCCGGTATCCAGAATACACACGGCCGGGGAGTCTTGTGGAGCGAATCGGATCCGGCGTGCGTAGTCCTGAACCCATTCCCCTTGCTCGCGGGGGCTCAAGTCCGTGAAAAACTCAGCGGATTCCTTGGCGAGCCGAAGCTCGGCGATGCAGTCGAGCAGCTCGACGGAACGCGCCATTTGACCCACCGTCCCATGGACGAGAACGACCGTTCGGTCGAGAAAGCGCAGGTGTCCTTCTGCGATGAGCAGGCCCAGTCGGCGACCCTCTTTGGAAAATGACCGGAGAATACGGTCCGGATTACTCCCGGCACGAAGCCATACTTCCCACCAGATTGCCTTGTCAGATTTCGGGAACAATGCCGGTTCATCCGTACAAAACGATTCGAGAGCCGCGCGCTGGATGTGCGATATGCTCTCGACGAGCGTCCGGTTCTTGGGCTTTCCCCACCGTTTATCGTTTTCGGTCTCGTACTTTCGAACAATCTCGACCAGTTTGCCTAGCCGTCCTTCCGGTACGAATACAGTCGCGAACGTCTGACCCGCTTTCTGCTGAATCGCCACCAACTCAATCGTGTCGACCGGGCGGTCGAGGCTCTTGAACGCCAAGTCGAATTCGGGCTCGCTCTCGAAAGTGAGGTACATCCCGCGCTCGGCGTGCATGCCGGCAGATCGGCGCTCGGCGTGCAGCCGCTCGAGCTCGTTCTTTGCCCTGGCCAGCTCGGCCAGGAGCGCGCTGCTGTGGGACGCGCGGTCTCTTGGTGGTGTATTGATTTTGGTGCTTCCCCTCACATCCAGGGGATAGGTGTAGGGTTCCTGCGCGGCGCTACTCGCAATAACAATATGCGGGCGGTTGAGATCCCGGTCGGCTGCCAAGACGTCCTCCCTCGAGTCGGCTACTCGTCATGCGGCTGCCGTCTCTCGTCGAGGGCAACGACCAGCTCCTTGGTGGAAATAGTGTTCCTGTCGGCCAAAACAGCTTCCTTTGCAGCGGATTCACACGCTCTCGTGATGTCGGCATGACTGAGCCCCACAGCGGCTTCTCCGGCCTTGTCCCAGTCCACCTGTGCCACATTATAAGCAGCGAGCTTGTTTTTCATCAGGCTCCCGATTTGATCCTCGGGAGGCAGGGTGTACCGCAACACGTCATCGAACCGTCGAAAAAGGGCATTGTCCAAGGTCTTCGGATGGTTGGTCGCGGCAACGATCACGCTCTCCGAGTCGTCCTGCTCGAGGAACAGGAGAAAGGAATTCAACACCCGGCGGATCTCACCGACATCGTTCGCGGAAGCGCGCTCGCTGCCGATGGCGTCGAACTCGTCGAACAGATACACGCCCCGGTGCTCCGACAGGGCGTCGAAGACCATACGGAGCTTGGCCGCCGTCTCCCCCATGAACTTGGTGATCAGGGCGTCGAGAACAATGACGTAAAGCGGCAGGTGCAGCTCCCCCGCGAGCGCCGAGGCGGTCATCGTCTTCCCGGAGCCGGGGGGACCGACGAGCAGCATCTTTCGTCGAGGTGTCAGCCCGTTGGACCTGAGCTTGGCCTGCGCGCGCTGCTCCCGAAGCGCTCGTTTCAGTTGTTGCGCCAGGCGCGGGGAGAGGACCATCTCGGAGAGCCGGGTCTCGGGATACGACACCGCTAAAAGACCCGCGAGCTCCCCTTTGGGAGTGACGATCGGTGTGGGTTGACTCGGCGAACCGCGAGATGCCTTGAGCTTGGCTTCATCGACCAGGCCCTTGATCTCCTCGGCGACACGGCCGTGCCCCTGTCTGGCCTCGTGAGCGGCAACCTGGATGGCGACTGTCAAGAACTGGTCGTTGTCCCGCTCTAAATGGCTCTTGATAAGTGCCTTGATTTGGTCGCTAGTTGCCATGGTGCCTGCGTCGATGAGATTCTGCTTTCAAAGGTATCCCATCCTCTTGCCTTATAACAAATATTCGTCAATTTTGGCACAATCGGCTGAGTAAACCTGTCGGATTTCAAACCCGACTTCGACAGATCAGTTCGCGGCTTCAGAAGAAGAGGCCAGCTCGCGCACGATCCTCGGACTGTGCTTCTCCTTTCTCCTGCAGGAGTCGCCCACATGTTTTCAACATCGACGTAAAACAGTTCCACGGTTTGCGGCCGTGCTCTCCTTCCAGAGACGGGCGAAGGTCTCGGGACCGGACCCGGCCTGGACGATGGCCGCGGCCGCCTCGAGGCGCCTCGATTCGATCATGGCCCGGAGGGTCGCCACTTGATGGGCCCGCGTTCCCCGTTCGCGAATCCGCCGGCGGATCTGTTCCGCGGTGAGCGCGCCGGTCCAGGAGAGCGCCTGATCCAGCAGGGTGAACGGAACGGATCGCACCCCGAAACGCTCGGCCAGCGCCGCATTGTGTTGAGCGTCCGCAATGAAGCAGGTAACCGCCGGTTCCAGAAGCGCCAGGGTCAACGCCGCCCGGGCCGCATGGGGGCAATGGGGGCAGCCCGACGCTACGAATACCAGGAGCTCGGCAGAAGACGTCACCTCGCCGACCGCAGTGGTTTCGCTTATTTGGGACAGGGTCTCAAGGAAGGGAGGGAGCTCCAGCCCCTCCGGCGGCCCCAGGTAGTGGATATTCGCCCCGATACCGCGGTGTTCCCTGAGGACAAGATACACAACTTGCCAATTGCCTCTTTCAGCCAAAAGACAGATGCTAAAGGCGACAGGGAGGTATGAATGCCAAAGACACAGATCGATCGCGACAAGCTCAGCAAGGCAATCCGAAAAATGGACAATAAAACCGTCAGATTTCTCCTCGATGACGCCATAGACATGCTGCCGAAGACAAAGCTGAAAACCCTCGTCGAAGGCTATTTCGACCTATCCGATCTTCGTCCTGACAGAAGACGGAAACGCGCGCTCCTGGCCGATGTAAAAGAATTTCAAAGAGCCAGCCTGAACGACGAGTACTACGAAAGCTTCAATGTAAACTCGAGGAACTTCATGGACATTTCAGGAGGCACCGAGGCGTGGATAGACGAATGCAACCGGTTGCTCGACCGCTGCGTCGCCCAGTCGGACAAGGGATACTCGGCCGAGACGCGGGACGCCTTCGAGATAATATTCAGCTTACTCGAACACATCGACGAGTGTTTCGACGACATCATCTTTTTCGCTGACGAGGCAGGTTCCTGGCAGGTGGGCGTTACGTGGAAAGAGGTCTTTCCGGCTTGGTTCAAGTGCCTCTCCCCGATCACCGACCCCGAGGAGTACGCGAGCAAGATCGTGAGGACAGTGGATCATTTCGATGAGAACAACCGGACAAAGCATCTCAGAGCGGCGAGACGGGTTGCGACCCCGGCCCAGAAACGGGCTCTTCGAGGGGCGTGAGCAGCATAAGAAACAACGGCTCTCCATTAATGATACCTGCATTGACACCGGCAGGTCGGGAAGTAGAATACTCGGTAACATAAAGATATAAGTGACCTGCCGAACATAGGAGAGACAACGTCATGGATCCCGACACCATCAATAGTTTGGCCCAGGCCGCCGTGAATGCGCTCCACCCCTACTGGCCGGCGCTCGCGGCCGGTGCGGCGAAGAAGCTCGGTGAATCCATCCCCTCGGCCATCAGAAGCTTGTGGGATAAGATATGGGGTCGATGCAGCGAGAAACCCGTTGCCAAGGAGTCGCTCGACGATCTGCTGGCAGCGCACGATGACGCCGATCTGGAAGCGGCTTTTCGAGTGCAGCTCAGAAAGCTCCTGGCCGCCGAGCCGGCGTTTGCCGATGAGGTAGGCCGGCTGGTTCATAGCACCGGCACCGCGATTCAGTACCACTCCCAGACCCATGGAAATGACAACATCACGGTTCAGGTAAAAAACATCAGCCTCAACATCGGAGAGGTAAAAAAAAGTAGCCTCGTCCGAGGATCTCCGCGCCGCCTATCTCCGCCATCTCTCCTCAGAGGTGGGCGAACTCTCCCTCGCCGGCATCGACCCCAAAGCCGCGAGCGAGCCCGAGACGCGGCTGAGGCTCGAGGCGGTCTACACCGCCCTCATGACCCTGACAGCAGAAGAGCGTGACTTCGATCAGCGCATGACGCCGGATCGCGAGGCGCGCCGGCTCTCACGTGCTGGCGGCCGCCGCGAAGAATCGAGAAAAGATAGTTCCAGCGAAACCGCCTCAAGACGACAACAAACCGGCAGCGCCGAAGAAGTATCGGCTAACGTTTGCGGCCTTGTTGTCCCGGATATTCCAGATCGAAATCGATACCTGCCCGCACTACGGCGGGAAGATGAAAATAGTTGCGGCGCTGACCGACCCGGCCTCGGTTCGGCGATATCTGGAGGGGACGGGTCAGTCGGCGGAGATTCCCAAGATCGCTTCGGCGCGGGCGCCACCACAACAGAAATTCGAATTTGAATATTGACGGAGGTGGGCTCACTGACTAAAGGGCGAAGTCGGCGCACCATTGTGCCTTTTTGAGAACAAACGTAAAACATTGCAGGATTCTTGCTACTATCAAAACCGTTAGAGAGAAGAACGGTCGGTGAAAGCGAATGATGTTTGGCGTGGAAGGCCAGATTCTTGGTGATTCAGAAGAAAGTGGAGGTGATCGGCTCCTGGATTCGAACGCTCATGGGCTAACGAAGAGGGCGCTCATTTGTCCTACCCGTCATGCCCCGCTACCAGAAAAATCACGGAGTTAGGAGCGATCCTTGCTCCGTTTTTTTCGTTTTGGCGGACCTTCGGGAAAATTTCCCGGGTGGATCGTTGCGGCCGTAAGGATTCCGCCTGTTTTGTTGCCCTCAAGATGTTTGATGGTGTGATGTGAGATGACATCGCTTGGGACAATAGCGCAGCGCCGACTAACGTTGGTTTCGCGCCCACGCCGTCTATGGTTTTCCTGGGTCACCGTACAACTTTCGGATTTACCCGGCCGCGTTCGAATTTCGCCCGAACGGAATTCCGAATTTTCTCATCTTCGAGCGCAGCGTGTTCGGATTGAGGCCCAGCAACTCGCCGGCGCCACCCGCCCCGTGGATCTTGCCGTCGGCCTGCTCCAGCGCGCGGCGGATGTGCTGAGCAGTCATCTCTTCGAGGGTTAGCAGCGGACCTTCCTCCACGACCGCCGGCCCCGGGGCTGTCGCACCGTTCGCCTGTCCGAGCTCGAACCTCAATGGCGCGTCGCGGCACACGATCATGGCCCGCTCGATCAAGTTCTCCAGCTCGCGCACATTACCGGGCCAATCGTAGGTCCGCAGGGAATCGAGCTCGCCGTCGGCCAGCCGGGGCGTGGTACTGAACTTGAGCTCCTTCGCCTTGCGCTCCAGAAAGTGCTGAACCAGCGCCGGTAGGTCGCCCCGTCGCTCGCGCAGCGGCGGGATGGCGATGGGAAACACGTTCAGCCGGAACCAGAGATCTTCGCGGAACCGGCCGTCCTTCCCCCTCGCCTCCAAGTCCTTGTTGGTCGCAGCGAGGATCCGGATGTCGACGGGGATGCGGGTCGTGCCACCGAGACGCTCGATCTCACGGTTCTGCAGCACGCGCAGGAGCCGCACCTGTGCATTGAGCGGCATCTCGCCAATCTCATCGAGGAAGATCGTTCCCCCATCGGCTCGCTCGAATCGACCACGCTTCTGGGCCAACGCGCCGGTAAACGCGCCTTTCTCGTGGCCGAACAACTCGCTGTCGAGCAAGGAATCGGGGATGGCGCCGCAGTTGACCGCAATGAAAGGACCCTCGCGGCGCAAAGAGCCCAAGTGGATCGCGTTGGCCACCACGTCCTTGCCCACACCGGTCTCCCCCGTGATCAGTACCGGGCTCTCGGTTGGTGCGACCTGGCGCACCAAGCCCATCACCGCCTTGAGGCCGAAGTCCGCACCCACGATCTCATCGCCGGTCAGTCGGACCAACTCACGGTTCAGGTACCGGTTGTCGTCGGCCAGGCGGTCCTTGAGCCGGTTCAAGTCGCGGTGTTGGAGCGCGTTGAACATGGCCACCCTAAAGGGATCGGCGAGAAGGGTCATCAGCTCAGCGTGCTCCTTGGTGAGGGCGCCCCGCTGCCGGGTGACGGCCACGAGGCCGCCGGTCATCATCCCCTCCTCCACCAGGCGCAATGCCATGACCGACACCGGCTCTCGATCGAGACCATGAAACCTGAGCATGGTGGCGGCTACGGGGTTTTCCTCCGGGCGCTCAAAGAGCGTAGCCTCGCCCATGACTGCAGCCCCTCGGATGTTCTCGTCTGGCTGAGCCTCTGGCGGGATCGGAGTGAAGAGGTCGAGCTCCTTGCCTCCGTCGAGGTCGGCCCTTGCGATGGTCCGCGCCGCGCCCAAGCCCGGGTCGAGGTACTCAACGAAAAGGTAGTCGACCGGCATGTGCTCGCGCAGGTACAACAAGGTCGCGTGCAGGGCGCGATCGAGCCTCAAGTCGCCGCAAATCCGAAGGGTGGCCTCACGGAAGAACTCATTACGGTCAATTGTCATATAAAACAACCCATCCGTCAGAACTACGAAATAAAACAACATATATTACTAAATAAAACAACCCCTGATGAGAGCTTGGATTAAAATGTCTAATTTTATTGAGTTTTTTCTGCTGGCATGCCGCTCGCAATACCAATCAAACGAAGGAGGCGAACATGAAGGTAGAAGAGCTTGAGAAATTTGGCGCCAAATTGGAGATGCCCAAGAAAGCGGTGAGGGAACAGGGCAATATCATGCTTCGCGCCCTGCGCCAACGATTCGGCATCCTGGGCATGCTGGGTATTTTCAAGGACACCTGGATCAACGGGCGGCGGCTGAGAAGAGAGCACCCGGAAACACGCCGGAAGGCAGCGGCCATCAGCGAGACCATCGAAAAAGAGCTCTTCACTTTCTCCGCCTTGTTCCTGACCCTGGCCAAGCGATTGGGACGGCAAGAGGCCTACGAGTTCTTCAAGGCCGAAGTAATGAACAAAATCGCTCAGACCTCAATGCGTGAGATCTACCAGTTGGAAGATCTGAAGAGGTGCGAAGGTGACGTCTTCGAGAACTTCAAGAAGTTCAACATCGGACTGTTTCAGCGCACGACGCGGGACGGCACGTGGCACATGGATAGCTACACCGACGAACCGGACAAGCTGACCGTCGACATTACGACCTGTGCCAATGTTGAGCTGTTCGGCGAGTTGGGCGTGCCGGAGCTGGGGAGGTTCGGCTGCGACCACGACTTGGCTGGCTACCCGATCATTGAAGAGGACGTCCAGTGTGATTTCCGTAGGCTCTGCACCATCGCCAAGGGTGACGACCGCTGCGTGTTCGAGTTCTACCGAAAAGGAACGGCGCCCAATAACGCGCATCTGAACAAGTAGCTCCGAGCGCAATTGCCTTAAGGAGATGAAACCATGACCGAGAAGATCCACGATCAGCGAGTGGTCGTCGTCACCGGCGCCTCGACGGGTATCGGCCGCGCCACGGCACTGCTGCTCGACGAGTTGGGATTCCACGTATTCGCCGGAATTCGCAAGTCGGAGGATGGTGACCCGCTCGGCGAGCTCTCTTCGGAGCGCCTCGAGCCGTTGCTGCTCGACGTGACAGACGAGGAGATGGTCACCGCGGCGGTCACGCGCGTGAAAGCTGCTGCACCGGAGGGGCTCTACGGCCTGGTGAACAACGCCGGACTCTCGCTCAACGGCCCACTCGAGCTGGTTGATGTCACCGCCATGCGGCAGCTTCTTGATGTCAACGTGCTCGGTGTGCTGTCTGTTACCAAGGCCTTCCTGCCACTGCTGCGCCAAGGGCGCGGCCGGATCGTCAACGTGAGCTCCGGCCATGGCCTGCTGGCCATCCCGGACAAGAGCGCCTATGCGGCATCCAAATTCGCTGTGCACGCCATCAGCGATTCGCTTCGAGTGGAGCTGCTCCCCTTCGGTGTGCAGGTATCCTCCGTAGTGGTTGGCAAGGTGGAGACTGAGGTCCTCGGCAAAATCGAGGCGAGTCGCCAGAAGCTGCTGGCATCCGCTCCGCTGGAAAAGGTCAACCTATACCGGCCGCTGCTTGAGTACTTCGACGCGGAAGTCAAAGACCTGCCGAGCATCCCCGCGGAGCAAGCGGCCGCAGTGTTGGCCAGAGCGCTCACCGACACAAGGCCGAAGCGCCGCTACCTGGTCGGACCCGGCGCACGAAAGATGAGCATCCTATCGCATTTCCCAGCTGGGATGCGGGATCAAATGCTGGCCAAAGCAATCTACGGACGCGTTCCGCGCGCATAGAGAGGAAGAATCCAATGAAGACTTTAATTTTCGGTGCAGGCCCAATTGGCCAGTGGCTCGCCATGCGTCTGGGCGATGCCGCCAGGGACGTGACACTCCTGGCGCGGGGCGCAACGCTCGCGAAACTTCGCGCCAACGGCGTCATCATGGTCGACGGGTTAACGGGCGAGAAGCGTGCTGCTCGTGTGAGCTTGGTGGATCACATCAGCCAAACAGATTCGTATGACCTGGTCATCGTCCCGATGCGCAAGTCCAGCCGCATCGACGTTTGCCGAACGCTGGCAGAACACAGGAATCTGGAAAACATTCTTTTCTTGGGCAACGACGTCTCGGGTTTCCATCGTTACCTCGACATCCTGCCGAAAGAGAAGGTACTCCTCGGGTTCCCCAGCGCAGGCGGAGGTATCGACGGCCAAGATCTGGTCTTTGTGGACCAAGACGCGCCGAACGGAAAGAAGAGACCGATCCATATCGGTGAGCTGGGCGGTGAAATCACGGAGCGAATGAAACGGATCCAGGGTCTCTTCGAGGGAGCTGGCATGCCGGTTAGTCTAGAAAAGAACATCGATGGATGGTTGAAATATCACTTTGCCTTCGTAGGACCGATCGCCGGCGCCGTGGTCAAGTGCAACAACGATGTCCGTGCCGTTGGCACCAACAAGAAAGTTCTGCATCAATTCGTGCTTGCGTGCCGTGAGGCTGGCAACGTCCTGCGCAAGGCGGGTTATCCCAAGAGGCAACCGCCGATCTTCAACCTCTTCTACTGGACGCCGTTGTGGCTTGCGCCCAAGGCTTTCAAACCGTTGTTCGACTCTCGGTTCACCGAGGTGGCGATCGGCCTACACCTGAACGCCATCGGCAACGAGTTCGCACAAATGGCAGATGAGTTCTCGGAGCTTCAGGCCAAGGCGGGAATCGATACGCCAAACCTGGACGAGCTGCTGGGACATATTCCACGCAAACAGGAGACAAACGGATGACTACCCAACTACCAAGAGTACTCGTGGCCGGTGCAACCGGCTACCTCGGGGGTTTCGTCGTGCGAGAGCTCGCCAAGCGGGGGTGTTTCGTCCGCGCATTGGCCCGTTCGCCGGAGAAGCTTGAACCGTTCACGGACGAGATCAACGAAGTTGTTACCGGAGAAGTCACTCAACACGCGACGTTGACCGGGTGCTGCCAAGGCATCGACGTGGTTTTTTCCTCAGTAGGTATCACCCGGCAGCAAGGCAAGCTGACCTGGAAGGACGTGGACTACCAGGGCAACCTAAACCTGCTGGCGGAAGCCAAGCGGGCCAACGTGCGCAAGTTCGTTTACGTATCGGCCATTGACGGCCCGAAGCTCACACACCTGGATATCGTAAAAGCACACGAAGACTTCGTCGCTGCGCTTGCCGCGTCGGGTTTGGAATACACGGTCCTGCGCCCCACCGGGTACTTCTCTGACCTCACGGAGATCTACCAGATGGCGCGCAAGGGCCGTGTGTACCTGTTCGGGGACGGCAAGAGCCGCATCAATCCGATCCACGGCGCCGACTTGGCCGTGGCCTGCGCGGACGCGATCGATGACGAGCGCCGAGCCATCGACGTAGGCGGTCCCGAGACGCTGACCTGGCGTGAGGTCGCAGCGCTCGCCTTCGAGGTTCAGGGCAAACCGGTCAAGATCTCCACGGTTCCCCGGTGGGCCATGACCGTGGTCATCTTCGTGACCCGGATATTCAACCGCCACACGGCCGAGCTACTGTCCTTCTTCACCACCATGGGCACGCGCGACGTGCTTGGGCCGTCAGCCGGCACCCACACTCTGGGGGCGCACTACCGGAAGCTGGAGGCGGCGCGATGAACCGGTTGGAGATCATCCACCTGCGGCTCGCCGGCGCCGCACCCCGAGGCCTGGCCGAAGACATCAGCCGTGCGATCGCCGCCGACGGAAAGGGGTCGACTGCACGCCTCTACCGCCACGCAACACTCGACGGCGACCTGAGCATTCACCTACACTTCGGGTCTGGCGAGGGTTCGCGCCACAGCGATCTCGGTACGCACCTTGCCCGCGCGCTCCGAGAGTACGGCATGGTCGAGCACACGGTCTGGATCGAGGATGCACAGGATACGACGAGACGAGGGGAGTCATGAGGGTGGAGAAGCGGGACAGATTCGGCGCTAAAAGGAAGTTCGACCTTGATTACCATGAGTCGGTAAGCGCAATTATCGACTGGTTGTTTGCCAACAACGAAGAATACCTGATGAATCTCGATAGAATCGCAACTTTGGGTTTCAGTTTGGGCGGGCATCTTGCACCGCTGGCCGGCTGACCAGGTGCGCGTCAACTCGTGGCGGGGATTGACCTCGTGGTCACCCCCCAAATGATTACCCGTTTCACAGGAGGAACAAAGATGTGCAGCCAGCCAAATCGGACAATCGGACTGAGTGCAGTAGAACTGGCGCAGCAGATCAGAGGACGGAATCTTTCCGCCCAGGAGGTGGTCGAAGCCCACATCCAACGGATTGAAGCGGTGAATCCGCGACTCAATGCGGTGGTGATTCCTTTGTTTGAGGAGGCCCGCGCCCAGGCCGTGGCGGCAGATGAAGCCCAGCGGCGCGGCGAACCCCTGGGTCCCTTACACGGCGTACCGGTCACCATCAAAGAGCAGCACCGAGTGAGCGGCACCCAAACCACCCTCGGTGCCACCCACCAGATTGGGAACGTCTACAATTCCGAAGGGCCGCTGGTGAGAAAACTGCGACAAGCCGGTGCCATCATCTTAGGGAAAACAAACATCCTGCAAACCCTAATGGGTTGGGAGACCGACAATCGTGTTTATGGACGTACGAGCAATCCCTGGAATCTGGATCGGTCTCCGGGGGGCAGCAGCGGCGGCGAAAGTGCCATCATTGCCGCCTGCGGATCGCCGCTGGGGCTGGCCGCTGACCTAGGCGGCAGTATCCGCGTGCCGGCCCATTTTTGCGGCCTTCATGGCCTAAAGCCCACCTCCGGCCGCCTGACCAATGATGATTTGCCTCCAGGCTTGATGGCATTGGGAAACGGGCTGGCAGCGATGGTCCAACAAGCTGGCCCGATCGCTCGAACCGTCGCCGATATCCAACTAACGATGGCCCTATTGGCAGAAACCTCGCAGGAGCCAACCCGTGACCTGGTTGCCCCCGTACCCTGGCCAGATCCGGCAGCGGTGCAGGTCAACGGCATGCGCCTCGGCATGTACACCGATAATAACTTCTTCCCGGCGTCACCTGCCCTCCGGCGTGCCGTTGAGGAAGCCGCCAATGCCCTGCGGCAGCGAGGTGCAACCGTTGAACCCTTCACCCCGCCCGATGCCGCCGAAGGGCTGCGGATATTCCTGGGCATAGCGACGGCCGGTGGCGGAAAAGATCTCAGACGCCTGCTGGGTGATGAAAAACCGACTCCGCAGTTGGCGGGATTGGTGCGAGCAATGGGGTCCCCGCCAATGATCTCGCCGATTGTTGCCGCCATCATGGAGATGCGCGGTCAGCACCACCTCGCCCGTATCATCCGCAATGTCGGCGCTTGCTCAACAGACCAATATTGGTCACTGGTCGCAGCGCGAAATCGATACCGGAGTCACTTTCTCCAAGCGTTGCATGACGGCAACTTTGACGCTGTTCTCTGTCCGCCTTTCGCGCTGCCCGCCCTGACCCATGGGACCTGCCAGCATCTGTCACCGGCTGCCAGCTATGCCATGGTGTACAACGCCATTGGTGCACCAGCTGGGGTGGTGTCGATAACAAAAGTGCGACCGGGTGAGGAGAGCGATCGAAAAGCGACCAAAGACATGGCAGACATCACTGCGCGAGCCGTAGAGCAGGGGAGCGTCGGTTTACCGGTCGGCGTGCAGGTGGTGGCTCGACACTGGCGTGAGGACATTGTTCTCGCGGTAATGGCAGCACTGGAAGACCATTTCCGATCAACGCCAGATTATCCTACCCCTCCAAATTTTGGGATCGACTGATTAACCTGGATCCTGTTCAGCGGTGGTATTCAAATGAGCGTAAAAGAGAAACAGTGCATTTCAAAGACCTGACGGTCCCCATCATCCTGCTCGTGGCTTTCTGGGCGATCGGTGTAATCTTCTGGCAGATCAAGGATCGAGCATTCTTCCTGTATAACTTCGGCATCATCGGCACGTCCTTGTTCATCGGCTTCGGCCTCTACGCAATCCTCCCCCGGAAAAAGAAGCCGATCGGAAGAAAAGTCGCCCAAGCCTTGGTCGGATTGTACATGATGACGCACCGGCCTCGGTTCGGCGATATCTGGAGGGGACGGGTCATTCGGCGGAGATTCCCAAGATCGCTTCGGCGCGGGCGCCACCACAACAGGAATTCGAATTTGAATATTGACGGAAGTGGGCTCACTGACTAAAGGGCGAAGTCGTCTCACCATTGTGCCTTTTTGAGAACAAACGTAAAACATTGCAGGATTCTTGCTACTATCAAAACCGTTAGTGAGAAGAACGGTCGGTGAAAGCGAATGATGTTTGGCGTGGAAGGCCAGATTCTTGGTGATTCGGAAGAAAGTGGAGGTGATCGGCTCCTGGATTCGAACGCTCATGGGCTAACGAAGAGGGCGCTCATTTGTCCTACCCGTAAGACAAAATAACGGCAAGCAACCAATTCATCATTCAATCTCCAATTAAGGTTTATATCCATCATAATTCTAAGTGCTCCGTACCGACCGCGTCAATCCATCGGAATCGAAAAGACTCGATACCGCTCGAAATCGGCGAGGCGTGATGACCGGAATCTCCCCCGGGCTCAAGCCGCCAGAGGCCGGACGGCCTGTTTGATGCGTTTTCGATGAAGGTGGGTTAGAGTCGGACGATGACATCATTCAACGGCGCCGCCGGCGCACCACATCGCCTGGTCCTCGAGGCCTCCCTTACCCCTCCCCGGCTCGCGGAGATCGGACGCCCCACCGGGGCCTTTCCGCGGGACGACGGGAGCGTCGTCGCCCTCTGCAGCGAGTTCCCGCTGCTCTTCTGGCCGGGGAGGGCTGTCTATGAGGGCCACCGCCTGAGGTACCGCGTCGGCCTCTACCACGGCGACCTCGCGGATCGGATCGCCGTCTTCGACGGGGCCCGTTACCCGATAAACGACGTCGCCCTCCACCCCTTGAAGCCCCTCGCCGCCGTCGCCACGGGATCCTACGACGGCGGCTGGATGTTCGAGGGCGACCTGTGGCTCTGGAACTGGGAGACCGGTGAGATCGCGAGCCTGCTCGGCGAGAGCAGGGCGGTCGTCCGGTGCCGGTTCACGGACGCCGGCGGGATAGCGGTCCTCCTCCGCCCCCGCGACGAGGAGGGTCTCGGCGGGGTCGGGGGGGACCCCTTCGAGACCTTCTTTGGGCTCGTCATCGATGACCTCCGGGACGCCGCCGGGGCCGGATACGGGTCGCGTGGCGGCAAGCCGGATCCGCGGCTCGCCGGTCTCTCGCCGTGCTCCCCCGCCGATCTCGGCTTTCCGGGACCGCAGCCGGGCGTCGAGGATCGACGGCGGGACTTCGATCGCGCGGTCGGGCATCTGCCCGAATTCGAGGAACGGGCCAGGGTGTGGGACGTGCTCTGGGTCTCGGCGGATCGAATCGCCCTCGTCCACGACAACTGCCGGGTGGAGGTCCGGAGCACGGCGGGGGAGCGGGTGCGCCTCCACAGGGGCGCAGGCGCGGGGATCCAGCTCCTCCGGAGCCCGGACGGCCCGCTGGTCAATGTGCTGGAGCGGGGGAACCCCTTCGCGGAGATCCCCGATCGATCGACGCTGTTCCGGCTGACCCCGGACGGCCTCGAGAAGCTGGTCGCGTTCGAGCGGGCCGTCGTGGTCTCCGTCGACCTGGCGGGCCACCTGCTCTGTCGGGATCCTGGAGACCCGATGGGGGAGGCCGCGCGCAGGGATCGCCTGATGACCCGCGACCTGAAGGAGGTCCTGGCGACCGATCTCGGCCACTACGACTGCTTCAACCACTACCTCCGCCTAGATGGCGGGGACGGCCTCTACTTCCTCTGCGGGACCCCGAGGTCCTCCCACCGGCGCAAGCGGCTCTGCCGCCTCGATCCGGCCGGCGCCGTCACGGAGATGATGCGGTGGGACGATCAGGGCGGTCACCTCATGAACGGGGTGGGATGCCTCGCCCCCGACGGCACGCTGATCCGGGGGTATCGCGTATACGATCCGAAGCCCGGGAAGGGGGTCGTTCAGATTCAGCGATGTGACATCGCTTCTGGGCGTCCCCTCTGGACGATCGACGTCGCCGCGCCGGTCACCGCGATGGCCCTCGTCGGCGACGCCCGGCTGGCCTACGCGCTGACGGACGGGACCCTGGGGCTGACGGATATCGCCGAGGGCAGGGCGCTTTACGAGGAGCCCCTCGCGGCGGACGGCGTCGCCACCGTGGCGATGTCCCTCGATGCGAACGGGGAGCGCCTGGCGGCGGGCACCGTCGACGGACGTCTGCTCCTGTACAGGCTCGGCTGACGCCCCGCGGACCGTCCCCGAGCGCCCGCCGGGCTTCCCACTACCGCGGTTGAAGCTTCCGGACCCCCCAGCGATCCAGGTAGACACCGAGCCAGCGGCGGGTGCACATGATCCCGCGGGCCCTGAGATCCCGCTCGGTGGCGGAGAGGTTGCCGTCGCACGCATCGAAGGCCTGGACGATCTGCGGCTTGTACCGTTCGTAATGGCCGCTATCGTCCGGCGATACGGGATCGTCCAGATGCCGCCTGGCGACGATGCCCTGTCCGAAGCGATCGGTGAAGACCCGCTTCGCCGCCTCTTCGCCGGACACCCCCGCGGCGATCCGCGTCGCGACGCGATCCGCCAGATCCGACAGACCGGGGACGTTCTCCCACAAAAAACCGTCCAGGCACATAGACTCGTAGTGATCCGAGCGATCTCATCAAGGACGCTATCGATTCCCTCAACACCGGCATTTCCGCCAATCACCGTCGAGAGCCGTGTCCCAAAATCCATCCACCGACCGGATGTCCTTCAAGTCTGCCGAAATTTCCTATTCCGGAACGAGAAACTCACGCCGTGATCTTTTGTATTCCTTTGCGGAATGGTCGGTTCGGTCATCCGGGACCAGGTATGTCTCTGGCTGGACGGCGGCCGATGAACTGGACGCCCCGGCCCGGGAGGAGCTGAAGCGGAAGCTCGGCTGGGCCGAGGCGCGGCTGGGGGTGGCGGGGTAAGCCAGGTCTACAGGCAACCTTTCGACTATACTGACCGATACGGGGTGCGATGGATGTCGCGCCTCGATACGAAACCTTCTCCTACCAGCGCCGGATGCCGGAGCAGACGCTGCTCTATCGGGTGCTGGCCGAGAACTTGGAGACCTTTCTGCACCGGTGCCGGACCGAGGAGCACGAGCTGCCGTGGTATGTGGAGAAGGAGCTGCGGGAGTATCATTTGACATCATTCTTATAAAACCTTCCCGCGGGGGTGTCGGGCCTTCCCGCGGGGGTGTCGGTGTTTTCCAACAGGCAGGTCAGGTCTTCCCGAAGGGGTGTCGGGTCTTCCCGCAGGGGCGTGGGCATCTTCCCGCAGGGGGGGCGGCTCTTCCCGCGGGGTGTGGACATCTTCCCACGGGGTGCGGGCAACTTCCCGCAGGCAGGGGGGGCTTCCCGCAGGGGTGTCAGGTCTTCCCACAGGGACGTCAGGTCTTCCCGCAGGGGTGTCAGGTCTTCCCACAGGGGTGTCAGGTCTTCCCGCAGGGGTGTCAGGTCTTCCCACAGGGGGGCGCGAGTTTTTTCGGAATGTAGTGGATTACTGAGGCTGTACCGACGCGTCGGTCTCATCTACATCGACCGAATTGGCCTTGCTGCGGGTCTGGCGGTTGTACTTGCTCGCGTACCCCTTCCGCCGGTTCTCGTCCCGCCAGAACACGTACTGCCCGCAGGCGCGAATTTCGTCCACGGCGCCCTTCAGGTGGGTGAAGGCCTTGTCCCTTATACGCTTCAGCTCCTTCATCTCGTCGCTGTCCACGCTGGCCTGGGCGCGGAGCTCGGCCATGGCTTCTCCGGTGGGGCCGAGGCTCTCTATCATGGCGTTATCGAACCCGATGGCCTCGAGGGGAGCAGGGTTCTCCCTGGCGATGACATCCAACACGTTCAAATCCTCGAGCATATCGGCGTCGCCGTCCCCCTCGGCCACAGCCTGGACCCGGCCGACCAGGTCCGATTGATTTCGGTAGGCGTAGAGCATGGCGTGGACCACCGTGTCCCGAAGATCGTAGGCCTTCGGGGACTCGGCGACCCACCGCTCCTGGGCCTCCTTTCTTTGGAAGCGCTTGGCCGCCCAGTTGGCCTGGGACTCCCAGGAGGACCCAACGCGGTA
>JBNLED010000254.1:0-37348 GCA_050304755.1 Polyangia bacterium | reverse complement strand
CGCCGCTACCGGCGGGTCGTTGACACACTGCACCGCCACCGCCACCGCCCCGGTGTCCGTCCCGCCGTGCCCGTCCGATATCGTGTAGTTGAACCCGTCCGTCCCGCAATAGTCCGGGTTCGGCTGGTAGACGATCGCCGTCCCCTGCACCGACACCCCCCCGTTCGCGGGCTGTGTCACCCCGGCGATGGAGAGGGCATCCCCGTCCGCGTCTGTATCGTTGGTCAGCACCGCGATGCTGACTGTCGCCTCCTCATCGGTGACACCGCTGTCGTCCCCCGCCACCGGCGGTACATTGGGCACGGACGTGTCGCCGAAGACAATATAGGCGACCGCCTCGTCCGTATGGGATCGCTCGGTGTCGCCGATCTGATCTTCGTCGATGGACAACGCCAGGGTGCCGGCCGTCCAGGGCGACGCGCCGTGGGGTTGGGCCCAGCTGCCGTTGTTCCCGTCCATCCCCGCCTGATCGACCACTGCACCCACCGGCGGCTCACTGAGCGGCGTATCGAAGGTGTAGAGATAGGGCGGCGCATCGTCGACCCCCAGGACGGTATCGGCGCCGACCCCCGCCACGTATTCCGCCCCCAGGACCGTGCCGTGGCCGGCCTCTAGGATGATATATCCGATGTATTCCGGAGATCGCTCCACCGGTGAGTCCTCACCGATCATCTTCCCGGTGACGAGGGCTCCGAGGGACGGGGGCTCCGTTCGGCTGGTCCCCACCGCGTAGAAGGCGGACCACCGGGAGTCGTTCTCGGTCATCACCTGGCCGAGCACCACGGGATTGAGGTAGGCCTGACCGTAGGTCTGGGGCGTACCGATCCAGCTACCGTCATCGTCTGTGACCGAGCTGAGGTACCTGTGGGCCTCGATGGCGAGCCCGTCGATGGTCCAGACCCCCTCCTCCACCACCAGGCAGCTGACCTGCTCGGCCGCCACCGGCGCGTCCGAGGGGTTTTGGAGCCATATATCGAAGCTGTTGTGACTCACGCCGTCCATGCGGACGACCACCGGGACGCTGTTGTTGGCATGGACTGCCGAGCACACGACGACGGGGCTCACATAGGTATTGGCGAGGGCGACGGTAACGTACCCGTCCCCGACCGTCGCGGTGACGAACTCCAGCATCCCCACGGGCTCGTCAAACACGCCGACGCTCACTTCGGCAGTGGCGCAGGCCGCCTCGGTATCGCAGACCTCGTATACAAAAAGGTCCGTCCCGGTGAACCCCGCGGCGGGGGTGTAGGTCACCGTGCCGTCCGCCTCCACGACGGCGCCGCCGTTCTCGGGGAAGGTGACGATCGCCAGTGTGCCGGGATCCAGAGCCCCCTCCGGATCGGTGTCGTTGCCGAGCACCGGGATGTTGACGCTCTCGTCGGGGGGCGTGGTGGCTGCGTCGTCCAGCGCTACCGGCGGGTCGTTGACGCAGGTCACCGTCACCGCGACGGTGGCCGAGGCCGTCCGGCCCCGGCCGTCGCTGATCACGTAGCCGAAGGTGTCGGGGGCGGTCTCATCGCAGTAGTCGGGATCGGGGGTGTAGACGACCGCGGTGGCGCCCGCGGAGAGGGGCGCGACGCTGCCGTTTTCGGGCTGGCTCACCCCCACCACGGTCAGGGGGTCCCCGTCGGGATCGCTGTCGTTGATTGGGCCCAGGTGCAGCACATCGATGGTCACGTCCGCGCTCCCCTCCTGGACGTCGACCGCGTCGGGGATGGCCACGGGGGCCTGATTCGGCGCCGGCGCGCTGACGGTCTCGGTGTAGTACGCCTCGCCGTTGTGACGGCAGTTCACATAGTCGCTGAGATCACACGGCCAGCCCGTCTCGTCCTCCGGCAGGAAGGCGCGGATGTATTCGAACATCACCTCAGAGGGGGAGACCGTGACGCGCACGTGGCCCGAGTTGTTGACCACCGGATCGCTGTACATATTGAAGCCCAGGGCGTAGCCGTCGTGCGCCGCGTGGGGGAGCTCGAGGTACAGGACGCCGTCGAGCGCCTCCCGGGCGAACACGTGATCGTGACCGTGGAAGAAGATGGTCACGCCGTTCTCCGCCATCATCTGATGAATGGGGATCTCCCAATCGGGACGGTAGAGATCGAAGGCCCAGCGCTCGGAGGGATCCAGATCCGGATAGTTCTGCCCGCCCCACTCGCAGTAGCGGGCGCCGTCCACGCCGCCGTGCCCGTAGTTCCCGGTGCCGGCGGTGGTCTGGTGGGCGAAGACGAACTTGAAGGTCGCGTCGCTGCTCTCCAGGGTCTCCTTGAGCCACTGATACTGCGTGTCCCCCAGCGTCCAGTCCCAGCGATCTCCGATATCGATTTCGTCGTCAATCTCCCCCCCCATCCCTCCGGCAAAGGGTTTGCGCGAGGTATACCAGAACGGATCAATGGCGACGAAGAGCGCGTCGCCCCACTCGAACGCGTAGTAGTCCTCCTTGAGGTGATCGCCGTCCAGCTCGACCTGGGAGTCGTCCAGGTTGCCCGTATAGAAGTCGTCGGGCACAGGGTTGAGGAAGTAGCGCTTCCGGGCGTTCGTCCCCATGACCGGGAGGGAGTCCTCGACATCGAGGGTATCGTCCAGGTTCCAGAGCTCCTCGTTCTCGTGGTTCCCGGTGGCGAGGAAGAGGGGGATCGAGTGGGCGATATCGTCGAAGGCCCGCCGTTGGTTCAGATACTTCGTACGGACCGTGCTCTCGGTCTCCGCGGTCTGGTTCCCGGCGGCGGCGTCCAGGCTGATGGTGTCCCCGAGGTCGAACTGAAAATCCGGGGCATCGAGGGCCTGGTTCGCCAGCGTTATGGCGTAGAGGTCCGGGTTGTGAAACGCGACGTACCCTTGGTGCGAGTCGCTCTGGACGGTAAAACGGAAGGTGGATCCCGACGCCCGCTGGGTGTGGAACGTATGCTCGTTCCTGGGAGACCAGACCTCGTTCACCGCGTCCCAGTAGACCATCCGGTAGTAATACCGGGTATCGGGGACGAGTCCGTCGATGACCACCTCGACCATCCCGTCCGGAAATGACGATATCGGGGTCTCTCCCGTGTAGCTCCCCGTGGCGGTGCCGTACTCGAAGTACGCCTCGATGGGGTCTCCGTTCTCGGTGATGACCTGTACCGTTACCGAGGTATCCGTGGGCCGGCCCAGGAGCTCGGTGCTCTCGAAGCTCAGGGATTGGGCGACGAGAGTTGCGGGCGCCAGCAGGCTCGAGGCAAGGAGAACTCCTGCGATGGTTTTCCGGCTCACAGGCATCATTTTGCGGTTGCGTTCCATCTTTCCTCCGTTCGCTATCCCGTCTTACGGTTTCTCCGTAACATCGAGCGTTATTGTTTGGGTTTGGAGATAAGCAACATTAATAACGTGGAGAGCCCCCGCCGCACAATGTAAATTTCAAATTATTACATCAATTCTCGAAATTAAAATTCAACCCAAGTGCATCCATACAGTCTGTTTGTCTCCGTATCTTCACCGGCTTTCGCTAAAGTTACCGAGCGCCCCGCCGCCTCGGAGCTTGAGTGCGATTTGTGGGGATCAGGAGAGGGGATAACAGAGACCGATGAGGTAGGAGAGCTCGGTGATGACGCCGTCCCAGGTGTCGTTGCAGACGGAGTAGAGGTACCCCGCCTCGCCGAAGGACTGGACCGCCTCCGCGAACCGCCGCGCCGGCGCCGCCTCGGTGATCACGATCCCGTCCTTCTCCCGCGTGCAGGCCGGCCGGAGCCGCTGGTACTCCGGGGCCGGGCGGGGCTCGATCTCGTAGGCCATGGCGGGATCGCTCAGGCAGTCGCCGATCTCGTCCCCGAACCCCTGGCACCGTTCGTTCATGGGGACCCCCACCATGGCGACGAAGGCGACGCCGCCGGTGCCCCCCTTGAGCTCGGCCATCTTCTCCAGGAGGTGGGAGGGATCGAAGAGGTAGTCCCGGCTGTTCTTCTCCGGGTAATGACAGGCGGTGTTCCGCTGCTTGTGGTCCCGCCACTCCGGCGTCTCGAAGAGGCCGGGATCCCGGATGGAGCAGTCCTCCTCGTCCGTAACGATGAGAATCACCAGCCGGTGATCGTCCGCCAGGAACGCCCTCTGGTCCTCCCGGGTCAGGGCGCGGAGGCCGGCCTGGAACTGCTGCTCGATCCCGCACCCGTCGGTGCCCATCCGCCCCATGCAGGCGATGTTGTTGGCGATGAGGGAGATGTCGTCCCGGGTATAGTCCAGGGAGTCGTGGGCCAGCGGCTCGCACGGGATCTCGTCGTCCCCCGCGTCCCCCGGCGCGCTGCACTTCCCGTCCTCGCAGCGCCACGCCTCGGGGCAACCGATACCGGCGTCGGGCTCGCAATCGATCCGGCCGCTCTCCACGGTGATGGACGCGGGGACATCCGTCCGGAACCGGCCGTCGTCCCCTTTACCCTCGCAGCTCCCGATGGAGCCGTCCTCCACCGCGCCCGAGTCGCCGTACTGCAGCCCCAGATCGGTGGAGACCAGCGCCACCCGGAGCTCCTCCAGCTCCGCCAGCGGCGTGTCTCCGGTCAGGAGGAGGCTCCGGCTGAACTCGTTGACCATCATGTAGACCTCGGTGCTGAGGAGGTACTGCTCCTCCCCCATGGTGCTCGAGTTGTCCATGACGATGAGGAAGTCCGTGCCGACGAACCCCTCGCAGGAGTTCCACTCCGGGGTCTCCTCCCCGGTGCCCGTGTCCCCGCCCGCGTCCGCCTCCGGCGGCTGCGTCAGCGGCTCGAACGAGAGACACCCGGAACTCAAAACAGCGATGATTAGAAAAACGGGTGTATTGCTCTTCATCTCAGAAGCTCACCCTCACCCCGCCGGGGGTCGCCGATATCGCGGACGATTGCTCACCGGAACGCCGGTTCATCAGCAGGCCCGCCGTGAGCAGGGCGGCGAACCCGGCGGTGACGGCCGTCACGGCGACCGCCGCGCGGTTGAACTTCTTCGAGTCGGCCCGGTCGGCCCTGGCCGCGGCGGAGAGGGCCTCGTCGTAGTCTTCATCCAAGGCCTGGTTCTTGGTGTTGTAATCGCTCCGCTTCTTGAACGCGACGCCCCACATGGCGCCGCTCACACCGGCCGACGCCACCGTGCCGACGAGTCCTGTCAGGACAATGGGCGATCGAAAAGGGGTGGCGGTTTCGCGCTCGATCGCCGGCGTTTCGTTCTCTTTTTCAGCGGCGAGCGCCTTCGGAGCTTCCCTCGCCGGTCCCTGAGCAGGGGGCGGAACGAGGGCCAAATCAACGGTCACGGACGCCGTGCCGCCGGGGGGGAGGTCGACGGTCTGCTCGGAAACCCGGAACCCCTCCTTGACCAGCTTGATCCGGTGGGATCCCGTCGGGAGAGAGAGCGCGTCGAGGGGGGTCTCTCCGACGGCCTCATCGTCTACCCAGACCGTCGCACCGTCCACGTTGGAGGTCACCGAGAGCCTCGCGGGGATTGGTGAGAGCGAGAGCGTGACGGTGACCGACTCCCCGGCAGCAGGGCTCACCGTTTGCGCAACAGACTCGAACCCCGCCTTGGTGCCGGTCACCTCCAGCTCGACCGGGTTCATCCGCAGGGGCTTCTCGAAGGGGGTTCGCCCCACCGCTTCCCCGTTGATCACCACGGCGACATCTTCGAGCGCTGAGGTCACGGTGACGCTGACCAGACTCTCGCCGAGCTCCACTATCTGCCGCTTTGCGTCCTTCTTCATCGACGCGCTGAGCGTCGCGGCGTATTCGTCCAGCAGCCGCTCGAAGAGGGTGATGGCCTGGAGGTACTGATGGGTGGCCCGGTAGCAGTTGGCCAGGTTGTAGACGACGCCCTTGGTGGGGTAGAGCCGCATCGATTCGGAGAGCTCCCAAGTGGCCTCGTGGAAGCGCTGCTCCTGCATCAGCTCGATGCCCTTCTCGAAGTGCCCCTTGGCGAGATCCTTGTCGCCCGCCGTGACGGGGAGGCACCGGAAAAGGATGCCGACCCATATGGTCATTGTCATGAAGTGCCGCCCCATCTAGCGTCTCCTGTTCTTCTTTTCCCTGAGCCCCCACTCGTCCGCGAAGATGGCCAGCCACCGCCTCGAGCACTTGACGCCGCGGGAGCGGAGCAGCTCGAAGGTCCGGGTAATGTTGCCGCCGCACTCGTTGTACGCGGCCACGATGACCGCCTTGTTCTTTTCGTAGGAGGAGTTGGTCGTCGGGGGCGCGGTATCGCCGGCCGTATCCTGGCGGGCGGCCTGCGGCGGACGGCTGGCGGGACGCGGGCCGAAGCGATCGTAGAAAATCTCCGCCACCGCGTCGGCGGGGGAGGCGCCGAGGGCGATGCCGGTGGCCAGGCGGTCCGCCAGATCCACCACTCCCCGGACATTGTCGTTCGGAAAGCCGTCCAGAAGGAGCATCTCGTAGTGCTCGCTGCCGAGGACCGACAGGAGCGGCGCCAGGGAGAGCCGGTGCTTGGTGAGCTGCGTCTCGAGAACGGTCTTGAAGATGGTGGGGATATCGGCGGCGCGCTCTTTGAGCGGCGGCACCCGCACCACCCGGAGTCGGGCCAGGATATCGGGGGCCAGCTCGAAGTCCGGCGGCGGCGCGTTTGAGGCGAGGATGAACCGCACGTCGGCGTCCCGTTCGGTGGTCTCGCCGATGCGGTTGAGCCGGCCGTCCTCCATCACCCGGAGCAGGCTGCGCTGAACCCGCGTGGGGAGGTTGTGGATCTCGTCGAGGAACAGGGCGCCCCGGTGGGCCCGCTCGATGAGCCCGGGGCGGGCGTCCACGTTGGAGAAGACCCGGCCCCCCACGCCGAAGAGGGTGGCCGCGGCGTCCTCCTCGGAGGTGAACTGGGCGGCGTTGTGAGGCAGCAGCGCGAGGGGGGCGTCCGGGCGTCCCATGAGCACGGCCAGGGCGCGGGCGGAGAGCTCCTTGCCGGTCCCCGAGGGGCCCGCCAGCAGCACGTGGCGACCGGACATGGCGGCCCTACGGAGCTCGGTGATGAGGGGTGCCGCGTGGAAGGGACCGGCCATGTCGAACCCCTCGGACTTGTCCCGGTTGAGGATGATGCGCGAGTGGGTCTGGAAGACCAGGAGCGCCCTGCCCGCCCGAACCACCGCCTGGTCCGGCAGGGGGGTGCGCTGCTTCGGCGGGAGCGGCGTGCCGTTCACGAAAGTGCCGTTGGTGCTGCCGAGATCCCGGATGAAGAACGCCTCGCCCTCATGAGTAATCTCGAGGTGTCGCTTCGAGACCCGGTCGTCCCGGATCGGCAGACCGGACCGCGGATCCCGCCCCACCGTGAACCGGGAGGAGACGATGAACCGATCCGCCGGCACCGCCGCTTCCGGGGCGTAGGCCACCAGGATCCCGGGGACCGTGGCGGGAGCGGCCAGTGACGCGTCGTCCGCGATGGCGGTGTGGGTAATCGTAACGTCACTCATGACACTAATAAATACCGGGAGCACTGTAATTAGCAACCCTTTTTAAGGGGCGGTTATCGCCGTACCCAAGCCATTCAATCTCAAGATCGTGAGTCCAAGACCTCGCCGTAGCCTCGCGCAGCGAGCGGAGGCGGGCACGTCACCCAAAATGACTCATCTGGAAGGAAGTCGGGCTTTGCGGATGTCTAGATCGCTTCGGACTATAATTGATCGACTCTCGCTTGCCCTGACGTCCTGCTGCTCCTCATGGAGGGGATCCTAGTCTTCAAAGCTCTCCGTCAGCTTGGCGCCCCCCCCCACCTCGACGATGCGTTCGCCCGAAGCGCTCTTGACCGGTTTGTCAACAGCGGGCTTGTCCTTTGCGTCGTCCCTTGACGCGCGCGGCTTGGTCCCCTTCGCCGGTCTGACGGCCTTGGCGTGCTTGGCGGGCGGCACCTCGACGGCTTCGTCGGACGTCGGTTTCGCGACCGCGAGGGCGGCCTCGATGCTTTGGTCCTGATCCGGCACCACCCACTGAACGAAGCTCTCGTGACCGGGGGCGGTCACCTTCAGCTCCACCATCTTCTTGGAGGGATCCACGTAGAACGGGTTCTCCGGAATGGGCGCCCGTCCCCAGAGGATGGTGGCGCCGGGGGGAGCCTGGGTCACGTGGATCTTCACCGCATTGGACGTCCGGGAGGCCGACACCGGCGGCGTCGGCGTTTCCGCCGGCGGCGGCGGCACCGACGGGCGCGGCGCGTGCTCGGGACCGCTCATCAGTACGAAAATAATGAGGGGGACGATCAGCGCCACCCCCACCGCCGCCCCCACGGCCCACTTCAGACGAGGGCGGGGGCCCACTGTATTGGACCATCGATCCTGGGTTGACTCGTCCCGAAAACCGCCGCTCCTCTCACCGGAGTCCCCCATCGAATCGCGCGACAGGTTACCGCTCCCGCCCCGGGAGTTGCTCGTCCGCTCGCCGGCTCCGGAGTCTCCCGTCGAGGGGCTTCCCCCCGCGCGATGGGGCTCGGGCACGGTGCCCCCGACCGTCTGCCCGGGGCTCTCGCGGGTCTCCCCGATGTTGCCGAGGGCCGGACCGTTCTTGAGGGAGATGGTGGCGGTGTAGAGGCTGAGCTCGTTCTTGCGATCCGTGTACTCGGCGAGCTTCTTGAGATCCCCGAGCAGCTCCCCGGCGCTCTGGTATCGCTGATGCGGCCCCTTCTGGAGCAGTCGGGCGACAATCGGCGCCATCTTGTCCGGGAAATCCGGATAGGCTTCCTTGGGAGGGAGGGGGTCGTTCGTGATAATCTTCATCAGCAATTGATGCTGGTTTTCCGCCGCGAAGGGCAGCTCATTGGTCAGCATTTTATAGAGGATGACCCCCACCGCGTAGATGTCCGTCCGGTGATCGAGGTTCTCGTCAGCCGAAATCTGCTCCGGAGACATGTACATCGGGGTGCCCAGGGAGGACCCCGTCTGCGTCAGCTGGGACTGACCATCGGGATCCATCATCTTGGAGATCCCGAAGTCGATGAGCTTCACCACCGTATCGCCGCTCGCCGGCTGGCTCAGAAAGATGTTGTCCGGTTTCAGATCCCGGTGGATGATCCCCTGCCGATGGGCGGTCTCGAGGGCGTGGAGCACAGGCTCGATGATACCGAGGGTGGTGGGCAGTCCGAGGGGCCCGGTGCGGTTCAGGAGCGCCCGGAGACTCTCCCCCTCCAGGTACTCCATCACCAAATAGGGCTCGCCCTCGCTCGAGAGCCCCATGTCCATTACATCTATGATATTGGGATGTTGTAGTTTTGCCGCGACCTCCGCCTCACGAAAGAACCGCTTCACGACGACATCGTCCTTGGCGAAGTTGGAGTGGAGGAATTTGATCGCCACTTTCTTCCCCATACGGATGTGCTCTCCGAGATAGACCGCCCCCATCCCCCCCTCATCCAACAACCAGAGGACCTGGTATCGGTTGTCGATGGTCTGTCCCGTGTAGTTCATTCGCATGATTTTCGCGTATTTTAAGATATTCTTGTAGTCATTATTATTTAGTTTATTCTTAGCACATGGTTGTGTCGAAAAATACCATAAAGCTATACAAGTCCTCGTTGAAAATTCAAAACAGAGGAGATTGATAATGGCGTCCCAGACTTCCCCTTTTCATAGGGCCAACAAATAATTGTAGAATATTACTTAAAATTTATTAACGTAGGGTTCTGGCGTATGGCGATTTTATAACCTAAAAGAACGATAAGTCTACGGCGCCGGTAGACGATGGAGAGGATATGCTACGGTTATCGACGAAAGGGCGTTACGGACTCAGGGCAATGATCGATTTGGCACAGGCCTTCGACGAGATCAGGACTCCGGTGATGATGGGAGACATCGCGAAACGGCAGGACATCTCCAGGAAATACCTGCACGCTCTGCTCACCTCCCTGAAGCAGGCGGGGCTCGTCCGGAGCACCCGGGGGGCCAAGGGGGGATACGCCCTCGCCCGCTCTCCCGCCGATATCAAAATCAGCGATATCTTCATCGCGCTCGAGGGGCAGGTGGCCATCGTGGATTGCCTGACCGATCCCGGCACCTGCACGCGAGAGGAACACTGCGCCTCCCGAACCATCTGGTCCGAGATCAACGACGCCATCTTCCAGCTCCTCGACGGCATGACCCTCCAACACATTATGGAGAAAACCAACTGTGGCGAGGATACACCATGACAAGAATCGCGGAAGATATCACGCAGCTCGTAGGGAACACACCGCTCGTCCGCCTCAATCGGGTGGCCCGAGGCCTCAAGGCGACGGTGCTGGTCAAGCTGGAGTCCTTCAACCCCTGCTCCAGCGTCAAGGATCGAATCGCGCTCAATATGATCAACGCGGCGAAGAAGGCCGGGGAGATCAATGACGACACGGTTCTCGTGGAGCCCACCAGCGGCAACACCGGGATCGGCCTGGCCTTCGTGGCCGCCGCCAGGGGATACCGGCTCATCCTGACCATGCCCGACACCATGAGCATCGAACGACGGAAGCTCCTGTCCGCGCTGGGGGCGGAGCTGGTGCTCACCCCCGGAAGCGAGGGGATGAAGGGGGCCATCGCCAAGGCGAAGGAGCTGGTCGACGGCAACGCCGATTACGTGATGCTCCAGCAGTTCGAGAATCCGGCGAACCCGGAGATCCACCGGAAGACCACAGCGGAGGAGATCTGGAACGACACCGACGGCGGGATCGATATCTTCGTGGCCGGCGTGGGCACGGGGGGAACCATCACCGGGGTATCCGAGGTGCTGAAGCAGCGCAAGCCGGGGCTCAAGGCTGTCGCCGTCGAGCCGGCGGACTCGCCGGTGCTCTCCGGCGGGGCGCCCGGACCGCACAAGATTCAGGGCATCGGCGCCGGGTTCGTCCCCGAGGTCCTCAACACCGAGATTATCGATGAGGTGTTCCAGGTGAGCACCGAGGCGGCGGGGGCCGCGGCCCGGCGGGTGGCCAAGGAGGAGGGGATGCTGGTGGGCATCTCCTCCGGCGGCAACGTGCACGCCGCCCTGGAGCTCGCGAAGCGTCCCGAGAACGAGGGCAAGGTCATCGTCACCGTGGTCTGCGACACCGGGGAGCGGTATCTCAGCACCTGGCTCTTCGAGGAGTAGACCGTCAATGACCGTAGAAAAGAAGGGAATTCCTCGTCGCGAATTTGAGTGGGCCGACGGCGATGTATGCCGAACCGTGACCGACTTCGCCGCCGTGGTGGACGATCTCTGCCGCGGCTGCAACGGCGACAGGTACTCGGTGCTTCGGGGGCCGCGGCGGCAGCCCCTCCCCTCCCGAAAGATCGTGGAGGAGTTGGTGGAGGATCTCCGGTCCGCCCTGTTTCCCGGGTACTTCGGCACCTCCGAGCTCAACGCGGCCAGCATGCGGTTTCACGTGGGGTCCACGTTGGATCGGGTGCTCCGGGGCCTCAAGGATCAAATCTGGCGCGGTCTCTGCTTCGCCTGCCCCCAGGACCGAGACGACCAATGCGAGGAGTGCGACCGAAGCGCCCTCGGCATCACCCACGCCTTCTTCAACCGCCTGCCCGAGGTCCAGCGGCTGCTCTCCACGGACGTCAGGGCCACCTACGAGGGGGACCCCGCCTCGGTGAGCCCGGACGAGGCGGTCTTCTGCTACCCCGGCCTCGTGGCCATCACCAACTACCGCCTGGCCCACGAGCTCTACCAGCTCAAGGTGCCCCTCATCCCCCGCATCATCACCGAGCACGCCCACAGCCTGACAGGCATCGACATCCACCCCGGCGCCACCATCGGCGAGGCCTTCTTCATCGACCACGGCACCGGCGTGGTCATCGGAGAGACCAGCGAAATAGGCCGGAACGTGCGGCTCTACCAGGGGGTCACCCTGGGGGCCAAGAGCTTCCCCGTGGACGCGGACGGCAACCCCGTCAAGGGCATCCCGAGGCACCCCATCGTCGAGGACGACGTAGTGATCTACTCCGGCGCCACCATCCTCGGCCGCATCACCATCGGCCGCGGGTCCGTCATCGGGGGCAACGTCTGGCTCACCCACAGCGTCCTGCCGAAGAGCCGCGTCTCACAGGCCGCCATCCGCCAGGACCGCTTCGAGAACGGCGGCGGCATCTGAACCTGCCGCTGGAAATCAGGGATTTGCGGCGCCGCCTGCAATACCGCGTATACTTATAGGGACAACCCAGGACTCCCGGTCAGAGGAACCGATGGTGGAGCGATATTCATTTCTGAACCCCAACGAAACCGAGGATTTCGAATGGCTCTTCCCGCCGGCGGCGTCCATCGGGCTCCCCCCGTACGGATATGTTGCGAAAAAGGGTCCCCGCGGCGACCGCTTTGTAAAAGCGGCGTTCCCGGAGGACGCGCTGAGGCTGAAGCACACGAGGAGATGAGAGATGACCAGCAAGGTACAGACGGTGGTCCAAAGGATCGCCCAGGAGAACGTCTTCGCCGGGCCGGCGGTCGGATACGGCGGCGAGGAGCCAGAGCAATATCGAAATTTCAAGGCGCTCGCACAGCTCGCCACGACCGAGGAGCTCGTCGGGCTCCTGGATCACCCCCACCCGGTGGTGAGGGTCTACGCGCTGCAGGCGCTAACCCAGCGGGAGGCGGCCGGGCAGGCGGACGTCGACCTGTGGGGGCTCTGCCTGAAACACCTGGAGGACTTCGAGCGCTTCAGGACGTTTGTCGGCTGTATGGTGATGGACGGCGAAATCGTCGCTGACTACTTCATCAGCGCGGCCATCAGCGAGCTGGATCGGGAATCCGATGACGCGGACACCAAGGCCGGGAAGTTCAAGACCCTGAACCTGAAGGTGCTCGATCTGCCCCACCCCCTCGCCTACCGCAACACCTTGCTGCACAACATCGAGGGAACGGATCCGGACTACTACCCCGCGATCAGGCGACTCGCCGAGCAGGGAGACGACGACGCCCTGCTCGCCCTGTCGAAGTTCGGGATGGCCGAGGACCTCCGCCTGGTGGAGAAGCTGGAGGAGAAGGATCGCGTCGGCTTCTTCGAGCTGGTGGCGGCGAAGAGAAAGGACAAGTACAAGCCCAAGCTTTGGAAGTACGCCAAGCAGGTGGTGAAGGACAGGGACTACTATCCGAACGAGTGGCGTTTCTTTTACCGCGCCGTGGCGGCCTACGAAGACGACTTTTCCGTCGGGATCTTCGACTTCATCGAGGCCGAGACCCGGAACAATCCCCTGCGCAAGTACCACCTGGAGCTCATGTTCGAGGCGCTTCGGGAGCACACCACCGGCCGGTTCGACCACCTCTTCTTCACGCTATGGACGGACGGGAAGAACGTCAGCGTCGAGATCATCGACCACCTGCGGGGGGCCCACCCGGGGCAGACCGAGGCGCTGATTCAGTCCGAGACCCTGGATACCAGAGACTACTACATGATCCAGCAGGTGGCGGAGCACATGGTGCGCCTGGATCTCGAGCTCGACCGGGAGGGCGCCGTCGACAAGATGGCGGAGAATATCCGGCACACCAACGTCCACCTCTTCGAGATCTACGGCAACATCGGCAAGGAGGTGCACCACCCCGCGTTGAGGCAGGCGTTCGAGGATCGCCTCGCCGGGGAGGACAACATGGTCATCCGTGAAGCCGCAGAGGAGGCCCTCGCCACGTACCCGAAATGACCCATCGGACTTTCTGGATCGCCTTTTTTCACAACCGCCCCCTCCGATGACCGCCGGCCGCGGCGGGACAGCCCGCTCCGCCACCTCACCATGGACGCTCGCCGCGAACCCAGTTCCCCAGCCCGATGCCCTGGTCGATCAGCGCGTCCGCGATCACTTCGGCGATGTCTCGGGCACCTGGGAGGTCGAGGTGGGTGTGATCGTCACAGAAGTAGGCCCCCACCTCTCCCTCGGTCCCGGCGCCCACATCGCTCGCCCCGTTCGGCAGGGGGCAGAATCCGAGCGCGTTGTACCGGTCGACGCTGAGCTGGTGGAGGTCGATGACGGGGACATCGTACGTCGCACCAGCATTGAACGTGGCCTCGATGAAGCCGCGGCTGCCCACGGCGGTGTCCCCGGAGCACTTGATCATGCTGAGCGGAGTGAGGAAGACGGGGTGGGTGCCCCGGGCCTTGGCGGCGGCGGCCATCATCCCGTACTCCAGCTGGAACTGGGTCTCTCCCACGTGCCGGTCACATGTGGGATCCCCGTCGTTGATCCCGAACTGGATGAGCAGATAGTCCCCCTGCGACATGTTCTCGAGCATGTCCAGCCACCGATCCTGGTAGATGGGATCCCCGTTGGTGTCCAGGTCGATGAGGCACTCGCCGTCAGGCCCCATCTCGGTCCGGACATAATAGAGCCACCGCCTGACGCTGCGCCCCCCCACCGCATAGTTGGCTACGGCGACGTTATCGAAGAAGAGATCTCCGAAGACCGCGCCCCACCCGGTGGGACAGGGGGAGCCGTCCATCACGGTGGAGTCCCCCGCGAGCCAGACGGTGAAGGGGGCGGCGGTGTCCGCGACGGTGTCGCTGCCCGTATCGCCCGCCGTCCCGGTATCCGTGGCCGTATCCGCTTCGATATCGGGACCGGTACCGGTGTCGGTGTCGGCGTCCGTATCCGTATCGGCATCCGTATCCGTATCGGCATCCGTATCCGTATCTGTGTCCGCATCGCTGTCGGCGTCGGTATCCGCGTCGGTATCGGCACCCGCGTCGGTATCGGCATCCGCGTCGGTATCGGCATCCGCGTCGGTATCCGTATCCGTGTCAGTGTCGGCGTCCGAGTCCGTGTCAGCATCGGCGTCGCTGTCGGTATCGGCGTCGCTGTCGTTGTCGGTATCCGCGTCGCTGTCGGTATCCGCGTCGCTGTCGCTGTCGGCATCGGTATCGGTATCCGCGTCGCTGTCGGCATCCGCGTCAGAATCAGCGTCCGCATCCGCGTCCGTGTCGCCCCCCGGGGGCGGTTCCCACGGGGCGGCGTCCGGCCCGTTGGAGACCGGCTCGGCGCACCCCCAGAGGAGCAGGAGGACCGTCTTTGTCATCAGTGCGTTCATAATGTTTTTCATTGCTGTCCCGGTTACTTTCTGTAGCGCGCGAGGCCGAGCCCCGCCTCCGCAATGCCGTCCATGACAAAACCGGCCATGATGCGGGCGCCGTTTTCCTGAAAATGGGTGCCGTCCACCGTCCCGTCGGAAGAAGCAGTCTTCCGGAGTGGGGGGGGGCAGATGGCGATGAGAGGGTTGACCGTTTGGGGTTTGAGATCCGAAACCGCCACGTCCTCCGCCTCACCCGGCTCCGGCCTGAGCCCAGGCCGAGAGCGAGTTCCCGCCGGTGCAGTAGGCGGAGTTTCGAGGCGGCGGCGTGACCAGAACGGGGATGTGCTATCCATCGATAAATGAGTGTCGTCGCTATTCTCCCACGGCTCACGTTCTTTCAGGAGCCCCCTGGCCTCGTCTACCGCGGCGATCACCTCCGACGTGTCTCGCCTGACGGAGGGGAAGCCGCAGGGTGAAGCGGACGCCGAGCCCGGCGTTCTCCGCGGTGATGTATCCGTCATGGGCGGTAGCGATGCGGGAGGAGATGGACATACCGAGTCCGGTGCTGTCGGTGCCGCTGTAGAACGGATCGAAGAGAGACTCCAGCTCTCCCTCCGGGATCGGGGGGCCGTCGTTCTCGATGGCGATGAAGCCTTGCTCGCCGTCGTCGCCGGTGGTGATGCGCACCTTGCCGCCCCCCTCCCCCAGGGCTCGCTGGGCGTTCATCAGGATGTTCACGCCGATCTGGGCCAGCTGATCCGTGTCTCCCGACACCGGGATCGGCCGATCCGGGACGGCGACCTCGAGATCGACGCGGCTCCTCCGGGCCGAGGCCGACGTGAGCGACGATATCCGGCGCGCCACGTCGCGGAGATCGATGGGGGCCATGGCCGCGGGGGCGGGCCTCGCGAAGGAGAGGAACCGATCCGCCACCCGACCGAGGCGGGCGATCTCCGACTTATGAATCTCCCACATCCGGCGCTCGGGGGCATCCGCGGGAACGAGCGGGTCGATGATCTCCACGGTACCGGCCATCCCGTGTAGCGGATTCTTGACCTCGTGGGCGATCCCCGCGACGGTCTCCCCGAGGGCGCTGAGACGGCCGGCGCGGATGAGCTGCTCCGACAGCCGCCGCTGCTCCGCCAGGGCCCGCTCGAGCCGATCCCGTTGGCGTCGCTCCTTGCCGGACAAATATCCGGCCACGCCGCCCACCGCGAAGTAGAGCACGATCTCGAGGGTTTTCTCCATCCCGCGGGCGGGATCGAAGTGGTGGGGCAGGATGAAGGCGTGGGGGAAGTAGGCCAGGGCGACCGTTCCGGCCACGACGAGTCCTCCCTTCACTCCCCAATATAGGGCTCCGATGACGATGGGGATGTAGTACACCCGCCGGAGAATATCGTGGATGGGGTGGTACTCGTGGGAGGTGAGGTAGTGGAGCAGGGTCACGGCGGCCACGGGACCGAAGACGCCGACCAGCATCGGCCAGGCGAGCCACCTGGACCTATCAGCCCCCTTTTTTGGAAAGGCCATACTTCTCCATTCGATATGCGAGCACGTGCCTCGGCACCCGCAGGTAGACCGCGGCCTGGGAGACGTTCCCGCCCTTGTACGCCAGCGCCCGCTCGATCACCTGCTTCTCGACATCGAACAGGGAGAGCCCCCCCTCGGGGAGCGCCGCGGGGATGAGGGCCCCCCCATCGCCGCGACTGGCGTCGTCCGGTTCCCCTCCGAAGGGCAGGTCCTCGACGCGGACCGCTCCCTCCGGGGCGAGCAGGACGAGCCGCTGACAGACGTTCTCGAGCTCCCGGACGTTGCCGTTCCACGGGTGCCGCCGCAGGGCGTCGAGCACCTCGTCCGGGAGGTGCAATGAGCGGCCGTCGGCGTAGCGGTCGATGAAGTGCCGCGCGAGGGGCTCGAGGTCCTCGAACCGTTCGCCGAGGGGCGGCACCTCGAGCTGCACCACGTTGATGCGGTAGTAGAGATCCTCGCGGAACCGTCCCGCCCTCACCTCCGCTTCGATATCCCTGTTGGTGGCGGCCACCACCCGCGCGTCGGCGGTCTCGGTGCGGTCGCTCCCCACCGGATCCACGGTCTTCTCCTGGAGGGCCCGGAGGAGCTTGGACTGGAGTCCCACCGGCAGCTCCGAGATCTCGTCGAGGAAGATCGTCCCGCCTTGCGCCTGCCGGAACTTTCCCTGCCGGTTTGCGGCAGCCCCGGTGAAGGCCCCCTTGACATGTCCGAAGAGCTCCGACTCCAGGAGGGTCTCCGGCACCGCCGCCAGGTTCACCGGCACGAACGGGCCAAGCGCGCGGGGGCTGCGGGCGTGAACCCGACGGGCCAGCAGCTCCTTGCCCGTGCCGTTCGGCCCGCAAATCAAAACCGACGCCTCGGAGGCGGCGAACCTGTCCGCCATCTCCAGGAGCCGGGCCATGGCGCCGGAGGCGTGGATGATGGGGCGCTCCACCCCGGTGGAGGCCACCCGCAGGTGGGTGAGCTCCCGCTCCATGCGGTGCCGGGCCAGGGCCCGCTCCACCACCACGAGCAGGTGGTCGCGGCTGAAGGGCTTGCCCAGGAAATCGGCGGCCCCGAGCTTCATGGCCTCCACCGCCAGCTCCACGTCGGCATAGGCGGTCACCACGATGACCGGCAACCCCGGTCTCGTTCGGGACACGACGCGGAGCAGCTCGATACCGGTGATCCCCGGCATCTTCACGTCCGTGATGATCAGATCCACCTCGGCGGACTCGAGGGCCTCCAGCCCCTGCTGGCCGTCCCGGGCCGGGATAACCGCGTAGCCGGCGTGCGCCAGGTTGTACACCGCCAGCTCACGGCTGGACGTATCGTCCTCGACCAGTAGGATGGATCCGCTCATGTCGAGAGCATAAGGGGGGTTCGAGGGAACTTCAACTATCTTGTCCCCCGCCGAGGGGCTGATGGGGTCCCCGTCATCCCCGGCTCGGCGGCCCCTGGTCCTCGAAAAGGACTCGTATGCAAAGAGTCATCAAGTATACTGGATCATCAGAGGAGTGAAAGGTGGACACCATGTGTATCAAAATCGCACCCCTCGGGACGCTGTGCGAGGATATCGACATCTGTGCGATGCATTGAAAGGGCGACCGCGATGGATTGCCTCCACGTACAATAATGAAAATATTGCGAGGGGATCCTCGGAGCGACCCAAATCATTTGAAAACCACTCCCTATTCGGGTAGTCTCGGGAACCGATGCAGGATGGACCGGTGGATGAATTCCCTTCGGATTTTATTTGTTTTTTCGATAGTAACGCTTGGTGCGGTCAATGGATCAGTGGCTCAGCCGTCGAAGCCCGTGGTGCTGATGTTACTGCTGGACGGCGGGGGGCTCGAGGCGCTGCAGCAGTCCGTAAGAGATGAGCTGTCCCTTCTGCTCGACAGGCACCGTCTCTCCACGATTCCCAACTTCCGCTTTTCCTCTGAAACCTTCTCGGAACGGATAGAGGAGATCCGCCGCCTCGCCACCGCGAACGGCGCCGAGGTCGTCATCTGGCTTGAGAGAGCCGGGAACAACGCCATATCCCTTCGAATCGTCGCGACGGCTCCCGGGCGTTCCATGGTTCGATCGGTGGAGTCCGGCGACACCGAAGGGGAGCTGGTCCTGGCCGCCCGCGACGCCCTGGAGGAGATACAGGTCCCCCTGAGGACGGCGGATCCCCCGCCGAAGGCTCGCGCGAACGCCGCCCAGGCGACTCCGACCGGGGCCGGCGAATCCTCGCGAGCCGCTGAAACGGCGGATCCGTTCTCGCGACGTCACCGATACACCCTGACCGCGGGATTGAATTCGACGGGCGGATTCGGCGGCACCGCCCGCTCCCCGATCCTGCTCGGGGGCACCCTCTGTGCCGGACGCCGCTGGAGCTCCGGCATATTTGCGGAGCTCTCGCTGACGGTATTCGGCGCCCTCTCCCCGAAAATCCCGGACGGTACTCTGAAGACTGTCGGTCTTCGCCCCGGGGTCGCGGTGGGCTACCTCTGGCAGGGGCGCACCCTTTCCGTCGGTCCCTATCTCGGCCTGGAGATCCCCTGGCAGACCGCCGAAGCCTCCCTCGGCCGCTTTCGAGGAACCCAGAGGAGCTGGTGGAACCTTCGGGTGGTCCCGGGCGTCGACCTCCGCATCCGCCTGCACCGCCGACTCCGGCTCCTGCTCAGGCCGGGGGTCGGGCTGCTCGTTTTTCAACAGGTTTTTTCGATGGAATCGAGCGGCGGCGTCATCTATCAATCGCCATACTTTGAGTGGACTGCTTTTTTGGGGCTCATCATCGCGTTGAGCTGAAAATCGGGGGAAGCTCTATCTTTCGTCGAGCGAATACCCCAAGGAAGAAGCATCGACAACCGCTTCCAACGGGGCTAAACATGCAGGTGATGTGCAAAAAAGCTCAAACACACGAGGGGAATTCAGTGCACGACCCTTCTGATGACAATGAGCTCATGGAACGGTTGAAATCGGGAGACATGGACGCCCTGGAGGTCATCTACCACCGGTATCACGGCATGGTGGAATCAGCGGTCCGTCGCGTCATCCCCCGCATCACGGCCGCGGACCTGGAGGAGCTGCTCCAGGACACCTTCATCGCGATCATCACCTCGGCCGCCGCCTTCGATCAGACCAAACGCCTGAAACCCTGGCTCTACGGCATCGCCGTGAACAAGGCCGCCGGGAGCAAGCGAAAGCTGTGGATACGAGGAACCCTGCTGCACAAACACCGCCTGGAGACGGAGGTCCTCGGGATGCACGTCGTCGAATCCCATTCCCGGCGGGTGGAGTTGCGGGGGGATCTGATCAGGGCCTTTTCGGCGTTGCCGAAGGCGCAGCACGACGTGATGTTTCTCCATGTCGTCGAGGGATTCAGCGGCGAGGAGGTCGCCGCGATTCTGGGCATCAGAGTCAACACCGTCTGGACACGCCTGCACCGGGCGCGGAAGACCTTGAGCGTCGCCATGAAGGCGGACAGAAAAGGGGCGTATGGAAAATGAAGCTGTGTGACGACCGATGCGACGCCATCGAGGCGTATCTGGACGGGCGCCTCGGGGGCGAGGTCCGCGCGCTCTTCGAGGCCCACCTGCCCCGGTGCGAGGCGTGCAACCGGGGTGTCGAGGAATGGCGGACGATTCGTCGGGGGTATCGCGAGTGGTCCTTGGCCGCGACGTCTCGAGAGGTCGACAGGCCCGCGGGAATCGACCCCAAGGCCTTTGTCGCCGCCGTCCTGGAGAAGATGGCGACGGGCGATCGGGCCAAAGCGGAGAAGCGCACCCCGAAACGCTATCTCTGGGTCGCCGCGGCGTCGTTCGTGACGGTGTCACTCGCAGGCTATATTCTCCTCTCGGGGCTCACTTCTCCACTGCACCATCGGCCCGCCGACCCGAAGGTCGCGGCGCTCTCGCCTGAGGCTTCGTCGCCAGGGACTCCACAGCCCCCTGACCGCGACCCCCTGACAACCGTCGAAGGCTCTCCCGCGGCCCCCGCCCCCGGCAGGGTTCTATCCGCGCCGCGCGGCGGCAAATTTTCAGTGCCGATAATGGACGATATTGTAGGAGGGGATGAATCGAGCGCCGTGCAGCTCGTCGAGGTCAGCGCGGAACGGACGGTTTACCGAATGCTTCGAGGAACGGTCGCCTTCGACGTGGCGCCGCGTCCCGTCGGGGCCAGCTTCCGGGTCACCGCCGGCGGGTTCTCCATTGAGGTCATCGGGACGCGCTTCGGGGTCACGATGAGAGATACCGAGACGGTAACCGTCTTTGTCCGCGAGGGCACAGTCGCGGTCTCCTCTCCCGGTGAACGCATTCTGTTGCATGCGGGCGGCGCGATCACGCTCACCGGGGACAGCGCATCGGCTGTGACCGAGATGGACATTCTCGAAGCGGCCCTGCTCGACGAGCTGCTCTCCGGTGAAATCACCGGTATGGACACTGATGACGCCGGTCCCTCCGACCCGCCGGACGCCGCTGTGATCGAGCGTCCCTCGCCCCGTCGCCCGGGCCCGGGGGTATCCCCCCACAGGGATATCGAAGCGTGGCGAACGCTCATCCTCGAGGGCGAGATCGAACCGGCAAAGGCGCGCATCAAGCACTACCTTCGGGGGAATCCGCGGGATATGGAGGCGACCATGCTGATCGCCGTTTGCGAGAAGAAACAGGGACGGTACAAAGAGGCCGCGGCGACCTACGAGCGCGTCGCCGCCTCGGGAGACCCGAGGTATGCCGACACGGCCCGATACCTCGCGGCGGAGCTGAAGCAGTCGAAGCTCGGACGATACCGGGAGGCGCTCGCGCTCCTCGACGACTATCTGAGCAACGCTCCGAAGCGCGCGCCGAACCGCGCCGAGGCGAGATTTCGAAAGGCCGAGTGTCTGCTCGCGATGGGAGAGCGCGACCGCGCGGGGCGGATACTGACGGCGCTCATCGAAGACTACGGCCGGTCATCCATCGCGAACCGGGCAAGGCGCCTGCGAGCGTCGATGGACGCGGGGGGGAACCCGTCGCGATGAACCTCGGGGGGAGAGGCGCCGTTCTCGTCTTGCTCGCGCTGTCCTGCGTCTCCTGCCAAGACGTGGCCTATGTCCAGGACAGCGCGGGGACGACCGGCGATCGCGATTCATCGGTTCCGCCGGACCGCTGCGCGCCGGACGGGATCATCCCCCTGGTCTGTCAGAACTTCGAATCGGGGCTCACGTCTCGCGTGGAGGTGACGAGCGGCGAGGTCACCCTGGAGACATCGGAAGTCTTCGCGGGCGCGGCATCTATGAGAGCCGCCTCCACCGGAGTCGACAGCTACGCGGAGATGGTCGAATCCTTCGCCTCGATAGACTCGGGCACCGTCTACTTCAGGGTCTTCCTGTATGTCCCGGTGGGCAACACCGCCGGGACCACGAAGGTGCTGAACCTCTCCTCCTCCGACCCCGTGCAGTCCGACGAGGACATCGGCGTGGACGTCAACATCTCGGCGCAACGCAGCATTGATATCTACCAGCACAGGGATGCGGAGCGGTTCAGGTCGAATCCCGGCATGGTCCCCGAGGGGGTCTGGTTCTGCGTCAAGGGCAGCTACGTGATCTCCGAAACCGCCGGGGCGACCAGCGTATGGATCGATGACCGATTGGCGGTCAGCACCACCGCGAGCGCCGACGCCATCATCAACGGCGGGGTCAGCGAATTCCGAGCAGGCATCGGCTGGGTCGGCGACGGCCAGCTCTCCTCGACGGTGTACTTCGACGACATCCTGGTCGCCGCCTCACCGGTGGAATGCGCCGACCTTTAAAAAGCCCGGACGGTCTACACGGCCTCGGTTTGGGGAGGGAAACAAGGAGCCCGGAATGTCTCAATATTGCTTAATCATCATATTCGCCGTTGGCCTTATATTCTCCGCCGCGTGCTCGGACCCCTTGCAGAGGAGCGGTGGACGTGTCGATGCCGGCACAGGCCCTGACACGAGCGCAAATTCCGATGCCGACACGGACACCGATACCGATTCGGACGCTGATGCCGACACGGACACCGATTCCGATGCCGACACGGACGCGGACACCGATGCCGACGGGGACACCGATGCCGACGGGGACACCGATGCCGACGGGGACACCGACGCCGACACGGACACCGATACCGATGCCGACACGGACACCGATACCGATGCCGACACGGACACCGATACCGATTCCGACGGGGACACCGATGCCGACACGGATACCGATTCCGACGCCGACACCGATTCCGACGCGGACACCGACACCGATGCCGACGCGGACACCGACGCCGATTCTGACGCTGACACGGATGCCGATTCCGACACCGACTCCGACACCGACGCGGATGGTCTCACGGCCGTCAAGGCTGCGGCGGGGATGGGCATGGGGGTCAATCTCGGACAGATGTTCGAGAGCACCCAGCACCCCCGAACCCTGGAGAAGGCGAGAGCTAAAATCGACGCCTACACCGCGAGAGGTTTCCGGAACGTGCGCATCCCGATCACCTGGACCGAGCGAATCGGAGGAGACACCCTCGTCAACGACCCCAACGTGGGTGACGTGAACCGCGCCCATCCGCGCCTGAACGTCATCGAGCAGGTGGTGGACTACACGTTGTCCAAACCGGACCTCTACGTCATCATCAACGCCCACCACGAGGCCGCGCTGAAAACCCAGAACCGCTCAGGGGTGCTGGAGCGCCTGTGGCAGGACATCGCCGATATCTTCAGGGATCGCGATTACCGCCTGCTATTCGAGATCCTCAACGAGCCGCACCTGAGCGATTCGACGGCGATGGCGCCGGAGGACCTGCGACGGATGACGGCTCTGGCCTACGCGAAGATCCGGGAAGTCGATTCCGAGCGGATCATCATCATCGGGGGAAACCAGTGGTTCGCGGCCGGGGAGATGGCCGACACGTGGCCGACCCTCGACGGCGTCGGAGAGGGCGCGGATCCCTACCTCATGGCGACGTTCCACCATTACGATCCGTGGACCTTCTGCGGCGACAACCAGGGCACGTACGACGATCCATGGACCGATGACAACCTGTCCGACCCCATGGACATCATGTTGTCGTGGGCGGCCTCGGTGGGCAACGGAATGCCCGTGTACATCGGCGAGTGGGGGGTCGGCTGGGGCAGCCGCTACGATCGCATGGACTGCAACAACATCCGCGCCTGGTACCAGGGAATGCACAGCCGCTTCGCATCCCCCAAGGGGATCCCCACCAGCGTCTGGGATGACGGTGGATGGTTCAAGATATTCGATCACGGCTCGGACAGCTTCAACAACAACCTGGTTGATTGCATCGGCGGGACCTGTGATTGGAGCGGCGCCGAGCAGCTCAACGACGCCTGCCGCTGAGCCGCGACGCCGGCGCGATGTGGCACAGCCGCGGACCGACGCCGGGAGCGGGATAGGGGCCCAGCTCATCGACGCAGTCCTTCAGTGGGGTAAGCGGATCGCCTTACAGCGTCAGGAACCACGGCTCCCGCCTGAACAACGAGAGCCGATGAAACGGATGGAAGGTGTTCGGGAACGCCGCACCTCGCTCCGCCGGGAGGCTCAGCAGGATCGAAGCGGCGATGGATCCCTCGCGTGGCCGAGGTAGGGAAATGGAGTGTCACTGTTCATGTTCCGAACTCCTCCGAAAGGCCGTGAGTATCATATCCTAACGGAGATCGACAGTCCGGATGAGGGAGGCCTACTGAACCCGCACCTCGAGCTCCATCGGCCTCCCCCGTCTGTTGATGGCGAAGCGGATCTCATCGGCCGACCCCAGCCCCTGATAGGCCTTGAACACCTTATCCATATTGGTCAACGGGATGCCGTTGATCTCCTTGATGACGTCCCGCCTCTTGAATCCGATGAGGGCGAGGGGGCCGTCTCTTTTCATCCGCCGGACCTGATAACCGACGACCCTGCCGTTCCGTTTCCGGGGTCTGAACCGGACGTTTTTCGCGAACTGCGCGGGATTGGACATCACCTCCTTGACGATTCGGCGTTTCACCAACCGCTTGTTCTTACCGATGACCTTGATTCCCTTTTTCAAGCGACTGTTGTTCCTGGACCGCCGCTTTTTCTTGCCGCGCTTCGCTTTGAGCTTGTCCAGGTTGGCCTCGCTGAACATGTCGAGATAGCAGTACCCGCCCCCCTCTTCGAAGAGCACATATTGCCAGGTGATCTCCGCCACGGTCCTGTCTCCGATCTGTTCCCCGGCCCGGTGGAGGTGGGTCTCCTCGCCCTCCGCGAGCGAGGCAAACGACCATTGATCGTCGGTATCCGAGACCACCGTGGCGAGCAGTTTGAGATCCTGATCATCGCAGGGCACAAGCGCCTTCGGGTCACCGTCAATCGCTTCCTCGGGAACGCCGTTCGATGCGTCCCGATCGATGGGGCCGAGGGTCGAGTCGAAGATGTTCCGATCGAGGATCGCTCGCCCCGACGGCGGTCTGGCCGCCCGACGCGCTTCGGGTCGACGCCCGTACCGAGGAGGGGGGGAGACCTCGACCTCGGGCAGGCTCTCGAGGATCCTCGCCGTGATCAACTCTCCCGCGCCGTTTGCCAGGAAGTAGGCCACCGCGGTGAGCGTGACCGTATTGAAGATCCACAGATGCTTGGTCAGCAGGATTTCCAGCAGCTTGAACGGTGAACGACCCATGGTCGGCGTGGAATCAAGAACCGTGCCAGACGCGACGAGATTCTATGAGTCCTCCGACGCCGCGCCGATACGGTCCCTGAAGCACGCTTGGCTTCCGAGGCCGGAAAACACGGTCGCGAAGGCGGCGTGGTTGTTCGGTCTCGCGGGACAGAGTACCGCGCCGCAGGACCATCACGTCACGCGGCGACGTCCAGGGCCGCTCTGAGCTTACTCAACGCGCACCGTTCCAGCTGGTGGGCGCGCTGCTTGCTCACCCCTAACGCCTCACCGACCTCTTTCAGCCGCCGCGGCGTCTCCCGGAGATAGCGCTGCGAGATAATCTCCCGCTCGCGGGGGGTGAGCGCCGCCATGGCCGTCTCGAGGCGCGCGGCCATGTCCACGGCATCCTCGACGGTCGCCAGCCGATCCTCGGGGGTCGGGGCATCATTGGGGAGAAGCGCCGACGGATCGGCGCCGGTCGAACCGAAGGGCGCATCAATGGAGAGCTCCGGAACGCACAGCCGCTGCTCCATCTCCTCCACCGCCTCCCTCGACACGCCGGTCTCCTTCGAGATAATATCGATGACCTCGTCCCGGTCCGCGACGCCTTCGGCGGCCAGCCTCCCCTTGAGGGCCCTGAGCTTGAAGAAGAGCTTCCGGTGCGCCCGCGCGCCGCCGAGCCTGACGGACCTCACGGTCCGCATCAGGAACGAGTGTATCTCCGCCCGGATCCAGTGGACGGCGTAGCCGATGAGCCGACATCCGCGGCGGGGATCGAACTTCTTGACCGCGCGCATCAACCCCACGCTCCCCTCCTGAACGAGGTCTGTAAGACAGGCGCCGTAGCCGCGATACTCGTGGGCGATCTTGACGACAAACCTCAGGTTCGACGCGACCAGGGTGTGGGCCGCTCGAACGTCGCCGAGCTCCCGCCACCGGAGCGCCAGCCGGGTCTCCTCCTCGGGCGCCAGGATAGGATATCGGCTCACCCGGGCGAGGAACCCATCGAGCTCCCCCACAACCGCAATCGCTCGTGTGCTCATCGCAGCACCTCCTCTTTCCTGTCCGCGGAACACCCCACCCCCGTCTTCTATTCCACCAATCCCGCGGCGCACGATGCGCCTTGCCGATGTCCGGAAGCACGGAACAGATTCCGCCGCCCGCTTGTCGTTTTCAAAGGGAGGTGAGCGCGCTGTCGGGATCGAAACCGCAGGCCCTCGGGTCGTCGCGGGGGGCGTCCAGACGAGTCGAGGCGAGGCGGTTTCCTTTCGGAGGTATCGGCGTCGATCCGGTGGCCTCGACGCGACCGCATCCGGTGATCTGGATAACCCGATCAATCAACGCCGGGCCGGGAGAGCGGCTCCACAGCCGCTGCGCGCGCTGCTCGAAATCCGCGCATCCGCCGGTGAGCATCAGCGACGCGACGGTTACCGCTACGCTTATCGTTCGCTTCTTGGATTTCTCGAACATGACAGACCTCCTTTCCCGATGTTTTTCCGGCGCGTCAATACCCGTCGTGGATTACTCTGTGCACCGGCCCGAGGGGGTCAAGGGGGGAAAGATTCCGCAAACGGCACAAACGCGGTAAAAAGACTGAACCCTATTAGAGGAGCGTCGAATGATTGGACGAAGAGGGGCCTTTTTGGGGACACTATGCAGTCTGGGATCGCTGACCTTCGCGGCCGCCGCCGAAGATCCGGATATCGCCGGCGCCCGGGAGAAGGTCGCTCACGAGGTGATGGACGGCTTCGCTCAACGCGATCGGCAGCGGGTCATCGTCGAGATCGCGGATCCGGCGGCGGATGCTTTCGAGCCCCAGCGCTTCTGGGATCGAAGGCAGCCCCGCTCGGTCTTCGATCGCCGGCCGGTGTCCGCCTCGCGGCGGCTCACCCTCGAGGCGCGGAAGCGTCAGATCCTCGAGGTCCTGCGCAAAGATCTCTCCCCCGCGGATGCGCGGTACGAGTACCCGCCGTTTCCGTTGATGGCCCTCGATCTGGATCGGGACGAGGTCGCGGCGCTGGCGCGACTGGAGGCGGTCGTCGCGGTCCGGGCGGATCATCTCAACGTCGCGGAGGTGTCGTCTTCTATCCCCTTTACCGGCCTGGACGATCTCGCCGGGGCGGGATGGGGAGGCGCGGGGACCGCGGTGGCCGTGCTCGACTCGGCCGCCCAGTACTGGCGAGACGAGTTCGGCGCCGGCTGTCCAGCGGAGGGGACGTGGGACCCCCGACCCGAGAGCCAGCCCCTCATACCGCGGGAGGACTGCGCCTTCGGCGTCTGGGCCAACTTCAACCGGTACAGCGGCGGAGAGGACAACGACCCCCACGATATCGCGGCGGGGCTCGATCACGGCACCACCATCTCCGGCATCCTGAGGGCAGCGGCGCCGGAGGCCACCCTCCTTTCGCTCAACGTCTTCTTCCGCAGCTCGGGGGGGAGCTACTACAGCTACGACTCGGACATCCTCGCCGCCCTCGCCTGGCTCCACGAATGGTCCGGGAGCGCCGACCTCCCGTACACCGTCGTCGCCGCCAACATCTCCGTCGGGTACGACCGGGAGCACTCCTCGCCGTGCAACCAGGTCAACTTCTACGCCCCACTCCGGGACCTCTGGTCCGACCGCGACATCGCGGTGTCCGCTTCTTCGGGCAACGACGGCACGCAGGCCTGGATCGGCAAGCCCGCCTGCGTCACCCTCGGTCTCGGCGTCGGGGCGCAATGGGACACGGAGCTCATCCCGGCGCAGGACACCGAGTGCGAGATCGCGGATCCCTACGCGGGGAAGGTCGCCTGCATCTCGAACCTGAACGGGATGCTCGACTTCGTCGCGCCGGGGATGCTGATCCGGGCGCTGTCCGGCGGCGACTATGTCTCCGGCACCTCCTTCGCCGCGCCCCACGCGGCGGCGGCGGTGGCCCTCCAGCAGTCCGAGTTCCTCGACACCACCGGGGGAACGCTTCCGGCGCGATCGATCCACCGCATCCTCACGCATTATCAGAAAACGAATTGAAGAAGGAGATCGCGGCCTCCAGAAATACCAACGGCATTGTGGTTCTATCTTTTTTGGGCATTGTGGCTTCGGCAATTGTTTACGTTCTTTTTTCTGAATCTAGCGAGTTGAGGTCTTTTTTGAGGACATTTTTAGTCACTACGCTTGTTCTTAACTTCTTTACCATATGTGGAGTGCTCATTCGAGCGAACTGGGGGAGAGTTGTTGGAATGATCAACTTTACCACATGGTTAATTAATATTCCCATAGGGACAATAGTTGGAATCATTGCCTATAACGCGCTCGCCAATCACGAAGAACTTTTTGGGCCGGGCCGGTTGAAGCACAAAGAGCTGGTGAAGGAGATGAAGTACCGTAGAAAAATGGAACGGTTACGATGAAGACGAATTGAATAATAGGGGGACACCGGCGATAACCGTAAAAAGATAAGAGGAGTCACCGGTTGAAGAATGACTGAAATGGGGAAGAAGCAAGAATCCTAACAGAATAAAAGCTCTTCTCATTCCCCTCCATGGTTCATGGTTGCAGACCCAAGGGAACAGAGACAAAAGTAGGATGAATGTATTTACGTGCATTCCAGCTCAGACAACTTGGTTTGCACTCTGTTTCTTCCATCTTCCACCTTGACGCGTTTTTCCTCGCCGACCTATTGGGATTTCAAGGTACTACTCACGCTGCTGTGGCAGCATAAGGAAACTGTCCACTGAATCGGGGCAAGATCAAAAGGGCCTTGATCATCGTTTCGGACACTTGCCGTTCTATTCGTTTGGACGAGGAAGAGACGAAAACCCCCTGGCCCCACCTTTTCAAGGGGGAAGTTCGTTTGGACGTGGGGAGAGAAGATCGCTGGCCGTAACTATGATCATGGCCGGGACTACTCGTAGCTCAGGTCCACGTTGATTCCGAGCAGCTTCTCCTCCGGGGAGCCGTCGGTCAGGGTCAGCACCGTGTTCTCTTCGATTATCTCCGCGATCTGTTCGGGGGGCAGGTGGCGCCTCATCTCGTCGAGCTGATTCTGGTTCATCGTGGCGATGTACTGGTTGTCGGAATCCCGGAAGAGATCGCCCACCACCTTGATCATCTCGGTCTTCTGGCGCTCGTCCACGCCGTCGAAGAGGCGGCTGTCGTGGAAGAGGAAGTGGATTCGGTGGTGGTGCCTCTTGAAGAGCAGGGTCAGGTCGTAGCAGAAGATCTTCACGTTGTTGATGCCGCCCGAGCTGTCCGATTCGATCCTCGCGTCGATGTTGAACCGGGTCTTGTTTTCTCCTTCGTTCAGATCAACCGTGATGCCGGAGGGGCTATCCGGGTAGAAGCGTTTGGAAAGAGCGCGGAAGAACTCGCGGTTCTCGTCCAGGGTCGCTCTTATCTCCCTGAGGTAGTCGACGGTGCGCTGATTTTCCTTGAGGAGGCGCTCCTTGAGGTCGCGCTGATGCCGGCTGTACTCCTCTTTCATTTTTTCATAGCGCTTGAGGTTATCGAGCTGGGTGCGGAGATCGGCGAGCTTGTTGTTGAGGTTGACGAAGACATCCAGCGCCTGGTGGGCGCCGAGATACTGAAGCAGGGTGTCCAGGGCCTGCCGGTCCCTTTTCGTTTTCTCCTCGATAACCGAGATCTCCTCCTGGATTCTCAGCTTCTGCTCCGAGAGACGCTTCTCGCGATGCTGGGCCAGCTCCCGGTGAAACCGCTCCACATCGCCGAGCCTGGACTTCACGTTTTCGGGAAAGTTGAGCTTGGCCTCGTTGTATACCTGCTCGATCTTCTCCCGGCCGAGATCCGGGGAGAACTCCAGGCTCTTATCGATGGCCGCCACCTGTCCGCGGAGCAGGACCAGCTTGTTGCTCATCTCGTGCAGGCGGCGTTGGGTGGCATCGGCTTGGTTCTTTATATCGTAATAGTCCTCGGCCACCTCGAACTTGGAGAGGTCTCCCTCCAGGTGGCGGATCTGGTCTGAGAGCTCGGCTATTGAGAGCGTGAGGTCCCGGTTGCCGGTAAGAAAGTCCTTTAAGACAGTATCTTTTTTGAAATTGTCCGTGAGCTGTTTAACGCGGTCCTGTTCCTTCTTGAGCACAACCTTGTTTGCGACGAGTTGTGTATCCAGCCCCAGGAGGAAGCTGTTGACCGTCTGCTTCTGCTCATCGTTGCGGGTACCGCCGAATGTGTCGAAGTCCATGTAGGCGGCGCGGTTTGACCGGATGAACGCGGGCAGCAGCGATCTCCACGTGAGATTCTTCCCACCGTCCGGAATATCAAAGCAGAGATCGCCGAGCTCCTTTCTGAGCTTCGTCGGTGAGAGAGCGGTTCCGTTCAGATCGATAGAATCCTGTTTCTCTGTTGCGCGTCTGGTGGTGTAGGTCTTGTCCCCGATTTCAAATGTCAATGAGAACTCCCAACCCGGCAGGGCGGTCTCGAATCCCGGCTTCTTGTTCGAGCCGAGACAGAAATGGACGAGCGCGATGATCAGGGATTTTCCCACACCGTTATAAGTTCGTTTCTTGTCAGAAGACTCCGGATCCTTTTGTCGAGCCACGATGAAGGAGGGCCCCCGTGGATTGAACCTCACGGTCCGAAACGACGGTTTGTTCGCGGATAGCTCGATCAACCGCATAGGCCGATTACTCCTTCTTCCACCTCCTCGACGGCACCAACGCTATATAAGAACACTATTGTCAGCAGAAACGAGTCGAAGCTCTGCCTGGCCGAATACCGCCCTGCCTCGAGATCGCTGCGATAGGTCGACCAGATCGCGTCGATTGATTTGGGAGAATCCCGGAGCTCCCTCAGCACGTAGCTGCCGAAGCCGAGGAGCGACTCAGAGAACGAGATGTGCTTGTTCGGCATCAGCATTTCTCGTCCTCCGGTGCTTCGAATACATCACACGCCTCGAAGTACTTTGCCACCACCACGAGGAACGCATCCTGGTAGGGCGCCTGTTGTTTCGGTGTGCCTAACCGCAACATCTGAAAAAAGATGTCGTCACCGTTGTTTCTTTCTGTCGATGATGATGAGCTCTTTGCATGATCGTACAGGGCGATTAAGTGATCGCGGAGGTCCTGGGACGCAAACTCGCTCTGGTGTTTTAAGTATTCCTCGACAAAGCCTACTTTAAACGCCGCTGCGTTGAGGTACCTGCTCGCTATATCACCAAGGCCGTTGAACGCTATTTTCGCGTCCCAGTTTGGTACGACCAGTTCCTCATGGTCCGGCGGCAACGACGGCATACTCATGATATGGGCGACAACTTCGCTCAGAACACTGAAATCGAGGTGAGGCGTGTCTGATGGATCAGGCGGAAAGTTCACGAGCTCGATCAGCTCGTCATCATCGAGCTTGGAAAAGGCGATGTTCTCGAGATCCTTGGCGAGCATGATGTCAGCCTTATCTAACCCGTACAGTTCTTTCAAGGCAGTGATATCCTGGGCTGCGTCCGGATAAGGCCCCTTGTACTTGTCGTTCAGAACAAAATAGAATTCGCGAACCGAGGGCCAAGCCCGCTTCAAGCCCTCGAGATCCGTTTTCAGCTTAGAGGTCGCCTCGGAATGCGATTTCCTGAGGTCTTCCGGTGCGTAGACCTGGTAGTAGGTTTGGGTAGCCTCGACATAACCGTCGTTTTTTCGATCACCTATATTTCCGTGGGGTTTGATGGGTTTGAATCCCGGAACGGCCAAGCTCATGATTCTATTGAACAGGTCTTGAAAAGCCTGGCCGTCCGCCTCGAGAATTCTGCTTCTGAAGAATTTTCGTGCGATTGCCTTTTCTTTGCTGTTCATTTGTTATGGCCTCATCAAGCACGCAAGAATCAACACACCCCGATGTGCAGATTTATATTCCATTTTATGTATCCTGTCATGAAAGAAGCGGAGTCCTCAATACCCTTCTGACACGGATTGCGCTGGTTTTTCGTCCTTTGTGCTATATGAAAAACAATTGTTATCGGAGGAAAGGTGCCATGACGGCTCAGCTCATCGTTCAGGAGACAGACGGGATGGTGCAGGTGTCGCATCACCGGGAGGGCGGGTACGGCGAGAATCCGGCCGGCGCGGTGCGCCTCTTTGTCCAGCCCTTCACCGTTCAGGATCTCGAGGATCTCCGATGGTACCTCGAGGACTATCTCATGGAGCCCTATGCTGTATACGAGGAGCGGGGCGAGCGCATCGCCGCGGGCCTCGACGGGATGGGGGAGAAGCTGTTCGGCGCTGTCTTCGGCGATGACCCGGCCGCGCTCATGGCCTTTGGCGCCGCCCGAAAGGAACCGGCGGGGTGCGAGCTGGTGATCCAGTCCGAGTCGCCGGCCTTTCTCGGCCTGCCGTGGGAGCTCCTCAAGGCGCCGGACCAGACCGAGCCCATGGTGCTCGCTTTGGAGGGCATCGTCCGGACCACGGCCGCGGAGCAGATGGCGAGCGTCGAGATGCCGGGGGAGGCGCTCCGCATCCTGATGATCATCGCGCGGCCTATGGGGGAGCGGGATGTGCGCTACCGGTTAATCGCAAGAGAGCTCATGAAGTGCGTGGAGGCGGTCTCGGGCAAGGTGGAGCTGGAGGTGCTCCGGCCCCCCACGACCGACGAGCTGAAAAAGCGGCTCATCGCCGCAAAGGAGGAGGGCCGGCCGTTCAAGATGCTTCACTTCGACGGCCACGGCAACTTCGAAGAGGGCGGCGGCCCTCAGGGCGGCCTGCTCTCGCCGCTCAAGTTCAGCGGTCGGGCGCCGGGGGGCTACCTCTTCTTCGAGAAGGCGGACGGCACGGACGACCCGGTGGCCATCGGGACCGTGGTGGATCTGCTGAAGACCGCCCGGGCCGAGATCCCGCTCTTCGTGCTCAACGCCTGCCGCTCCGGCACGGTGAAGGAGGTGGGAGAGGTGGGCCCCGAGGCGGGCACGGCCACGGCCCTGCTCCGCCACGGCGCGGCCGCGGTGGTGGCCATGAGCTACTCGGTCTACGCGGCGGCCGCGGCCGAGCACATGACCGCCTTCTACGAGGCCCTCTTTCGGGGAGAGCCTGTAACCCGGGCCATGCAGTCGGGCCTGGAGCAGATGCGGCGAAGGCCGTTTAGGCCAAGCAACAAGGGGCCGCTCCCACTGCAGGACTGGATGGTGCCGGTGCACTACGCCCAGAAGAAGGTGGCCTTTCCGCACCTCGCGGCGACAAGGACAAAAAAACCGTTCGATCTCGATGAGGCCCTGGACCGGGTGCGGCGGCAGTCGAAGGCGCCGCCGTCGCCGGAAGGGGCCCACGAGGAGGGCGCCCTCGATCCGGTGGGAGTCTTCTTCGGCCGGGACGCGGAGTTCCTAAAGCTGGAGCGCACCCTGAGAAAAACCCACGTAGCCCTACTGCACGCCGTGGGAGGCATGGGAAAGACCGAGCTCGCCAAGGCCTTTGCCAAGTGGCTATGGGAGACCGGCGGTCTGGACGCGCCCCCCTTCTTCTTCTCCTTCGAGCCCGGCATCGCCTCCTTCGGCCTGAGCGGTGTGGTCACGAGCGCGGGCCTCAGGCTCTTCGGCCAGGAGTTCGCCAGGCTCGATCCCAAGGACCGCATCGCGGTGATGCAAGACGCCCTCTCAAAGCACCGGCTCCTCCTCGTGCTGGACAACTTCGAGTCCGTCTGCTCCATGCCGGCCGAGCACCAGCAGACCCTGGTGCTGAACGACGAGCAGAAAGAAGAGATGCGAGCCTTCCTCACACACATCTCGGCCAATGCCAGTGTGGGAGCGATCATCACGAGCCGCTCCAAAGAGACGTGGCTCGGCGGAGACGACGTCATACGCCGCATCGCCCTGGAGGGGCTCGCGCCCGAAGACGCCACCGACTACGCCGAAACCTTGGTTCCCGAGGAGGCCAGGCCCAAGCAGTCCCAGAAATACTACGCCGAGCTCATCGAGCACCTGGAAGGCCACCCCCTCACCATGCGGCTCATCCTGCCGCTCCTCGAGACCGAGAGCCCGGCCGCCATGGTGAAGGGCTTGAAGGGACAGGGCGAGTTGCCGCCGGGTTTCGATAAGGGCGAGGGACGGCTCGAATCCCTGGGCGCGAGCGTCTACTACTCGTTCCGGCATCTCGGAGAAGAGGACCAGCAGAGACTGCCAGCGCTCGCCCTGTTCGAAGGGGTGGTGGATGAGGAAGTGCTTGGGATTCTCTCCAAAATGAAGGCCGCCCCGGCCAGACTGAAAGGCATCCCCAAAGAGTCATGGCAAGCCACTCTGGCCCGATGCGCGGACGCCGGTCTGGTCTCGTCCTTGGGGCCCAACCTCTACCGAATCCACCCGGCCCTGTCCGGGTTCCTCACCGCCTACTGGAATGCCGAGGCCGGCGAGGAGTTCGAAAAGGAGTGGGAGAGCGCCGAGTTGGCGAGCATCGAGGCCCACGCCGCGTTCGGCGTGTGGCTAAACCAGCAAATGCAAGGCGGCGAGGCAGCCCTTGCTATGGCCCTGACAGGGGCCGAGCAGCGCACCCTCTGCCGCGCCGCAAGCCAGGCCTTAACCCGGGGGATGTACAAACAGGCCCTGGACATACTCGAGATCATCAATGAATTCTGGGACGTCCGGGGGCTGACCGAGGAGGCGGATGCCTGGACCGACCGCGTAGTGGATGCGCTCGAGTCACCAGCAGGGACGCCTCCCGATATCGACACCCAGGCAGGCGCCCTTTGGCTGTTCATGGTGGGTAGCCAGGCAGCCCGAAGCCTCAATACCGGACTGCTGGACCAGGGCGAGCAGGTCTATCTGGCCATCGAGAAGATGCTCCTCGCGTCAGGGAGCGACAATGCGAGAAGGCATCTGACCACGACCTATTATCAGCTCGGCAGGGGCGCCAAGGATCGTGGCGAGTTGGACCAAGCAGAGGCGTGGTGCAAGAAAGCACTGGCGATAGAAGACACGTTGGGCAATCAGTCAGGTATGGCCTCCTCCTATTTCCAACTCGCCAATGTCACCTGTTTGCAGGGCGATCTGGGCCAGGCAGAGACGTGGTCCAAGAAAGCACTGAAGATCTTCAAGCAGCTCAACAACCGACCTCGTTTGGCAGCAGTCTATCACCAGCTCGGCACTGTCGCCCAGGGTCGCGGCGAGTTGGACCAAGCATACGTGTGGTCCAAGAAAGCACTGGAGATCTTTGAGCAGCTCAACGACCGGCCCCATATGTCAGCAGTCTATTACCAGCTCGGCATGGTCGCCCAGAATCGCGGCGAGCTGGGCCAGGCAGAGGCGTGGTTCAAGAAAGTACTGGAGATTGATGAGGCGCTGGGCAATCGGCCCGGTATAGCCACCACCTATCACCAACTCGGCATGGTCGACCAGGATCGCGGCGAGCTGGGCCAGGCAAAGGCATGGTACAAGAAAGCACTGGAGATCTTCGAACAACTCAACAACCAGCCCGATATGGCGGCGGTCTATCACCAGCTCGGCACTGTCGCCCAGAAAGGCGGTGAGCTGAGCCAGGCAGAGGCGTGGCACAAGAAATCACTGGAGATAAACGAGACGCTGGGCAACCGGCCCGGCTTGGCCATGACCTATGGCCAGCTCGGACTGCTCTCTGAAAAGCAGGAACGAGCTCAGAAAGCCTTGGAGTGGACTGTGCGATGCGTTGGGCTCTTCGACGAGTTTCCCCATCCGTCCACCGGCCCGGGACCAAAGCATCTGGCCAGACTCACCCGGCTCCTCGGCCTGCCGGCCCTGGAGGCGGCGTGGCTCCGGTGCCACGGGGCGCCGCTGCCCGAAGCGGTGCGGCAGGGGGTTGAATCCATGAACCGGCAAACAGAGGAGTAGTCGAGATGTCTGATCAAGATACGATTCGCGCCATCGCCATGGCATCGGCCGAGCGCCTGGCTCCGGAGATCGATCCCAAGCTTCCGGGCTTCACGGCAGCTGCATTGGATGAGCCCCATACCGGACGCGGGCCCGAACGGTTCCTCGATCCGTCGCTGCTTGTATCAATCGCCGCTCTCCTGGTGAGCGCGGCGGGCCTTGCCTGGCAGATCTACCACGACATCAAGTCCGACTCACCGAAACAGCCGGTATCTCCGGAGGTGCTCGCGCGAAAGGTACAGATTAACCTTGAAGTAAATCTGCCGCTCGAGCCCGGGCAGCAGAAGAGCCTTGTGAGGACGGTTGTTGCCGAGACGTTGGAGAACGTACAGGAACACACCGAGAGCGATGAAGAGTAAAACAGCCGGATAACGGGGCTACACCGTCGTCTATCCTTCTGAGTCTCCAGCGACGACGGTCATGCACCGTCAGCACTCTCGGTCGACCGCCAAAACGACGGTCATGCACCGTCGCTTCTCTTGGTTGACCTTCGGCGAGAACGGTGGTGCACCGTTGTCTTTCTCCGTTGAACGCCAGTTTGACGATAGGGCACCATTGTCTCTCGCGGTTGCATCCCACAATCGACGGTAGGGTACCGTCAGCTCTCTCGGTTGCATATCATAACCGACGGTAGGGTACCGTTGGCTCTCTTGGTTGATGGCGACATGAACGGTCATGTTGCTTCGCCTCTCTTGGTTTCCCCTATGCATGGCGGTGGTCTCTTTTTCGACGGCTGGTTGCATGCTGGTTTTGACGACTCAGAGACGATTTTGTTTTGCACTTTCTGCACAGGGCCAACGCTTTGCGTCATATAAAGATAACGTCTTCATCTAACAATCCCGCCCCATGACCACCCAAGATGAAAAAAATAAAAAAAAGAGATCCGATGTAGATCCATTTTCGGAGTCTCGCGTCTTAACTCTCATCGATTGCAACCGTTTTCAAAGGAGGAAAACATGTCAGAGCAGTATTCCCTGATCGGTATCCCCTACCTTTCCACCGGCCGAAGGCTCTACGCCTTCCAACAGTGCCTGGAGGTCGCTCGCGCCTTGGGGGATGAACGCCTGCGATCGCTAGTCGAGGCGGCGATCGCGCACGATACCGCGACCGCCTCATCGGAGCGCGCCTGGGCCCGGTCCAGGGTCGCATCCAAGGCCCGCGGCAATTCCCTCGATCTCGACAATCGGATCGACGCAATGATAGGGGCCATCTATTCGGCGCTCTCCGGCTACCTCGCCGCGTTTCCTTCGACAAGCGCTCTCTTCCAGGCCTCGAAGCGCATTATTGATCAGCTCTTCCCCGAGGGGGTGCGGCCGGTGATCACCCTCCCGTTCGAAGAGCAGCTCCTTCAGAACGACATCATCATCTCCAGGCTCCAGGGGGATCTCGCTGACGCCGACGCGGCGGCGGGGATCGCGGCCCATTTGGATAACCTCGTCGCGCTCAACGACGAGTTCCGCGGGGAGCTCGAGAATAGCAAGAAAAAGGAGATCGATTTCGG
>JBNLED010000253.1:0-17199 GCA_050304755.1 Polyangia bacterium | reverse complement strand
ATAACATTTCGAAAGGAGTTACTCGATGAAGTCAATGCCCTGGTCCAAAACGAGACGTTTCCTGGTCTTTACGATCGCGATATTGATAGTCTGTTGCGGGATGGCCTCCGCCGCTCTGGCGGACGAAGCCGCCATCGGCCTGTCCGACCCTCAGCCCGCGACGGACACCGCCGCGACTCCGGAAACCGCGGACACTTCAACGGCGGCGGACGACTGGGGGGCGCAGCCGACCGGGGATACAACGGCGACCGAGCCCGCCCCGGTATACGCGGATCCGGCCCCCGCGGCCCCGGCCCCCGCGGCTCAGCCCGAGCCGGCGATGTACGCGGGGCCCGAGGTGGCGCCGGTGCAGCCCGTGCCCGCGGCCCCGCCCCTCGGACAGAAGCGCGCGGGCTTCGCCCTCGAGCTCTCCTTCGGCATCAGCAAGCCCATCCTGGCCCTCGAGGAGGAGCTCATGGACTTCAACTCCCTCCAAGGCGGCCTGTTCCTCGGCGGGAAGATCAACCGGGTCATCGTGGGCATGGGGTTCAAGCTGAACCGGTTCACGTACCGCAGCAAATCCGATTTCGGCTCCTCCTCCTCCTCCTACTCGTACGCCCTCTCCAGCAGCGACAGCGACTACTACTCCAGCGGCAGCAGCAGCGACGAGAACAAGGAGTCCGTCACGCAGCTGCTGTTCAAGCCCGGCATCCGGTTCGTCATGGTTCGATCCGATGACGAGAAGGTGGAGATGTTCGGCGCGATCAACATCGGCGCCGGTACAATGTTCTTCAGGGAGGACGGGGAGAGCGACGACGACGACAAGTATTTCCTCCTAGAATACGACGGGGGGCTCGGCGTGCGGTATTGGGCGCACCCGCAGTTCGGGGTGTCCGCCACCGGGGGCGTGTCGGGGAATTTCTTTCGCGTGAAGGACTCGGAGAGCGACTCGAGCTACTCCTACCACGTCATCAGCATCGTCGGCGGCCTCCAGCTGCTCGGCGTCTTCTAGCCCGAATAATCCCTGAACAAACGGCTGCAAACGCGAATCCCACGCCATTACCGGGCGTACTCGATTTTGGCTCCTCGACAGAGTGTCCACTCTGACTCCGGGGCCAAAATCTCCGTTCACCCAGTGCTGGCGAGGCCTTCGGCATTTTCGCTTCGTTTCTTCAGGAATCATTCGGGCTAGAGAGCTGTTCCGAACACTGCAACACGCCTATCGGGAAAAGAGCGCGCACTGCTCGGCGGTGAGGTGGTCCCCCATGTCCGAGAGGTTGTAGAGATTGCCGGGCTGCCGGGCGCCCTGGCCGGCGATGTCGTCCGGGGAATCGAGGAGCGCCGCCGCCATCAGGTGTCCCAGCACGTGGGCCAGGGCGCGGTCATCGGGGTCACCGGCGTTGTCCACGAAGGCGGCGCCGCCGTCGGTGTCGACCGCGGCGAAGACCCCCTGGTCCGATTGAAGGTCGCCGTAGTACACGTTGAGGGTGTCTTCGTCATAGGTGTCCCCGCCGTTCGCCTGGCGGATGCCTTGCCGGTCGGGGGTGTCCATCGTGCCGTTGTCCCCGGCGAGCCCTCGCCACTCGGCGTCGGACAAAACCGTAACGGTCGCCTCGAGGGTGTGGAACACGGGGCAGACGCACCGCCTGGCGTTGAGCGCCAGGATCCCGTCGGTCCGGGTGATGTCCGCCTGTATCTCCTCGTCGGCGGCGTGCCGGGGTTGCACCCACACGTGGAGGGGCACCGGACGGGACGCCTTGGTCATCAGGGGATACTCCCACTCCGACAGCCACTCGGTCACCATATCCGGCGGTGAGAGGAGCTCGTAGTCCTCGTCGCCGAACATCATCTCCACCATCGCGAGGGAGCTCTCGAAGGTCTCCGAGAGCGGCTCGAACTCGAACACCAGGGGGGTCGTCGTCCCGGTGAAGCCGGGGCAGCTCCCGCCGAAGTTGAGATCGTAGCCGTAGAGGATCGCGTAGTCGATGACGCAGTCGTCACCCAGCTCGGTGGCGCCGTTGTACTGGAGGATGGTCCCGTCCATGTACAGCCACGCGTCGAAGTAGTGGATGGGGCCGATGCTCCCGGGGATGTTCAGATCCAGGGTGACCTCGGTGGTCCCCCCCGCCGGGATGCCCGGCTGGTCCCCCGCCGGCCCGCCGGTCCTGAGGGCCGCCGGGGGGAAGTCGATGGGCGCCTCTGCCTGGAGCGGCGCCTCGGGATCTCCCGTGTAGGTGACCGTAAGGGTGCCCCTTCCGTAGTCCGGGGATGATACGGCGACCTTCACGTACGGGTGATCCGCGGCCGCGGAGATGGCGCCGACCACGCCCGCGTCGGCCGCAGCCTCGAAGTCCTCCGGCGCCGCCGGGACCGGATTGCCGTAGACGTCCCGGAGCGCGACGGCGGCGGCGAGCTCCAGCTCCCGGTCTCCGTCGGGGGCCACGACCGCCTCGGAGACGGAGAGGATCTCGAGGGTCGCCGGCGGGCCGGGCACGAACGACGCCGTGGCGCTGACCCGGTGCCCCTCCACATCCTCGGCCACGATCGCGTAATCCCCCGCGCCGTATGTGGCGACGACCGCCGTGAAGGTCCCGTCCCCCGGCGCCTCGTAGGCCAGCGGCACGGGCTCGAAGCCGCGCACCATGAAGAGATCGAGCAGCTCGGCTTCGGGAACCCGCTCTCCCGCCCCGTCGAGGGCCGTCACCGTCACCGTCACCGCGTCGGTGTTGTCGGCGACCGCGGGGGATCCCTCGAGACTCATCTCCAGGTGATCCACGAGATGCGCCCTCCCCGTGCCCGTATCTGTATCCGCCCCCGTGTCCGTGTCCGCGCCCGCATCCCGGACCGTCCCGGCGTCTCCGGTCTCCGTGTCATCGGCCGAGCCCGTATCCCCGATCGCCGTGCCCGTCGTCGTATCGTCAGCCGTGTCGGCCGTTTGGGTCGTCGTATCTGTGGCGGTCTCCTCGGTCGTCCCCGTGTCCCCGGTCGTCCCCGTGTCCCCGGTGCTCGCCGTCGATTCTCCGGGGACGGAATCGCGTTCGTCCGGAACGCTCCCGACCCCATCCCCGCAACCGACCAGCCCCGTCACGACGGCCAGGGCGACCCCTCGGATCAATCCGTTTTCCATCTTCATTCACCTCTCCCGTTGGTTATCGTTCCGGATGGTAGAGCTCGATGCGCCCCCCCCGGTAGGCCTCCAGCGTGGTCTCGTCGATCCGCAGGTGAAAGACCACCTCCCCCTCCGGCGTCACCTCGAACAGCTGGGGGTTCCTCGGGTTCTCCCGGGCGTTCACCGAGTCGACCCCGATGGACACCACGAACCGGTTGCCGTTGTCGAACAGGTTCACCCCCGACGCGAAGCTGCCGAAGAGGTCCGGATCGTCCTCTCCGAAGCTCCAGATCTGCCGGACGGTCATCGCGACCTCGTCGATCTCGTAAACGATGAGCAGGCTGTACCGCCCCCGATCGTTCGAGATGTCGCTCTTGAGGGCGTTGTGCGTGGTCCCCGGGCCGTCGAAGATCGTCGAGGCGAAGTTGTCGAACATCATGAGATGAACGATCCCCTCCGCCCGGTCCAGAATGCGGAGCCCGTGCTGCCCCACCGGCCAGTGGAAGTCGTCGCGGGAGGACTCCGGCGCCGCCAGGTTGTTCTGCACGTCCTCATCGTAGGGCACCCCGTCGGCGTCCACGGCGGTGAGCAGGTAGTCGTTGGGATCGATCGCCCCCGCGCCGTCCCACCCGGCCATGCCCCAGTCCAAGTGGGGCGCCAGGATCCAGACCAGCTCCTTGCCCTGGTTGGGCTCCGGTCCCTGGAGGCCATTCCGCGTCATCTTGAGCACCCCCTGATATCGATTGGAGACAATGATGGAATCATCTAGTGCGTCGTACGCCACGGTGTTCATGTGGGCCCAGTCGGGCCGGGGGTTCGCCAGGGTGTTCCGGTCCACGTCGAGGAAGTCGCGGATGTCCCACCGGTTCACGATCTCGCTGGTGACCGCGTCCAGCTCCAGGAGGGTGTCGCTCTTGCTCACCTCGACGGTGCCGTCCGCGTGAACGATCTCGGTCTCGTTGTTCCCGGCGCAGGCGATGAGGTTGCCGTTCGGGATCTCGATGGAATCGTGGTGGACGTAGAAGGGGTCCGGCAGGATCGCCTCGCGACCGAAGACCAGCTTCCCCATCACCGTCCGCTCGTCGATGTTCCAGGTGATGATGAGGCCGTTCTCTCTCATGTTCGTGATCCGCCCCTGGGTCCCGTCGGCGATCCACCGCAGCCTGCCCTGGTGGTCGTAGACCCGGTTGTTCACGTGGGGCCAACCCGGCGCCATGGCGTCCCGGTCCAGGATCTCCGCCGTGACGACCTCGGTCTCGGTGAAGCCCACGGGCGCCGTCGGGATGACGACGCTCCCGGCGAAGGTCCCGGAGGCCGTGCCGATCTCGAACTCGCCCTCGTTGTCGACGCCGGGATAGAGCCCGAGCACGGGGACGCCCACCTCGCCGTCCTCCAATATGTCATCCATGTCGAAGTTCGTTCGGTAGGCCTCCGACTGAGGCTGGAGGGTCCCGGTGAAATCCTCGGCCCCCTCCCCCTGTCCCTTGACGGTCACGGTGAGCCGCTCCACCGCCTCCGGCGCGAGGTCGTCATGGGTCACGGCGATGGCCGCCACGAGCGGGTTGAAATCGTAGGGATCCACTATCGTTCGGACGATCATCCCGTCACCTTGCGTGTCGGTGTCGTCTCCGGTATCAGGCCCGCTATCCCCGCCATCCGGCGCCGTCTGATGCGCCGTCTCCGAGTCCGTGTCCGCTCTGCCCGTGTCGGTGGCGCTACCGCTGTCGCTGTCGCTACCGCTGTCGCTGTCGATATCGGTAACCCTATCGGTGTCGGTATCCGCATCGGTGTCGGTATCCCCGTCGCTGTCCCCGTCCGCGTCAGTGTCGGTATCCCCGTCCGCGTCGGCGTCGGTATCCCCGTCGCTGTCTCCGTCCGCGCTGCCGGTGTCCGTCTCGCCGGACGCCGTGGATGACGGCTCCTCCCCGGCGCCGCCCGACGCGCAGCCGAGGGCCGCGACCGATCCCAATGAGATGAATAGGATAAAGGAAACTGCGTTGTGTTCAATCTGTGCCATCGTTACGACTGACTCCCTGGTGCCATATAGTTTACTGATATTTGAAGTTAACGCCGCCGAACGCGCCTTCGGCATCTCCGGTCGCCGACGGAAACGCCAACTCCCCATACCACGGGGTCGCCCTCGACGCTATCCAATTCAGGTCCTGGGAGATCTCCACGATCGAGTCCATCGTGAAGGTCGAATCGACCGACGAGGCGAACGTCCGCACACCGACGACATAGCTGCCAGGGGGCAGGGGCGTCGGCGGGATCGCGGCGAACCGCCAGCGGTGGCCGTTGGCGTCCGTCTCGATGGGGGTCGCCGCGGGGATGACGGTATCGGCGAGGAGATCCCCGTCGAGGTTCCACAGGCCGGCTTCGGCGTGTCGGGTGGAGATCTCTCCGTCGGGAATGTACCGTCCCAGGTCGGTCACCGTGATCGGCGCGTCCGTGCTGAAGGCGAATCCGAGGACGTACTCCGCCGGCCCGTCAAAGACCGCGTTCTCCTCCACCATGGTGACCGCTCGGCGCGCGCTGAAGAAGGCCTGCTGGATCGCCTGGTCCCACCCGAGGGCGTGCATCATGAGCCCCGCCTCGGCGAGGTGGGCCTGCCCCTCGGCCCGGATGTCCGGCCCCTGGAGGAGATCCGTGTCCGGCCCCGCGAAGGTCTCCGCCACCTGATCGAGCACCCGGTTCTGCCCCTCGCGCACCGGCACCAGCTGCTCCGTCGGGGTCCCCCCGAGGTAGGACGCCCGCGCGATGCCCCACGGCACCTCCCATCCCGCGTCGGCGCGCATCTGACGGATGACGGTCTCGAGCCGCTCCGCGTAGCGGTCGGCGGAGAGCCCGTCGGCGGCGTCGGATTCCCCCTGGTGCCAGAGGACCGCGCGAAACCCGGTTTCCCCCGCCGCCGCGGTCGCCAGCTCGAACCGGGGATACAGGCTCTCCTCGGTCTCGGGGAGCCATTGCTCGACGGTGGACGATCCCTGGGCGCATCCGATGAACCCGACGGGAACGCCGAACCGCGCCGTCAGGATATCCCCCAGCCGGGACCAGGGAGAGCCGTCCCGGCCGCCCTTTCCCCGGGTGACCAGCGGTTGCGGGTCGGCCGCGTACTGCCAGATCCCGTCGACGCCGTTCCAGGCGGACACGGTGTCGTCGGGGTCGTCCCGCGTCATCCCGAAGCTGGCGGCGTTGGACTGACCGGCCGTGATGAACACCTCCCCGACGCCCACCCGGCTGACGGAAAGGGTTTCGACGGGCAGACCGTCCGCGTCGACCGCCCTCACCTCCACGCGATACCACCCCCCGACGGGGACCTCCAGGGTGCCCTGGAATCGCGGCCAGGGGACCGGGATTTCGCCCCAGTCGCCCAGAATCGTTTCGTCCTCTACGAGCACCCAGCGGGCTTCGACGGCGGTGACATCGGCGTCTCCTACGACGCCCTCCACTGGCACATACGCCAGATCCTCGTGATTCCGCTGATAGATCGCCCTCGGCGACGGCCGGTAGAGACCGACGGCGATCGCTTCCGGCGCGCTGTCCGTATCGCCCCCGGCCTCGCTGTCCGTCTCGCCTTCGTCGCCTGCGGTGCTGTGCGTGTCGCCGTCCGCGGTGCTGCTGTCCGTGTCGCCTTCCGTATCCGGTCCGGCGTCCGTCACGTCATCATCGCTGTCGCTGTCCCTGAGAAGCATCGGCGCCGCGTCGCCGCAGCCCACCGAGGCCGCCGGCAGGACGATGAGGCCGATAACGACCATGATTTTCCAGAGGCGGCGGCTCATCGCTCCTCCTTCCGCTCCGGGTGGTAGAGATCGATCCGCCCGCCCCGATAGGCGTCCAGCTCGGTCTCGCGGATCTGGAGGCGGAAGACGACCTCCCCGTCCGGCGTCAGCTCCACCGCCTGGGGGTTCATCGGGTTCTCCCGGGTGTTCGCCATGTCCACGCCGTTGGAGATGACGAACCGGTTTCCGTTTTCGAACAGGTTGACCCCGGACGCGAAGCTGCCGAAGAGATCCGGGTCGTCTTCGCCCCAGCTCCAGATCTGCCGGACGGTCATGGCCGCTTCATCGATTTCGTAGACCACCAGCAGGCTGTACCGCCCCCGATCGTTCGAGGTGTCCCGCTTCAGGGCGTTGTTGGTGGTGCCGGGGCCGTCGAAGATCGTCGAGGCGAAGTTGTCGAACATCATGAGATGAACGATCCCCTCCTCCCTGTGGATGATGCGGAGGCCGTGCTGTCCCACCGGCCAGTGGAAGGGGTCCCGGGCGGGATCGGGCGCCGCCAGGTTGTCCTGGACCTCCGCCGCATAGGGCTCGCCGTCCGAGTCCACCGCGGTGAGCAGGTAGTCGTTGGGATCGATCTCCCCCCCGCCGTTCCAGCCCGCCATGCCCCAATCCAGGTGGGGTGCCAGGATCCAGACCAGGGCCTTGCCCTGGTTCGCCGCGTCTCCCTGGCGTCCGTTCCGCGTCATCTTGAGCACCCCCTGGTAGCGGTTGGAGACGATAATCGAGTCGTCGAGCGCGTCATAGGCCACGGTGTTCATATGGGCCCAGTCGGGTCGGGGGCTCGCCAGCGTATACCGGTCGACGTCGAGGAACTCCCGGAGGTCCCAGCGGTTCACTATTTCGCTGGTCTCCGCGTCCAGCTCCAGGACCGTGTCGCTCTTGCTGATCTCGGCGGTGCCGTCCCCATGGAGGATCTCGGTCTCGTTGTTCCCCGCGCAGGCGATGAGGTCGCCGTTCGGGATTTCGATGGAGTCGTGGTGGACATAGAAGGGCTCCGGGAGGATCGCCTCCCGACCGTAGACGAGCTTCCCCATCACGGTCCGCTCGTCGATGTTCCAGGTGATGATGAGACCGCTCTCCCGCATATTCGTGATCCGCCCCTGGGTCCCGTCGGCCACCCAGCGGAGCCTGCCCCGGTTGTCGTAGACACGGTTGTTGATGTGGATCCACCCGGGCGCCACCGCGTCCGGATCGGGGAGGTCGACGGAGACCTCCTCCGTCGCGGTGAACGGGACAGGCGCCGCCGGGATCCGCGCGCTGCCGGTGAAGGCCCGGGTGTCGGTAAGGAGCTCGAACTCGACCTCGTTGTCGACGCCGGGGTAGAGCCCGAGGACGGGGATCCCCACCTCGCCGTCCTCCAAAAGGTCATCCATATCGAAGTTCGTTTGGTAGGCCTCCGACCGCGGCCGCAGGGTCCCGGTGAAATCCTCGGCCCCCTCCCCCTGTCCCTTGACGGTCACGGTGATCCGCTCCACCGCCCCCGGCGCCAGGTCGTCGTGGGTCACGGCGACGGCCGCCACGAGCGGGTTGAAATCGTAGGGATCGAGCGTGTAGCGGATATCGGAGAGGGGGGTGAGAATCCGCTCCCCGCCGGGGGGGGCGTCGCCGCCGGGGGCGCCGCACGAGGTGACGAAGAGCGTCAATATGAAAAAGAGATCACAGTTCCGGAACATCATCCGCTTCTCCTGAACCATTGATGAAAAAGGGGGCCGATCCTGTCCGCCCGCGACTTCCTCTTATACCCCCTAACGTCGCCGACCTCCAACAGCCCGGAACGCTCTCCCTCACCATGACCTCCGCGTCCGCGCCCGAGATAAAACCGTGGGGCTATTCGCGTCGGTGAAATCCTGTGGTAAAAGTAGCATTCCGATGAGCGTGACATGATCCCTTTTTATAAGGTCCCGATACGAAGTCGAAGTCTGGCAGTGTGCCTGTTCCTCCTGCTGTGGCCCGGCGCGGCTCGGGCGCTGGACCCGGGGCGTTCCATCGAACAGTACGTCCACGAGACCTGGGACGTCGGGGACGGGCTTCCGGAGGGGCCGGTGCTCGCCCTGCACCAGACCGCCGACGGGTATCTGTGGCTGGGGACCCTGAACGGGCTCATCCGGTTCGACGGTCTGCGGTTCGCGTCGATGGCGGCGGGGGTCCGCGGATCATCGCCCCTCGGCGCCTGCCGGGATTTGCTCGAGGACTCGGCGGGGACCCTCTTCGCCGCTTTCGACGGGGGAGTGGCGGCGTTCGACGGCGACGCGTTCCGTGTGTTCAGCGCGAAGACCTCCAAGCCGCCCGTCTTCCGCGCGCTGGCCTTGGGCCCCGAGGACACCCTATGGGTGGGGTCCGACGCCGGCGTCTGGTCCCTCGAAAAGGAGACCCTCGTGAGGCACCCCGCCTATCGGGCTTCCGCCGTGCCGCTTCGGATCAACGATTTGACCGTGGACGGGGCGGGGGGGCTCTGGGCCGCCACGGACGACGGCCTGCTCAAGCTGGACCGGACGGTCCGGCGTTTCACCGCGGAAGACGGGCTGCCGTCGACGGCCACCGGCGCGATCCTGGTGGACCACCGGGATACCCTGTGGGTGGGGACCCGGGACGGGCTGGCCCGCTGGGAAAAGGAGGGGTTTATCGCGGTGGGGGCGCGCGGGGAAGGTCGCTTTCGCGGAGACGTCACCGGTCTGTTCGAAGATCGAAGTGAAACCCTCTGGATGACGACCCGTGACGGCGGGCTGCATCGCCTGGACAAGAAGACCCTTCGAGTGGATGACGGGCCGCCCCGAGGGGGTTCGGTCGTTATCGAGGATCAGCAGGGCGCCCTGTGGATCGGCACGGACGGCGGGCTGGAGCGGTACCGGGACGGGGCGTTCATCACCTACGGACGAAGGGACGGTTTCGACGGGGAGCGCATCCTGACAATCGCGCCCCGTAAGGCAGGGGGGGTCTATGCGGTGGACGATACCGGTGGCCTCTACCTCTTGGAGAAGGGCCGGATAACCCCCCTCACGAGAGATGGGGCGGTCCTGGAGGGGGCGCCGGGGGATCTCCTCGAGACCGGTGATGATGCCCTCTGGATCGGCGGGCGGGGACTCTACCGTTTTCTGGATCAGCGCCTGGAGCGGTTCGAGGTCCCTGACGGAGAGGTGAGCGCCCTCGCCCGGGACCGCGGGGGAATCCTGTTGGCGACGACCGATGGCGACGGGGTCAGCCGGCTCAGCCGCTTCGAGGACGGCGATTTCACCCCGGTGCACGCGGAGGTGCCCCTCAACCGCGTTCAGCGGATCCGCCGGGATCGCCACGGCGGGCTCTGGGTGGCCACCGACGGCAGCGGCCTCGTCCACATCGATTCCGAGGGACACCGGTGGTTCGATCAGACGGACGGCCTCCCCCATGACGGGGTCTTCGACGCGGTGGAGGACTCCCGGGGGAACCTCTGGGTCGCCACCCGGGGCGGGCTCGCGCGCATCCGGGACCACCGGGTGACCGATCTCTCGGGGGTGGAGAACACCCCGGTCCGCTCACCGGCCCATCTGATGCCGGACGCGCTGGGCGCCCTGCTCGTCGCCGCGGAAGACGGCATCTACCGCATCCCCATCGCCGATCTCGAGGCCGCGGCGGTGGGCGCCGCGGGCAGCGTCCATTCCCGGATCTTCACCACCGCGGACGGGCTGCAAAGCGTGGCGGTGTCTCGCCGCCCCGCCGGCCAGGCCCGGACCGCCGATGGCCGCCTCTGGTACGCCACTGCCCGGGGGCTCTCCGTCATCGATCCGGATCACCTCCCCAAATCCTCCCCGCCGCCCAAGGTCATCATCGAGGAGGCCGTCCTCGGAAACCGGCAGGTACAACACCCGGAGGCGCTTTCGGTGGGCGAGGGACGCGAGCACATCGGATTCCGCTATACGGTGCCCAGCCCGAACCACGCGAACGAGCTCGGGTTCCGATTTCGCCTGCGGGGGTACGATGACCGGTGGATCGACGCCGGCCCGCGACGCTTCGCGGAGTTCACCAATATCTCCCCGGGGAGCTACGTGTTCGAGGTCGCGGCTCATCGGGCCGCGGCCCCCTTCGGCTATGGAACGGCGCTCCACCTGGCCGTGGAGCCGCGGTGGCACGAGACCCTTCCGATAAGGGGGCTCTATCTGCTGGCGGGGCTGTTGCTCCTCGCCGGGGTCTTTCAGCTCGGGAAGCTCCGGATGCGACGCCGGGCGCGGGTGCTGGAGGGGCGGATCGCGAAGCGCACCGAAGCCCTGAGGCAGGAGATGGCGGACAGGGCTTTTGCCGAGGACGAGATCCTTCAGCTGAGCGAGAACCTGGAGGCGAGTGTCCAGGACCGGACCGAACAGCTGATGGCGCTCAACCAGAACCTCTCCGAGGACATCCAGATACGGGCGAGCGCCGAGGCGGCGCTGGAGAACGACAGGGAGCTGCTCCTCCAGGTCCTCGACAGCCTCCCGGACGGCGTCATCGCGACGGACCCCCGGGGACGCGTCTCCCTGATGAACCCCGCGGCCGAGCGCGCCACCGGCTGGACGGCCGACACGGCGCTGGGGAGGCGCCTCTCGGAGGTCTTCCCCGTGGCGGATCGGCTCACCCGGCGCCCGCTCTCCGATCTGACGGCCCGGACCCTTGAGGCCCCGGCGCCCGACGCTCCCCTCCTGGCGGTTCTCACCGGCGCCGGAGGCGCGGAGATTCTCGTCGACACCGCCGCGGCGGCGGCGCGGGATAAGGGCGGCCGCGTGGTGGGCGCGGTCTTCGCGTTCCGGGACATGACCGAGAGGATCCGGACGGCGGAGGAGCGCCGGAAGGACGAGAAGATGGAGGCGGTGACCCTCCTGGCGGACGGGATCGCCCGGGAGTTCGATCCGCTGCTGATGGATGTCCTGGGCAGCCTGGCGCTGGCGCGGGAGACCCTTACCGAGGACACGCCGGAGAGCGACTGGATTCGGAACGCCGGGGTGGTCCTGGGGGAGGCTCGGAGCCTGACCGGCCGGCTGCTGGCCTTCGCGTCCGAGGGGCACCCCCCGATGGCCGCCCACTCCCTCGAGGATCTCGTCATCCGCAGTACCCGATTCGCGCTGACAAGCGCCGAGGTCACCGCGGAGCTGGGCCTCCAGGAGGGACTCTGGTCCTGCGACATGGCCCCCCTGCAGTTGCGGCAGGTCCTGGATCACCTCATCCTCAACGCGCGGCAGGCTATGCCGTCAGGGGGGCGCATCACCGTCACCGCCGACAACGTGGAGCTCAAGGGTGACAACCCGCAGGCCCTTTTCGCCGGACGATATGTGCGGCTCAGCGTCGCGGACGACGGTCCGGGGATCCCGGCCAATATTCAAAAACGCATCTTCACCCCCTTCTTCACCACAAAACCCTCCCGAAGCGGTCTCGGGCTAGCCGCGGTCCGCGCCATCATCACGAAACACGGCGGGGCCATCGACGTGAGGTCGGCGCCCGAGGAGGGGACCGTCTTCCAGCTGCACCTCAGGGCCTCGAATGCGGTGCTCCGAACACCGAGGTCGTCATTCCCTCCCCCTGCGCCGACGGGGAACGGAAGCATCCTTCTGATGGATCCGGAGCCCTACCTCCGGCGCCTCGCGCGGATGGCCCTCGTGGGGAGCGGGTATCTCGTCGAGACCGCGGCCACCGGGGAAGCGGCCCTCTCGGCGTTCCGCCAGGCCCGGGATTCCGGGCGTCCGTTCGATCTGGTTGTCCTCGATTTCATTGTCCCTGACGGAATGGGCGGGGGGGAGGTCCTCAAGCAGATGCGCGCCATCGATCCGGAGATCCGCGCCATCGCCGCCAGCGGCTACCCGGAGCACGAGGGGTTTTCCAATCCCGAGCTGTACGGGTTCAGACGAACCCTGCCCAAGCCCTATACTGTCGAGGATCTCCGCGCCGCCGTGGCCGAGGCCGTGGTCCTCCGGGCGTCCGACCCGCCGACGCCGTAATTCGCTCTCTCCGTTCGGTATCAGTACCTAACATCCGTCATCGGAGCACTCGTGCGAGAAGGTCTCTTTGGTGGAGTCCGAGAATTCGAACGATGTCGTGTCGTGGGAACATCCGGCGGCCGCTCGCATCGCGACAAGAGTGGTAAACGCCAGGACTCTATACAACTTCATTGCATTATTGTTGTCGTGTTGACATGATATATCAACTCTTTTATCCTTTTAGGTGAGGTACGGGGGAGTTCCACAGAGCGGTTCGGAAACAAAGGGCGCCGGTAAAGAGGATACGGCAATGTTACGGAATGATGAAAAAAAACCGGGAGCCCCCTCCGTTGTCGATCTCGAAAAAGATGAGCTGCCGGCGGCGGTGATTGTCGGCAAGATAATCACTGAATGCAATAACGCATTTATTTCATTGATGAATTCGTCTGAGGAAAAAATCAAGGGTGCCCCTTTTGAATCCATTCTGGCGACCTTCGCTGCGGATGACGGCACGCTCCGGGCGATTCCCGTCATCCTGCAGGGGACCCCGCCGCCTCAAACCGTGTATTTGAAGCCCGAAGGGGGATATCCGGTATGCGCGTCCATGGCCGTCGAGGCGATGACCGGAAAAGACGGGGAATCCCTGATCGCGACCTTCTCCGTGCTCAACGCCGAGGTCTTCGAACGCCAGAAAGACGAGCTTTTCCGAAGCCGGGCGACCTCACGATTGTGGCATGTCGCCGTTTTCGATCACGATCATATGACTAATAAGATATATATGTCTCCCCTGTATCGGGAGATCTACGGCGTGGAGACAGAGGATGAGCTCTCCTTTGAGAACGCAGGGAAGTTCATTCACCCGGACGACCGCGATATGGAGGCGGTGTTGAAGGCCCACGATCCCGAGGGCACCGGGCTGTTCGACAAGGCCTTCCGCATCATCCGGCCCAACGGAGAGATCCGGTGGATCCACTCGAGGTCCCGAACCTTCTTCGATACCGTCGACGGTAAACGCCAGGGCGTCCGGACGACGGGAGCGATCGTGGATTTCACCGATGAGTATATGCTCAAGAAGGCGCTGGAGGAGAACAAACAGAAGCTCGCGGATATCCTCGATTCGCTGCCGTCCATCGTCCTGGGGGTCGACCACCGGGGGACGGTCACCCAATGGAACAAGCTGGCCGATATGGAGTCCGATGTCGCCGACGCGGCGCCCGAGGAGCGGCGGTTGGAGAGGCTGTTTCCGATGCTAGTTCCCAAAATGGCGTGGATACAAAAGGCCATGACAAACCGCCAGCCCCTCGAGATCACCCGTATCCCCCACAGCCGTGGCGACGCCACATCCTTTTATAACGTATCTATTATCCCGCTCAACAACACCGCCGAATCGGATACCGTCATTCGCATCGATGATATCACCGAAGAGATCCGGATTGAACAGATGCTCGTCCAGTCGGAGAAGCTCCTCTCGGTCGGGGGGTTGGCGGCGGGGATGGCTCACGAGATCAACAACCCGCTCTTCGGCATCATTCAAATCGCGCGGTTTGTTCAAGAGAAGCTCGATACCCAGACGAACGAGAATCAGGCGGCGGCCCGGCGCCTAGGCATCCCGCCGGACAAGCTGCGGGTCTACCTGGAGGAGCGGAACATACCGGAGTTGATCGACAGCATCCGGGACGCAGGAGACCGGGCGTCCACCATCGTACGGAACATGCTGGGATTCGTCCGGGTCAGCGACGACCAGCATACCCGGTGCGACATTACGAACCTGATGGATGTCACCATCGGGCTGCTGATGAGCGATTTCGATATGAAGACGAATTACGCTTTTAGGAACATCAAAATCTCCAGGGAGTATACCGAGGAGTTCCCGGAAACGATCTGCGATTCGGGAAAGCTACAGCAGGTCTTCCTGAATATCCTCAAGAACGCCGGCCAGGCCATGTTCTGTGCGAAGGTCCCCGTCCCCGAGATCAAAATCGGGGTGTACGGGGTCCCCGACTATCTGCGGATAGAGATCGAGGATAACGGTCCGGGGGTTCCCGATGAAATCTCCCGGCGCATCTTCGAGCCGTTTTTTACCACGAAGCCCCGTGGCGAGGGGACGGGCCTCGGGCTGTCGATTTCATACTCCATAATAGTTAAAGAACACAAAGGGAGTATGCATGTGGAGCGGGGGGCCGCGGGGGGGTCGAGATTCGTCATCGATCTCCCCCGGATGACCGCGAGGATCTCCGCGACCCGGGTCTGCTGACGGGGGCTCGAGGTTGGCGGCGCCCTTCTCGCTCCGCGCGGGAAACAGCTCGAACGACACCGTCGGTTTCCGCATCCCGGTCCATAAATCGATGATCTTCATCGCCTTCCCCTTTGCTGTGATTCCGTCTGATTGCGTCGATGCTAGCAGCCGTTCCCGCCCGAGGACAACCGATTTCGCACATGAAGGGGGGACCCGGCGAAAAGCCGAGGCACCCGCCTGGCGGTCACATGATCATTGTCGCCGATGAGCCGGTCGTGCTAGAACCCCCGCGGCGTATCACAAGGAGAAGGGCCGCATGACCGAACCGTATTCCAGAGAGATAATCGACGACCTCCAGACCTATCTCGATAACCATATCCCCATCACCCGTCCCATGGCGATCCGCGTCGAGCGCGCCACCGATCATCAGCTGGTCATCCGCGCCCCCCTCCCCCCGAACCACAACGACAAGGGGACCGGCTTCGCGGGGAGCCTCTACTCCGCCATGGTGCTCGCCGGGTGGTGCTTTGTCTCGGCCCGGCTGAGGCGCGAGGGCATCGACGCCCAGGTCGCGGTCACCGCGGCCGACATCCAGTACCTCCACCCGGTCGTCGACGGCTTCCGGGCGGTCTGCCGGCTCGACGAGGCGGGGCTCTGGGAGCGCTTCGTCGCCAAGCTGCGGAAGCGGCGGAACTACCGCATCGAGCTCCCGATAGAGATCGAGAACGGCGGGGGCCTCGCGGTCTCCATGACCGGCCGCTACATCGCCTGGATCCCCCGGGAGGAGGAGTGGTAGCCCCTCCGCTACCGCGTACGGTTGTAACTCGTCGTCGCCCTGCACCATGGAATCGATAGCCGTCGTAGCCTCTGCGGCGCCGTCGCTCTTCCACAGCTGTTCCTGAGCATGGTTGAAGAAGAACACGGTATCGTTAACTCCGATGAGGGGAAAGAACTCGATGTCCGCTACCCCCACCATGGGGACCGGTCCCATCGAGACGCTGGTCCGATTTTGGCGGTTCATCGATTCATTGGAAGGAAGGAAAGCCCTACGCGGATGATGGGGAGGTCGCCGCGGGCATCACCTGGCCACCCCCGAGGAGGCGCGCACAGGGTGTTTTGTGGCGCTTCGAACACACCGGGTGCTTCGGATGGGTTGAATTAACAATCTTGATACAATAAAGAAAATATGATCTATTTTTTGTTCAAGAAAAGTTTTCTATTATTATTCGATATACAAGAAAAACTGACGAAGACTATACAATTCTTGTAGTAGACTTCAATTTTGGCGGTGAAAAGCAATGAGGACAAAGGAGATGGATACATGGCAACCGGAGACAGGACAGATACTTTCAAGATCATGGGAGTAGCGAAGAGGCTGCCGAGCATCTGCTACGTCTTCTTTCGAATGTCGAAAACGGGGCGCTGTTTCAACATCATCGACCAAGGTGAGACCCCCCCTTCGGACGAGGACTGGATGACGATATGCAGAGATATGATGACGTTGATCAAGATATCGGTTTTCCCAACATACATAGTAATATTTACGGCAGGAGGGCTGCCCACCCCGACACAGCGAAAACAGATTGAACAGATCAGTGAAGAGATGAAAGAGAAAGGTAACCAGACGAAGATCGCTATAGTCACCACGTCCATGATCACCAGAGTGGTCTCCTTGGCGCTGCGTCAGTTCAGTGAGCAGGCGCTGATCGCGTGCAAGGAAGCAGGCGATGCCTTTGACCAGCTGCATCTAGACCAGGACGAGCGGGAGGCCGTAGTGGCGGCCCGCGAGATGCTTCAACAGGCTGAAGCAGGACACAAGACCCCTTCTGGACCTTAGATTCTTCTACCCAATAGTGCAAGAAGATCAAGCCGCCAGCCATTTTTCTTACAAAAATGCCGGAGAGCTCTGGATGAACGACGTGATGCACGGCCCGACGGTACGGGTGAAAAATCGAAGGAAGCGCAAAACCTATCTCATCGCGTTTATCGACGACGCCACGCGCCCCAAACGCCCGACTCTATCAGTGAGAAGGACTACTAGAGCACCGAACAGTTTGAACTCCTAATACAATCGCGCACTTCCACGCATCTAGCGGCTTACGTCCTCGCGACCTCGGTCACCGTAGGTCAACTACGCCTTGGTCGGTCGCTGCGGGCGCGCTCGCTAGCTGCATGAAA
>JBNLED010000252.1:0-68512 GCA_050304755.1 Polyangia bacterium | reverse complement strand
GGCCAGGGCGCCCTGCCCCTCGAACACCTCCATCTCACCGCTCAGGGTCGCCCGACGCACCCGAAGCCGGCGGACGGCCACCCCGTGAAACGCCGACCTCGCCGCCGCGCTGAACGCCGCCTTCGACATCGTCCGCTCCCCGTCGCTCTCCACCGTCCAGCCGACGGAATGAAACGACAGGGCGTCAAGCTCCTTCGGCGCGGTCTCCGCGGCGGAGTTGCCGCAGGACGCCGTCATGAGGAGCAGCAGCTCGATGGGGACACGCGGTCTCAGAAAGCCACCTCCGCCATGAGGGTGATCTCGTGGGACGGCGCGTACCGGACCCCGAGGGGCGCCAGATAGGAACGGGCCGAGTCCCCGGGATAGAGTCCGCGGTACTCCCCCCGCAGGGTGAGGTGATCCGGGTAGGGGTGAAAGGCGAGGGCCCCGGTCACCTCGTGGACGTGGTCATCGATGAGGTGCAGCCGGGCGTCGTACAGGGCGTACCGCACGGCGGGCTCCAGCTTCGACGCCGCGTGAAAGAAGGCCAGCTGCCCCGCGACCCCCATCGACCGAATCGGTTTGGCCCGCCGCGTCTGTCCGTCCGCGGTATCCACAATATCGTAGACGGCGACCCCGTGGTCCGAGTGCCTGTAGAAGAAGGCGGCCAGCGCCGAGACCCCCCGCCACTTGAGGTGGAGGTCAAAGGTGGCGTTGTAGTCCGCCGAGTTGTACTCACTGCCGGGGGCCTCCTGCCGCTCGTGCCGCAGGAGGTCGAAGGCGAACCCGGCGCCGACGCGGAGGAGCACGCGCCGCGCCACCGCCGTGTCGGACATCCCTTCGGACATTTCGCCCAGAGGGTCGGAGAAGAGCCTGACCGCCGCGAGGAGATCCCGGTTGTCGTTCGGCAGGTTCGATCCGCCGCCGTTGAACACCCCCGCCGCATAGCTGAGACGCCCCGCCAGGACCGTCCCGCCGAGCAGGAGGCCGAGGTCCCGTCCGAGGCCCGCGCCGCGCTGCCACTCGTATCCGTCCCGGTAGTAGAGCGCGTCTTCATTCAGGTACGGGGCGTCGCCGAAGAGGAGATACCGCCGTGTCAGCAGGCTGCGGGAAGCGAAGGTCAGCTGATCATCGTCGAAGCGGCTCTCGCGATCGAAGGGCACCCGCTGCTGCCCCAGGCGGATGAACAACGCCTCGAAGGGGGTGTACTCGCCGTACGCATCGAGAAACCGCAGGGCCGCAGGGGAGTCCGTCGACGCGGTGCCGCGGAGGGGGGCCTGGCGGTCCCCGGGGCGGGTCCCGTAGTCGATCTCCAGCCGCCCCGAGAGCACCTCCAGCAGCCGGACCGAGGTGACGATCCGGGCGCTCGAGAGCACGAAACCGTTCCCGGCGACGGCGGAGAGCCTCGACGTCCCGCCCTCGTTTAGCGACGGTTCCTGGAGCGTGAGGCGATAACAGGGGCGGACGAAACCGTTGAGGCGGAGCCCGTGACGGCCGTCCGAGGATCGAAGGAAAAAACCGCGATCGTATCCGGCGGTGGGGTGTTCCGTCTGTTCGGTCAGCGTCTTTCGTACCGCATCGATCTCCTCCCACACCAGGGCGATCTCCTCGGCGAGGTCGTCCAGCCGGGCGTCCCGCTCTCCGGCGTCGTCCTCCCGCTTCCAGGTCGACGACTCCGCCGCCGCCACGTCCCGCTCGAGCTGTTGAATCGTCAGCTCGAGGGCCGCGATCCGCCCCTGGAGATCGGCGGTCGCGGCGGGCCCCGGCTTCAGATCCCGGTTGAGCCGTTCGAGATCGGCCTCGATTCGAGTGAGCCGCTCTCTGACGGATCCCTGCGTTTTCCGTGACACCTCCTGAGCCCCCGACGGGGTCGCGGCAACCACCGACAGGAGGCCGGTGAGCGCCCACCTCGCCGAGCGGCTCACGGCAGCCCCCTTTGCGCCTTCAGCCGATCCACCAGGGGCGCTCGCGGCAGGAGCCGGAGATCGATGAGTTCTCCGTTCGCGTCCCGTTCCGGTACGATGGAGGGTACCTCGAAGGACAGCTTCTCGGGCAATCCCAGCGCCGCCAGGCGCTCGGACACATCCGCCTGCCACGCCTTCGGGGGCCCCGCCCCGTATTGCTCAGTCAGCGTCTTTATCCCGTCCAGATCATTGACGGAGACCATCCGCTGGACATCGGCGAGCAACCGCCCGACAGCGTCCCGCATCGCCTCGTGGCTCACGACGGCGACCGAGAACCGTCCGGCCTCGGCGGTCACCGCGACAGCCCCCTTCTCAATCATGAACCGAACGATGATCCGGCGCGCCACTACGGCGGGATCCGGCAAAATCCCGGCCGGAAGGACCGGCACCGCCTGCTCCTGGAAACGGCTGACGTATTCGTCATAGATCGCCTGGGCGCACTCCGGCTCGGGGACGAGCCCGATGGCCTCGGTTTTGGGATCGAACGCCAGGTACAGGGCCACCAGATCGGCGTGGAGCGCCGCAAGCACCGCCGCATCCCGGGAGAGCACCGCGCCGTGGGGGGTCCCGGGGGCCGCCGTCTTGGGCCGGGCGCCCGCCTGGAATCCGATCACGTGCTTGAGCATCAGGAAGGCGGTGCGCCCCGTGGCCTGCCACTTCTCCCGCCGGAACCCGATCTCCTCCGTGGCGGAGAACGCGCGGATCCGCTGCTTGCCGAACACCTCCGCCTCCGCGTCCAGGAGGTTGGAGAAAATCAGGGTCCGCTGCCCCGCGGTTCCCGAGGCGAAGGCGGGATACGGATAGGCGAAGACCGGCGCCGTCCGTGGTCCCATGGCCCCGAAGGCGCCGACGAGGTTGTAAGCGCCGGCGTCGGGGATGGGAATGGTCTTGCGCGGTCGACGGAACATGGCATTGCCCGGCAGCCGGTACTCATAGTAGGGGGCCTCCTCCGCCACCTTTCGGACCATAGGCGAGCGGTCGTCGTCCCGCACCGCCACGAAGGCGCCGAAGGCGGCGCGGTCAAGATCCGGATCCGGTGATCTCGGTCCCAGGACGAACCCCGCCAGGATCTCCACCGGATCGTCGCTCTTGAGCCACTGCGCCGCGTACCGCTCCAGGGGCGCCCGATCCCCGGTCTGCCGGTAGGCGCTCACCGCGGTCTGGACATCGAGCAGTTTTTCGGTCTTCGGCAACGGCAACTCCGGTACCGACGACGACGGCGGTGATGGATCTGCCCCCGAGGCCGTGTCGGAATCGGAATCGCTGTCCTCGGCCGCGCCGCCTTCACCGCCTTGTCGGAAGATGAAGGGCCGCACGGAGTTGAGGAAGGCCTCGAGATGCTCCAGCTCGTTCGCCCCCAGATCGGCCTCCCGGTAGTCCTGCTCCCCGAGGTCGATGCCCCGCTGAATGGCGATCTGCGCGGCCGCCGCCAGCTCGCCGGGGATGAAGGTGGGACGGAGCTTCTCTCCGGTCCACGCGTCGAACGGACCGCGATGGAGCATGAAGCGTTCGGCGTAGGGCGCGATCTTCTCGCGGATCTCCGAGGGAATCGCCTCTCCGGCCTCGAGGATCCCGCGGAGGATCCGCCAGGTCCGCAGGCCCACCGGCCCGAGCCGCGCGAGGCGTATCGTATCCGCCGCCGCCGCGGCGGCATGCCCCTTCAGCAGTCGCTGCTTTTCCTTGGCGGACAGTCCCTTGAGATCCGGTATCGAAACCGCGATCTCCCCCACATCACCGATCCGCCTCACCCCGCTCGAAGCGGCGGGAGCCGATGACCGGGAGGGGGGGGCCTCTCCAACGGCGGGCGCCGTGGGTTTTGGGGGGGCCTCCCGGGACTCGCCGCAGCTCACGAGGGCGAGACAGGAGACAATCGCGATGACCGGCCGGCGGGAAAAGGGCATTCGCGTCACCTTCTCAGAGATTGTAGCGGCCAAGCACCGTATCTTCCGCCGTTTCGGCTTCGGCCGGGTAGTCCGAGGTGAAGTGCAACCCCCGGCTCTCCTTCCGGTGCATGGCGCACGTGATGATGAGATCCGCCACTGTCGCGATGTTGCGGAGCTCCAGCAGATCGGTGGTCACGTGGTAATTCCAAAAGTACTCCCGGATCTCCTGCAACATCATGTCGCTGCGGCGCTTGGCACGGGCCAGACGGCGGTCCGACCGGACGATGCCGACATAGTTCCACATATACCGGCGCACCTCGTCCCAGTCCTGGGAGACCACCACCTCCTCGTCGCTGGGGACCGCGTCCCCCACCTGCCAGTCCGAGATATCCGAATAGTCCGGCGTCGGCACCTCCGGGGCCACCTGCGCCGCGCGGTGCGCATACACCAGCGCCTCCAGCAGCGAGTTGGAGGCGAGGCGGTTGGCGCCGTGGAGCCCGGTCCCGGCCACCTCCCCGATGGCGAAGAGGCCGGTGATGGACGAACGCCCGTCCAGATCCGTCTGCAACCCGCCGCAGCTGTAGTGGGCCGCCGGCACCACCGGGATGGGGTCCGTGGTGATGTCCACCCCGAAATTGAGGCAGGCGGCGTGGATATGGGGGAACCGGTTCCTCAGGAACTCCGCGTCCAGGTGGGTGGTATCAAGAAAGACGCAGTCCTCCCCGTTCCGCTTCATCTCTGAGTCGATGGCCCGGGCCACCACATCCCGCGGCGCCAGGTCCAGGGCCTCGTCGTAGTCGACCATGAACGCCCTCCCCTCCCGGTTCCGCAGGATGGCCCCCTCCCCCCGAACCGCTTCCGAGATGAGCTGCCCCTTGGCCTGGGAGTGATAGAGGATGGTGGGATGGAACTGGAAGAACTCCATGTTGGCCACCCGGGCGCCCGCGCGATACCCCATGGCCACACCGTCACCGGTGGCCACGTCCGGATTGGAGGTGTAGAGGTACGCCTTCCCCGCGCCCCCCGTGGCCAGGACCGTCACCGGCGCGAGCAGGGTATTCACCTCGCCGGTCTTCTCATCCAGCACGTAGGCGCCCGCGCAGACTGCGTCCTTGGTGCCGCGGTGCTTCACGATGAGGTCGATGGCCATGTGGTGCTCCAGAATATGGACATTTTCGAGGCGCCGAACCTCGTGGAGCAGCGCCCGCATGATCTCCTTCCCGGTGGCGTCCGTGGCGTGAACGATGCGGCGCTTGGAGTGCCCCCCCTCCTTCCCCAGATCGAGCTCTCCGGGGTGGTTCTGACGCATGGAGAAGTGGACGCCGATGGTCTCCAGCTCCCGGATTCGCTCGGGGCCATCCATGACACATTGCTCCACTACCTCCCGCTTGCACAGCCCCCGACCGGCCGCCAGCGTATCCTGGATATGGTTCTCGAAGGTGTCCTCGATGCTGAGCACCGAGGCGATCCCCCCTTGCGCCTTCTCCGTCGATGACTCCTTGGCGGTGGTCTTGGCGAGGATATACACACGCCCCTTCCCCGCAACTTTTCGAGCAAAGGTCAACCCGGCAATTCCGCTGCCGATTACAAGGTAGTCGCATTCAGTTCGCATGACTCTCCATTAAAAACGAAATTTTCATATCCCGCAAGCAGCGCCTCCGCCAGCCACGATCCGACCTTCCTGGCTCCCCGCTCTGTGGGATGGATGAAGTCGCCGCCGCCGAGCCCCCGCCGATACCAGTTGGCCATGCTCTCCTTCCCCCCCATGGCCTCGTAGGTGTTGAAGAACGCGCAGCGGTTCTCGAGGGCCACCGCCTTCTGAACCCGGGTCAGCTTCCGGGGCATCTTCTTGGAGGTCAGCTTACCGTCGGGCCCTCGCGTGGCCTGATCCAGGGGACCGACGACGAGGCACCCGGCCTCCGGCACCGCCTCGTGAATCGCCCCGATGACCGCCTCGAGCTGCGTCCGGTAGTATCCGAGGGCCAGCTCGTCGTTGTTTCCCTCGTTCGCGCCGCACATGAAGACCACGAGGCTCGGATTCCGCCGCCTGAGCTCCGCGCTCCAGTGGGCGGCGTCGAACCGGTCGAACAGGCTGGTCCGCACCCCGTTGATGGCCAGGGAGTCGTACACCACCCCGGGCTCGCCGCTCTCCAGAACCGCGCCGAAGACCCTTACCACGCCGTCTCCGTTCGTTCGGACCGAGAGCTTGGAGGCCCCCGGCGTGACCTCGATGAGGTGATGCTTGACCGCTATCGCGTCCGCGCTCGTGGAGAGTGTCTCGCGGAGTTGATCGTTGACGTAGACCTCGAAGCTCCCCCCCCTCGGCTGCGCCAGATAGGAGAGATCGAAGGAGGCCACCTTACGCCCCGACGGCCCATCCGTGGCGGCGCCGGCCCAGGCCTTGGCCCCCCGGTTGCTGGTCTCGAAGGCCACTCCGCCGAGCCCGAAGAGCCCGTCCCGCACCGGGGCGGACGAGAGGGGGCGGGGGGTCCACTTGTGATTCGCGCCGTGCTCGACCCCCAGGTGGTGGTACCAACGCCACGGCTTTCCCATGAGGACGAACCCGTGCCCCCCGTCTCCAAACCGTTGCTGCAGCACCTGCCGGACCCGCCCGGAGAGCTCATCGGTGGTGAGGATGGAGTCGCCGTAGTGAAGGATCCTCACCTGTCGATTCTTGTCGGTCTCCGTTTCGAGCGCCCTCAGCGCCTTGTAGAACAGGCACATCGACCCGGGATCATCGATGGGCTGATGGGCGATACGGGGAGTGGCGACATCTCTCTCGTCCTCTTCCGGAAATGGCTCCGGCGCCTCCTCTTCCGGGATGAAGGTCGCCGGCGTTCCGGTCCAGGGGGTCACCACCGGCGGGGCGTCCACCACCGAGGAGGGCTCCGCGGTGAGCCGCTGGTAGACGAAAAACGAGCCGCCAAGGGCGATGAACCATATCACCGCGACGATGGTCTTTCTGGGCGGTCCGCTGGTTCTGTCACTCCGCTGAGTCATTCGATCTGTGTCACCTTTTACACCGAACCCGGCGAAAATTGGAGCGAAAACATATTAATCCCCCCGAAACAGGGCTATATTCGCGCGCGAGACCGGCCTGCGGAATCGCCGCCGGAACAGAGGGGCCCGTTGAAGATACGCCTGCACGGACTGCGGTTGAGCTATGACGACGATACCCCCGGTGCGTTGAAGCGGCGGATTCTGGAACGACTCGGCGACGCCGCGGGTCTGATGCACGCGTTCCAGGTGGTGCGCAGGAGCATCGATGCCAGGAAGCGCCCTGCTAAAATCATTTACAGCGTTGATGTCGAATTGAGCGCGGCGCCTGCCGTTGCCCTCCGGGACGCCGTTCCCCCGCCCGAACCGGCGGCGTGGGATATCCGCCCCGGCACCCTCCCCCTCCCGACGCCGCCGCTGGTGGTGGGCGGTGGGCCCGCCGGGCTCTTCGCCGCCCTCCTCCTGGCCGAGCACGGATACCGGCCCTTGCTCCTCGAGCGCGGCGGGGACGTGACCGAGCGCATCGACGCCCTTCGACGCTTTAGGGAAACCCGCCTTCCGGACCGGGAATGCAACGCCATGTTCGGGATCGGCGGCGCCGGCACCTTCTCCGACGGCAAGCTCAAGACCGGTCTCAACCACCCCTGGATCCCCCGCGTCCTCGACACCTTCGCGGCCTGTGGCGCCCCCGACGCCATCCGCATCGACGCGAAACCCCATATCGGCACGGATATACTCGTCGAGGTCGTGGGCAATCTGGTCCGGCGTATCCGCGACGCCGGAGGGGAGATCAGAACGAACACGCGCGTCGACGGAATCCGCGCGAGTCAGGGAGCCGTCGCTGGGGTGGACACCACGGCCGGACCGCTGGACTGCGGCGTCCTCGTACTCGCCATCGGCCACTCCGCACGGGACACATGGTGCGCCCTCGACGCGTGCGGCCTCCGCCTCGAGCCCAAGCCCTTCCAGCTCGGCATCCGGGTGGAGCATCGACAGGCATGGATTGACCGGGCCCGCTTCGGCGCCGCCGCCGGCCACCCGGCGCTGGGGGCGGCGGACTACAAGCTGGCTGCCAGGGTGGACGGGGTGCCGGTGTTCTCTTTCTGCATGTGTCCGGGGGGGGAGACCATGCCCACGGTGAACGAACCGGATCATCTGGCCATCAACGGCATGTCCCGGAGCGGCCGGGATTCGGCGTTCGCCTCGAGCGGGATGGTGGTCACCCTGACGCCGGAGGTGTACGGGGGCTCGGACCTCGCCGCCTGCCTGGCATTCCAAAGGAGCGTGGAGCGGACCTGCTTCCGGCAGGGCGGCGGAGACTATCGGGCGCCCGCCCAGCGGCTCGTGGACTTCTTCGAGGGAACCCCCTCGACGACCCTCCCGGAGACCAGCTACCGCCTCGGGGTCAAACGGGCCCGGCTGGATGAGATCCTCCCGCCTTTCGTGAGCCGTCCGTTGCGATCGGCCCTCGAACAGTTCGATCGTCGGATTCCGGGATACCTGCACCCCGGCGCCGCGGCCCTGGCGCCGGAGTCCCGCGCGTCGTCTCCGGTCCGCATCCTCCGCCACCCCGGGACCCTGGAGACCCCGACGATATCCGGGATCTTTCCGGCGGGAGAAGGGGCGGGGTACGCCGGCGGCATTATGAGCTCCGCCCTCGACGGACTGAACGCCGCCCGGCGCATCATCGAAAAATACGCGCCTTCAAGGTAGCCTTTTCCGCCCCCATTTTCCCTCCGATTTGACGCCCCCGGCCCCCCATTCTAGACTTTAATTCGAATGCGACACAACTTCATGTTAATGCGATGGATGACATGTCTGGTACTGGGCACAGTGGGGCTCGCGAGCCGCCCCGCGCGCACGGACGAACCCCCCCGGGAGGAGCCCGCCGCCTCGGAAAGCCCCGAGGAGACGCCCCTGCCCCGCCATCGCATCACCTACGGCAATGTCTTCGGGGTGATGTACAATCCCCTGGGGCTGGAGGATCGCATCGACCTCAGGTACCGGCTGCGGCTCTATGACGACCCCGGGGTCCTCTTTCGAGACGCTCATGTGGGCGTGGGGTTCACCCCGAGTATCAACCCCGCGCTGACCCAGATCGGGGCGACGATTGTGGTCAAGCCCCTGGCGGTGGTCACCCTGAAGGCGCAATACGCCTACTACCTCTGGTACGGCAACTTCGGCTACCTGCAGTCCTTCCCGTCAGCGCGGGCGGACCACTCGGACACGGCCCTCGAGCGCCGGCGCGACGACGAGGAGAACTACGCCACCACTGGCCACGAGCTCCAGTTGACGGCCGAGCTCATCGCGAAGGTGGGCCCCATCGTCATCAGCGACGACATCAACGCCCACTGGGAAGCGCAGGATCTCAGGGAGGGCGACGTGTCCTTCTACTCCATTCACTACGATGTCATGGTCGGCAACCGGGGCTGGATTCTCAGGAACGACGCGAGCCTGCTCTACCTCACCGACTTCGGGTTCATCGGCGGCGTCACCTCATCGCTGGTGCATTCGTTCTACAACGCGGAACACTTCGCGCCGGGAGAGCCGGGGGCCAACATCAACACCCCGACCGTCAGCCTGGGGCCGCTGCTGGCCTATGTCTTCTACGACAAGCCCGAGAGGCTCTTCAATCGGCCCACCCTCCTGTTCATCGCCGCCTGGTGGCTCAAGCACCGGTTCCGGACGGGGCAGGACGTTCCGCAGGCCCTGCCGAACCTGATACTCGCATTAACCTTCGAGGGGGAAATATGGGGAAGCCAATGAGACGAGACGACTCAGGTTGCAGACGGCTTTTCGTCCGATACAGGTCGCTGGCGATGCTCGCGATCGGCGCCCTCGGTTGCGGAGGGGTATCGCCGGAGGCCAAGGGGTGCGCCGACACGCTGCAGGAGCTTCGGGAGAAGCAGGCGGACGAGATCTGCAGCCCGCTGATGGTCAACCACTTCGAGAGCCAGGTGACGAGATGGCGGGACGAGTGCGAAGCCACCGCGACCCGGGAAGAGCAGCATGAGATCAACACCAAGCTCAAGAACGCCCAGTCGTGCAGCGAGGACAAACGGCGGGTGGAGATGTTGACCGTCACCTGCAACAGCCGCCTGGAGAAGGTGATGAACGCGCAGATCTGCCTCGGGGACGAGTGCGCGCCGCACCAGAAGGAGCTGAAGGAGATCGACGAGCTGTGCAACGCCCCCCTGTTGAACGGCGCGTTCACGGAGAAAATCGGGGCCGCGAACCGGCTGCTCGAGGAGCGGACCACCCAGACGGATCGATTGCAGGCGCTCCGCAACCTCATTATGACGTGCGACAGCATCTCCGATATGGAGACCGCGAAGCAGGCCATGAGGACACTGGGAGAGCTGCTGGACGCCGTGGCGATCACCCGGGAGCTCACTGAGGCGGCAACCGAGGGGTCCGAGGTGGATCGGTTCAAGAAGGGGGCCAAGGAGAGCTGCAGCTTCGCGCTACTGGGGGTGCTGGAGAAGATCACGGAGATGTCCCCGAAAGAGATAGCGCGAATCCGGGAGTCGGGGCGCCGGCTCAAGCGATACGTGAAGCGGTTCAAGCGGCTCGGGGATCGGCTGAAGAAGGCCCAGATCCCCGCGCTCTTTCCGAACGCCACGGCCCCCCTCTCCGATCTGCTCAAGGCGCTCGATGTCACCGAGGAGGAGTACTCCCTCGCGATGTCCCCGATCCAAGAGACGCCGCCCGCGAACGTCGAGGCGGCGGTGGCACCGGCGCCGGAGGAGGAACCGATAGAAGAGGTCGGGCCCTCGGAGTCCCCGGCAGCGACCGAAGCGGGCGCCACGGCCGCCGGCGACGCCACGGCCGCGGCGGGGTTGTCGCGGGCGGACGAGAAGAAGTGCAAGGCCCTGAAGAAAAAGCTGAAGCACTTCACCGCGAAGCGCGACGCCTACGAGAAGAAGGGGAACACCGCCAAGACAAGCGCCTACAGCGCCAAACGGGATCAGACGATAGAGAAGATGAATGGGATTGGCTGCCCCGCGCCGCCTGAATAGGCCTCCCACGGGCCCGTACTCGCCCGCGGGCAGGGGAGCGTCAGTTGGCCAGTATCGACTCCGAGGCGACGACGCGGTTTCGCCCGCCGTCCTTGGCCTTGTAGAGGTTGATGTCCGCCTGGCTGATGAGCTGGTCCAGATCATAGTCCCCGTCCGGGGTGATGGTGATCACGCCGATGCTCATCGTTACGCGAATGCTCCGCGGATCCCCTTCGAGGACGATAATCTCGTCTTCGATCTTCCGCCGAACCCGCTCGGCGAAGATCCGGGCCTTGTCGAGGGGCGTGTCCAGAGCGAAGAGGATGAACTCCTCGCCGCCGAACCGTCCCAGCACGTCCTCCTCCCGGATGGTGGCGAGCATGACGTTGGCGATCGTGACGAGCACCAGGTCTCCGGCCTGGTGCCCGTAGGTGTCGTTGATGCGCTTGAAGTGATCGATGTCCAGCATCATGAGGGACACAGGGCAGCGATGGCGTTTCGCGTAGGAGAGGTTCGCCTTGATCCGTTCCGTCGCGCACCGCCGATTGCACAGCCCGGTGAGCCCGTCCCGGGTGGAATAAATGTACAGCTCGTCGTGGTAGCTCTGCTCGATGGCGTCCTGGATCTGATACCTTATCAGCGTATCCTGTCCGAGGAGAATCTTCTCGCCGTCTCTCAAGTTCGCAACCTGCTGCCGTTTCCCGTTGACGTAGGTCCCGTTGGTGCTGTCCAGGTCCTTGATGGTGACCGCGCCGTTCTTGTGCTGTTTGATGCTGGCGTGAAACCGGGAGATGCTCTCGTCCTTCAGCCGCAGCTGACAGGAGGGGTCCCGGCCGATAACACATATCCCCTCCATCCGGGTCACCGTCCCCACGTCCGGTCCGGCGAGGACCACCAGGCAGGCCGTCTGGCTCTCCATCGCGGCCCCGCGGACCTCCGCGGCGAGGGGTCTCAGATCCACCTGATCCGTGACCTCCTCTCGATCCACGCGGGCTGGTCCGGTGAGCTCCGCCGTGGTGTTGATGTTGGGCGGCTCAGCGAGCTTCTCGACGATGGTGGTAATGAGGAGCAGGTATTCGCCGTGCGGATCCCGAACGAGGCATTCATCCGCGCCTTTTCTTTTCGCATCGATCGCTTCCTGACCGGCGCCGGGCTCGAAGATCATAACGATGGGTTGGGAGTGAAAGCGCGCCTTGTGTGCGTCGAGGAGCGCCATGCGCTCCTTCAACGGCAGGGAATGGTCGAGGAGGAGCAGTCCGTAGACGCCCGTCTCCCACTCCTCGGACAAATGCGCCGTGTCCTGAACAACCGTAACATGTATCCCCGACTGCTTCAGGGTCTGCTCGATGAGCGCCGAAGGCGTCGAGAAGTCTCTCAGAAACAGCACATAGGCCTTGGGCTCCCGTTTGTTCTGTATATAGGTGGATTCCAGCAGCGTCCCGGATGAGGGCTGCTCATCGGCACGATGATTCACCAGTCCTGTCGACGTTTCCAGGGCAAACATCACTGATGAAAGGTCTGAATTCCGGTTGGATCCGTCTTTGCTCATCGCGTTCGCCTTCGAGTAACGAAGAAGTATAGCACACTGTGTTCAACACGCCGCGACATCCGCTATGACCCCTCCGCAAACGGATTGTTACGCCACTTCTCCCCCTCTTTCGGGGGCTTGGTCTTTGCATCGTCTTTTGTCTTTGTATCGTTCTTTGCTTTTGGACGCTTGCCCTTCGGCTTCAGTTTCTTCAAATTAATCGACAACCTACGGTCATGAGTCGGGATGACCGACGCCTCGTGGGGGGCATACCCCGGCGCTTTCACCTTCAACACCGTAGGAGAGTCCGAACGGGCCACCTTGAGGGGCAGTTTTTGCGCGACGCCGTCAACCGTAATTCGAGACCGCGGCGGGAGCCCCTCCATGTCGATGGTCACCATCGTCGGCGCCGCTTTCTCCGCGCTCTTCTCGGCCGCGACCGATGGCGTCTCGGGAGGAACCGTCGGTTCGGGATCCGGTGACGCCTTGACCGAAGGTTCCCCGGCTTCGTGGTTCGGGGGCGCCTTGTCATTGATGGAGACGCCGAACACAACCCCGACCGCGCCGGAGACGATGACCGCGATAATGCTGAGCAGGGTCCAAACAGATCGCCTGGGACGACTCGGCCGGGAGTCCGTCATGGCCAGGATCATGGAGTCGCTGCTTCGACTCACATTATTGGAGAGCGCCGAGATCTGAGGATAGCTGGGGTTCGTCCCCGATCCGGACGTCTGACCGAGCAACACGTTGGTCGTCCGGAGAGCCCCCCCCCCGGTCCCGCGGAACGGGAGCAGGGCTTCGTACATCTCATCCGCGCTCGCGAAACGCTCTTCCTTGCGCTTCGCCAACGCCTTCTCGACGATCTGGGCGAGGCCCTCCGGAACATCGGTGGAGAGCTCCCGCACCGGCACCACGGGGGACATGAGGATCATACTGATCACCTCATTGTAGTTGTCCCCCACGAACGGAACCCGCCCCGTCAACATCTCGTAGAGGACCACCCCCATGGCCCAGATGTCGATCCGCTCGTCGGCGTTCTTTCCCCCGCTGGCCAGCTCCGGCGACAGGTAGTTGGGGGTCCCGGGGACGCTGCCGGTGCGGGTCAGCTCGATGGGCCCACCGGCGATCTCCTTGAACTTCGCGATCCCGAAATCGACGATCTTGACCTGCTCACCGCCGGGGGTCGCCGAGAGAAAGATGTTCTCCGGTTTCAGGTCGCGATGGATGATGCCCTTGACATGGGCCGCCTGGAGCGCTGAGAGTACCTGGAACGAAATGGACACCACCTGGGCGACCGGGAGGGCGCCCCGCTGGTCGAGCAGCACCTTCAGCGACACCCCCTTCAGAAGCTCCATTACGATGTAGACCGTGCCGTCAGACTCCCGGCAGAAGTCCAACACATCGACGATATTGGGGTGCTCGATGGCGCTGGCGGCCTGGCCCTCCCGGATGAACCGCTTCACCGCCGCGGTGTTGCTCGAGTACATGGGGAGGAGCACCTTGATGGCCACCCGGCGGTTCAGGATGATATGCTCGGCCTCATACACCGTCCCCATGCCGCCCCGTCCTATCAGGCGGATCACCTTGTATTTGTTATCGAGTAAGCGTCCGAGCATTTTCTTCATCTTCCATCAGTGGCCGCACCAATCCCTTTTAAATTCCAAATATGTACCTCTATATAGCTTTTATCGTGACAAAGAAAAATCAATTCCAATATGTCGATTTTCAACGGGGGCGAGGCGAAGTCAGAGGCAGCTGGTATCCTCCTCACAGATGGGATCGGACGCAGTGTCATGGACGCAGACCTGGGTGGCGGAGCAGTCCGTCACGTCCGTCCTGGAGGCCGGATCCGGCACGAGATTCCCGGTACACTCGTTCGTACCGCCGAGACATCGCCGCACAGAGGTAACCTCCTCGATGCTGCTGCCGCAATCGATCTTCTTGCACTGCAATTTCGTCAGGGTATCGCAGATATGACGTTCATTGGACTTGTAGAACTGGCAGTCGTCTCGACAGCAGGGGCCGGTCACGCACTCACAGTTGGTATCCATCGGCCCGGTCCCGGTATCCGGAACGGCGGTATCGGTCGCCGTCTCCGTGTCGACCGGGGTCGCCGTCTCCGTGTCACTCCCCCCGGGATCGGTATCGCTGGACGGTTGCGTTTCTGTGGACCTATCCGTCACGCTGGCGGTGGATCCCTCCGTATCAGTGGGAAACCCGGTATCCGCGCTATCGGAGCCGGTCCCCCGCTCCGTCCCGGTGCCGTCCGTCGGCTCATCGGTCTCGGTCTGTGAGGCGGTCTCCCCTTCGGTGGTGGTCTCCCCGGTGTCCCCCGTGTCGGGTTCGGTGTCCTCTCCGCTGCCGGTATCCCGCCTCGAGTCATCGCCGACCGTGTAGCATCGCTTCTCCTGGCACGACCATCCGTCCGGGCAGTCGGTGTCATCGCTGCAGACGAACTGCCCCTCACCGGGGACGAGGGTGCATGCCGTGAAGAGCAGCCCGAGAAACCCCGCCGCCAATCGATTCGGCCATCGCATCATTAGAACCTCCCGGATACGATCAGCCCCCCCGGAGCAACCTCGAGGGCGACCTGTTTCGTCTCGCCGCCCCGCTGGAGCAGCAGCATGGTCAGCCCGGCTCCCGCGACGACCCCCCCCGCGATGAGCCCCACCAGCGCCCCGGTCTGAAAGCGCTCCATCTTGCGGTTGTATTCTTTGAAATCGCGATAGCTCGTCGTGGAGTTGCCGCTCGCCCACGCGTTCGAGGCGAGCCCCTGCATGACCGCCCCCACCACGACCCCCGCACCGCCGACCCCCAATGCCGTGATCCCGGCGATGGCGAGCTTGGGGCGCTGCGGTTTCGCCGGAGGCGGGTTCTGATCAACCGTCGTCCCCGCGTCGGACACCTGTTCGGACGCCTCGACGGGCGGGGGCTCGGGCGCCTCGACGTCATGGTCTTCGGGCTCGGGGGTCTCCGGCGGCGTGTCCCCGGGCTCGGGGGTCTCCGGCTCGGGAGACTTCACCGAATCCCCCAGCTCCTCGATGATGAGCCGGGCCTCCTCCGCCACCTCTCCCTCGGGTCTCTTCTCGAGATAGAGACCGGCGTATCGAACCGCCGCTGCGGCATCCCCGGCCAGCTTGGCCGCCCGAGCGGCGTTGAAGATCGTATCGGGGTGCTCCACCATGAGAATAGAGCACTCGAACGCCCGGACCGCGTCGGGAAAACGCTCATCCTCCACGAACGACTGGGCCGTGGCGAACCACTCCCCCGCCAGCTTGCGCCGGGCGGATTCGTCCGCCGGGGGCTCCGGACACTCCGAAAGGGTATCGGACCACGCCGGCGCGGCATTGAACCCCCACAGCAGACACACGCCCCCAAGGATTTTGAGATATCGTCTAGTTATCAAATGGATTCGCACGCCAGCTCTTTGCATCTTCCGTCTTTTTTTCCCGCTCGCTCCTCGGCTTGGGATTCCGCGGTTTGGATCGCGCTTTCGTCATTCCAACCGCTATTATTTGATTCTTGGACGGAACGACCACCCGGTCAACCGTAATAAAGCCGGGAGCCCGTATTTTCAAGGTCATAGGGGTGTCGGATCGGGGGATCACCAGCGGCGGCATGGACGCCACGCCATCCAGGGTGGTCTTCGCGCCCTCGGGGATTCCCTGAATGTCGATGGTGACGGTATTCGATTCCTTCAGATCGTCTCGAGCCTCCGGCCCCGCCTCGTCGGCCGAGCTCCGCCCGGGGGCGGCCTCGACCTTAGCGGGAGGCACGGTAATGGTGATCGATCGTTCCAGCCGGGCGGTCTCCTCGCGTCGGAGAGAGGTCGCGATGACCATGGAGAGCAAGACGATGATCCCGGCGGCGATCATCAGGCTCACGGCGAAGCGCGGTCGGCGCAAGGCGGGGAGGGGCTGGGAATCCGCTATCTCCATCATGTTCTGTCCGTCCGTCTCCTCGCCGCTGTCACAGGTCTCCCGAAACGCGTCGTACACCCTGCCGACCGGCGACGGCGGAGAGAGGGACGTCTGGAGCGCTCGCATCACCCCGGTGCTGATGAAATACTCCATCTGATGGCTGACGGAGAGCAGTTCCGTCATCATCGCGCTCGCGCTCTCGTAGCGATCCGCCTTGTCTTTTGCCAACGCCTTCTCCATGATCTTGACGAGATCTCTTGGAACCTCGGGATTGAGGGACTTCAAGGAGACGGGCTCCTTGAGCAGGATATTGCTCACCACCTCGTTGTAGTTGTCCCCTTTGAAAGGGACGCCGCCGGTCAGCATCTCGTAGAGCATCACCCCGACGGACCAGAGGTCAATCCGCTCATCGATGTTCTTTCCGCCGCTCGCCTGCTCCGGCGCCAGATAGTACGGGGTCCCGAGCACCGTCCCCGTCGCGGTGAGGCGAAGGTCCGCCTGGTTGGGCGTCTTGTACTTCGCCACCCCGAAATCCATTATCTTCACGTGCTCCCCTCTGAGGCTCGCTGATAGAAATACATTATCCGGCTTCAAGTCGCGGTGAATAATCCCCTTGGCATGCGCCACACTGAGCGCGGAGAGGATCTGGAGGGTGATGGCGATGGCGTGGTCCGCCGGAAGGACCCCCCGATAGTTCAGCACCGACTGGAGGGAATCACCCTTTAAAAGCTCCATCACGATGTAGAAGGTCGCGCCCTCCCGACCGAAGTCCTGTACATCGACGACGTTGGGATGGTTGATGGAGCTGGTGACCTGCCCCTCCCGAATGAATCGCTGCACGGAAGCAGGTTTCTGGGCCTCCTGAGGCTGGAGAATCTTGATGGCGACATGGCGCTGCAACACGAGATGCACGGCCTCGAACACCGAGCCCATCCCCCCGTGGCCGAGCAGACGGACGATTTCATATTTCTCGTCCAGAATCCGCCCGACCCAATCATCAACAGCCACTTTCAAAGAGACCCCCTCGTTGCTTGACAAACCATCTACGAGGCTATTTTACTAAAATAGAGAAAAAATACAATTCCTTCATTCACCGAATGAACGGTAGGAGGGAGGGTTCATTGGGGTGATACGAGAGATTCACACTCTTCAACGACGAGCCTCGGATGGGAGAACAGGCGGATGTTCAGAAACAGCGCCACGGCCGCGAAGGGAAGCATCTCTTCCACCTGGTGCGTCACAATAGTCAATATCAGCCCGTAGATCGCGATGGATTCGTGGAGCGCGAGGAGGATCACGAACCGAAACTGGTACCAGCCGATGAGGCCGTAGACCTTCCGCTCCGGGTCGCTCAACGACTCGAGCTTTTCGAGTTGCTCCCCATCGACCGCCCCGGTGTCGCGACGGGTCGCCTGCGCCTCCAGATTCACCGGCTGTTTCAGGCGTTCCGCCAGTCGATCCCTCGAAAAGGCAACCATTTTGAACACCACGGAGCCCAAGGCGCTCGAGACGGCGACGGCATCCAACCCCAAACGGAGGCCCCCGATATCCCCGGAAGCGTCTCCGTTCATCGAGACGATGATGCCGACGACGCAGTAGATTGCGATAGACACCGTCATCATGATCCACAGGATCCGCAGGGTCTGAAACCGCTGTTTCAAAAGGTCTTCGTATAGATTGGATCCGTTCATTCTTCCTCCTGTTCTAGTCTCGGTCGGAGAGGGCTCCACGCGAATCCCATGAGCCACGTCAGGCGGAGGGTGCTCGCGGGGATCGCCGTAACCCGCTGATTCTCCGAGATGCTGACCTTTGTCTCCTCGCTGATGACGGACACGAGCACCCCGGCGCCGACGAAGATCTCCAACCTCCAGGAGAGGGGGAGATGCCAGACGGAGAGACCGCCGAGCTGAAACTCGAACCGGTTCAGCCGTTCGTCAGCTCGCCCTGTATTGTCGATATCGGCGAACGCCACGTCGAAGCGACCGGTAGGGGCGAGGGAGATTCGCGCCGGTCCCACGGGGAGGATCAGCGGCAGCGACATTGAGAAAAAGAGCCGTTGTACGCTGGCGCCGGCGGTCTCCACCTCGGCCCGGCGGATGCCGAGCCAACCGACAGAGAGCATCACGCCCAGCAGCTCCACCGGCTCCATCGCGAGGCCTATCCACGGTCCGTGCAGCGGATGCCCCTCCTTGTGGGCGTGGTCACCGATGTAGCCGCCGTCCGTCCAAAGCCACGGATGGTTCTGTTTCTTCGGTTTCCCTCGCTTATTCTTGAATTCCCCCCAGGGGCTCTCCCCGGAACGCCGGGGCGTCGAGGGGTCCGCCCCCTCACCGATGAGCCGCTTCATCTCCGGAAGCAGAGGGCCGATCAACGCCTCCCGTATGGTCGCGGCGAGGGCCTCTGTACGAGATGTACCGGACCGGGGACGTACCGGAAGCCGCGAAGAACTCTTGTTCTCAGGATCGATGATATGCAGGCTGCACTTCTTCTCTTTACACGAGTATCCGAAAACGGCCACCGTCCCCGGCGCGCGTGAGGTCTCTGCGCGTTTCAACCATCCGGAAGGTCCCAGCGGGGCTCTCCCGAGCTCGACAGCCGTCACCTCGAGGCCGATTTCAATCTCCGCCAGTTGCGCCTTCAAGAGGTCGCCGACCGCTTTGCCTGAAGGCTCCCGGCTCACCACCGAGAGGAGAACCACCCGCGGGAGCTCCTGGGCCGCGAGAGGACGCGCCGAAATCGCAATCAGAGTGACGGCAATCGGAACAAGTAGCTTCATCTTCCCCTTTTATGGCCGAAGACGTAGGCCTGACAAGGCACTAGAGGAGATTTCTGACCAGGGTGGTTGTCTTTCCGGAGCGAATGGTCACACGGAAGTTCCTCCTGATGTTGAACTGCGGATTCTCCACCGTAACCGTATACTTGCCGGGTCTAAGGGAATGGTTCACGAGCGGCGTATTTCGAACGAAGGTGTTGTCGATGGAAACCCGGGACCACGGCTTGGTCTGGACCGACAGGTAGCCGTTCCCCGTCCGCTGCGTCGGCGGCCTCACCGTTCGGGAACCGCCGACCCGCTTCAGATCGGTAGAGATGGTCACCTTGGCTTCGCCCGGCGGGAGGACCAGCGGCTTGACGTCCCGCTCGTACCCGTCCTTGGAGAACTGAATCTTGTAGTTCTTCGATGTATCGACCTGTTCCGTGACGGGCGTCTCCCCTAATGTTTTGCGGAGGTTGTTGTCCATATCGATGAGGACGGCCTCCGCCTCCCAGGGTTGGGTCTTGAAGGTCACCTCGACGGTCTTCAGATCCAGCTTTTTGGGCGGCAGCTGGGCAATCTTGCCGGCCTCCACGTCCACCTCGATGGTCTTCGAGACGTAGTTCTCCCCTTTTGCGATACGAATTGTATAGGTCCCGGGGTCGAGATCGTCCACGGTCACCGGAGTCTTTTCGGCGTAGGGTCGATCATTGACGAAGACGTTCGCGCCGGGGGGATCGGTCTCCAGGAAGAACCCGGTGGAGGTCCTCTCCAGGACGATATTGCGTTTGATCTTATCGCCCTTCTTGATAGCGATGTTGAAGCGCTTATCCTTGTAGCCGGCGTGCTTGATGGTAAAGGTATGCTCCCCCACCTCGATGGTCTTCTTGAACGGCGACATATTGGAATCGAGCCGGTCGACCCCGTCGACGACGACTTCGAGGCTCTTGAGTCCGGCGGGCTCGACAAAGAGCTCCACGGTCCCGGTCTTTTCCTGCGTCATGAAATAGATAGCCACCCCCACCAGTACAAGGAACGCCACGGCGAGCCCCGTGAGGGTGGGAAGCAACCAACGGCGACCGGTAATGTCCTCGGAGACAATCGGCTCCGAATCAAAATCCGGCGGGGCGGGCATCCCCCGCGGCATCGGCACCTCCTGCGTCGCCTTCATCGCCAGCGATGCCTTGGCCATCTCCTTTGCGGCCTCCTTGCTGTAGATGTTGGTCGGAGGCTCGTCGTCGTCCCAGTCATCCAAGCCGATATCGGCGTCCAGGGTCGGCGCCTTCTGAGCGGGGGTTGGGGGAAGGATATCCGATTGCTTCGACACCGGCGTTGATAGCGACCGGGTCGGGTTACCCGCCATCGGCGGCACCGATGGTTTCAATACCGGCGCGGGAACACCGAGGGCGGTCCGTTTGGGCGCTATCGGTTGTGGGATCCGATGCGCCGCAGGCACTATCGGTGCCGGGCTCGGCGTCGGACGGGGTAACGGCGTGGGGGCCTCCAGCCTCGGAACCGGCGGAGGGGTGCTCCGCAGCAACACCGCAGGCGGCGGCGTGTTCGACCGATGGGACGCCGAATCCCCGGACGGGGTGCCCTTTGGCGGCGGCGGCGGCGGGGCGAGGCTCACCCCCTGATTGGGGGGAGGGACCGAGGACCGGAGAATACCGGAGGCGCCGCCGAATACCTCAGACTCCTTTTCGATGTCCTCGTGGAAAATCTCATTCATGAACTGGGCGAGCTCTTTGCGGGCGAAGAAGGAGCCTGAATCGTACATCCACCGCTGCAGATCATCGTGCAAATCCATGGCGCTCTGATAGCGGTTTTCCACCTCTTTGCTCAATGTTTTCAACACAATGGACTCGAGCTCCGGCGGAAGCTCCTTGTTGTAGGTGGACGGGGGGGTAATCTCCACGTTTCTGACCTTCTCCAGGGTGGAGAAGTCGCTCTCTCCGACGAAGAGCCGCTCGCCGGTCAGCATCTCCCAGAGGCAGATGCCCACCGCGAAGATATCCGATCGCCGATCGAGCGGAAGCCCACGAACCTGCTCGGGAGACATATATCCGAACTTCCCTTTGAGGATGCCCGCTTGGGTCTTGCCGGCCTTTCCGGCCGCCTTGGCGATGCCGAAGTCGATGATCTTCACCTCACCGTCATACGAGATGAGGATATTCTGGGGGGAGACATCCCGGTGCACCAGGTTCAGCTCGCGTCCAGCCGGATCCTTCTTGTTGTGTGCGTAATCCAACCCCTCGCACACCTTCATGATGCAGTACACCGCCATGGAGATGGGCATGGGGACCTTGTGCTTGCGCATCCGATCCACAATGGAGCGCATGTCTTTGCCCTGTACATACTCCAGGGCGATGAAGTAGGATTCGCCGACCTTCCCCAGATCGAAAATCTGAGCGATGTTCGCATGCTGGAGCTGCACCGCGATTTTCGCCTCATCGATGAACATCGTGATGAACTCTTCGTCCTCGGCGATACTCGGCAGAATCCGCTTGACTGCGATGAGACGCTCAAACCCCTCCACGCCAAATGCCTTGGCCTTGAAGACCTCCGCCATACCTCCAACACTGATTCGGTCCAACAGGTAGTATTTTCCGAAAGGGATGGGCTTCTTCACGTGTATTCTCCGGTACGTTCAGTACTTGACACAAACTAAAGCTCAAAAAAATATCTCATGGAGACAAATCAAAGTCAATCTTCCAATATTTATAAATTAAATTAAATATATACAAATCTGCCAAAAATTTTTCAGACCCAAAGTTGTATCATTTTGACACTAAACTGAAGTTCTGTAAAAAATCCGGCCGAATCCGTACGGTTTAGAGGGACCGGGCCATAAGCTTCGCCAGGAGGGTCGCGAACCCCGCAGGATCAGAGAGCACAGACCCCTCCGCGAGGAGGGCCTGCCCGTGAAGCAGTCGGGCGTTGTCCGCCAGCTCGAGATCAGTCGGTCGGACATCGAACCGGGCCTTCAACTTCTGAACTATTTCGTGTTCCGGATTGATCTCCAGAATCCGTTTCTGCTTCGGGATATCCATCTTGTTCTTCGCCATCAGCCGTTCCACATGAGGGCTGAACCCGGCCTCCGAGCCCACGAGACACGCCGCGGAGGTGGTCAATCGCTTCGAGAGCCGGACCTCGCTCACATCGTCGTCGAGCTCCTTCTGAAGAGCCTTCAGAAACGGCTCGAAGCTCTTTATTCTGTCCTCGAAGCTCTCCTTGACGCCCTCTTTATCGTCCTCCGATACAAAATCGACCTCGCCCTTGCTGATGGATTTGAGCTTCTTCTCTCGATACTCGGTCAGCGACGGCAGGATGAACTCATCCACTGGATCCGTCATGTACAGAATCTCGTACCCCTTGCTCCGCGCCCCTTCGAGGTGCGGAGAGCCTTCAATCGCCGCCCTGGACTCGCCTGTCATATAATAGATTTCGGTTTGCCCCTCCTTCATTCTGGCGAGGTACTCTTCGAGGGAGGTGAGCTTCTCGGTGTCGGCCGAGGACTCGAAGAGCATCAGGTCGATGAGCTTGTCCTTGTCCTTGGGTTGAGAGGCGATCCCCTCCTTCAGCACCGCGCCGAGCTCTTTGAAGAACCCCGTGTACTTCTCGCGGTCATTCTCCATTGTCTGCTTCAGCGTATCGAGGACCTTCTTGGTCAACGCGCTCCTGATCTGGGCCGTGTGACGACTGAACTGCACCATCTCCCGGGAGAGGTTGAGCGGCATGTCCGGTGAATCCACCACCCCCTTCACAAAGCGGAGATATTCCGGGATCAGCTCTTCACAACGGTCTAAAATTTTTACATTTTTCACATATAACTGAAGCCCCCGTTCGTACCCCCTGTAGAAGAGGTCGAGGGGCGCGTGGGCGGGAATGAACAGGAGCGAGCGATACTCGAACCGCCCCTCCGCCTGCATTGAGACGTGGGTGAGGGGCTCGGTCCAATCGTGGGAGATATGTTTGTAGAATTCGTTGTATTCCTCATCCGTGACATCACTTCTCGACTTCAGCCAGAGGGCCTTCTGGGAGTTGAGCACCTCGTCCTCGAAGACCGTCTCTTTTTTATCGCCCTCCCCCTTCTCCTTCCGGGTCTTCAGAAGGACGGGATACCGCACGAAATCAGAGTGTTCCTTCACGATGCGCTTCAAGACCCATTCGTTCGTGTAGTCCTCCAGGCCGTTCTCCTCGTCGACGGGTCTCAGATGGAGCGTTACGGTCGTCCCTTGAGTCTCCCGAGCTCCGGCCGCGACGGTGTACTCGCTGCCCCCCTTGGACTCCCAACGGGTACTCTCGTCACTTCCGGCCCGCCGGGTCTCGATCTCCACCTTCTCGGCGACCATGAAACAGGCGTAGAACCCGACCCCGAATTGACCGATCAAGTCAGGGGGGACATCCACCGTCTTCGCCTCCCGCAGCCTGGAGAGGAGCTCCTTGGTACCGGATTTCGCAATGGTTCCGATGTTTTTCTGAAGCTCCTCCTTTGACATGCCGATGCCGTTGTCATGAACCTTGAGCACCCGCTGCCCCTCGGCGACCTCCAGGCGAATCTCCGGTTCGGTCTCGGTGCTCTTCAGCGCATCATCGGTCAGCATCTCGAAGCGGAGCTTGTCGAGCGCGTCCGAGGCGTTGGAGATGAGCTCCCTTAAGAAGATCTCCTTACTCGAATAGACCGCACTGATCATCAAGTCCAGGAGTTGGCCGGTTTCTGCTTCAAACTTGTGAGTTTCTGTTGAAATGGTCATGACTACCTCATAGAGATCAACAGGGTGACATATTTCCCCCAGGGTTTTGTTATCTATAATGGAAGCGAGAATACAACTCCAAGCAAAAAGGAGACAAAAATGAGACATAAGCAATGGATTCAGATAGGGATCGTCATGGCCCTCCTGGTCGTCTCGATGGTGGGATACGCACAGGCGAAGCGGGTTTCGCCGGCGGATCCGGAAGATGAAGCGGCGGCCTCGCCCGCCCCTGCCGGGGATGGGGAGGCGCCGGACGAGGTCCCGCCCGAGGAGGCGGAGGAGGCGACGCCGCCCCCGGATCCGCACCCCGAGAACACGCTGGAGCTCTGCCAGGATGAGGTTGACAACGATCTGGACGGACACGCGGACTGCGACGATCAGGATTGTGAAATCTACGCGATCTGCGTCGACGCCAAGGCGGCAGCGCCCCCCGAGCCCCGGATTCTGGTGACGCCGCCGCCCCGGCCGGAGCAGGCCTGGCAGTGCAAGGACGGCGTGGACAACGACAAGAACGGCCTCGTGGACTGCCACGAGAGCGCCTGTCAGCTGACCCGATACTGCAAGCGGCAGATGTATGTCCGGCCGGAGCCCGCGGACAAGGCCCCTGGGCTAATGGTCAACTTCGGCTTCGGCGTGGCACTGCCGAACTACCGCGTGCCCTCCGAGGAGGCCCGCTCCACCACTTATGGGGACGTGCCCTTCGACCCCGACATGGGGCTCATGCTGGACCTGCAGGTGGGATACATGTTCCTGAAGTGGGTCGGTGTCGGCATCAACTTCAAGACCGCGTTCACCGCCGCGACCAACCGGGAGGCGTATCTGGTCGGAAGCGACGATGAGGACGACTACAAATACCTCGGATCCAAGTTCTGGGGCAACCTCGGCGGGTTCGTGCGCTTCCAGTGGCCGTTCAAGCGGATCGTCCCCTATTTGAACATCCACGCGGGATACAGCGCCACGCAGTTCACCTGGCACATCTATGACGCAGACAACGACTGGGAGGACATCTATGACTACGAGTCCGAGGAGGACGGGTTCATCGAGGGGCGGCGGGACGTGGAACGCGTCCCCGGCAGCGGCCGGTCCAGGCACTTCGTCTTCGCCCTGGAGCCCGGGTTCGACGCGTTCCCGGTGAGCCGGCTCTTCGGTGTGGGGCTCCGCGCCTGGCTCCCGGTGGTGGGCAACAAGAACTCCTCCTACGATAATGTCGGCGTGCTCCTCAACTTCACCTTCACCCCAATGTGGCGGGAGGCCCCGAAGCTGAAGCCCGAGTACGCGAAGAAACCATAGAGAAGGGATGACACTCCTCAACCCCTCACTGCGGCCATCCTCGACCGGGCTGATGCGTTCCCTGCTCGAAGCGCCCGGCCTCTCGAAGGCCATCCGCGCCCTTCCTCCGGAGGCCCTCGGTCGGCTCATCGACACCGTCGGGCTGGAGGATTGCGGGGAGATCATCGCCCTCGCCAGCACGGAACAGCTCCTGCGCGTCTTCGACGAGGAGCTCTGGAAGAACGAGCGTCCGGGAGCCGAAGAAGAATTCGATGACGAGCGGTTCGTCCTGTGGCTGGAGATCCTGACGGAGGCGGGGGAGATCGCGCTGGCGGAGCGGCTCGCCGAGCTCCCCGAGGATCTGGTCTTCCTGGCCTTCTCCCGACGCATGCTCGTGCTCAACCTCGACGACCTGGCGGCCGCGGCGAATCCGGACGAGGAAGACGTCACCGACAAGGTCCTGGAGAGCGCCCTCAGCCACGAGTTCGACGAGTACGGCATCGTGGGACTCGGGGAGCGGGGATGGGACACCATCCTCACCGCCCTCATCGCCCTCGACGACCGCCAGCCGGATCTGCTCCGGCGCATCCTCTCCCACTGCTGCTACGCGTCGTCGGAGGTCATCGAGGAGAACGGCGGGCTCTACAATGTGCTCACCGCCGAGGAGATGCTGTTCGAGGACGCGGCCGCGGATCGCGCGGACCGGCGGGCCGCAAAGGGACATGTGGCGCCCTCCGACGCGGCGGCGTTCCTCAGGCTGGCGGAGGTCACCGATCTGTCGGCGATAATCGATGACGAAGACCAGGATCCCGTCACCCGGGCCTACTTTAGGGAGATTGCCGAGGTGAAGGACTCCCGCAACGCGGACCTCGCCCGAAACGAGAACGGAAACAATACGATCGCGGGACGCCTCGGTCGACAGCTGAAGGAAGCCGGCGTCTGGCCGCCCCCCACGCCCCTGCTGTCCGAGACCGAGGCCGCCCCGACCGTGTCGGACAGACTTCGCGCAGCGCTCCTGGCCCTCGCCGAGACCCGTCCGGATCGCCACGATCGACGAATGCGGGAGCTCGCCTACCTGGCCAATCTCTTCCTCGCCGGCCGCGGCAGCGCCTATTCGCCGATACGCCCGCTGGACGCCGCCCGCGAGGTCCTCGACGTCTGCGCGGAGGGGCTCGCATTCCTCATCGGACGGAAACAGGAGCGCCGCCCCCCCGAGGTCCTGCTCGCGGACACCGGCGCGGACAAGCTCTTCCGCATCGGCTGGCGGCTCCGTCGGAAGTAGCCCCGCAACAAGCGTCTGTCCACGACCAGCGCCGCCGGTGAGGGCTCAGCCCGCGGGGCCTGCGGAACTCAGACATCGTCATTCGTCCTGCCGTCAAAGACGACTCGAACAGTCCTCGGCCCCGCAGACCGAGCCCTCACCGGCGACTCGAAGCTCATCTGTTGAGAGGTCCGACTTTGTAGGTGTCCGGAGGCGTTTTCTTCAGATGCGTTTCCAGAAATCACTTTATTTGATATGCCTCTCGAGGATGCCTGATCGACCGGAACAGAAGCTCACCATTCGGGAGACCTACCGGATGCTGCTCACGGCGTCCCGGGGGTTCTGGTGCGTGAACCTGGTCAACTTCGGGGACGGCGTCGCCTACTTCGGGATGCTGGTGCTGCTCACCCGGTTCCTGGGCGCCCGGCTCGGGATGTCCGATCAGGTCACGGGGATCACGGTCTCCTTCTACACCGGCATGGTCACCCTGTTCATGTTCGGCGGGGGCTTCGTCTCCGACCGGCTCGGGGTCCGCCGCGCCCTGACCGTCTCCCTCCTCGTCATCGCCGTCGGCCGCGTCCTCCTGTCCGGCGCGGTGGTGTCAGGGACCGGCGGGCTCGCTCACGGCACCGCCTGGCTCGGTCTGCTTCTCATGGCCCTCGGCACCGGGGTGCTGCAGCCGGCGCTCTACGCGGGCATCAAGGAGTACACCGATCCCCGAACCGCCACGATCGGTTACAGCCTGCTCTACGCCATCATGAACCTCGGCATCGTGGCCGAGCACTTCATCTCCCCCTTCATCCGAACCGACGAGATGTTCCTCGACCTCGGCTTCACGGAGATCATCGGCCTCGGCTGGGGCATCGACGGTGTCTACTGGATGTGCGTCTCCATCACCGCCCTCGTGCTCCTAGTCCACATGACCCTCTTCACGAAACGGGTGGAGGACCGCTGCCGGACAGCGCCCGCTCGAGAGAGCCTCCCGACTCAAGAGAGGTCCCTTTCGGAGCGGCTCCTCGAGCTCCCGTTCCTGGACCGGCGGTTCATGTTCTTCATCTTCATCCTGCTGCCGGTGAGGACCCTCTTCGCCCACCAGTTCCTCACCATGCCGGACTACGTATTCCGGGCCTACCCCGAGGCGGTGAGCGCCAAGTTCGAATGGATCAACGGGCTCAACCCCATCATCATCGTGGTGTTCGTCCCGCTCATCGCCACCTTCACGCAACGGGTCAAGGTGATCGACATGATGATCATCGGTACTGTCGTCTCCGCCCTCACCACCTTCGTCCTGGTGCCCGGCCCCGCCTTCCACGCGCTGCTTCTGTACGTCGTCGTCTTCTCGCTCGGCGAGGCCGTCTGGTCCTCCCGCTTCCTCGAGTTCGTGGCGGAGCTCGCCCCCGCCGGCAAGGTGGGGGCCTACATGGGGCTGGCGGGCATCCCGTGGTTCCTCGCCAAGTTCACCACCGGCCTCTACTCCGGCACGCTCCTCGAGCGGTTCATCCCAGAGTCCGGTCCGCAGGACAGCGGTACGCTGTGGCTCATTTACGGGGTCATCGCCTGCGTCAGCCCCTTGGGGCTCGTCTTGTCTCGGAGGTGGCTGCTGAGCTTCGGGGAAGGCGTGAAGTCGCGCTGACGGGTTGTTAGGATTGGTTCTCTTCCAGCAGGCACGCGGCAGAATTCTCAGGGGGGCCTTGGGGGTCGGCGTCGCACGCGATCCGGCTCGCGGTGCTGACCTTGATGATCCGGCGGGCCTGCTCCACCACCTCCAGGAACTCCTTCCGGTGGCCGTGCCGGTCCGGCCCCCGGCCCTGCCGGGCCAGCTCGAGGACAGTGTCGAAGTCGGCGTCTCCCTTATGGGGAGAGTCGCGGAGCAGCATGCCGAACCCCGCGGCGGCGGCGGCGAACTTGAAGTCCGCCGAGGCCTTGGCGATATCGGCGGGATCGTCGTTCACGGTGTAGGTCAGAAGCTCGCTCTTCTTCCCGTCCGGCTTCTTGTAGCGGAGCTTCAGGGTGAAGAGCTCCCCGCTCCCGGCCGCCTCCGTGAGGCTCGAGGTCTGGTACTTGAGGGGGTCCACCTCGCGCATCGCCGTTGTCGGCCCCACCGGGGTGAGCTCGTAGAGCGCCGTGACCGTATGCCCCGCTCCGATCTCGCCGGCGTCCTTCTTGTCGTCGTTGAAGTCCCGCGCCTCGAGCATGCGGTTCTCGTATCCGATGAGGCGGTAGGATGCCACCCGCTCGGGGTTGAACTCCACCTGAATCTTGACGTCCTTGGCGATGGTCTGGAGGGTCCCGTTGATCTCCTCGACGAGCACCTTCCGCGCCTCCTTCTCCGTGTCGATGTAGGCGTAGTTGCCGTTGCCCTTGTCCGCCAACTGTTCCAACCCCGCGTCGTTGTAGTTCCCCATCCCGAAGCCGAGCACTGACAGGAACACGCCGATCTCGGCCTTCTGCTCGATCAGCCGCACCAGCTCACCGATGCCGGTGACCCCCACGTTGAAGTCTCCGTCCGTCGCCAGGATCACCCGGTTGATGCCCCGCTTGTCGAAATGGCGTCGCGCGGTGTCGTAGGCCAGCCGGATCCCCGCCCCGCCGTTGGTGGATCCGCCCGCCGAGAGGCGGTCGATGGCGTCGATGATCGCCTGCCGGTCGCTCGCGGGGGTGCTGTCCAGCACCAGCCCGGAGGCCCCGGCGTACACCGCGATGGCGACCCGGTCCCGCTCATCGAGGGTCCTGACCAGCATCTTCATGGCGCGCTTCAACAGCGACAGCTTGTTCCCGGCCTGCATCGATCCGGAGACGTCGATGAGGAAGACCAGGTTGGCCGGGGCCCGCTCCCCATCGCGGATCTCGAGCCCCCGGAGACCGATGCGGGCCAGCCGGTGGCCCCGGTTCCAGGGACATTCGGCGGTCTCCACCTGCACGGAAAAGGGGGCGTCCTTCGCCGGCGGCCGATAGTCGTAGGAGAAGTAGTTCACGATCTCCTCGATGCGAACCGCGTCCTTTGGGGGGGGCGTGCTCTCCCGGAGGAACCGCCGGATGTTGGCGTAGGAGGCCGTGTCCACATCAATCGAGAAAGTGCTGAGGGGGCTCGAGGAGACCCGCAGGAAGGGGTTGTCCTCCAGGGGGGCGTATCTCTCCGTGTTGAAGCCCGGCTGAGCGACCTTCGCCGGGTTGTTCAGAAAGGCGAAGGGGGCCTGACCGGGACCCCGGATGCCGTAGTGGTTGGCGCCCCGGCCGTACCCCGCGCCGGAGCCGCCGCCCCCCCCGTGACCGATGGTGTTCAGCTGGCCGAGACCGATGCTCCCGCCGCCGGTTCCCCCGCCGCCCCGTCCGGTGCCGCGGATGGAGAGGCCGCCATAGCCGAGATTCCCGTCCGTCCGGGACCCATCGAGGGCGCCCAACGCCGTCTCCGGATCGTTTGTCGTAGCGGGCGGGCTCTCGGCGGGGAGGAAGGAGAGGATTCCGCTGCTCCGGGCCATCTGCGCCGTGGACACCGACCGGGACATCCGGAGATCCATCGACGGCACATTGTTTTCTGTGACCCCCGGCGGCGTGAACATGAACCGGGCGATCCGGTTCGAGTCGATGCGGCGCATGGGGTCTTCGATCTCCGGCGGCATCAGCCACACCACGCAGAAGAACGCCGCGTGCAACGCCAGGGATCCCAGGGCGAACGCGGTCCATCGCTTCTCGGGACGCATGATCCGGGCGAAGCTCTCCTCCACCTTCACCAGACCGATCTCGAACCGGAGGACGCCGAGGGTGACGTCCACCGTGCCCACCAGGTCGAGGGGGACGCTCCCCCGCTCCAGCCGCTCCCGCCGCCCCGAGGGATCGACGGATCTGGCGGCGGCCTGCTCCGGGATGCGCGCCACCACCCGGCCCCGTGGGTCGGAGGAGACCAGGGTGAAGGCGCTCTGACCGAGGCGATCGGGAGAGACCGGGTAGTCGCAGTCCGGCGCCTCCCCAATGACGAACCGGGTCTTGTCTCCACTCTCCAGTTGAATGCTGGCGTCGAGATTGTCGTTCCAGAATACCTTTATCTCAACGGCCCGTTCATTCGGCGCTTTACTTCCATGTTTTCTCTTCATGACGATACTCCTCGCGGACGTCTCCACTCCCGTTGAGGGCGCGTCCCTAATCTATGGTTGATTTGCTCTCCGGAGAGCCACGCGTTCTGCAAGCTACCGACACTCCCGGCCGGGTAAAGTTCCCCGCCCCGCTGGAATGTTCTTTTCACTATTACAACGAAACTTTCGAGTGTTGAACGAGGAGGTCAATCAGTCGTGATCCAGCCGAACCGGTGATGGACCGTGCTACTCCGCGTCGTCCCGACTGAGCCCCAGGACCTTGAGCTTCTTGTGGAGGTTGGTCCGCTCGATGCCGAGGATCTGGGCGGTGCGGGAGATGTTCCAATCGTTTTCGTTCAGCGTCTCGGAGATGTACTGCCGCTCCACCAGCTCCCGGAACTCCCGCAGGGGGAGCCGTTGAGCGCCGACGCCGAGGGGGGAGATGACCGCCGGAGAGGCCTTGGTGGCCGCGATCTGGTCCGGCAAGTCCCCGAGGGTAATGCGCTCTCCGCTCATGATGAGCAGCCGCTCGGCCAGGTTCTTGAGCTCCCGGACATTGCCGGGCCAGGCGTAGGCGGAGAGCGCCTTCAGCACCTCCTCGTCGATGGGCTTCTCCCGGTAGCCGTTCTCCCTGCAGAAGGCGCGGACGAACTCGCCGAGCAGAAGGGGCACGTCGCTCAGCCGGTCCCGCAGGGGGGCCGCCCGGACGGGCACCACGTTCAGGCGGAAGAAGAGGTCCTCCCGGAACATCCCGTTCTTCACCGCTTCCTCGAGGTTGCGGTTGGTGGCGGCCAGCACCCGGACATCCACGGTGACCGTCTTCTCCCCACCGACGCGGGTCATCTCTCCGAACTGCAGCACCCGGAGCACCTTGGCCTGGGCGTTGAGGGACATGTCACCGATCTCGTCGAGGAACAGGGTGCCGCCGTCCGCCAGCTCGAACTGCCCGGCCTTGCGGCCGCTGGCGCCGGTGAACGCCCCCCTCTCGTATCCGAAGAGCTCGCTCTCGATGAGCTCCGCCGGGATCGCTGCGCAGTTGACCTTGATAAACGGCCCCGAGACCCTCGGGGACATATTGTGGATGGCCCGGGCGATGAGCTCCTTGCCGGTGCCGGATTCCCCGGTGATGAGCACCCGGCTCTTGGTGGGGGCGACCTTCCTGATTTCGGTGAAGAGCTTCTTGATGGCCGGGGACTCGCCGATGATCTCGTACCCCTGCTCCGCCGCGGCCCGCAGCTCGGTGACCTCCCGGGCCAGCCGGAACTGCTTGAGCGAGTTCTGCACCCGGATGAGGATGCCGTTCCGATCGAGGGGCTTCTCGAAGAAGTCCGTGGCGCCGAGCTTCACCGCGTCCACCGCCTCCGAGAGGGAGGCGTGCCCCGAGATCATAATGATGGGGATATCCCGGATGTCCGATGACCCGCCGCGCACCTTCTTCAGCATGTCGATACCGCTCATGCCGGGCAGCTTCACGTCCAGGATGGCCAGATCGGCCCCGTCCGATTCGAGATACTTGAGCCCCTCCTCGGCGGTACCGAAGGTGGTCACCTCGTAATCCTCTCCGGTAAGCACCAGGCTCAGGGTTCGCCGGATGTTCTTCTCATCGTCGACAATCAATATCCGAGGCAGTACCATTCAAATATCCTTTCCTAAGCTCTTTTGAATACTGTTCAATAATGCCGGACACCATATCAGCAATGAGAGGGCGATGCCAGGGGGTAAGCCCCGCCTCCGATGTTCTGCAGGTTCTCCTTTTTTTCAGCGAATACACATCAACTTCTTGCCAAATGGCACACTTTGCCTAATCATTTGTGCCATGGCACAGAATACATCACGACCGAAACTACAGCCCGAAGACCAAAACCAAGGAGAGCTCTCCCCTTCGCTGAGGCGCCGATATCGACACGTTCGTCGGCTCGGAGAGGGGGGACAGGGGGTGGTGCACTTTGTCGAAGACGCCTTCCTCGCGGGCCGTCTGCTGGTCCTAAAGATTCTGAGACCCCAAGCCAACGCGGAGTGGCGGAAGGCGTTCCGACACGAGTTCGAGGCGTTGGCCGGCCTGAAGCACCCCCGATTATCGGATGTCCACGATTTCGGCGCCTCCGAGGACGGCCGGGTCTTCTTCACCCGCGACTATGTCGCCGGAGACGATCTGAGAAGCGCTTCCACCGGCATGTCCCTCGAGTCCATCGTGGCGTTGTTCGCCGATGTCTGTCGCGCCCTCAAGCCCCTACACGCGCGGGGGCTGGTGCACGGCGACCTGAAACCGGGGAATATCATCTGCTCCACCGACGGGCTGGCCCGGCTCATCGACTTTTCCTTCGTCCGCGGGAGCGATGACGACGCTAGGAGGCGGGGCACCGTCCCCTACATGTCGCCCGAGGTGATCCAGGGAAAGCAGGCGGACGCCCGGGCGGACCTCTACTCCCTCGGCGCGACCATGTTCGAGATCCTGAGCGGCGCCCCCCCGTTTGAAGGGACTGTTACGGAAATCATACACGGGCACCTGTCCAATCCCCCCTCGCCCCCCGCTCCGCGGCGTCTGGGGGTCGTTCCATCGGCGGACCGGGAGCGGCTCACCGCGGTGCAGCACATCATCACCCGGCTCCTCTCGAAGCGCGCGAACGATCGCTTTCCGGACATCTTCGAGTTGGAGGCCGCGCTCACGGCGGTGGCGCCGGAGGCGATCTCGCCGGATCCCCTCCCCGACTATCCGATGCTCAGCGAATCTGTGGGACGGGATCGGGAGCTGAAACGAATCCGCGAGGCTATTGGACGGCGGCTCGCCCCCTCCGACGAGTCCCCCCTCCTGGTGGTGGAGGGGCAGCTCGGGACGGGCAAGAGCGCGGTCCTCCGGGGGGTCAAGTGGTGGGCGCAGCTCAGCGGTATCCCCGTGCTTGAGGTCCGCTGCGGCGGCGGCGGAATGCTCCGCCCCTTCGCCGATGTTATCGGCCAGGCGCTGTTCTTCCTGGAGGGGGATCCGGAGACCGCCGCCCAGGGAGAGACACTGCAGAAGTTGATGACGCACCCCGGGAGCAAGGGGGCGCACCTGGACAGTCTGACCAAAGCGACCGGGGAGCTCCTCCTCAAGATCGCCGAGGACGCCAAGCTCGTGCTGACGGTGGACGACGTGGAGCAGGCCTCTCCGGAGACCCTGACCGTGCTCCGGGGGCTCATCACCGCGGTGGAGTCCAATGACGCGGTGGCGATCCTGGTCACCGCCGAAACCTCCTTCGACTGGCGAAACGCCCTGGGGCAGGGGGACAGCATCGCGCTCCCGGTCCTCTCCAGGGAGCAGATCGCGCCCCTCGTCAAGACTTTCCTGGGGACCTCGGAAAAGGAGATCGTGGAGCGGGTGCTCGCCCACACCGGAGGGAATCCCCTGTTCGTTACGACGCTCCTTAAGGATCTCGCCGCCCGCGGCAAAGGGGCGGAGGAGCTGGAGCGACTGGGCCCCCCGCGGCAGCTCGAGATGTACTGGCGGGATCGGCTCACCTCCCTTCCGGCGGTGGAGCGTACGGCCATCGAGGCCGTGGCGGTCCTCGGCCGGCCGGCGGAGCTCTCGGACCTCGCCGAGATCACCGGGCAGGAGGAGGCCGTGCTGGAGGGGGCTCTCTTTGCCCTGGAGGCCGCCGGCTGGATCCGGCGATCGGCCTCCGAGTGGCACCTGAGCACCGGGCCCCTCGGCAAGGAGGTGCTGGCGGCGGCGACCCCGGACACGGTCCGCGAGCTGCACCGGGGGGCGATGTCGGTGGAGCCGGACGAGGCGAGGATGCTCATCCACGCCGCCGGTTGCGGCGCCCTGGATCGGGTCATCGACCGGGGAATTCCGGTAGCCCGTTCGCTGAAGCGCCTCGGCGCCCTGGACGCGGCCCGTCATCTCCTGGAGTCGATGCGCGGCGCGCTGTCCGGACGGCCGGAGGCGGATGTGGTGAGCCTCGATCTGGGGGAGGTGTGCCTGGCCCAGGGAGAGCTCGAAGTGGCGGAGGCCTACCTCTCCCCCCTCACCAAGAAGCGGGACAAGACCCTCAAGCCGACCGCGCTGTTGCTACTCGGGCGCCTGCACGCGGCGCGGGAGGCGCTCGACGACGCGTCCCGCTGCCTCTCGAAGGCCCTCGAGATCCAGACCACCGCCCTCGCCACCGCCGAGGTACGGTTCGAGCTGGCGAACGTGGAGTTCAAGCGGGGCGACACGGCGGCCTGCATCGCCTCGGCGGAGTCCGGTCTGACGGACGTGCCGCGGGGGCACCGGGTGCGGGCAGACCTGTTGGGGCTGATCGCCAAGGCGGTGGTGAGCCAAGGGCGATTCGAGGACGCCTTGAAACACGCCGAGGCAGCCGAGGCGGACGCCCGGCTCGCCGGCGACCGGCGCTCCATGGCGCTCGCCATCGGGATCCTGGCGTGGGTGTACCAGCGCTCCGGAGACCACCGCAGGGCCGCGGCGGAGCTCGAACGCTCGATGATGCTCCACCGGGAGTTCGGCGATCTGCCGAGACTCATGCGCGATCAGCTGGTGCTCGGCGATCTGAAGCTGTGGCTCGAGAGCTGGGGGTCGGCGCTGGCCCACTACGAGCAGGCGGTCCGGTTGGCCCGGACCGTGTCCAGCCCCGTGCTCCGCCTCAGCGTCTACAACAACTACGGCTTCGCCCTCATCAAGCTGGGATGCTTCGAGCGGGCGCAGCTCGTGCTCAGCCGCAGCGATCAGGAGGCCACTCGCCTGGGCCACGAAGAGCTCTCCCTGTGGGCGCGATGGCACCTGGCGGTCCTGGCCGCCGCCAAGGGAGAGGTCCGCGAGGCCATGGTGGGATACGAGGCCGTCCGGCAGGGGTTCAGCCGGCTGAACCGTCACGCCATCATCCCGGAGATCGAGCTCGCTATGGCGAACTGTCTGCTCTTCCGGGGGGAGCCCGCGGATCTGAAAGACGCCGGGGTGCTCATCCAGCGGGCCTCCCAGAGGAAGCGGGAGGAGGAGGGGCGCCTGTTCGCGGAGTCGCTGCAGCTCCAGCGGGGAACCCTCCTCGTCCTGGAGGGACGGCTCGAGCAGGGGACCGCCTTGCTCGACGACCTGGTGACGAAGACCAGCGAAGCGGGGCCCCTCGACTTCGCCTGGCAGGCCCACGCCGCCGCGGCGCGGGGCTTCACGACGGGAGATACCGGCTTCCTGGCCCGCCGGCGGCTGCGGCAGGCAGAAGAGATCCTCGACAAGCTCTCCGCCGGGCTCTCGGCGGAGCGCCGGATCGCCTTCTGGCAGGACGTGCAACGCGCCAGGGTGCGGACCGCCCTGGCGGAGCTGACCCCCTCCTCCGGGTTCTCGTCGTCCCAGCTGATCTCGGACACCGACGTGGCGCCGGACGCGGAGGCCCGAGCCCTTTACCGGGTGTTGGAGTTCAACAAGCGGCTCCTCACCGAGCACGATTTGGATCACCTCCTGGAATTCATCCTGGACGCCGCAGTGGAGCTCACCGGCGCGGAGCGGGGGCTCGTCCTGATGCCCTCGGCGGAGGGGGGAGCCGATCTGGAGATCAAGGCCGCGCGGGATCTGAAGAAGGAGGAGAGCGAGGATCCCCACGACAAGTTCAGCCGCTCCATCGCCGAGTCCGTCTACCTGGACGGGGAGCCGGTGATTACGGTGGACGCTATGAGCGATCAGCGGTTTAATGAATTCCTGTCCATCCACGAGCTCCGGCTCAAGTCCGTGGCGTGCATGCCCGTGATCTACCGAGGGCGATCCCTTGGGGTGCTCTACCTCGAGAACCGGCTCCGGCGGGGCCGGTTCGGCGGAAGCGATCTCAGGGTGCTGGCGGCGTTCGCGGATCAGGTGGCCATCGCCATCTCCCAAACCCGGCTCATCCGGGAGGCGCGGGAGCGGGCCGCAGAGCTGGAGGAGGCGCGCCAGGCCCTCCAGGACGCCTACGACCGGAAGCTGGAGGATCTGCAGCTCCGGGATCACGATCTCCAGATCACCCGTGAGCGGGTCGAGCGCATGCGGCAACAGCTCGAGGGGGAGGGAGATTACAACGGCGTGGTGGGCCTCTCTCGCGCCATGACCAAGGTATTCGAGCTGGTGGAGCGGATCAAGGATCTGGACGTGCCGGTGGTGTTCATCGGGGAGAGCGGGACGGGCAAGGACCTCCTCGCCCGGGTGATGCACGAGCAGAGCCGCCTCAAGGAGGCCCCCTTCGTGGTCGTCAACTGCGGGAGCGTCCCGGAGACCCTGGTGGAGTCCACCCTCTTCGGACACACCCGGGGAGCGTTCTCCGGCGCGGATCGGGAGCGGGCGGGCATCCTGCAGGCGGCGAACGGGGGCACCCTCTACCTGGACGAGATCGGCGACATGTCCCCCCGGATGCAGGTGGACCTCCTCCGGGTGCTCCAGGAGGGGTCCTTCACCCCCCTCGGCTCATCCACGACGTTATCGATTAACGTACGGATCGTGGCGTCGAGCCGCCAGCCACTGGAGCAGCTGGTCGAGGAGGGGGCGCTCCGCCAGGATCTGCTCTACCGACTCCAGGTGGTCACCGTCGAGCTCCCGCCCCTCAGAGACCGAAAGGCGGACATCCCGAGCCTGGCACGGCGCATCCTGGATCGGGAGGCGGCCCAGTTCAACCAGCCCACCCGGCCCCTGTCGAAGCGGGCCGTCACGGCGCTCCTCGCCCACCACTGGCCTGGGAATGTGCGGGAGTTGGAGCAGTTGCTCCGACGGACCCTGGCCATGGGGGAGGGGGTGGGCGCCATCCAGAAGGAGGAGATCTTCTCCCCGCTCGAATCGTTGAGATCGACGAGAGAGACCGCGCCTTCGCCGCCGGAGAAAGACGCCGACGAGGAGGCCCGCATCCTGGCCGCCCTCGACCGGAACAAGTGGAACCGAACCAAGGCCGCCGAGGAGCTCGGCATGGCCCGCCGGACCTTCTACCGCCGCATCGAGAAGATGGGGCTAGTCAAAAAGCGCAGGTGATCGCCGCGGCGACGGGGGAATCGGCTCGGGATCACCCCCGAGAGCTACTGGGCCGTATCCGCCGCCGGCTTCTGGGAGGTCGCGGTGAGACTGATCTTACCGTTTTCGTTGGTACAGGGGCCTTCGTTGAACGTAAAGTCAGCGGTCAGCTCCTTGCCGGTGGCGGTGGTGGTGAAGCTGCCGACGAAGGTTGCGACGGTGGGCCCGGTGATGGCCTGGAACTGGAAAGAGGTGTCGGTCCGGGTCCCCTTGATGGTGGCGACGCTCATGCACGGGAAGAGATCGAACGAGATATCTCCCGCGAGCTCGCCGTTCGCGTCGGTGACATTCAAGACCATGTTGTTGCCGAGGGACCCCGAGCTCCAGAGCCCGGCCCACGCGCCGTTCATGTCGGGCGGGGGCGGCTCGCCGGTGTCGTTCCCGGCGTCGCTGTCGTCACCGTCGCAGGAGGCGAGCGGCAGCGCCAGCAGGCAGAGGACGACGGCGATAAGGTGACCTATTCTGTTCTTGTGTATCATTTCTCCCTCCGGGGTTTGATGTGGAAGACCGCGCGCATTATAGGCCAGAGTGAGGCAATCGGGAAGGAGAAAGCGCTATCCGAGTCGGATGAGGCCGTGGATGGCCCGGCTACATGGCCAGATGAAGGATAACGGAGAGGATGAAGGCCGCGACGAAGATCCCGATGATGAGGGGGATCTTCCAGGAGAGATCGCTCCCCAGGCCGGCGCCGCAGTGGCTGCACGTCCGCTCGTTCTGAGGAGTCATCTCGTGGCAACGGGGGCAGACCCTCCGCGGCAGGGTCGGATCGCGGCCGCAGCCGGGACACCGGGCGGCGGCGCCCGAGGTGCCGCAGAAGGGGCAGGCGCTCGCGCTCATACCTACGCCGCCTTCGCGGTGATGGCCTCCGCGATGGCGATGGCGTTCGGCCGGTTGAAGCCCGCCAGGGCCCGGTGGAATTTGGCCTTGAATGGCTTGCCCGGGTCCTTGATATCGAAGTGGGTGAAGAGCCCCCCGGTGGAGGTCTTGATGTCCATCTTCTTGACCTCATCCAGCGAGTACTCGGTGATCCCCTTGACCGTCAGGTTGCCGAGGCTCGCGATTTGCAGCACGATCAGCCGCTGGTTGGTCAACCCGATACAGTAGTTCTTGGTGAGCAGGATCACCGCGATGAGCCCCGGCAGGATGGCGAGCGCCACCAGCAGCATGATGAGCAGAATGTGGGGCTGCTTCACCCCCAGGGCGAAATGGGTCAGCTCCTCCCCCTCCCGCAGGTGGGGCTTGAACGCTTCTCGTACCGATTCTTCGGTTGGCTTGGCCATGGTCGTCTCCTCTCTCCACGCGGCCCTTGCCGGTGGCATAAATCAGCGTATCCGTTGTCTCGGGGCTGTTCCGATGCCCCCCTTCGCAATGAAACGACATCAGTGTGATGCAAAATCTCGCGCCCGCAACCGGCGCACAAACGCTTTATAAAAAAGAGCGCTACCGCGTGGGCCGGTGATCAATGGAAAAGTACTCCTCGGTCATCTTCTTGACCACCGGGGCGAGGAGGATGAGGGCCAGGAGGTTCGGGACGGCCATCAGAGTGATGGCGGTGTCCACGAACTGCCACACCAGATCCTTGGCCCAGACGGCGCCGACGAAGACAAAGAAGCAGTAGACGTAGCGGTAGTGGGGGATATACCTGCGGCCCCACAAGTAGACCATGCAGCGCTCGCCGTAGTAGGACCAGGAGATGGCCGTGGTGAAGGCGAAGAGCAGGAGGCCGACGGAGACCACCGCCCCGCCGAGCTCAACGGCGCCGATTCGGACATCGAGGCCGGATTGGAACGCCCGGTAGGTCATGGCGGCGCCCTTCTCCCCCGAGGTCCACTCCCCGGTGGAGAGGATGACGAGTGCGGTGAGGGTACAAATGATGAGGGTATCGATGAGGGGCTCCATGAGGGCCACCAGCCCCTCCCGCACCGGGTACTCGGTCTTGGCCGCAGCGTGGGCGATGGGGGCCGAGCCCTGCCCGGCCTCGTTGCTGAAGATCCCCCGGGCGATGCCGTAGCGCATGGCGAGGAGGAAGGACGCCCCCATGAACCCGCCGGTGGCGCCGGTGCCGGTGAAGGCACCCTCGAAGATGAGGGCGAACATGTGGGGCACCTCATCGAGGTTGAGGGCGATGACCACCACCGCGCCGGTCACGTAAATCGCGGACATCAGGGGCACCATCTTCTCCGCCACCGTGCCGATGCGCTTGATGCCGCCCACCACCACCAGCCACACAAGGAAGGCGAGGACCAGCCCGGCGGCCCAGTGGGGGATATGGAATCCGCCGGCGACGGGGAGGGTGAACTGGTGCAGGGCGTCGGCCATGGAGTTGCTCTGGGCCATGTTCCCGGTGCCGATGGAGCAGAGGATCCCCGAGCCCGCGCAGATGACCGCCAGGGGCTTGGCGGCGCGACCGAGGGTCTTCTTGCACCCCCGCTCGATGTAGTACATGGGACCGCCCGACACCGAGCCGTCCTCGTGAACCTCGCGATACCGTTGGGCCAGGGTACACTCGGCGAACTTCGTGGCCATCCCGAAGAACCCGGTGACCCAGAGCCAGAACACCGCGCCGGGTCCGCCGAAGTAGATGGCCAGCGCCACCCCGGCGATGTTGCCCGTCCCCACCGTGGCCGAAAGGGCCGCCGAGAGGGCCTGGAAGTGGTTGATGTCCCCCGTATCGTCCGGATTGTCGTACCTGCCCCGGACGATATCCACCGCGTGCCGGAGCCGGGTGAGCTGCACCCCCCTCAGCATCACCGTGAACATGATGCCCACCGGCACCAGCAGGATCATCAGCGCGTAGGTGCCGACATACTCGTTGTACCACCCCAGCACCGCCCCGATGCTTTCGCTGACCGCGTCCATCCAATTGATGTAGCCGAATTCAGGTGGGCCGTCCACTTGGGGGCGGTTGAAGCTTCGGGGGAATCACGCCCTCTCAATCCATGCTCATGCGGCGCCTCATGAGCCATTCGGCGAAGAAGACCCCCAGGGGCTGTTTCGCTCGAGGTGGACCTCGAGCTTGGGCGGGAGGGGACGCTTCCTTTCTCCCACATTTCGGCTGATACGAGAAACACGGGTCGTTGCGCAGGCTGCGAGGGCTCCGCTTGCATGGAGCCCATTGTATTCGGCTGCCGCGATGCTCTCGAAAGACGAGCATCTCCAGGGGGGGGAAGGGTCTCAGAGAGCCTGAAAGTCTCTACAAGAATCACATTTCATGTCCGTCCTGTCTCTCCCCCTCTACTACGTCCCCTTGACCGATACGGCCGCTCTATCGATGACCCCGTTTGCCCCGATGAGGTGGTCGAAGCGACTCTCCGACGCGCAAACAAGAGCTACACCACACAACTTCGCTGTGATAAGCTTCGCCGCGACAAACACAATCAAGGAGAGTTGCATGCCAAGAAATGCCGTTGTTATTAATGCCAGTGATTTTTACGAGTGTTCCGCCCCTTCCGGTCAGATGCCCACGGTCCGGATCAAAGACATGCCCTTCAAGCGGTACCTGACCGCCATCTACACAGACTCTCAAAACGCCGTCCTGCATCGCCATCTGGCCTATGTCATGAAATTCGCCGATCAGCTCCTGAGCGGGGATAGAAGCGAAATTGTATCCGGAGGGCAGGACACGAAACTGGCCTTGATAGATGCCGTACAAGAAATCACCTGCGATTCCTATTTGGCCGAGAACGACCGAGAGTTCTTCAAGCTGGCCGCTCTTTTTCACGACATCGGTAAGTATATCGAAATCGACAACCACCCGCAGATCGGCCTCTACCTAATCCGCGATTTTTCCGGCACGGACGCAGGGCGCCTGGAGAGCATCATCGGACGCGAATACTTTGCCTCCCTCTGTTCAGTCGTATTCCATCACGACAAGTTCGGTGTCGTACAGACGGGTGAAGCATCGCTGCCGATTTTTGCCGACGTCCCGTACTACTCAAGCAATCTGAGCACGATAAAGGGCGTCCTCAAGAACTTCGTCTTTGTCTGCTTGTGCAATCTTATCGACATCGCGGGGAGCGTCACTCCCGGGAGCGACGGTCCAAATCAGTTGAAGAAGGAGACGATCGACAGGATTCTCGATGACTGGAGAGTGCTCGTGCAGAGCCTGAAAACGGCCGAGGGCGAACGCGAGCGCTTGAAGGCCGGCCTGATCACATATGCCGCCAAGACGGATCAGGCGATTCAGCGCATCAAACGGCTGCTCATCAGCTCGACTGAGCACTATCCGGATATACAAGAAGGATTCGACACCGCCTATCTCGAGCCCAAGATCGCCAGCGCGCTATCCTGTAGCATGACCGAGTTCGCCGGTGGAATGGCGAGGATAGCTAAGCTCGACTATGGTCTGAGATTTTTCAGGGCGCTGGTGACGGGGATCTGCGAGGAACAACTGAGTCAGAGCGGGAACACCATAATGTCATCTGATCCCCGCAAGATTGAGATCCTTAACGAGATGCTCCACGGAAACCGCACGAACATAGAGAAAATCAGAGACATTGTAACGATCAAAATCCTGAAGATCCTCGAGCGGTTCGTGCTGCGCAACCGCTCGCTGTTGTGGAACGGCAATGGACACCTAAACACCCTGCGCATCGGCTACCAGATGGGAGGGGTCCTCGGCAAGGACGTGAACAACGACACGCTCCCGCAAATCATCATCAAGAGTCTGATCAATATCGATAGCGAGCCCGCGGCGTTGAGCTGGATCGCCGACAGATGCCCCATATGGTTCTTTGACTGAGGTTGTGGCCGGCCAGTCGAGGGCGTTGGCGTCGATGTACACGTAGTCCTGAGGGCCGACTTCGGGGGGTAAGGGTCTCAGAGAGCCTGAAAGTCTCTACAATGCCAAACTGGACCATTTGCAAAATTCCAATCACGCCAAACGGTTTTCCATCAAATACACTGAAGAAAGAGACTGTCCAGCATGATTTCCAGGACAGATTCGAGTCAGTAATGTCGTTTGCGGTCTATCTGATGAAATGAGTCGTAAATGAGGCAGACGGGTACATTGGGACTCGGAGCGTCCGGAATAACGGTGGGCGGGTTGATGGTTGATGTTTACTGGCGCAGCTACGGTTCGGAGGCGGTGTATATCGACATCAGCGGCGGGCGGCAGCTCCCATCTGGAAACGCTCTCTCGAAGTTCCCGTTGCGATAATCAGCGGATGCCGTGATGTATCGACCGAGGAACTCTCTCCAAGATTCTTTGTATTCTTTGGCGAGCTCCGGATTGGGGGTGATTGATATTGAACTCGAAGCTGTGGAGTCGAACGGGATAATTCTCGAGGGCAGGGCCAATCCAAAGGCTTCGTTTCAAAAGTAAAAAGTCGCCAAATGTAGCTGTGGGTTGCCTTGTCGATTGTTCAGAGTCGGTTGAAGAATCCCAATTCACCCTTTGAAAAAGGGGGGACGCCTACCCGACAGTATTCGGTTGAATCACGCCCTCTCAATCCATGCCCATGCGGCGCCTCATGAGCCATTCGGCGAAGACGAACAGCAGGAAGAGGCCGATGAATGCGGGGTGATCCCACAGCGTGAGGGCGAGCTGGGAGACCACCTCGCGGCCCTTGGCGCTGCTCATGGCGAGACCTTTATCATCGAAAAGGTTTCGTTTGAAATCGCCATCGGTGGTCTCGGCGAGCTCCCTGAGGAGGGACTCCTGGAGGTCGAGGTGATGGCGCTCCCGGTCATCGGTCACCACCAGGAACCGCTGGGTATTGGTCAGCCCGTTATCGGCGGTGACGGTGATCGAGTGCGCCCCCTCCACCGTCGGCCGCCACTCATGGCGGTAGCGGCCGTCCCGATCAACCTTGGCATCAAAGGAGACGCCGCCCTCCGCGCCGTCCTCACCGATCCAGGAGATACGGGAGGTGATGGGCTGTCCGCCGAGGGGGCGGTAGGACTCATCGAGGAGCTCCACATCGATATCAGCGGCGTCGCCGATGGTGAGCGGCGCGGGGCTGACCTTGACCCGGAGGCGCTTCAGGTCCGGGGCGCGGGTGAGCCAGGCGATGGTCTTGCGCCAGAAGTCGGTGTACAGGTCCGCCGGCCCGCCGGTCACCGGTCCGGAGAAACGCCAACGCCACAGGGAGTCGGTGGTGATGGCGAGGGTGCGCCCCTTCTCCACCTCCTTGACGGCGACCACCGGTGTCGGCCCGTCGTCCGCCAGGAGGAAGGGGTTCTCCAACAGGGAGTGGGCCCCCTCCGCGAGCCCCGCGATGCGCCCCTGGCCGTCCAGCCGCGTGAGGGAACGCCAGACCTGGCGGTTCCTCTCGTCATCGGGATAGAGCCGGGTGATGGGGTGGTTCGCGCCGTCCTCGGTGAGCTTGGCCCGGAACTGTCCCGAGTCGCTCATCCGGGAGGCCGGAGTCCCCGCGGACAGGAGCTCCACGGGAAAGATCGCCTCCAGGGCGGGCCCCCCCATGGTTCCACCTTTGAGTCCCTTCTCGCCGCCGATGAGGACCAGGGCGCCGCCGTCCCTGACGAACTCCGCGATCTTCCCCGCGTACGCCTCGACCCCTACCTCGGCGGGCTCGAACTCATGGAAGATCAGGATGTCGAACTCCCCGAGGTGATCCTTGAAGAGGTCATCGGTGGGAAACGGGATGAGCGCCATTCCGGCGGATCCCTCGGTGGCCGACTGGTAGCCGGTGCGTAGCACGTAGAAGGAGACGAGGTCCACCCGGGGCCATGACTTGAGCGCGTCCCGGAGGAACCGCTGGTCCCACGAGGGCCGGCCGGCGAGGTGGAGGATGCGGAACTTGTCCCGAATGACCTCGAAGGTGAGGTGCTGCAGGTTGTTCTCGGGCACCTCGTCGCCCTCGGGCACCGGGACGGAGACCTCCATCACCTGCTGCCCGAGGGCCGTGGGCAGGGCCGTGAAGGTGAGCTGCCCCCGTCCCCCCACCAGCTGCACCTCCCGGCGCTGCACCACGGTCCCGTCCTGCTTGAGGAAGGCCTCCACCCGGCGGTCCTCCAGGCCGACGCTTCTCAGGCGGACCGTGATGGGGGTGTCGCTCCGGGTGAACGCGAAGGGGGCCGCCTCCACATGGGTGATGGCGAGCTCGACGCGGTCAGGCGCGTCCCCGACTGCGATGGTATTGATCGGGACGCCGAAGGCCTCCGCCCAGGTCAGGTCCGACTCGCCGTCCGCCTGGGGGACCAGCTCCGTGTCCGCCCCGTCACTGATGAGCACCACGCCGTCGATGGGGACCTTCTTGGCGCCTGCCATCAGCGCCTGGAGCGCCCCCCGGATATCGGTCTTCCGGTGCTTGCCCTCCCCCGCCCCGAGGGCCTCCGGCGACGCCACCGGGACCAGGCCGTCGGAGAAGCCGTACCAGTCGATCCGATAGCGCTTCTCGAGCCGCGCGATCGCCGGCCCCGCGGTCTTGAGCATCCGCTTGGCGCGGAGGAGCCGCGTGTTGTCCCCGCCCTGCGCCATCGACGGGGAGGTGTCCACGAGGATCGCCAGGTGCGCGGGCTCGGCCCGGAGCTCTCGCTTGTGCAACGTGGGCTGGAGGAGGATGCCGAAGCAGACGACAATGGCGGCGATCCGGAGCATCAGGAGGGTCACCTTACGTCCCCGCGAGAAGGCCGGATCCAAGGAGCGCCAGGTCCACAGGGCGAGCCCCACCGCGGCCAACGCCAACGCGATCAGCACCACCAGGTCGAGGTTGGACAGGGCCGTAATCTGCCACTCGCTCTGCGTATTCGGCGCCTGTGCGGCCGCGTCTTCCATCGTCTCAGCCCTCTTTGATTTCCCGGCCGAACCGCCGGTGGGGTTCCTCGTTCTTGTAGTCCAGACAGAGCGCGTAGAGCACCAGGTTCACCCCCAGCCGGAACGCCTTCTCCCGCTGACGCTCGCCCCCCGGCTCCACGATGTACTCCCAGTTGCCCAGGTTGTCTCTGGCGAAGGCGCCCCCGAGATCGTGATGGGTGAGCACCACCTGGCACCGATCGTCCACGCTGTAGCCCGTCAGGAAGTCCGGTCCCGTGATCCGCCCGACGGGACGTTCGATCTGGTAGAAAGAGCGATAGAGCACATGCCGCTTCGGGAGCGGCTTGGGGGTGACGTCGGGCAGCGCGGCGAGCAGGAGCTTCTTTACGGAGGCCTCGAACCCCGCGGGGTTTCCGTCGGGGGTGTGGGCGGGATCGACGATGAGCATTCCCCCGAGCTGGAGAAATCGGGAGAGGGCCTGAACGGACTGCTTGCTCCAGTCGGAGAAGGGCCGATCGCCGCTCATGTAGGCGAGGGGGCTCTTGGCGAACGCCCAGGTGGTGGGCTTGATATCCAGCGGCTCCAGCGCTGCGTTCACCGCCGTTCGTTTGTGAACCTCCCAAAGCAGCCGCCTGAGCGCCGTCGCCCGGGGACGCCAGTTTCCCCCGGGGTAGACGAGCTGGAGGATCTGAACCTGAGAAGCCGCCCCAACCGCCATGAGCCTCCCGGGGAGGGCCAGCCCCAAGGCGGCCAAGCCGGTGTTCCTGAGAAAAGCTCGTCGGTTTGCCTGCATGGGGTATGATCCTATATGATTCGGCACTAGGGAACAGTGTTTATTTCAACATAGAGATTTTGGCAAGGGAGGCTGCGATGAAGGTGAAAACGGTTCGGACGACCCTGCTCGAAATCGCCGCCGGGCTGTGGCTCCTCACGGGAAGTGTCGGAGCGTCGGCGGACGAAACAGCACCGGAGGATGAGACATCGCCGACGGCAGATGCCGAAGGGGAATCCCCCGAAGTCGAGGGCGAGGAGGCGTTTCCCGACGACGCCGACGAGCCCGCCGACGGGGAGGACGCCGCAAAGAAGGATGAAGCGACACCGGAGGGCGAGGAGAAGTGGGGCGGCCGCAAGCGGGATCACAAACGCCAGGGGTTCATGAGCATCCTCGGCGGCACGGGATACTTCATGGTCGCCCCGTATGACAAGGACGATCCGGATAAGCGGTGCGCCGATGACAAGGAGGAGCCGGAGCAGGGCGAGCCCCTCTGCTCCGGACGCTCCGGCTGGCATCTGGACATGCTGGCGGGCTACGGCCTGAAGCCCGGATTCGAGCTCTTCGCTATCTTCAGACTGGGGCTGGAGCAGCCCTCCGGGAACGGGTTGAGGAACCAACCCAAGGTCCGGCAGGTGGGCGCCGGTATCAAGATTTACACCCCGAAGGAGGGACTCTTCAAGCTGGCCTTCGGCGTCGCCCCGCTCTTCGACTTCTCCAACCGCGGCGACATCGACCTCCGTCCGGACTTCGTCATCCATGTCCCCATCGCGGCGCACTTCGATATCTATCCCTGGTTCGCCGCGTTCGCCCAGGTCTCCCCCAATATCTCCTTCATCTCCGAGTTCCGCCTCGAGTTCACCGGCGGCATCGGCCTCCAGGGGAGGTTCCCCTGAGCGATTCCCATGATTCCTCTCCGTAATTCCATTTTTTTTTTGCACACCCCCCCGTATCGCGCATAATAACCAGCGTTTCAAGACTATCTAATATAAGCCCGATATAAGCCCGACATCACCCGTCAGCGGGTAAATCGCTTCGAAAAAAACAGGGGGAAAACAAGGAGGAAAACGTTATGTCAGAAGGAAAGAAAAAAATGGATCCGTATCAGCTGATCGCGTTGATCGTCATCGTCGGATCCGTGTTCACGGGGCTCTACTACACCAACATGATCATGGTGACCCGCTTCGACACGATGGAGGCGACCCTCTCCAGCAACGCGTCGACCCTCGAGACCGTCATCAAACGGCTGGACGAAAAGGTCAAGTCATTGGAGGATTCGGCTGCGCAATCCGCGGCGGCCCGGGCGCCGGCGGCCCCGGCAGACGAGGCTGACGCCGAGGCAGCGGGTGAGGCCGGTGAGGCCGTCGCCAAGGCGGAAGGATCGGCGGAGCCCCCGGCGCCGGAGGACGCGGTGAAAAACGAGGCCAAGGGCGCGGCGGCGGAAGAGGCGGTGGCCAAGGCGGACAAGAAGCCCCCGGAAGAGAAGACCGAGAAGTAGCGTTCATCGCCCCCAAAGCGAACCTATCGGCGCTGTTCCCCCAGGCTCGCGTAGAGGTCGGCATAGCGGCCAGCCATCGCGGCCACGCTCATCGAGAGCGCGCGGCGCCGGGACGCCGCGCCATGCTTTCCAATAAGATCACGGTTCGAGAGGTAGACGCGAATCGCCTCGGCCAGGGGCGCGGGCTCCCCCCTCTCCACGATGATCCCGTTGCCGTCGATGAGCTCCCGGCTCCCCCCCACATCGGTGGCGACGACGGGGAGACCGCAGGCCATGGCCTCCAGCACCGCGTTGCTCATCCCTTCATTGAGGGAGGGCATGACGAACAGATCCGCGTCGACGAGGAGTTCCCGAACCGCCGACCGGGGCTGGGGCCCGAGGAGCTCCACGTCAACTCCGAGCTCGCCGGCCAGAGCGGCGAGGGCGTCCTCCTGGTTTCCCCCGCCGATGAGACGGAGCCTCACCCCGTCCATGCGCGCGAGGGCCCGCAGCAGAAAGTGGTATCCCTTCCGTTCGATGAGCCGCCCCGTGGAGATCAGGGTCAGGGGGCGTCCGCGGGGACGCTTGGATCGCTTCCGCGGCGCAAAGAAATCTGTATCCACGGCGTTGTAGATGACGTCGACGGCCTGGTCCGGGGCGGTCTGTGCCGCCAGCCGCCGCAGCCCCTCGGAGTTGGCCACCACCCGAGCCGCCCGCCGCCAGATGGTCCGGCTCAGGCGCTTGAACCAGAGACGGTCGAGCCGCTCGAACCGCTGGTTGTAGAAGGGGACGTCGCTCCCGCGAAGGGAGACGATGTAAGGAATGCCGAGGTGCATGGCCAGGTAGCCGCAGGGGATACCGAAGAAGGCGTGGCAGAGGTCATATCGCCGTCTCCTGAGCAGCCGCCGCGCGTAGAGATAGGCCCGCGCGGAGTAGGTGAGCAGATCCTTGTTGGTCTGGAAGTGGGGGGATCCGGTCTTTCCGATATCGAGGAAGTGAACGGCGATACGGTCTCCCGGCGTCTCCACCCGATCCCCCGTCATCGACGAGGTCACCACATCCGCGTGGATCTCCTTTCGGGAGGAGAGTCCCGAGAGGAGGTAACGGAGCGCCACGCCCGCACCACCCCCCAGAGGCGGATATTCGTAGTTCAGGATGAGTATCCGCATACCGGGCTACGACGGCTCGTCGTCCCGGCGCCGCCCGACGAGCTGCCGGATGTGGTACACGGGTTTCTCCTGCGATTCGTGATAGATGCGCATGAGGATCTCCGCGATGAGCCCGAACAGGAGCGTCTGGAACGCCACGAGGAAGATCATGGAGGTGAGCATGAGGAAGGGCGACCGGACAAAGGACGTGCCGTATACGAACTTGTGGACGAACAGGCCGGTCATGGAGCCGCACCCGAGGAACGCGATGAACAGGGCGAGCTTCCCGAAGAAGTAGATGGGCCGGGTGGCGTAGCTCAGCATGTACTTCAGCGTGATGAGGTCGAGCAGCACCTTGACCACCCGGTTGAGCCCGTACTTGGAGGTGCCGAACCGCCGGGGGTGGTGCTTGACCACCACCTCCTCCACCTTTCCCCCAATCATGTTCGCGTAAATCGCGATGAAGCGGTGGGTCTCCCCGTACAGCTTCACCTCCCGGATGACCTCCCCCCGGTAGGCCTTCAGAGAGCAGCCGAGATCGTGGATTCGAAGCCCGCTGATCTCCCGGATCAGGCGGTTGGCCACCCACGACGGGAAGTTCCTGATGAAGGGGTTGTCCTTCCGGTGCTTGCGCCAGCCGCTCACGATATCGGCGCCGTTCTCTATCTTCTCCACCAGCAGCGGTATGTCGGTCGGATCGTTTTGCAGGTCGCTGTCCATGAGGACGATGATCCGCCCCATCGCGTGATCGATCCCTGCGGCGGTGGCGGCGCTCTGCCCGAAGTTGCGCCGAAACAGGATGCCCCGCACCTCCGGGTGATGCTCCGACAGCTCCCGGATGACCTCCGGTGAGCTGTCCGACGAGCCGTCATCGATGTAAATGATCTCGAAGGTCCAGTCACGGGCACGGAGGGTCTCGACGATCTGCTGGTTGAGCAGGGAGAGGGAGCCCTCCTCGTTGAATACGGGCAGCACAACGGAAATGTAGACTGCGTCTGTGTTTTGGGGGGCTTCTCGTTCCATGATGTTGTGACTACTTCTCCAGATCCTTCTTCTGCCGTTTCTTCTTCTGCTGTATCCGGCGGTTCTTCACCTCGTCCTTCGACAGCGGCCTCCAGTATGACATCGGTTCGGCGTATTTAGCAATTCTCTTGTAGAAGTGGTTGAGGGGCTTCACCGGCCCCATGACCGAATGGATGTTGTGCTCCCGGTAGTAGGGCAGATCATTGACCGTGGCGTCGGTGATGGATCGCTTGTCCGCGTAAAAGGCGATGCACCACTTCCAGCAGAGGACGAGATCACCAGGGGTCGTATCCTCCCGAATCCTGGCGAGTGCCTCGGCGGTATCGATGTGCTCCCGATAGCGGCCGGCCCAGCGATCGAGGGATCGGCAGGTCTTCATCACGGAGAAGGCGATCAGCAGAACGAAGAACAGGCCGATGAGGGGCCCCGTCGCCGTAATACCGTACTGCTCGAAGCGCGCGCCGGTCCGTTCCAGTGCGGCGGCCGCCGGCCCGTTCGTCGCAAGCTTCGAAAAGGGGAGGATGGCGGTCAGGACCGCGAGCCCCCCCAGGGCGACGGCGAGCCCGTAGAACAGCTTCACCGCGCCCGCCAGCGTCGCCAGCAGCTCGATGGCCAGGGTCCTGTTTCCGAACATCCGCGCGGTCGTGAGGAAGGTCCCCTGCCAGCTCTGGTTCGTGTCGAAGGTGAGGGCGGCCGCCAGGAACACCGCGGCGAGGGCGGCGAGACAGACGGAGATGACACACGCGCTGCTCTCCCGGAGGCGGTCCACGGCCCGCAGCCGCGTGAAGCGCGAGGTGAGCCGGGCCCACAGCCGGGTCTTGATCGCCATGGGTCGGAGGAGGAGGGTCCGGAGATCGGCGACGAGCACGGTGAGCGCGAGGCAGAATATCGTGTACAGGGGGATGACGTAGTACCGATGGGGGATATAGAGGTTCCTCAGCACCACGTAGTTCAGCCCGTGGCCGAGGACGAAGAGAAAGAGCACCCGCTGGAACCGCTCGAAGGGGGAGAGGGGGGTGCCCCGCTTGAATATCGGGAGCGCGATGAATTTCATCGCCAGGTAGAGGACGCCCAGGACACCGCCCCGGTAGGGAAGATATCCGAAGTCCTCCCGGGTGCGATGGGCGAGCTCGTCGAAGGCGCTGAACCCCTCGACGAAGGTCTGCCACAGGCTGCCGTTGATGATCGGCTTGTTGCCCCGGATCATATAAATGAAGATATTCCCGAAATCGAGGTTGGAGAAGAGGGCGAGCCCGGCCAGGAGCGCTCCGCCCCCTGCGATGAATACGGACAGGAAGAGCAGCTTGGGCCGCATCCCGCGGAAGGTCCGGTCGATGAAGGGGTAACCGAGGATGACGGGGGCGCCGAGGAGGAAATAGTTCATCTTGCCCCCGATACACAGCAGAAAGGCGACCGCGGCGATCACGAGCGCCTTCCGGAACGGGTGATCGGGGCGATCCAGGAGGCGCACGGCGACCGCGATGAAGAGCGCCTGGTAGAGGAGGGACAGGCTCTCGACGAAGGGCTGGGTCGAGTAGGAGATGGTGAAGGTGGAGGCGATGAACAAGACGGAGAAGGTGACGAGGGAGAACAGATCCCGCCGGAATATGAAGAACACGAGGAGGAAGTATGCGCCAAGGAGGTGGACCAGCGTGAAGTACCGGGCGGTGTCCACCCGCGTCATGAAGTCTGCGCTGTCGACGACGAGATAGAGCCCGGCCAGGAGGAAAGCGCTCAAGGGGGACTCGTACCCGATGATGCTCCCGGTCTTTCCGAAGACGTTGCTCTTGGTGGCCTGCCAGTCCGCGTATTGGTGGAAAGGATCCTTGTACCGGACCATATTGTAGGAGATCTCCACGCTCTTCGAGGTCTTCATGCAGTGATCCCCGAGCATCGGGAGGGCGAGGGTCTGGACGCTGAGCAGGTAGAGGGAGAGCAGGCCCGCGGAGATGAAAAACGCCGTGAGGACGGCCGGCTTGTGCTCTTTCAGGAATTTCAAAATGCGTCTCAAGTATTCGGCTCCCGCTGCCTCGTCCATCAGCGTAATGTTCTTCTATTCTTACGGAATATTTGTCAAGACGCCCCACCCGATTGAGCCGGTTCGAACTCACGGACCGGAGTCCGGGCCGCCCGAGGCTATCCCGCGGTGAACCCCCGCGAAGGGACTGCTCTTCCGGACCCTGAATTCATGCATCGTCCAGGGTCCTCCCCGGCACGTGGACGCGGCCGCCGCTCTCCACAGGGGTACCCCCGATGAGTTATAAGTGATACGGTGTCGACCATGTCATATCACGACTCCAACGCCGGTTTCATAGCAGGAATTTTTAATGGTAAGCGGTGTGGGGTGATGTTAAATCATGATTGTGAAACACTTCGACACATTGCGGTTACGCGAACGATACGACGATCACAGCCGGTCGGAGTATGACACACTGCTTCGCGAGGTCGTCGGGAGTATTCGCGAGGCGCTGGCCGGGTCCGGCCTTCGGTTTCAAATCAAGCACCGCGTCAAGGACTTCGAAGGCTACCTACAGAAACTGAATCTCAACGAAGCGGGGAGGCCGACCATCGATCGCATCGAGGATCTGATGGGCATTCGAATCGTCTGCCCGTTCCTGGACGACCTGGGGGTGGCGGAGAGGCTGCTGTCCGCCAGGTTCGACATCACCGAGGTGGACAAGAAATACGAACGCCACTCTTTCCGCGAGTTCGGGTACGACGCGACGCACCTGCTGCTGGACCTCCAAGATCGGAACGTCGAGCATCCGCTGCCGTGCGTCCCCGCGGTCTGTGAGATCCAGCTCCGGACGATACTGCAGGACGCCTGGGCGGAGGTGGAGCACGAGCTCATCTACAAATCGGACTGGCCGATCCCCACCTATCAGATCAAACGGAAGCTCGCGGCCCTCAACGCCAACCTGACCCTGAGCGATATCATCTTCCAGGAGTTGCGGGAATTTCAGCGGGAGATCCTTCGGAAACAGACCAAGCGGCGGTCGCTCGCCGATGACTCCGTCCGCCTGCTTTCGAACGGCGATATCCACTCGGAATTGTTCCACGCTGACGGCAACGCCAGGGCGCATGACGACCTCGAGAAGGTGATCATCGACGCCCTGAACGCGCACTCGGAGGAGTCGTACGACACCGCGATATCACTCTACACCCGCGCCCTCGAGATGACGGAGGTGGAGTCCGTTCGCTCCATCCTGCGCAACCACCGGGGGATGGCCTATCTGTCGCTCGGGAAGGTGGACGAATCCCACGCGGAGTTTCTGGCCTCGATAGAGGCCAACCCCAACAACCACCGCGCCTGGTACAACCTGGGCATCGTCCTCATGTCGCTCCAGAAGCTCAGCGTCGCGCAAAACGCCTTTGAAACCTGCCTCAAGCTGGACCCCTCGTTTACAGACGCCAGAGTCAAGCGGATTCGCCTGCTGACGGAGCTGGGGGATTTCCAGACAGCCCAGGACGCCCTCACGGAAATGCGGCGGATTGCGCCCGAATCCCCGGACCTCGGCGCGTTACAGAGACTGCTCGCGGACTATCGAGGCGCCGGTTGAACGGCGCATGAACCGGACCCAGAGACAGGCCCGCTCGCTTGGCACGATTTCCGCATACCCTCCTGTCGGCCGCTCGATATGGGCGCCCTCCCATTGGATTGTCCGCCCCCGCGGGAACACCTCGTGCCGTATGGCGCCCCGCGGACCCGTAGAAAGGCGACTTTAATGAATGACGACACGAGCATCAAAACGGTCTGCGTGACGGGCGCCGCCGGGTTCATCGGTACCCATGTGGTCCGGGTGCTGCTGGAGCGGGGGTATCGCGTACACGCCACGGTGAGGGACGCGGCCGACGGCGCGAAGGTATCCCACCTTCTCCGGCTGGTCCCGGAGGCCGCCGAGCGGCTGGCGTTGTTCTCGGCGGATCTGACCCGGGAGGGCGCCTTCGATGCGCCCCTTCGGGGCTGCTCCGGGCTCTTCCACGTGGCCTCGCCGGTGAAGATGGCGGCGCGCGACCCCTGGACGGCGATCGTCAAGCCCGCGGTCGACGGGACGACGTCCGTTCTGGACTCGGCCGCAAGGGCCGGGACCGTCGAGCGGATCGTATTCACCTCCAGCATCGCGGCCATAATGGGGTTCGACAAACCGGACGATTACATCTTCACCGAGGAGGACTGGTGCGAGGATGCCGACCTCCATATCCACCCCTACCCGCTGAGCAAATCCCTTGCCGAGAAGGCGGCCTGGCGGGCGGTGGAGAACTGGCCCGGGACGCGTCCGGGCTTGGTCACCATCAATCCGAGCTACGTGTTCGGCCCCGTCTATACGAGGGCCCACATGCAATCGAGCATCGAGATCCTGCGCCGGGTCCTCTGCCGCGACCCCGGGGCATGCCCGCGCCTCCACTACGACATCGCGGACGTCCGGGAGGTGGCCGACGCGCATGTGAACGCATTCGAACGACCGGAGGCCACCGGGCGCTATCTCCTCACCCATGACCAACTCTGGTGGCGCGAGATCGCCGACCTCCTCCGGGAGCGTTATCCGGAGCGGAGGCTCCCCAGGCGGACGATGCCGGACTGGATGGTGCTCATCGTGGCGCTGTTGAGCAGGGGGCTGAGCTTTCGGGCCACCCGTCGCGAGCTCGGCAGGGTGTGGCGTTTCGAGAGTCGCCGAGCGGAGCGGGAGCTGGGGATCGTCTATCGCCCCGTCCGGGAGACGATTATCGACGCCGCCGAGTCGCTCATCGGCGGCGGTCTCGTGTAGGTCCCCTCCCGTCGACGGGATTCCCCGCCGCCCTCCGATTCAATCCGACTTTTTCGAACCGCCTCCCCGACAGCCGCAACAGTAATATCTGGGATACAGCGCCTCCACGGCCCGACGCCGCTCACCCGCCTCCCAATAGACGTCATGACCCGGACGGCGCCGCTTTCTCCTTTTTTCGCGTCGACAATCCGATCGGCAAATAGAGCGGACAGAAGCCCACGAGGCTGGTGAGCACCATGATCGCGGCGAGGCTGCCGAGCACCACCGCCGCCACCCCGCTGACGGCGCCTGACAGAACCAGTATCGCCACCGCAGCGGCGAAAAGAACTCTGATGGATTTGTCTATCGTTCCCATATTCCTTTTCATTGGTATTCTCCTCATCATCACCGCGGCATGGCGGTGTTCCCCGTTTCTTTAAGGAAGAGCCGGTTAAAGGGGGGCGGGGGGCGTTTTTTTTTCGCGGTTTCCGGAACAGGCCGTCCGAAGGGGCCATGGGGGTCACCGCCCGTTCCATCCGGAGGCTCGACAATAGCAGTGTTTGAGGTTCTAAGCGCGCCCTCTCGAATTCCAACGAGCCGCCGACGCTACTCGCCAATCCAGTCTTCAGAGCTGAAGGCGACCTTGTCTATCAGATAGAGCCGCTGCTCATCGCCCGCACCGTTCCCATTCACGCCGAACATCAGGCATCGATAGGTTCCCTTCAGATAGAACCTGCGGCCCTCGGAGTCATCGTCCAGAGAATACAGCTCGGCCGCTGTCTTGATAGATCCTTCTTGGTAGGCGTCGTCATAGTTATCACTATAAAGGTTTCACAACACTGTTCTTGTTCTTTAACAATGGATCGCGTCGATGTCCAGCGAGGCTTTCGCGTTGTTAGCCGTCTGTCGGTGAGCATAATCGACAGTATTCGGATGTCTTCATTGTACCTTGAAAATCCCATTATTTTAGAGACTTATACAGAAGTCTATCAGAGAATCCGCGGGAGCTCACCCATAAACTCCCCCGAGGCGGGGATCGGACCAATCTTCAATAGTATGAACCATTTTCACTAACCGCATTTTTTACAATCGGTATCCGCCCTCTTTTTCTCGAGGCGCCTACTTATGCCATAGGACAGGATGCCCACCGGTTCATGTCGCGTCGGTGCCGACCGGGTTTGCGTCCGTCCGGGCCCGCTATTGTTACGACATGCGGGGCCGATATTTCAGCCTCATCGGGGGTTGCGTTTGGGGCCTGATTAGGCCTACGCTGGCCTTCCGTCGGGGATTCGCGCGAGATTCTTTGCTAAGGAGGACATCATGAACATCAACAATATCCACACCCATACGGCGGCGGCGCGACGGGTCTGGCACCTGTGGCTCTGGCCGGCGCTCGCGGGGGTTGTCCTCGGGTGTGCATCCGACGGGCAGACAAAGGACACGGATACGTCGACCGACAGCTTTTCAGACGCCGACACGGATTCAGACACCGACACGGATGCCGACACGGATACGGATTCCGACACGGACACGGACTCCGATGCGGATATGGATGCCGACATGGATACGGATTCAGACACCGACACGGATTCCGACGCGGACATGGATTCCGACGCGGATGCGGACGCCGACGCGGATGCGGACACCGACACCGACACGGACACGGACACGGACACCGATACGGATACCGATACCGACGGAGATTCGGACACTGACATGGATACGGACGTGGACACCGATAGCGACGTCGATGGGGACGCCGATGCCGACAGCGATACGGTGACGGATATGGGCACGGCGCCGGATACGGACACAGTCCCCGAGCTCGTCTGCGACCCTGTGGATCCTACCGGACCATATACAATCGATGAAACCGGCGTCACCTTCACGTTGAGTGACGGTCTGATGAAGGTGCGCGTCTGCACGGCGGACATCTTCCGGGTTCAATATACGACAGCCTCGGAGCTGCCGGTGACGACCTCGCTGTCGATCAGCAATGACTGGGGGGCCACCGAGTTCTGCGTCGGCGAGGAGGGGGAAACCGTCGTCATCACGACCACGCGGATGAAGGCGAAGGTCGACTGGAACAGCGGCCTGGTCAGCTACACCGATCTGGAAGACAACCTCGTGCTGTCCGAGGACAGCAAGAGCGCCCGTCCGACCAACGTGGAGGGCGTGGCCACCTATGAGATCGAGAGCGTGTTCAACTCCCCCGAGGACGAGGCGCTGTTCGGGCTCGGCCAGTATCAGGACGGCGTGATGAACCGCAAGGGGAGCAACCGTCGCCTTATAAACGTCAACACCGATACGGTCGTCCCCGTATTGATTTCCAATCGGGGATACGGGATCTTCTTTGACAACTACTCCACCTCCAATTTCTACGGCGGCGAGTCTTTCAATACGAAGTATCGTTATGTTTCGGAGGCCGGCGAGATGGTGGACTACTACTTCTTTTACGGTCCCGAGCTCGATCGGGTGGTCGCCGGATACCGGACAGCCACGGGGGCGGCCCCGCTCTTCCCCAAGTGGGCCTACGGGCTGTTCCAGTCGAAGGACAAGTATGCCCGACAGTCCGAGCTGCTGGAGATCAAGAATGGTTACCGCAACAACAACATCCCCGTGGACTGCATCGTCCAGGACTGGGACTACTGGACGCCCTACTCCTGGGGCTCCCACCTCATGGATGAATCCCGCTACCCGGACCCCGGGGCCCTCATCGACGAGATGCACGACGCCAACGTGCACACGATGATCTCCATCTGGCCGCTCTATAGGTACAACGGCTCCCCTCCGAGCGCCGACGACCAGGACAACTACAACGCGCTGAACGACATCGGCGCGCTCTATCCGAGCGGGGGGGACCACCATTTCTATGACACGTTCGACAGCGAGGCGCGGACGCTCGTGTATCAGCAGACCTACGACCGCCTGATCGGGCGCTACGGCTGGGACGGCATCTGGGCGGACAACACCGAGCCGCAGCCGTATCCGGACAGCATCGACATGCGGGGGGTGGATACGGCCGTCGGCAAGGGGGCACATTTCATCAACGCCTATCCCATCGGTCACAGCCAGGCCCTGTACGAGGGGTGGCGGGACATCGGTCCGAACGACAAGCGCGTCTACGTCCTCACCCGCAGCGGCTTCGCCGGACAGCAGCGATACGCCACGACCTGCTGGTCCGGGGACGTGGACTGCGACTTCGGGACGCTGGCCCGGCAGATCCCGGCGGGGCTGAACTTCGTCGCCGCCGGCATCCCTTACTGGACCACGGACATCGGCGGCTACTGGGGACATCCCGGGCGGGTGGACTGGACGACCCGCGAGAGCAACGAGGTGTTCACGCGCTGGTTCCAGTACGGCGCCTTCTGTCCCATCTTCCGGATCCACGGCGGCGGCTCGAGGGAGCTCTACGGCGATCAGTGGAGCGCCGACACCAAGGCCAACCTCCTGAAGATAGACATCCTGCGTTATCGCCTGATGCCCTACATCTACTCGCTGGCCTGGCGGGTCACGAACGACGGTTACACCATGATGCGGCCGCTGGTCTTCGATTACCCGGACGACCCGGAGGTCTTCGACATCAAGGATCAGTTCCTCTTCGGCCCCGCGATCCTCGTCAACCCGGTGATTACCGAAGGGGCGACCAGCCGGTCGGTCTATCTGCCCGGCGGCACCTGGTATGATTTCTGGACGGGGGAGGCCATCGAAGGGGGGCGACGCGACACGGTGGACGCGCCGCTCAGCATGATCCCCCTCTTCGTCAAGGCCGGGTCGATCGTGCCGATGGGGCCCGAAATCCAGTACGCCACCGAGAGCATCGATCCCCTGGAGATAAGAATCTACGAAGGACGGGACGGCGCCTTCAGGCTGTACGAGGACGAAGGGGACTCTTACGATTACGAAGAGGGGCAGTATTCCCTGATACCCTTCGCTTGGGACGACGCCGCCGGGCAGCTGACCATCGGTGAGCGGACCGGGAGCTACAGCGGCATGCCTTCGAGCCGGACCTTCAACATCGTCCGGGTCGGTCCCGGCCACGGCGGCGGTATCGAGGTGACCGCGCAGTCGGACCAGACGGTCTCCTACGACGGGTCAGAGGTCACCCTCACGGTCGAGTGAGGTGTCAACCGGGGGTCGATAGGCCCATCGCAGGAAACGACACCATTACGTCTCGGGAGCGGAGCGCCGGTGGCTGTCACGCTGCAGGGACGCACGGCCGTGGGAGCGTCGACGAGCGCGTTTCGGGTGGACGCGCTCCCCGAGTTCGGCTCCCTCGACACGACCGCGATACCCGAAATCATCTACACGCCTGACGACGACTACACCGGGCCGGACAGCTTCACCTACCACGCCGTCGGCGGAGACCGGGATTGCGCCTGACGCCGCCGTCGGCTCGGACAGGTCGCGGCCGTCTCTCGGTGTCCGGTGCCCGTCACCGGACGATGCCCCCCCAGCAGGCGAGGGTCGCGTCCGCCCTCACCCCGCAGGTTTCGTTCGAACCAGCGGAGATATGGAGGAAGGCGCCGTCCGGCGGCGTGGACTGCCCCCACGCGTTATCCCCGAAGCAGGCGACCGTCGCGTCCGCGCGGATTCCGCAGGTGTGACTCGTTCCGGCGGAGATGTCGACGAAGGTTCCGTCCGGCGGCGTGGACTGCCCCTGGTCATCCTTCCCCCAACACGCGAGCGTTCCGTCCGCGTGTATCCCGCAAGAGTGACTGAAACCGGCGGACACCGTCTCGAACACGCCCGCCGGCGGCGCGGACTCCCCATAGAGGTCCCCGCCGAAACAGGCCGTCATCCCGTTCGCGCGCACCGCGCAGGTGTGAACGTTGCCGGCGGAGACCTCGAGAAACGCGCCGGTGGGCGGGGTGGACTGACCGTAGTAGTCGTACCCCCAGCAGACCATCGCCCCGTCCTCTCTCACCCCGCAGGCGTGCGCCGCGCCGGCGGAGACCCGGCGGAAGGCGCCGCCGGGGGTCGCGGACTGGCCCTGCGAGTCATCCCCCCAGCAGGCCACGGCGCCGTCCCGCTTCACGCCGCAGCTGAAGAGATTGCCCGCCGCCACCTGCCCGAACGCACCGGCCGGGGGGGAGGATTGTCCGAAATGATCATCTCCCGTGCAAAGGACCGTATCATCCGTCCTCACCGCGCACAGGTGGCCGTACTTGACGGAGAGTTGGCGGTACGATCCGGAGGGGGGCGTACACCGCCCCCTGCGGGGGTCTCCCCAGCAGACGACCGTGCGATCGTCCCTCACCCCGCAGGTGTGCCAGCTCCCGGCGGCCACCTCGAGGAAGCGACCGTCGGGGGAAGTGGACTGGCCCCATGCGTCGTCGCCCCAGCACGTCACGGCGCCGTCCGGCCGCACCCCGCAGGTGTGGTCCGTGCCGGCCGCCACCTGGACAAACGGGCCGTCAGGGGGCGTGGACTTCCCATAGTAGTTGCTCCCCCAGCACACCACCGCGCCGTCCGTCCGCACGCCGCAGGTGTGGTTGAAGCCGGCGTCCACCTGGCGGAACCCGACGGGCGTGGCTTGTCCAAAGCGGTCGTCGCCCCAACACACGACCTCGGCGTCCGCCGAGACCGCGCAGGTGGACTGCGCGCCGGCGGTGATTTGGGTAAACGCGCCGTCCGGCGGTGACGACTGGCCGTACTCGTCGTCGCCCCAGCACGCCACCGCCCCGTCTTCCCGGAGGCCGCAGGTGTGGCGCATCCCGGCGGCGACCTGTCGGAAGCGGCCGTCGGGCGGCGTGGATTCACCGAAGCTGTCTCTCCCCCAGCAGACCGCCGTCCCGTCCGTCCGCACGCCGCAGGCGTGCTCAGAGCCGGCATCCGCCTGGCGGAACGTTCCGGGGGGCGCCGCGGACTGGCCGCTCAGGTTGTCCCCCCAGCACCGGATCGCGCCGTCCCGCTGCACCCCGCAGGAGAACTCGCGCCCGGCCGTGATCTGCAGGGCCCAGAAGGCGTCGAGGCAGGCGGTCCCGTCGTCGCTCAACGCCCACCCCGGAGGGCAGCCGCAGGTGTAGCCGCCGGGAGTGTTGGTGCAGGGGCGGTCCGGGTCACACGGGGACGCGCCGGCGGCGCACTCGTCGATATCCTCGCAGGCGCGGCCGTCTCCGCTCCAGCCGGGCAGACACTCGCAGATCGCCCCCTCGGAAGTCTCTTCGCACCGCGCGTTCTCATCGCACCCGTCGCACCCCGAAAGGCTCGCGGTGTCGCCCTCCCCCGGCGAGGCGGAGCGGTAACAGCCGGAGGCGGCCAGGAGGATCGAGAACGATAGCCGCAGCCGCGTCATCGCCCGTCCGGGTCTCGGCCGGCCGAGTGTCTCCGTGCCTCCGCAGCGGGCGGCGCCCTCGAGATCAGCGGTACGATGGATTCCTATCACTCCGGGCACTATATCGGCGGGAGGGGAGCGGGGCAACTCCCGAGGGAGGGTGTCGCGACGCGCCCTTCTTTCTCCCCCGCCCGACTCAGGGCAGATAGAACCGGCTCAGGAACAGCGGGTTCCGCTCTTTGAACAACCGCTCGGCGGCCCGGTCCGCCGCCTCGATGATCAGCTGCTCGGTCCGGCACACCGCGGCGGAGGTGCTCCCGACGCGACCGGTGGTCTCGAAGTTGACGCAGCCGCACCAGTGCATGCAGCGGTGGCGGTACCGGCACGCCCGGCACTCGTCTTCCAGGCGGTCCTTGGCGGAGACCAGCCGCGCGACCTTCGAGCGATCGACGCCGGTGTCGATGTGCCCGATGACGAGTTCGGCGGTGTCGTCCTCCCCCACGACCCGCTCGCAGGGATAGAGGTTTCCCTTCGGGGTGAGGCAGAGCTCGCCCTCCCCGAACCGGCATCGGTCGCACCCGGCATACCCGCCCTTGAGGTGGGTGATGATCTTATGATCGATGATATCAAGGGCGAACCGCGTCCCGCATCGATACTGATCCACGTATTCCGCCGACAGCTCGCCGAGCGCGCTCGCCAGCCGTTCGAGCGCCGGATCACTCCAGTCGGCGCGGGTGTTGATATTGAAGCTGAGGCGCCCGACGCCGGTCGAGAGCAGCGCCAGGAAGCCCTGGGACAGCCGGGAGACGTTGTCCGGATCGATGACCGAAATGGTCTCCACCGACGGCAGGGTCGACACCGCCCGTCGCAGGGTCTCCTGAACGATCGGATAGGCGGAGGTGCCGTCCTTCCGGGGGCGCGTGATATCGTGCGACGCCTTTACGCCGTCGATGCTGACGGCCAGATGGAACCGGTTCTCTTTCAGAAACGCGGCGATCTCGTCGTTCCAGAGGGTGCCGTTGGTGGTCACGGAATAGTCGATGGGGATCCCCCGCTGTGCTGATATGCGATTGGCATACTCGACCGCGAACCGCATCTTCTCGAACGCCAGGAATGGCTCCCCCCCGAAGAACGAGATCCTCACATGGCCCGATGAGAAGGCGAAATCCACCCCCTTCTGAATGAGTGAATGATCCATGGTCCGATCGAACTTCGAACCGCCGTAGCAGTACGTACACGCCAGGTTGCATCGATGGGTCAGAAAGAGCGTGAGATCCATCGCCTACTTTTCTGTATCCCCCGGCGGCTTCGGGAGCTCGGGCGGCGGTGGCGCCGGGGGCCGCTTCCCCCCGGGGATCCTCGGGGCGGGTTTCGGGGGCTGCGGGGCGCGGCGTCTGCCCTTAAGCCGGAAGCGGCGATCGTCGTCTACGGGACGCCCCGGGGAACCGTTGTCCGACGTATCGGTGTCCGGCGGCGGATCGTTTCTCACCGGGGTGTCGGCGCCCTCCCCACCGCCCGCCTCGACCGCATCGTTGCCGTCTGACGCGGGACGCTCGCTCTCAGCGGGAGGCGCGGGACGGACGCCTTCGGCAGGCGGCGCGGTCGCCGATGCTCCCGGTTTGACCACCGGCATGGGCTCCCCTAGGGTTCTTCTTTGTCCGAAGAGGGAATCGAGCACGTCACATCCGCTCAGGATGGCGCCCGCGCCGATGACCGAGGTGTTCATGAAGGACCGTCTGTCGACGACGAATTCCCCGAACAACGGATATCCCGGCGCTTTCGCGTCGGTGACAGGTCTCTTCTTGTCACTCATCAAATCCTCGCCGGATTCCCCGATCCCGCGCCGCCGTTTCGGATCGCGCCGCATTGGGAATCCGCCTTATCATCTCATAGTTTTGCCGTTTCGAGAACCGTTACCGGACGCGGAGGCTGTACGGCGCTCGAGGCTCAAACGGCCTCGTTTCAGCTATAACTAACGACAAATATGAAGGTTTTAGGAGTTGCGCCATGTCGGAGCCACTTCTGCACTCCAGGCAGCTGTCGCTCGTCAGGTCACCGAGAGCACTTCCTTCGATGTGGCCCAAGCGAACCTGAACCCCCATGGCATCCACCTCGACCGCAAGACAACGCGGCCTGTCAGAAAAGCAATTTCAGCAGCTCTCTGAAGACCGATCCATTACGGGTATCGATTCCCACCGCCGAACACCCGCATCCTCCTTCATCGTCTGCCCCCACCCCTCCATCAATCACGGTGCCGTCATCTGAATCCGCGTCAGCGTCGGAATCGGCGTCAGCATCAGAATCGGCGTCAGCGTCGGAATCGGCGTCAGCGTCGGAATCGGCGTCAGCATCGGAATCCGCGTCAGCATCGGAATCCGCGTCAGCGTCGGAATCCGCGTCAGCGTCGGAATCCGCGTCAGCGTCGGAATCGGCGTCAGTATCGGAATCGGCGTCAGTATCGGAATCAACGTCAGTGTCGGAATCAGCATCAGTGTCGGAATCAGCATCAGTGTCGGAATCAGCATCAGTGTCGGAATCAACATCAGAGTCGGAATCAACGTCGGTGTCGGAATCAGTATCTGCGTCCGTGTCCGTGTCCGTGTCCGCATCTGCGTCCGTGTCCGTATCCGCATCTGCATCTGTGTCCGCGTCCGCATCTGTGTCCGCATCCGTGTCCACATCCGTATCCGCGTCGGTGTCCACATCCGTATCCGCGTCAGTGTCCGCATCCGTATCCGTATCCGCGTCGGTGTCCGCATCCGTATCCGCGTCGGTGTCCGCATCCGTATCCGTATCGGTATCCCCATCCGTATCTATGTCGATGTCATTATACCCCTCACTTCCCGTTGCGGTGAGAGACAAAATCACACATCCTTCTTGGAGGTTTACATTGTCGGGAGAGAATTTGGAGAGTCCGTACGCTGAATCCCAATCTCCGGTCGCCCACCCCGAGGGCAACTCGGAGCCATTGAAATTCTCTTTCCAAAGAAAGGTAAAATCCGTCCCATTGTCTCCCGCGCCCGGTGTGTATTCCGAGAATTGAACCCAGTCGATAATCTGGTGAACCGGCAGGATAGACGGGTCGAGATTACCACCAAAGTCCTGATTTCCCACCCAAAGGTTGAAACGAAATTGCATGCCGTCTGGAGCGTTGTCGGCAAATGCGGCGATCTCCTCTCCGGTACCTTCTCGAACCGGATTGCCGTCCAGTAGCCAGATGGCTCTGTCCGGCGTCCATTCATATGCATGGACGTGAAAGTTATCGCATAGGTTGTCGGGCGCAGTGATGTTGAAGCCGTGGTTGGATTCCGGTAACCCGTAGATGGCATTGGCCCAGTATCCGTTACAGTTGTCTGTAATCTTCTCCATATCCAGCTCATTCCAATAGACATCCGACAACTCTGAATCGACCTTCCACAGGAAGTATGTCGAGACAACGCCGTTTCCTGGAGCGAATCGCAACCTGGCTTCAAATTTACCGTAGCGATGGGCTTCGGTACGATACAACTCAGCACCGGACTCGGCTTCTGAAATGGGCGCCAATAGAGAGACATTTATAACCACCAGGACAGACACAACACTGTGAATAGCCTTCTTAGTCATCTTATTTCCTTCCGCATAGTTGTTCACTATTTGCTTAACCCCACTGAAACCTTCTCGGTTTTTTGTGTCTACCGGCGAAAGAAAGAAACAGGAATCCCGAGACCCCCAGTTCTCATCTATATCACGTCGTTTTCCCCACAAAGGGAAGTATCGTCGGTTCTTGCGGTTTCTCGGTTCTTGCGGTTTCTTATTTCTTGTAAACCTGTAATAATCCAACGGACAAACGAAGCACGTTAGAATATTTCAGGATCTCCAGGACCTATGACTTTGAGGGGCGGTGGGATGGGGCTTGGCCCGTCTGTCTTGAAATTACTCCGTGGTGAACGTCCACGACAGATCGAGGCCCCCGACATAAGTGCCCTGAATGGTCACCCGGTACACCGTCTGAGATTCGAGGGGCGCGTAGGCGTACCAAAACGCCTCGTTCCGCAAGATGGGCAGGAGACCACCGGTTGGGAGGGTATTCCAGACACCGGCGCGTGCGCGTGGCAGGCATGGCAGGATTTGCCCCTCGATGATATCTCGATAACGGCCGGCGAGCACACACTGAGGGTGTACGTGAACGGCGACGTCAATCTCGATTACCTCTACCTCTACTCCGCCACCCGGCCAACCGAACCGCTGTGGCGTCCGGGTTTCGGTCCCAAACCGGTCAGGCCCGACGGATACACCTCGGTAGTGAATGAGCACGCACACCTCCAGGTCATCGGAACCCATCTCAGTGACGAAGACGGGGCGCCGATTCTGCTGAGGGGTGTGAGCACTCACGGCATTCACTGGTTCCCCCCACCCGGAGTACACGATTCCAAACCTGGCCTATCAGCTCGGCATCGACGTGATTCACCCCGCCATGTACGTGGAGGATTACAAGGACGGCGCGTACTGGGCGGATTACCTGGCCCATCCCGAGTATATCAAAGAGACACTCGCCGCTCTCATCGACGACGCCATCGATGTGGGCATCTACGTGTTCGTGGATTGGCACATCCATAACGACCCCAATAACTTCACCGATGACGCGATTATTCATTTGTTCTACCTTGAAATCCCAATAGGTCGGTGAGCGAAAACGCGTCAAGGTGCGTCAGCAGTGGCCGAACGGAGCCTTTGACATCAGGAGCTGAACTGGACTGTTCATGAGTGATGGCAAAGGCGAGTACGGGCGCTGATGGCGTGCATTGACGCGAGCGACAGCGGTTTGGGCCGTCGATTTATTGGGATTTCAAGGTTCTACCGACCGGCCGGATCATTCACCCTATACGTCGTCATCTCCACACTGCTTCCTTCCAGCCCGTCCGCGGCGGCGGAAATCGTGGTGGTACCGAGACCCTCCGTTGACCGGATGACAAACCCCGCTTTTCCCCCTACTGTGCTTATCGTTGTCGGTCCGAACAGGGTGCAGGAGCTTCCGGTTAGCGACAAGGTAACCGACGTATCTGAGTCAATGCATCTGCCGTCGTTGTCTCTAATCGCGACAACAATGCGCGAGATGTCGGCCCCGTCCGCCCGCAGAGAAGTCAGGTCCGGCTCAAGGCTAACTTTAGACGCGGTGCCCTGTTCCGGGTTATCCGCATCCGATTGCGACAGCACAGCTTCACGAAACGCGTAATAGGGGCGTTTGGGAATGAAGTACTGATCAACGATGCCGAGCTTGGAATCGTGTAGTGTATTCCGCCCTCCCCCATCACCAAACCCCCAATAGTCTCTGAAGGTCCACAAAATCGCACCCGCATTCCGAGTATCATTCATGAGGCTCTGAAACTGTCCCAACGCATCGGTGGTATACTGCTCTTCGGCGGGCCGGTCACCTCTTGAGGCACTGCTGAAACCGAGATATTCCGTGCACAGGGAAGGAACATCCTGCGGATAATCACTGTACTGATTCCCGTAAAAATCGATGGATTGCATGTTATAGTCATGAACACCGTTACTGGTGACATATTTGGGAAGCATCGGATTGATCGCATCACCGATCTCCTTCATCGCAGCATAGTGAGAACTGAAATCCGCATAAGGTTCATTGAAATAACCGTAGCCGATGATACTTGGATGGTTGTTTCCCTGCACAACCATTTCTTTGAAAGTCTCGGCCAGGTTGGACCAGAATGCATCCGTTTGTGTGGCATGGCTCCATCCCCAGGTCGGATTTTCGACCAAGAGCAACAACCCCATTTCATCACATGCATCATAGAAGGCCGGATCGCGCGGAAAGTGGGAACACCGCATCGTATTGAATCCCGCGTATTTGATAGTTTCAATCATTTTGTAATAGCGGGAGATTGGAACGGCGGCATGAACCCACGCGAAATCCTGTGCCAAATTCGCCCCGTTGATAGCGTACCGAGAACCATTGAGATGAAATCCATTATCAGACGTCCAGTTGAGTGTCCGGACACCGAACCTATCGATGGCATCATCAACCGGTTCTCCGTCGACGCTGACGGTCGTAACAATTTTGTAGAGGTTGGGATTTTCCGGACTCCACAGCTCAGGCGAGGTTATATCACTGCTCATCTCGAACGTATGGCTTCCATTTGCCGGTATGGTCTGCGGTGCGGTTTGGGTGGAAACCTGAACATCGTTCTTGTCGTAAATAATGTAGGTCACCGAACAGGAAGCCGACTCAGCAGTGTCGTTATTGACGGTGGTATTCACCTTGACTGTAGCGGAATCGGTCGAAACGGTCGGCGTGCTGATGATCTGGCCCCATTGAGGGATGAATACCGGATCGGAGATATGCAGCCATGTATTGCGATAGATACCGCCCCAGGTAACATAATCAACCCACCCCGCCCCAGGCGGCACATCTTCCTGAAGGCTGTTGTCAACTCTGACGGCAATAACATTTGAGTCGGTTGTGCTCACCTGGTCGGTGATATCGATAACAAAACTCGTATACCCGTTTGTCCCATGGGATCCGGCCGGTGTGCCGTTCACCCACACCTCAGCCGTGCTCATGGCAGCTCCGAATTCAATGAAAACTTTTTTTCCGGTCCAATCCCCCGACGGCAAGGTGAAGGTTTTCCGATACCAGGAGGGCCCCATATAAAAGTCACTGCTTTCCGGCGCGTCGTACGAGGGAGAATGGGGAACATTCACGTTATCCCAGCCGGTATCGTCATAATTCGCCTCAGCAGGATTGCCTGTACCATCGCCCTGCAGAAACCGCCAACCGAAATTAAATGACTGCCGAAAATGATGCGTGAATTTTTTAGACGTCGTAAAATTCTGGTCCCAATAGTCTGTGTCAGCGTCGGTATCGCTGTCCGCGTCGGTATCGGCGTCCGAGTCTGAATCTGTGTCCACATCCGAATCCGAGTCCGTATCGGCGTCCGTATCGGTATCGTCATCCGTATCGGTATCTGTGTCCGTGTCGGCATCCGCATCTGTGTCCGTGTCGGCATCCGCATCCGTGTCCGTGTCGGCATCGGTGTCCGTGTCCGCATCGGCATCCGCATCCGTGTCCGTGTCGGCGTCCGCATCTGCATCCGAATCGGTATCGGTGTCCGCATCCGTATCCGCGTCTGCATCCGCATCCGTGTCCGTATCCGCATCCGCATCCGTGTCCGCGTCTGCATCCGCATCCGTGTCCGCGTCTGCATCGGCGTCCGTATCGTGTCCAGCGTCCAGATCTGCGCCTTGATTATTGTTGCTGCTATTGCACCCCGATGCGAAGAAAGGTACAAACACCATGACGACATGCGCCAACGAAAATCCTAACCATTTCACGAAATACCTCCGTATAATTCAACGGACAATTGCTCTCGATACTAAGTGGCTCGCAGCTCTCCTGAATGGGCGTGTTGTGACCTGATTTTCGTGCAAAGACCGCGGCCACCGCGATATCTCCTCCGGTATGTGCCATCAGGTCTTTGAGGTAGGCGCGCTCGGTGTCGATAATCGCCGCACTGCTGCGTAAAGATGAGGATCGTCGCTGCTTTGACCGGTCCGGTTTCAATTCGCCGCTACTTGGAGGGAACAGGGCAGTCGGCGGAGATTCCCGAAGTTGCTCCGGCGCGTGCCCCTCCGCAGCTCGTCTTGGATTTCGACTTCGACTTCTGAATCCCCCAGGCTCGCCGGTCGGCGAAGCCGATGTATTCGTGTATCCTTTTGAAAATAATCCATATTTCTAAAACGATATTCTGTTACCATCGGAACCCAATGGTGAGAAAGACAACGCCGTCGAGGCTGTTAGTGATCGGGGCCGAAAGAGAAACTCTGATGACGAGGGGAAAGAGGAGGTTACTGTAATAGAAAGGCTCTGACGTCAATGGTCGACTCACCGTCGCCTAGGTATTCGATGGTGATGACGGTTCCCTCGCTGACGCTGTCAATGATGCAGTTTCCTTCCCAGAGCTGCGTAATGATGCCTTCACCGGTG
>JBNLED010000251.1:0-23536 GCA_050304755.1 Polyangia bacterium | reverse complement strand
CGACTCCGCGGAGCTCACCTGGGACCAGGCCGCGGAGCTGCTCTATAACGAAGAGGCGGCCATGTACATGCATCCGGACTGGGCCAAGGGGTACCTCACCTCCCTGGGGTGGATGCCGGGGGTCGATTTCGATGTCGTCCCGGCGCCCGGGACCGCCGGCGTCTTTGAATATACCGTGGACATTTTCGTGATGGGCAGGAACTCGCCGAACCCGGAGAACGCCGTCAACTTCCTCAAGATCGTCGGATCCGCCGAGGGACAGGCCGCATTCAACCCGATCAAGGGGTCCACCCCGGTGAACGAGGATGTCGACGTCTCGGAGTGGGACGATACCGCGGCGGCCAACAGCTACGCCGACTTCATGGACGCGGAGCTCCTTCTCTCCGGAGTCTCCGGAATTTACTCCCCCTTGATGTTGGGGTCGTTCACCGTCATCGTTCCGCTCTACTATGGAGAGATCACGGAGCAGGAGGCCGTGGAGGCGCTCGTCAACAGCTATATACCGGCCGAGGAGTAATGTGAGATCACCTCAAACCGTTGACAGCCTGTTCATCGGTGAATCGCGGATTTCGTATTTTCCGATTGGGTTAATATTTTTGAAGTTTGGCCGTAATTTTAAATGAATAGCGTTAGGTGAAACAAAGTACCATGATGTCTAAAGTCCCATTTGTCTTGGCTGTAATTTTGGTATCGGTCTCCTGCAAGGACCCGGCGGAGCGGCCCCCCGAGGATGGCTGGGCCGTCGGCCTGCTGCTGCCGTTCACGGGCAGCGAGGCGGCGGTGGGCACCGGCTACGAGCGGGCGGCGTGGATGGCCAAGGATGCCATCAACTCGGCGGGGGGCATCGGCGGCCATCCGATCTACTTCGTCACTGACGACACCCACTCGAAGCCGAAGCGGGCGGTGGATTCCCTCAACGATATTTTGGAACACGATATCGTCGCGCTGATAGGGCCGGAGGGCTCGGAGATCGCCCGCAAGGTGCTCCCCCGACTTGAGAAGCGCGATATCCTGTTCGTCTCTCCGATGGTCTCCGGCGCCGCCGATATCGAGGTGACCGAATCCAATCCCTGGATCCGGCTGGCCCCCTCCTCGTCGATTCTGGGGCGGGCATTCGCCAACCACCTGTATCGGGACAAGGAGATCGAGACACTCAGCACCGTCTGCTCTGAAGAGGACTACAACACGGACTTTGTCGCCGCCCTGGAGGACCAGTTCGAGGCGTTGGGGGGCGTCGTGGAGTCGAGCATCGAGCTTGAGAGCGGCCAGCTGAGCTACAACGACGAGGTCAACCTGCTGCGCCTCGGCGACACCCGGAACCTCGTGCTGTCCTCATCGACGAAGACCGCCGCCAGGTTCGTCAACGATATGACCCTAACGGACAGCGCCGCGAAGTGGCAATGGCTGCTCTCCCCGGTCCTCGAGACGCCGGTCTTCGTCGAGAACACGATGACGGACGCCCTCGAGGGGGCCGTGGGCATCGGGATCGACGTCGAGGAACGGCCCGATGATTTCATCGGCTATTTCGAGGACGAGTGGAAGGACGTCCCCGGCGACGGGGCCTATTACTATTTCGACGCGCTGATGGTCCTCGCCCTCTCCATGCAGGGAGCGCTCGAGGAAGACCGGGGAAAGCTGAAGTACGATACCCTCGTCGAGTCCGTCAGGAGCGTGGCCGCGCCCACCGGGATTCAGGTACGGTGGGACGAGATCGGGGACGGGATGAAATACCTCCGGGACGGTCGCGATGTCTATTACACGGGGCTGACAGGGACGCTCTTCCTGAATCAGTACGGGCAACAGCAGAAGGCGCCGATGAAGACCTGGTCCATCATCAAGGGCGAGATAGTCACCAATGATGAGCAACTGTAGGTTACGGAAGAACGTTCAAGGAGACCCCCGTTGGGGGGCCATGTGTTTTTCGGGGGGCCTCGCGGTCCTGGCGCTCTCGATGCCGGCCGCGGCGGACGATACAGATACCGGGGTATCGGAGACGGACACCGACACCGGCGAGGCGCCGCCGGAGGATGACACCGAATCGCAGGCCGATACCGGTGAGGCCGACACGCCCGACCCCGGGTCAGGGGATATCGACGAGGCGGCCGATACCGGCGCGCCTCCGGAAGAAGGGATAGACGAAACCGCATCCGGGGAACCTCAAGAGGACACGTTTGAAGAGACTGAGGAGAGCGCGCCCGGGGAGACCGAAGAAGAGGATCTCGAGGAGACCCTGTCGGAGGAGCTCTCTCCCATGGACCTGAGCCTGGAGCAGCTCCTCGACACACCGGTGGAGGTCTGGACCGCCACGAAGACCGCCGAAAACATCGAGAAGGCGCCGGCCATCATCGAGGTCGTGACCGGCGAGGACATGCAGAAATGGGGGTATACCACCGTGGCGGAGGCCCTCCAGCACATGCTCGGATTCTACATCGTCGACAACCACACCCTCCCCAACGTCTCGGTCCGCGGAGTCTCGGGGGTCTCGGGATCCGAGAGTGGGCTCATCAAGGTCATGATCAACGGCCGCTCCGTCGCCTTCAGGGCCGCGAGCGCGAACTGGCTGGGGTTGGAGCTGATCCCCTGGAGCGCGGTCCAGCGCATCGAGGTCATCCGGGGGCCGGCGTCCGCGCTGTACGGCGCCGACGCCTTCCTCGCCACCGTCAACGTGGTCCTGAAGAAACCGGAGGAGCTCAACGGCGCCGTCATCCACGGGGTCCTCGGGAACGAGACGGACAACTTCAACCGCGACACCAACTTCGGCACCGTCGACAGCCGCTTCGATGTCTCCGGCGGAACGAAGATCAAGGACTTCGGTCTCCTCGTCTCGTTCGCCGCAGAGCGGGGAGAGCGGAACGGGCTCGAGCTCCCCGACACCTCCCCCGCCCCGACCATCCCGAACTACAACGATGACGAGACCATGGCGCGGGGGCTGCGGCATGAGTCTCGGGTATGGTACGCGCAGTTATCGTATGAAAAGGAGCTCGGCTCCGTGGTCCTCAGCGCCTACAGCTCGACCATCGATCGGGGGGGGGACTTCATCCAGTACTCCCAGCTGTCTGAGGGGCGCGATCACCTGGGGCGATCCAACGGTTCCCGCATCAATCTGCAGCATCACGTCATCGGCCTGGACGGGCGATTGAACGTCCATGAAACCCTGACCCTCTCTCTGAACGCTTCGTTCTTCAGCGGCAAACCGCTGCCGGAAGACCGCCTCGAGGTCGCGAGCGATTTGTATTACATTCGAAGAAACTTCAGTTACAAGGGGTTCAACACCGTCCTCGAAGGGTTGTGGCAACCCCTCGAGCCCCTCGACATCGTGGCGGGGTTCGAGCTCGTCTACGATGACGAGACGCTGCCCGAGCCCGACCGGGTCTCCAAGCTGACCGGCGAGGTGCTCGATTCCGTCTCGGACGACGGGCACACCAAGCTGTTCCTCAACCCGGGCGTCTACCTCCAGGCCAACTGGACCGCGGTGCCGGACTTCCTGAAGCTCACCGGCGGGTTTCGTTACGACCACCACAACGTCTACGGAGAGCAGTTCACCGGCCGCGCCGGATCGGTGTTTCTCTGGACCAAGAACTTCACCACCAAGCTGCTGTACGGCAGCGCCTTCAAGGCCCCGTCGCCCCAGCTGCTCTACGCGGTGCCCATCGCCCCCGGGGACGTGATCGGCAACCCGGATCTGAAACCCCAGTACGTCCACACCCTGGAGCTGGCCCCGGCGCTGGGCGTCACCAAGTTCCTGACCCTGAGGACGACCTTCGCCTACAACATCATCCTCAACAAGGCGGAGTTCATCCCCCAGGGCATCAACCGCACCGCCGCGAACGTAGCCGAGGTGCACGGGCTCTCCTCGGAGACGGCCGCCAACTTCAAATACGAGGATATCGTCAACGGCTATGTCAGCTTCGAGTGGCAGCGGGTCATCCGGAAGCTGGGGCAGGAGGGGTACCAGGCGAACCTGGTGGGGCAGGACAACATCATCAGCCCGCCGTGGATCGTACGGGCCGGTGTCTCCGGACGCCTCCCGTTCCTCGAGCCGGTGCCGGTCCACCTCGGAATTCAGGGGATGGTGGTGGCGAAACGGCGCGCCTCCGGTGAGAACATCGTCGAGAACGGCGCGTCCTACACCCTGCCCGTCTACGGCCTGCTCGGCGCCTCCCTGCAGATTCCGAAGCTGAAGATTCTGCCCGTCGGGGAGACCTCCTTCGCGATCCGCGCCTACAACCTCCTCGACGCCAAGGGACCGGACCCCGGCTTCGCGGGCGTGGACTATCCCCTCCTCCCCCGGCGCGTCATGGCGGAGATGGTCCAGACGTTCTGATTGCTGCCCCGATCTGTGGCGCTACTGCGTTTCCCCGGTTTCGTAGACACAGCGGAAGCCCACGTCCTGAGCGCGGGTGGAGGGGAGCTCGGCCCTGCGGCAGGAGGTCCGAAGCGTGTCCCGTCCGTTCAGCCATCCGCCCCCGCGCATCACCTTGAGGCGGCCTTTCGGCGGCCCCTGGGGGTCTGCCGGGGGGCTCTCCCGATAGTATTCGGAATCGTACCAGTCCAGGACCCACTCCCAGACATTCCCCGCCATGTTCATCACCCCGTAGGGGCTCTGTCCCGCGGGCCGCCGCCCCGCCCGATCCGTGTCCCCGACGCAGCTCCCCGCCCCGCCCATGTTGGTGCGCGCGCAGGACGGCTCCTCCTCTCCCCACGGATAGGTCCGCGGTAGGCCGTCGCCGCCCCGCGCCGCCTTCTCCCACTCCGCCTCGGTGGGGAGCCTGCCCCCCGCGAACTCGCAGAAGATTCGGGCCTGATTCCAGTTGACGTGAATCACCGGGTAGTCCGCGAAGGCCAGGTTCTCGAAGTAGTCGTTCCGTCGTCGGGATGACGGGAAGACCGGCGGATCACACCGCCCTGTTTCCACACATGCCGCGTAGCGCCGGTTGCTGACCTCGTAGCGGTCGATGGCCACCGCCGAGAGTCGCACCATATGGGCGGGGCTCTCGTCATCCAACTCCTTGTCCGAGCCCATCAGGAACCGCCCGGCCGGGAGGGGGACCGGGGCCTCATCGACGGGAGGCGTTTTGCATCCCGCGGTGTCGTCCACCAGGGCGTCACAGTTGTCGTCGCGATAGTTGCAGACTTCCCGCCGATTCGGATTGATCGCGGCGTCGGAATCATTGCAGTCCTCTCCGGCCCGACACCCGGCCCCGAAGCCGTCTTGATCCTTGTCCTGACACCCCCTGGAAAGGGCCTCAACCCCTCGGGTGGGCCACAAGGCGGATATGCCGACAACGGCAATCACCGCCGCCGAACAGGTTAACAGAGTATTCCTCACGATAATCTCTCCCGATTAAGCTCGAGTTGATAGCGATGCAATTATGAGACCAAGATATGGAAACCCGCTAACGCCTCGAATCGTCCTTTATTTTTTCTGTTCGGGAAGCCCCAGGGGGCGCGGGAGAGCTCCTGGCGTCTATTTTTCCGGACATTGTGCCATTCTCGATTGACACATCTGTCCGCCGGTCAGGCCACCGGCTACTCCTCGGAGGTCTTCTGGACGTCCGCGCCGCCGTCCGGTACGCCCCCGTCCACCTGGATCTCGACCCTGAGGTCGAGCTCGGCGAGCTGCTTCTTGGCGGGCTCGAGATCCGGGTTGAGCTTGAGGGCGAGGCCGAAGGCTTCGGCGGCGGGAAGGATCTGGCCCAAGGCGCGGTAGGCGAGGCCCAGGTTGTAGGCCGCCTCCGGGTAGTGGGGCTGGAGGTCGATGGCCTTGAGGTAGGATTTCACGGCGAGATCGTTGAGGCCGACGCCGGCGTAGATGAGGCCCAGGTTGTTGTGGGCCTCGGCGTCCCTGGGCTCGATATCGAGGGCGGCCTGGTAAGCCCGGGCGGCGTCCTTGATGCGACCCTGCTCTTCGAGGACGATGCCCAGGTTGTAGTGGGAGGCCGCGCGGTAGGGCTCGAGGCTGAGCGCCCGGACGTGGTAGGTCTTGGCCCGGTCCCAGTCCTTGCGCTTGGCGGCCACCAGGCCGAGCATGTCCCATGCCTCCGCCACGAAGCCGTTGGTCTCGGTGAGCTCCAGGAGCACCGCCTCCGCGTTGTCGAGACGGCCGCGGCTGAGGAGGGCCTCGGCCAGGGCGAGATGGGCTCCCGTGAGCTCCGGGATGAGCTCGATGGCGCGCTTCAGATGCCGGATGGCGCTCGCCGCGTCCCCCTCCGTCTGATAGGCCACCCCCAGGTTGTAGTGGGCGAGGCCGTTGTCCGGCTCCAGATCCACCGCCTTCTTGAGCAGGTCGAGGGCCTTCGCCGCCTCCCCGAGATCGAGGTACACCAGGGCGAGGTTGATGCCGTACCGGGTGTCCTCCGGATCCGCGTCGTAGGCCTTCTTGAATAGATCGCGGGCGTCCTCGGGGTATCCGAGGTTGCCGATGAGGCTGCCGATCTCGAAGAGCTTGTCCGGGCTGTCGGGGTACTTCTTCGCGAGCGCCAGGTAGTACGCCCGCCCCTTCTCGGACTGCTGCCGGAACAGCTTGATCTTACGCCCTTCGGGCCAGGTTTCCGCCGCCCGATCCAGGAGCCCCGCCAGGAGGAACCCCTGGGCCTCCTCGGCGCGCTGGAGCCGCTCCCGGATGGCGGCCTCGTCCTTGCCCATGTTCCGAAGGGCCAGGAGCACCGAGGAGCGGACACCGAGCAGCAGCGGCGCGGCCATCCGCCGTCCCTTGGAGTACTCGGTGGTGTACGGGAGGAGCGGCCGGTCGTCCGTCTGCACCGGCAGCCCGTGGGTCCAGACATCGACGGCCTTGGGGCCGGCCAGGTAGGCGTCCAGGATCTCCTCGGGGGCGGCCATGCCGAAGGGGGCGAGATCGTCGTGGATCCGGGGCTCCTTCAGCCGGAGGTCCAGCTCCTTGTAATCGATGACGAGGGGCGCCTTGGTGGCCACCATCTTGAGGTAGGCGGCCTGACCGTATACCTCGAAGCCCACGTTGACCCAGAGGGTGGTGTGGGGGAAGACCTCGAAGAAGGTCCGGACGATGATCTTGAACTCGGTCTCCGAGAACCCGTGGAGGGGGACCCACTGGACCGCGATGCCGTCATCCTTGAGGCGGCTCTTGACGAGCTCGTAGAACTCCTTGGTGTAGAGGATCCACGAGTCCACGGCCTTGGGGTGGGTGGAGTCCACCATGATGACGTCGAACCGCTTGTCCGTGGAGAGCAGGTAGTGCCGCCCGTCCTCGATGTGGAGCGCGAACCTGGGGTTCTCGAGGACGTTGTTGTTCTCCTTCTTCCAGAGGGCCGCCGCCTGGGGGATGGTGGAGGAGAGCTCCACCACGTCGAGGCTCGCCAGGGGGTGGACCAGCGCCGCCCCAGCGGAGAGCCCCGCCCCCAGGCACACCATGGCGCCGTTCTTGGGGTTCGGGTGGAGCAGCGGCCCCAGGTGGCCGAGGAGCTTGAAGCTCTGATCATGGACCAGCCGGGTGGTCACCTCGTTGACCGCGTTCATGAAGAGCTGCTTCTCGCGGTTGATGGTGTTCTCGGTCACCGAGACCGTCCCGGTGCGCCCCTCCTCGTAGTACAGGAGGTTCTGGTGCCGGACCCCCACCGCCTCCTTGAGCATGGCCCGGGTCAGCGAGGGGGGAAGGAGCAGCGAGATCACCACCGCCAGCGCCGCCGGCGCGGCCAGGGCCATGCCCCGACGGATTCGGGTCTTGGCGAAGTAGATCCCGGAGATGAGCAGGGACGCCGCCACCGCGGCCAGCGCCGCGACGTGAAGCGCCCCCTGGATTCCGAGCCAGGAGACCAGAACGAAAGAGGTCACGAGGGAGCCCGCGGCGCAGCCCACGCCATTGACGAGGGTCGCCGTGCCCACCCGGCTTCCGGCCTCCGACACCGGTCCCGAGTAGAGGGCGCACGCCGCCGGGAACAGGATACCGGAGATGACGGACGGAATGAGGACGAGCACCGGCGTGTACAGAATCTCCCGGTAGAACTCGAGCTTGAGGGAGGTGGCGAGCGCCCCCACCGATCCCAGGTTGAAGGGATCCCGGCCGTAGGTGGTCACCAGCCCTGCGGCGATCCAGTAGGTGGTGAGCAGGGTGAGGGCCAGAAGCCCGGTGAGCGCGGCCGTGACGGCGAGGGGGCTCAGGTGGGAGAGCCTCCGGTAGACCAAGCCGCCGATACCGAGCCCCGTGAGCACCACCGCGAGCAGGGTGGCGAAGGCGTAGGTGTCGTGGCCGAACACGAAGGTCAGCACCCGGGACCAGAGCACCTCGGCGGAGAGCATGGAGAGCCCCGCAACCGCCGCGGTGGTGAGCGCGGCCACGGCCGCGGCCCGGGAAGGGACCGCGCCCTCTCCGGGAGCCACATTGCTCTGGATGGCGCGGTTCTCACCGATGAGCTTGCGGGTGGCCAGCACGATACCCGCGGCGGAGAAATTCGCCAGGGCGGCCAACCCCGAGGTGAGGGTGAACCCCAGAAACGGGATGGCGATGAAGCCGGTGAAGGCGGCCCCCACCGCCGCGCCGATGGTGTTGGTGCCGTAGATGAGCCCGATGCGATGACGGATATCCGACGGGGATCGCGACAGGGCTCGGATCAACACCGGGATGGTGGCCCCCATCACCAGGGAGGGCGCCACTACCAGGGCCCCCGCGGCGATGAGCCGTCCCACCGCAGCGACGGGCCGCGCCGCGAGGCTCCCCCGGAGCGCCTCCACCCCGTCCAGACCGTCGATGAGCATCGGGGCGACAAAGGCGTAGAGGCCCAGCGTCAGTTCGAGGATCGCGTAGAGCCGGAGCGGTGACCGGACCTTGTCCGCGATCCGGCCGAGGAGCTGGGCGCCGAGGGCGATGCCCAGCATGAAGGCCGAGAGCACCATGGCCGTGGCGTCCGCGGAGTTGCCGAGGGGCACCACGAGCATGCGGGACCAGACCACCTCGTAGGAGAGGGAGGCCGCGCCGGAGAAGAGGGCGGCGATGAGCACCGCGATGAGCGCCGGGAGCCCGAGGACCCTCGAACCCGTGACACCCGCTGTCTCGACACCTCGTGTCACGGCGCATTCACTTTCCCGGCGACCCGCTTGAACAGGTGAAATACTCTACCTTGATTGGAACGCACTCTCTTTACCCGTTTATACTTGGCGGCCACCAAGCGTCGCACTGCCTGAACGCCCGATACGCCGAAATTCTGGCGTAGAATTATCATTTCTGTCTTGTCATTGTCTATCTTTGTTATCAACTCTTCGGGATCCGCGTTTTTGGAGCGGAACTGCTGAATGTTGGTGTCCACGGCGTTGGCGGCGATACGCCGCCCCGAGAGGAGGGCGAACAGGGGCACCGACCCGGAGTCACCGAAGATCTCCCCCTCCTCGGAGGTCTCCTCGCGGATCGACTCCACCACCTCATCCACCACGTCGAACACGCGGCTCTCGTGCCAGAGCACGAAATTGAAGGTGTGGTACTCCTCCCCCACCACCCGCTCGTCCCGCCACAGCAGGTATCTGGCCCAGGCCTCGATGAGGTCCGGCAGGATCGTCGGTTGAAATTCATAAGTCTTTCCCCGCGCTTCGGGGGGCTTCGCCATCTCCTCGTCCCAGTACCCGAGCCGGGACTCGAGCCGCGGGGAGAGCTGATACCCCGCGACAAAGAGCGCAGTGAGCGCCGCCCCGCCGACCGCGAGGGCGGGGGACATCCCCGCCCGGAAGGGGTTTCCGTGGGCGCGGGCCAGCGTCACGGCGCCCTTCGCAAGCCGCGACAGGAGCCAGCCGGAGACCACCGCGGAGAAGCCGAGGGGGGGCACGAAGTAGTAGGGCCACACCCGATCCATAGTGAGCAGCAGGACAGCATAGACCAGCACGATGGCGGCGGAGAGCCCCACGAGCCCGGGGACCTCCGGGAGGCCGCGGTGTCGCTTTCGATAGGCGAGCACCACGATCAGGGCGACCAGGGAGAGCCCGAAGAGCAGCAGGGGAGTGGCGTTGTGAAAGAGGAGATTGTCGAGGATTCCCGAGAGCTGCGCCGGCCTCATGGGGGTCTTCTGGTGGTGGTACAGGAGGAGGTTGTCCACCATATCGCCGAAGCCGGTGAAAATTCCGACGGCGACGAACGCCGCTGCGCCCATGGCGCCGCCCCAGGCGATGAGCCGGAGTCCCTCCCGGGGCTTGACCGCCACCGCGAACAGGGTGAGCACCGCCACCCCCGGGATGGCGTAGATGCGGGTGAAGACGGCGCACACACATAGCAGGGCGGTCGTCCGGAGGGCCTCGTACCGGTAAGCGAGAACCGCCCCCACCAGGAGGGCGGAGGTCATGTTCACCCCGGTGTAATGGGACGAGGCACGGAGGGGCTCGTGGGAGAGGAGGAAGATGGCCGCGGCCGCCACCGAGGCCGCGCCGCCGAGCTCCCGGCGGACCATCCAGGCCAGGGCCAACCCCCCGGCGAGATACCACAGGGCGGGCAGGCTCCGCATCATCAGGAAGCTGTAGCCGAACAGTTTGAACAGGAGGGCGGTGAACACCATCTGGAGCGGCGGATGGGCCGCGGCGAACCCCGAGTAGGGGGCCACCCCCTCGGAGACCAGCTTGGCTTGGTACAGGTAGAGGTGCTCGTCCCCCACATAGGCATGGAGGGAGAACGCCTTGAGCACCAGATAGAGGCACGCCACGCCGACGATTGCGACACCCCATGCGATCCCGCGCCAGTACCGCGCCGCGAAGCGCCGCAGGGGAGAATCCGAGGGATCGGAGGGACCGGGCGCCTCGAGGCCACCAGGCGCGCCTCCATGAGTCGGCTTCGTCTTTGAACCGGCGCCCGTGGGAGCCCCCTGCACCTTCAACGGCTTGTTTTTTAGACCCTTTTTTCTTCGCCCTGGTTTGCGCCCGGCCATTCACATCCGTTTATCACATTTGATGGACACGAGGTAGTTTACGGTCTGTAGCGGCGCCAAACGGCGGACGGTCATCCCTTCGCTTCGAGGTGGGCGGCGAACCGTTCGAGGGAGCCGACGAGACAATCCGCCCCGGCGGCCTCCAGGTCCGCGCCCGTCGCGCCGCCGTAGGTCACCCCGCAGGCCAGCATCCCAGCGCGCTTCGCCGCGGCAATATCGTGGACCGTGTCCCCCACCATCCAGGCCTTACTCGCGGGGACCCCCAACGTATCCGCCACCTGATGGAGGATGGCGGGGTCGGGTTTCGGCGGGATGCCGTCCGTCCCCTGGATCAGAGCGAAACGGTCCTGTTGTCCGAGCAGCTCCAGGAGCTTGACGGCCATGAAGGTCTTCTTGGTGGTGGCCACGGCGAGGGGGATGGGGGCCAGGCGATCCAGACCCGTCAGCACACCGGGGAAAAAAAGGGTATGATCCGCGCAGTGCTCGAAATAGTAAGCGCGATAGGCCGCGCAGCCGGCCTCGACCCGGGCGGCGTCTCCATCCCCCAGAACCAGCTCGTACATTTGATTCAGGGGCATTCCGATCAGGGGCGAGACCCGCGTTTGAATCTCATCGTCCGAGAATGGCTCCGCACCGACAGACCGCAGTCCCTCGTTGAACGCCGTGACGATATCCCGCCGGCTGTCTACCAGGGTTCCATCAAGATCGAATACAACGAGTTTCACGTCCGCTGTCATCAGTAACCGTCCTCCATTTGTTTCAAATATTTTCAAAAGATTTTTACCCGATTTCGTCACCGATAGGCACATTCATTTCTGAAATGCAGGGCATTTTCAGGTAGTTTGCGCTCGACAGGAACGGATTCTGCCGAGTGATATTCAAGGAGGCATCTTTAATGATTTTTGTAAAGGGAATTATGTGGATTCTAGTCGCGATAGCAGTGACCCTGTTGCCCGCTTGTACCGACTCAAAGGGAACCCATGAATCTGACGCTGGGAGTGGCTCCGCCGACACAGATACGGACACCGACACAGATTCGGACACGGACTCGGACACGGATTCGGACACGGATTCGGACACGGACTCGGACACGGATTCAGACACGGACTCGGACGCGGACACGGATTCAGACGCGGATACGGATTCAGACGCGGATACGGATTCAGACGCGGACACGGATTCGGACGCGGATACAGACTCGGACGCGGATACAGACTCGGACGCGGACACGGATTCAGACGCGGACACGGATGCCGACGCGGACACAGACGCGGACACAGACGCGGATGCCGACGGGGACACGGATTCGGATACGGACACGGACGTCGACGGGGACACGGACGCCGATACGGATACGGATGTCGACGGGGACACGGACGCCGACACCGACGCGGATGGGGACACGGACGCCGACACCGACGCGGACACGGACGCCGATACGGACGCCGACACCGACGCCGACACGGACATGGGCAGCCTCGGCTGCGGCTCGGACAGCCCCCTTCAGAGCGGGAACTTCACAGAGAACATCAACGGGACCAATCGCAATTGGGTGCTGGACGTTCCGAGCGACTACGACCCCAACCACCCGTATCGGATGATCTTCGTATGGCATCCCCTGGGCGGGAGCGCGAGCCAGGTGGTCAGCGGCGGGTACAACGGGCTCAAGTCCCTGGCGAACAACACCGCCATCTTCGCCACCGCGGACGGCCTGAACGGGAGCAACTTCGAGGCCTCTGGAACTGGTTGGTGGAACGTGGACGGCGGGGACATGGCACTTTTACAAAACATGCTCAGCAATATCCTGGACAACCTCTGTATCGACCAGGATCGGATCTTCTCGACGGGATTCAGCTTCGGCGGCATGATGTCCTATACGGTCCCTTACGAGTTCGACGTATTTCGCGCTGTCGCCCCCTGTTCCGGCAAAGTGGACATCATCCCCTATGAGGAGAAGTTCACCAATCCGGTAGCCATCATGGCCTTCCATGGTGACGCCGATACCTTCGTCGCCACGGAGCTCGGACGCGCTTTCCGTGATCAGTACCTGGAAAGGAACGGGTGCGGGTCCGAGACGCAGCCGGTGTCTCCCAGCCCCTGTGTCGAGTACCAGGGCTGCGTCGTGCCCTCGATCTGGTGCGAATTCTCCGGCGGCCACAATACGTGGTCGGAGGAGCCGCAGGCGATCTGGAATTTCTTCTCCCAGTTCTAGACTTAAGCTAGACCCCTTCAGCCTTATTGCGCTCGAACCGACCCCGGAATGCCCGACCCACCGGATCGGCAGATGGCCATTGGCATTGTGTTTTCAATCCAATAGTATAAACAACGTTTTGGTTTCCCGACCGTGAAAGGATATGGTTTTGACATCTCCAGAATCGACCGCCGCTCTCGCCCCCCTCGCCGCCCGGCTCCGGGATCTTACCGCGGAGGAGCCGAGCCGAGATGATATCCTCACCGGGTTCCTCGACTACGCGGCAAAGCTCGGACTCGAGCTCTACCCGGCCCAGGAGGAGGCGGTGCTGGAGCTCCTCGAGTGGCGGCACGTGATCCTCAACACGCCGACGGGCTCGGGCAAGTCCCTGGTGGCCATGGCGCTCCACTTCCAGGCCATGGCCGAGGGGCGGGTCTCCTACTACACCTGCCCCATCAAGGCCCTCGTCAACGAGAAGTTCTTCGACCTCTGCGACGCCTTCGGTCCCGAGAACGTGGGGCTCCTCACCGGCGATGCCTCGGTGAACGGGGACGCCCCCATCATCTGCTGCACCCAGGAGATCCTGGCCAACCGGGCGCTCCGGGATGAGCAGTTCGAGGTCGACTACGTGGTCGTGGACGAGTTCCACTTCTACGGGGATCGGGAGCGGGGGGCGGCGTGGCAGATCCCCCTTATTACGTTGAAGAACACAGTGTTTCTATTGATGTCCGCCACCCTGGGGGACACCTCTCAGATCGTCTCGAAGCTGAGCGACTTCACGGATCGGGACGTCTCGGTGGTCTCCGGGGCCGAGCGGCCCGTTCCCCTCGAGTTCCAGTACCGGGAGACCCCCATCCAGGAGACCGTCACCGATCTCCTCGAGGCGGAGGAGGCGCCGATCTACGTCGTGAACTTCACCCAGCGGGGGTGCGCGGAGCAGGCCCAGGCCCTCACCAGCGTCAACGTCTGCGCCAAGGAGGTGAAGCAGGCCATCGCCCGGGAGCTGAAGACCGCGAGGTTCGACACCCCCTACGGCAAGGAGATCCGCCGTTTCCTGAGCGTGGGCATCGGGGTGCACCACGCGGGGCTGCTGCCCAAGTACCGGCGCCTCACGGAGCGGCTGGCCCAGGCCGGCCTGCTCAAGGTGATCTGCGGCACGGACAGCCTGGGGGTGGGGGTCAACATCCCTATCCGGTGTGTGCTCTTTCGGGCGCTCTCCAAGTTCGACGGCGAGAAGACGCGGATCCTGTCGGCCCGGCAGTTCCACCAGATCGCGGGGCGGGCGGGCCGCAAGGGGTTCGACGATCACGGGCTGGTGGTGGTGCAGGCGCCGGAGCATGTCATCGAGAACAAGCGAATCGAGGCCAAGCTCGTCAAAAACCCCCACCTCAGGAACAAGCTCCGCAAGAAGAAGCCGCCCCCCCGGTTCGTGCACTGGGACAAGAGCACCTTCGAGCGGCTCAAGGGATCGCCCCCCGAGGCCCTGGAGCCCCAGTTCACCACCACCCACGGCATGCTCGTCAATGTGCTGCTCAGCGACACGAAGGAGCAAGGCGGCGGGTACCGGCGGCTCATGAATATCATCCGCCGCAGCCACGGCACGGACGGGCAGAAGACCTACGAGCGGAAGCGGGCCGCCAGCCTGTTCCGGTCCCTCCGGCAGGCGGGCATTGTCGACATCGTTCCCAATGGGGATCGCCCCGGTGCCGCCATGGTGGTCAACCGGGACCTCCAGCTCAACTTCTCCCTCAACCAGACCCTCTCCCTCTACGTGGTCGAGGCCCTGGATCTCCTCGACAAAGCGGCGGAGTCCTACGCCCTCGACATGGTGACCCTGGTGGAGTCGGTGTTGGAGGACCCGAAGGTCATTCTCTTTCGCCAGATAGACCTCATCAAGGGGGAGCTGGTGGCCCGGCTCAAGGCCGAGGGGGTGCCCTATGAGGAACGGATGGCGGAGCTCGACAAGGTGGAGCACCCGAAGCCCCTCCGGGAGCTCGTCTACGAGAGCTTCAACGGCTTCGCCAAGTTCCACCCCTGGGTGGGGGGGGAGAACATCAAGCCCAAGACGGTGGCGCGGGAGATGTACGAGCGGTGCTTCTCGTTCAACGACTACATCCACCACCTCGGCGCCTCACGGAGCGAGGGGGTGCTGCTCCGTTACCTCTCCCAGGCCTACCGGACCATCCACCAGACCATCCCCGAGTCCTACTGGACCGACGCGCTGGACGAGATCAAGGCGTTCCTCCTCACCGCCATCCAGCACACCGACGCCAGCCTCCTGGAGGAGTGGGAGGTGATGATGACCGGCGAGGCCCGGGCCCCGGAGCCGGTCCGCGAACCGGAGGCGGAGCGGACGCCCAAGCCCGTCGACCTCGCCGCCGACCCCAAGAAACTCGCCGCCCGGGTGCGGAACGAGCTCTACATGCTCCAGCGGGCCCTCGCGGATCGCCGGTTCAACGAGGCCGCGGCGCTCATCCGTCAGACCGAAGAGAATCCCTGGACCCCGGACGATTTCGCCGAGGCCATGGCCCCCTACTTCGCGGAGCACGCCGCCGTGGATCTCACCCCGCGGGCCAGAACCCCCCGGAACACCGTCATCCGCGAGTCCGCGCCGAAGCGCTACGACGTGGTTCAGAAGATTATCGATTCCGAAGGAGACGAGGACTTTGCCCTGTTCGGCGAGGTGGACCTGACGGACCCCGCGGCCGAGGACGCACCCCTGGCGGCGCTGATCCGAATCGGAGTGTGATGTTGTAAAAAGCGACGGCGTCGCCAAATCCCGGACAGGGCGTCTATAGAGACCGCCGCATTCTGACCATCAGATCGGTGAACCCCATCTTACGCCAGAATCCCTGGGAGAGGGGATTGGCCGCCACCCGATCGAGCTCCATGTCGGACAGCTGTTGTTTCTGGAACCACTCGCAAAGATAGTTGAACAGGGCCGTGCCGATGCCGCCCCTCCGGTAAGCCTCTCCGACGGCGATATCCTGGATATAGCCGAAGCGGACCTTCTCGAAGACCGGGGGCCGCTCGGCGACGCTCCCCATGATATGACCGACAATCTGTGTTTCGATCTCCGCCACCGCGACACACCAGTTCGGCATCGCGATGCGTTCCTTCACGAAGGCGCCGAACCGCTCGTGTCCGTCTTTTGTACGTTGATACACGGGCTCGAAATCGCGATGCAGATCGATGAACTCTATCCAGATGGGAATCATCGCCCCGACATCCGCGGGGGTCGCTTCTCGAATTCTGGCCATGGTGTCGTCCTTCCGCGATGATGGCTCTCCTGTTCATCTGTATCACAAGGCCCACGGTCCGCCTAACGGCGCTTCGCCTGGACTTAGGTGAGCGCCGACTTCCATTCGAATAGGCGGTACAAGCCTCTTCATGGAGACAGCTTAAATGGGGCTAACTATTCGTTTTTATTTATAGAAAAATATCTTTGTTGAAAAAGTCAAAATATGATAACTATCTTGTTAATTCAGGGAAATTACTTCAAAATACGTCACTATTTTTTAGCGTTAATTGGAATGGAACTGTAGTTGAATTTATTTAAAAAGAAGGGTCCAGAGAAAAAAGACAAGTCCGGTAGGTGGTTCGAAAGACATCGCCTCTTGAGCCTCTTGCTGGTGAATTTTGTTCTGATTCTGGTGATATGTCTCGTTTTAGAAATATTCTTGAGATTTTATATTCCATACAATCCCGGTTACTATATGTCGGTTAAGACAACGAACCAGGAGATCGAATACCCGTGGGGAAAGGTTCCGATCAACAGCCATGGGTATCCGGACCAGGAGTTCGAGTTCGACAGCAAGCCGAGAATCGGGTATTTCGGCGACTCGGTAAACTTCGGCGTCGGAGCGGGGTATGGTCATCGAATCTCCGAGTATCTGGAAGAGGCCTATCCGTCATATCAGCATTGGAACTTTGGAAGAATCGGAGAGGCACTGTCCACTTTTGCGATTAAGTCCAATCTAAAGCTGTCCAAGGAGTTCAAGCTCTCCAAGCTGATCTATCTGTTCAATCTGAACGATATAATTCCGGATGTCACTACGGATTCCGAGTCCGCGACGAACATCGTCAAATACAAGTCCTTTGTCGTGGAGTATCTCGATTGGCTTCGCGGAAAGAGTTATTTGTATACTTACCTGAGGACCAAGATTAAAAATTATATGACCGTGAAAGGGTATGAATCCTCCGGCTATATTGCTTCGGAGCTCTTTCCCTCGCGAAATGAGGAGGTCGTCAAGGCCACCGCCGGTCGTATAAACATCTTGAACGAGCGCTTGAAAGAGATAGGGGTTTCAACCGATATCATTATTCTGCCTTACGAGATGCAGGTATCGAATGAGGCAGCGAAGACCTATCAATCCCTGCAGATCACCTGGGAGGACGGTTTTCTGGAAGGCAGCACGCAGAAGATGCTCAAGAAGTATATCCATCCGGATGTGAACGTCTTCGACGCCTACTACGCCTTTGTCGCGAAAGGCGATGAGGAGAAATCGAAGGCGGAGATTCATGTGGGTGAATACTTCGTCTACAATCGCGGTGACAAAATGGATTGGAATCATCCGACCAAAGAAGGTCACAAAAAAATATCTCAGTATCTGATCAAAAACAAAATCCTCGAATAACAGAGCTCTAAGGACGATGACATCAATATTAGGAATCTCGGCGTTTTATCATGACAGCGCGGCAGCACTGATAGTGGACGGCAAGATCGTCTCCGCGGCACAGGAAGAACGGTTCACCCGGATCAAGCACGACTACCGGTTTCCGGTGAACGCGGTGGCGTACTGCCTTGAGGAGGCCGGTATCGCCTACCAGAATCTGGACGCGGTGGTCTTTTACGAGAAACCGTTCTTGAAATTCGAGCGGATTCTGGAGACCTATCTCGCCTTCGCGCCGGCGGGCCTTTCATCTTTCATGAAGGCCATCCCGTTGTGGCTCAAGCAGAAGCTGTTCTTACCGCGGGAGATCGACAAGGGGCTGCACAACGAGTACGAGGGGCCGATCTATTTCACGACACACCACCAGTCCCACGCGGCGAGCGCGTTCTTCCCGTCCCCCTTCGAGGAGGCGGCGATACTGACCCTCGACGGAGTGGGGGAATGGTCGACCGCCACCTGGGGCGTCGGCAAAGGGAATCATATCGACCTCAAGCAGGAGGCGCGGTTCCCCCACTCGCTGGGGCTTCTGTACAGCGCGTTCACCTACTACACGGGGTTTAGGGTCAACTCCGGCGAGTACAAGCTGATGGGCCTCGCGCCGTATGGAGAGCCGAAGTATACGGATATCATCCTGGACAATCTCATCGAAGTAAAAGAGGACGGATCGTTCTGGTTGGATATGAAATATTTCAACTACTGCCAGGGCCTCACGATGACGAACAAGCGCTTTGACGCCCTGTTCGGCGGCCCCCCCAGGCGACCGGAGACGGCCCTCTCCCAGCGCGAGATGGACCTGGCGGCGAGCGTTCAGAAGGTGACGGAGATGGTGATGATGCGCATCGCGACCCACATCCACGAGACGACGGGGCAGAAGAATCTCTGTCTCGCGGGCGGGGTGGCGCTCAACTGCGTGGGGAACGGCATCGTCCTCCGGGAGAGTCCCTTCGAGAACCTCTGGATCCAGCCGGCGGCGGGAGACGCGGGGGGCGCCCTGGGGGCCGCGCTGCACATATGGCATGAGATTATGGACAAGCCGCGCGATGTCTGCACGCCGGACAGCCAGTTCGGCAGCTACCTCGGCCCCGAGTTCACGAATGGGAAGATCACCGGCTATCTCGATACCGTGAACGCGAAGTACACGACCTTCGAGGAGGACGAGCTGGTGTCGAGGGTCGCGGACCTCCTCGATGAGGGGAAGGTGGTGGGACACTTCCACGGCCGCATGGAGTTCGGTCCGCGAGCGCTGGGCAGCCGAAGCATCCTGGGGGACGCGCGGAACGCCGAGACCCAGACGACGATGAACCTGAAGATCAAGTTCAGGGAGTCGTTCAGACCCTTCGCGCCGAGCTGCCTGGAAGAGAAGGCGAGCGACTACTTCGATCTGGCGGTGCCGAGTCCGTATATGCTGCTCGTGGCCCAGGTGGCCGACAACAGGCTGCGGAAGCCCTCGGAGGAGGAGCAGAAGCGGATCGGGCTCGACAAGCTGCGGACCGTGAGATCGGATATCCCGGCGGTGACCCACGTCGACAACTCGGCGCGGATACAGACCGTGAACAGCGAAACCGCGCCGAGGTATCACCGATTAATCGACGCCTTCTACAAGAAGACGGGATCCGCGGTCATCGTGAATACGTCTTTCAACATCAGAGGTGAGCCCATTGTATGCACCCCACAGGACGCATATCGATGTTTCATGTATTCGGATATGGATGCACTGGTACTCGACAACGTGCTGTGTCTGAAGACGGAGCAGCCGCCGATGCCAGGGGCCGAGGAGTACCGAAAGCAATTCAAGCTCGATTGAGCGGAGGGAAGATTTCAAAATGGCGAAGCGGAAAGGTATCGTATCTGAGTTTCTGGCCTTCCTGGGGCACAACAAGGCCTACTGGATGGTTCCCATCATCCTGGTGCTGCTGTTACTCGCGGCCCTGGTGGTCTTTGGCGGCACCAGCGCGGCGCCGTTCATCTACACGTTGTTCTAGGAGCCCGACATGTCGATGGTGGATATCAATTGGCGTCCCGAGCCCAAGGCGCTTCGTAAATTCGGTCTGACGGTGATGATCGGGTTCGGCATCATCGGGCTGGTCATCCAGTTCGGAGCGGACAACCTCCAGGGGGCCTACGCGGCCTATATCGCCGGCGCCGTCCTCGGCGTGCCCGCCCTCACGGGAACGGTCATCGCCCTGCCGGGGTACTGGGTCTGGATGGGGGTGGCGTTCGTGATGGGCAACATCATCAGCCGCGTGCTCCTCAGCATCTTCTTCTACCTCCTCATCACCCCCATGGGGGTCTTCAGGCGGCTGGTCCACGACAAGCTGCTCCTGAAGCGACCGGATCGATCCTCCTACTGGTTCGATCTGCCGGCGGATGGCGGTAAAGACCGTATCGAGAGGCAGTTCTAGACCTTTGAGCTCCGAGGGGGCGGACGCGTTGGCGTCGATCAACAGGCCGGCGTGGCTGGGCAGGGGGGTACACGCCCACGTCGTCCACTTGAGATAGTCCTTCCGCCGATGTTCCTTATTACGTTTTCCGCCGGCCGCCCAGAAAGCATGGTAGTCGAGGTACCAAAACCTCAGCTCATCTCCAAAGGCCTGGTGCCGGTAGGTCGAAAAGAACGGGGACTGACCCAATGGCGGGGTGAGTACCCCAATCCTTCATTACGACAAGACTGTCGCCCCTACGCCAACCTCTTCTCAAAATCTTCAATAACCCTCTCCACACCATGTCTCAGATCCACCTTCGGCCCCCATCTCAAAATAGCCTTGGCCCGGCCGATATCCGGACAACGCTGCAACGGATCGTCCTGCGGAAGCGGTCTATGAACGATCCTTGATTTACTGTCAGTAAGGTCGATAAAGAGGTTCGCGATTTCAAGAATAGATGTCTCTTTTGGATTGCCTATATTCACCGGGAGGGCGGCGTCCATGCCGTTGTACGCCATGAGAGAGGTCAGTCCGGAAATAAAATCGTCGACATAACAAAACGATCGGGTCTGGTTTCCGTTTCCGTAAATGGTGACCGGCTCGTTCTTGAGCGCCTGGATACGAAAATTGGAGATAACGCGACCGTCGTTAAAGGCCATTCTCGGTCCGTACGTGTTGAAGATTCGTGCGATGCGGGTCTCCACGCCGTTTTGGAGATGATAATCAGTGAAGAGGGTTTCCGCGCAGCGTTTCCCCTCGTCGTAGCAACTCCTCGGTCCGACCGTATTGACGTTGCCCCAATAGGTCTCCGGTTGGGGATGAATGCTCGGGTCGCCGTAGATCTCAGAGGTGGACGCCTGCAGAATGCGCGCTTTGGTCTGTCGCGCGAGCTCGAGCATATTGAAGGTGCCCACCACGTTGGTTTGAATGGTCTTGACCGGATTGTGTTGGTAGTGAACCGGCGAGGCCGGGCACGCGAGGTTGTAGATCTGGTCGACGTCGATGAGCAAGGGCTGGATGATGTCGTGCCGAATGAACTCGAACCGGTCGTCGTGCAGCAGGTGCTTGATATTGCGCCTGGAACCGGTGAAGAGGTTGTCGACGCAGATGACGTCATGCCCGAGGTGGAGCAATTGCTCGCAGAGGTGAGAACCGAGAAACCCCGCGCCGCCTGTGACGAGAACGCGTTTGGGCTGCTCATTCATATGATATCCGCTCCGATTTGAACACTAGCACAGACACAGAATCATAGGTCATAGTAGAGCACGCTTCCGTAACTTGTCTAATAAACCGCTGTTACTCAAAGAAACGACCACAGACTCATGGCGTCGCGTCAAGCGCGATGTTTTCGGGAGGCTGTACTACGCCTTTATGGGCTCGCCCTTCCCCTCCACCAGCCAGCGGTAGGTCTTCTCGATGCGGTCCCAGTTCTCCTCACGGTCGAGGCTCCAGAAGCGGCCGATGACGGAGACGAGCCGGCCGACGCCGAGCTTCTCTGTCTCCTTCTCCACGCCCTCGATGTAGATGGCGCCGCTCTCGGGGCGCTCCCCCCGCCTCCCGAGCATGGCGTGGTGGTATACGTTGGGTACGCCCCGGCGGCGGGCCATCTCGAGGAGGGCGTTGAGGTGTTCCACCGCGCCGTGGGAGCTGTAGAAGGAGACGATGCCCACGAGGTGCAGATTGGTGCCGTCCTTCTTGGCGCCCTCCATGGCCCAGGCGAAGGCCTCGTTGTCGTACAGGGAGCCGTCCTCGATGGCGGTGTTGATTCGCACCCGGTCGGAGAGGATCCGCCGACCCACGCCCATGTGCAGGTGGCCCACCTCGGAGTTGCCCACGGTGCCCTGGGGCATGCCCACGACCTCTCCGGCCGCCTCGATGCGGGTGGCGGGCCACTCCTTCTGCAGGCGGTCCATGTTGGGGGTGTCCGCCTCCAGGATGAGGTTGCCGAGGGCTTCGTCCCGTGCGCCCCAGCCGTCCGCGATGACCAGCAGCACCCGGCGGCGCTTCTCGGGCACGGCGCTCGCGATGAGGCTCTCCCCGGTCATCTCCTCCGGATTGGGGAGCCCCATCAGCTGCAGCATGGTGGGCGCGATATCGTATAGGGCGCCCCCCTCCCGCATCGACGCCCCTTTGAGCTCGGAGTCGACGACGATGAAGGGCACCGGCGTGTCCGTGTGGCCCGTGTCCACGGCGCCGTCCGGGTAGAGCCACTTCTCCACGGTGCCGTGGTCGGCGGTGACCAGCGCGGTCATCCCCTTGGCCCTCGCGGCCTCCACCACCTGCCCCACGCAGCGGTCCACCTCGTTCACCGCCTCGAGGATGGCAGCCTTGTTCTCGATGTGACCTATCACGTCGGTGTTGCAGAAGTTGACGACGATCATGTCGTTCTCGACATCGTTGACGGCGTTGATGGTCTGCTCCGCCACCGCCGCCGCGCTCATCTTCGGTGTCTCGGCGTAGTTGTCCACCTCGGGGGAGGGGGCGAAGGCGTGCTTCTCCCCGGGGAAGGGATCCTCCCGCTTGCCGTTGAAGAAGTACCGCACGTGGATCGCCTTCTCGCTCTCGGCGATCTTGACCTGGCGCCGCCCGGCGTTGCTGACGATCTCCGGGAGGGTGTTGCGGATCCCGCGGATGGGCGGGAACGCCACCTTGACGTCGAGGTCGCTGGCGTACTCGATCATCGTGGCCCAGTGGGTCTTGATGGGCGCCCGCTCGAAGTGGGGGAACTCCTCCTTGGTGAACGAGGCGGTCAGCTCGATCTCCCGCTCGCCGCGAATATCGTAGAAGATGACGTAGTCGCCGTCCGCGATCCGTCCGACGGGGGCGCCGTCGTCGTCCACGAGCACGCGGGGCTCCAGCGCTTCATCCTCCTCGCCGGCGCGATAGGCGGCGCGCACGGCTTCGGCCATCGGGTATCTCTTTTGGTCACTCATTGCTTCTCCTGTCTCGTTGAAGTCACCCCTAGTCGAGCTTCTCCTGTCTCGTGGCGCAGGTATATCATTAATAATGTGCGCTACCAACGGGGAATGGGTCACGCACCGGGCAATATTCCTCTTGCTCCCCATTCCCTCTTAGAACCCCTCCCCCGGCCCCTCCCCTAAGAGGAGAGGGGGGAAAGAAGATGCGCTCCCCCTCTTGCTTCCCATTCCCTCTTAAAACCCCTCCCCCGGCCCCTCCCCTAAGAGGAGAGGGGGGAAAGAAGATGCGCTCCCCCTCTTGCTCCCCATTCCCTCTTAGGGAAGGGGGCTGGGGGGTTAGGTCTCTTCTCTTGGTTGGAAAGGGGCCGGGGCAGGTCTCTTCCGGCCGCGGGCCTACGCGGCACGCGGCGTCACCCTTCCTCCGGGTTCGGGTCTCCGAGGACCTCCCTGAGCTCCG
>JBNLED010000250.1:0-22315 GCA_050304755.1 Polyangia bacterium | reverse complement strand
AGATCGACCCAAGAATCCCAAGAAGAGCGGAAGGGAACCCCTCTGTCACGCCTCCGATCCCGAGCTCGCCAAGGAGTACCGGGAATCGTGGCGTGAGTTCCTCAACCAGTACATCCCGGCCTCCGCCGATTATCGCAACGGAAACTTCGAGCGCGAGTTCCCGGATGGGAGCTATCGTCCGCCGCTAATCACGATCTACACCGCGTCCGGTTTGTAGCTGGGCTGACCGACACCGACAACCCCAGCTGTTTCTTTCGGATTCCCAGAATCTGAATGCCTTCGTCTGTCCTGATCCCGGACATTTTCTACTGATTGGACTCGAACCGTCTTGGCAAGGCCCAAATGGGTCGAAAGAGCCATGAGCGAGCCTCTTTTCTCGGCAGATTTGATGGAAACCCGGGTGGTCGTTTTGTACTTTTACACTGTGTACTGGCATGCAATTAGGAGAGTTTTAGGATGTTACAACTTTTGATATCAATACTCAGGGTCCGACCCCGAGCACTCTTCGGCCCGGGACTGCCCCGGGTGTCGGACGGCTCCCTGCTCTTTTTGATGCACCTCATCAGCAAGCTGAGGGACGCGAGCGAGGGGGGCGCGAGAATCGGCATCATCCTGAACGGCTCGCCGCTCTTCACCGGGGGCGCGGGCTCCGGGGAGTCGGAGATCCGCCGTTACATTCTGGAGGCCGACCTCCTGGAGGCCATCGTGGCCCTGCCCACGGACATGTTCTACAACACGGGCATCGCCACCTACGTCTGGGTTCTGTCCAACAAGAAAACCAAGGAAAGAAAAGGCAAGGTGCAACTCATCAACGGGGTAAACCTGTTCGAGAAGATGAGAAAATCCCTGGGCTCCAAAAGACACATGCTGGGCGAAAAGGACATCTCCGCCATCACGAGATGCTACGGCAACTTCGAGCCGGTGGAGTCCGAGGAGCTGGACAACCCCAAGAACGGCGCCCCCAAGACCATCGCCTGCAAGATCTTCGACCACCACGAGTTCGGCTACCGAAGGATCACCGTGGAGAGGCCGCTCAGGGAGAGCTACCAGTTCACCGACGATAGAACCGAAGAGCTCCGCTACGCCCCCGGCCCCCTGAACGCCCCCATGAAGTGGGTGTTCGATACCTACGGCGAAACCTGGAAGGACTACGGCGATCTCAAGGGAAACGAAGCTGACATTCGAAAGCACGTCAAGAAGCACTTCGGCAAGCTCAAGGAAAAACAGATAAAAGACCTGCTGAGCAAAACCACGTGGGAAGCACAACGGCAAATTCTAATAAAAGCCCGCGCCATTCAAGAATCCCTCGGTACAGACCAACACGACGACATGAACCGCTTTGACGCGGACATCAAGAACACCGGGGTCAAGCTGGACGCCAAGGAGAAGAAGCAGATCGCCCAGGCGGTGAGCTGGAAGAATCCCGAAGCCGCCAAGGTGATCAAGAAGGTCCACAAGAAAAAGACCGATCCCCTGTACGGTCTGTTCGAAGAGAACGGAAAAGCAGTGGCGTACGAGACAGACAGCGATCTCAGGGACAACGAGAACATCCCCCTCGATCCGTCAAGACCGGTGAAGGAGGCCATCGAGGAATACTTCAAAAAAGAGGTGCTCCCCCACGTGCCCGAAGCCTGGATCGACGCCGGAAAGACCGACCCAAAGGACGGAGAGATCGGCCTGGTCGGCTACGAGATCCCGTTCAACCGGCACTTCTACGTCTACAAGCCCCCGAGGCCCCTGGAGGAGATCGACGCGGATTTGGACAAGGTGAGCGATGAGATCATGGAGCTGCTCCGGGAGGTTCATTCGTGATGGGCGGGCGGTATAAAAAGTATCGAAGTTATCAGCGCCACTCCACCTCTTTCACCGAAGCTCTTCCTGAAGGTTGGTGTCTTAAACGGCTAAAGCATGTCTCGCCTGAGATTACTGTTGGTGTTGTTGTTAATCCATCCACCTATTTTGATGATGACGGAGAAATATTTTTTATTCGAGGCGTTGATGTCTCATGGGGGAGAATTGAAACATTAAAAGCCAAACGCATATCAAATGAGAGCAACAGAATTCTCGCCAAATCAAAACTTCGAGAGGGGGACATCGTATCAATTCGAGTCGGCTACCCTGGCGTGAGCGCTGTGATCACAAAAGAATTGGACGGCGCAAACTGCGCGTCTCTTCTCATCATTCGGAAGCCTGTTGAAATAAGCTCTCAGCTACTGTTTTATCAACTTAGCTCCGCTTTTGGGAGAAACCAGGTGAAACTCTTGCAACAGGGAGCAGCTCAGGAACAGATCAATGTGTCCGATATCGTAAACTTTGCCGTTGCCTGTCCTCCCATCGATGAAGCAAAGACTATAACGTCATTCCTCGACCACGAAACCGCCAAAATCGACACCCTGATTGAAAAGCAGAAACAGCTCATCGAGCTGCTCAAAGAAAAACGCCAGGCCGTGATCAGCCACGCCGTCACCAAAGGTCTGAACCCCGACGCCCCCATGAAAGACTCCGGGGTTGAATGGTTAGGGGAGGTTCCGGCGCATTGGGCGGTGAGGCGGTTGAAACATGCGGCGACTTTGCAGTCCGGCATACCGAAAGGCGCCGACTTGACTGGCAAGCTTTGTATCAGCGTTCCCATGCTTCGAGTTGCCAATGTTCAGGATGGATACCTTGATCTGGAAGATGTGCACCTCTTAGACATCGAACCCGACCAGCTTGATAGATACCTGTTGAAACAGGGCGATGTGCTGATGAACGAGGGCGGAGATAACGACAAGTTGGGTCGAGGGGCAGTGTGGAGCGGCGAAATTCAACCATGCATCCACCAAAATCACGTCTTTGCGATACGTCCCGAAAATATCGAGTCTGACTGGTTGGATTTGCTTACACGCGCTGCTTACGCCAAATTTCATTTCTACCGTGTTGCAAAACAGAGTACCAATCTTGCTTCAATATCCTCCTCAAACATCAAGGAAACCCCTATGGTTATTCCCCCACGTGAAGAGCGGAAGGAAATTATCCGTTACGTAGGTGATCAACTACATAAGTTGGACAAACTTGAGGCCGCCTGTGCTCGACAAATAGAACTGTTCCAAGAACGCCGAACCGCCCTCATCTCCGCGGCCGTTACCGGCAAGATCGACGTTGCTACGTCTCACGGAGACACCGCCAACTAAGGAGACGCCCATGATCCAATCCACCGGCAGCAAGACCAGCGAACGCAGATTTCAGGATGAGGTGGTCGACGCCCTGGTCGCCAATGGATGGCCCTTGAGGGAATCGTCCCGGTACAACCGCAAGCTGGCCTTCGACACGGAGGACCTTCTTGGGCTCGTCAGAGATGACGCGGGAACGAGGAATGGACTGTTGACTCGGTTTGTTCCTTGGATAACTGGTGAAAACGATTCAATTGTCATAGAGTCCGGATATACAGAACGCCCGGTTGAGGGCAGGACAAGGAGCCGCGAATGAAACAGGAGATCGAGTTCCTAAGTCCCCGTTTTGTGGGGGCGAGATTCGCAGAGCACAGTATTCCGCTGGAGGTTCTGAAAGATCTGGCGGTGTTCGAGGAGATGGTGACCGAGGCAGCCAGGCTCTTATACCTTCACGATCACACGGACAGGACCAGGGCTCCAAAAGGGTTCTGCAAGGGCGTCTCCATTGTGGTGCGAGACATCAACGACGGCAGCGCGATCCCGAAGCTGGTCTTGGTGTTTTCAACGGCGACCAACTTGGCGCTTTTCCCACCACCGGACTGTGGATACATTGAAAAAGCACGGGATGCTATAGTTGAGACGATTGATGCAGTGGAGCACGACGAAGCTGTCGATTCCACTATCGAACCGGTTCTGAGTTATTTTGACCGTATCGGCCGTAGCCTTAAGGATGATGAAAACATAGAATTTCGTCCCAGCACTCCGGACCGGCCCGCGCGGTTGAACAGACAGACGCGGAAAAAGCTGATTCTCGCTTCGTCAAAGGCGGAAGACTACACGGAAGAGATTGAGCTTGTTGGTCTGGTCTCCGGCAGCGACCACGACAAAGAGACCTTTACACTGAAACTGAAGGACGGCTCCACGGTTTCCGGTCCAAAGGATCGAGGAAACAAACGCCTTATCCTGGAAGCTCATACCGGCTACGACGATGAACAGAAGGTCCGCGTGAAGGGTATCGGTCGCTTCGGACGAAACGGCAAGCTTACGAAGATCGAGAGCGTTGATAATGTCGAGCTCCTCGACAAGCTCGACATCTCGGAGCGCCTCCACGAGCTCGGACAATTGGAGAAAGGTTGGCACGACGGGCGCGGCAATCCGCTCGATGAGACGGGTCTGTCTTGGTTGGAAGAGTCGTTCCTCAACAACTACGACGATGCCGGACTGCCGCTCCCTTGGCTCTATCCGACAATCGAAGGGAACGTACAGGCCGAGTGGACGATCGGTGACTGGGAGGTGTCGCTTGAGGTCCGACTCAACGACAAGCACGGCGAATACCAAGCGGTGAACATGGATTCGGGTCAACAAGTGGACGAGGAATTCGATCTGACAAAGGCAGAGTCCTGGAAATCGCTGAACGACAGGCTTTTGGAGATGAAGGAGGAGACGGATGAATAGTGCAACGCTCCTGCTTCGACAGGTTAACCCGACGTTCATTCAGGCAGGCCGTATCACCTCCCAAGTTTTCAGACCCACTCCGAAGGACGAGAACATGCTCTCTGTTGACAATGGAGACATGATTTCCGCCGAAGATGCATTCGTTCGGTTTACATCTGAGCCAAACTGCCACTCGATTGGGGTGATGGCTGTCAGCAAAGAAGAGTGCGATCAACATGAGCTCCCCGTCTCGGAAGACGGCGAACCCTACCCCGAGCACTGCTCCATCGACTTCAGCGGTTTCAGCAAGAAGAAAGTTGAGAAAATTGCCAAGTTCTTGAAGACACTGGCCGACCGGCGGGGATGGCAGTTTCAGGTTGGCAGCCGACTTTAAGGCAGAGAGCGGCTTGACCGAGCGGCATCTACCAGATGCTCACCGCCAAACGGAGGAACCAATGACAGACGCCGTCGGCAAGGCCACCAGTGAAAAGAGGTTCCAAAACGAAATAATCGCGGCCATGATGTCGAACGGCTGGCGCCTCGGGGAATCATCCCACTACAATCGCGAGCTGGCGCTCTATCCGGAAGATCTGCTGGGATTCGTGCAGGAGACCCAAGAGGCCGAGTGGCAGAAGTACTGCAAGCTCTACCCGAACGGCCCGGAGAAGAAGCTTCTGGAGCGCGTGGCGCAGCAGCTCGGCAAGGTGGACCCGAACGCGGCCGATACGGAGATGCGGACGTTCGGGACGCTGGGAGTGCTTCGGCACGAGATACGGGACCGGGGCACACGGTTTTCTCTTTGCCAGTTCAAACCGGAGCACGGGCTCAACCCTGACACTTTGGCGCGGTACGGGAAGAACCGGCTTCGGGTGGTCCCCGAGTTGGTCTATAGCCCCTGGGCGGTCAGCGCCGAGCACTCTTCATTGGAGGAAGAGACGAAATCCCCCCAGCCCCCTTTTCAAGGGGGAGATGAAAAGGCCAAGCGGTGGCGCATCGATTTGGTTTTATTCGTCAACGGCATTCCCGTGGCCACCATGGAGCTCAAGTCCGAGTTCAAGCAGGCCGTGGACAACGCCATCCGGCAGTACAAGACTACCCGGCCTCCGGTGGACCCGGCCACGAAGAAGCCCGAGCCCCTGCTCACCTTCAAGCGGGGGGCTCTCGTTCACTTTGCCGTGAGCCAGTACGAGATCTACATGGCCACCCGCCTGGAGGGGGCCGACACCTACTTCCTTCCCTTCAACAAGGGCACCGCGGACGGGGGCGCCGGGAACGACGTCCCCGAGGATATCAACCGATACGCCACCGACTACCTCTGGAACGAGGTGCTGCTCCCGGACAACCTGCTCAATATCCTGGCTCGGTTCATCCACCTCGAGATCAAAGAGAAGGAGGACTGGGAGGGCCGCAAGTACAAAAAGGAGACCCTCATCTTTCCCCGGTACCACCAGTGGGACGTAGTGACCAAGCTCATCGCCGCGGCTCAGGAGGAGGGGCCCGGCCATAAATACCTGATTCAGCATTCGGCCGGGTCCGGAAAATCCAACTCCATTGCCTGGACCGCCCATCAGCTCTCGTCCATGTTCGACGACGCGGGCAACAAGCGGTTCCAATCGGTCATCGTGGTCACCGACCGCAACGTCCTGGACGCCCAGCTCCAGGACACCATCTACCAGTTCGAGCACCAGGACGGGGTGGTGGGGCGCATCAACCGCGAAGTGGGGGAGGGCTCCAAGTCCGAGAAGCTGGCCGCGGCCCTCACGGGTTCCCAGCCCATCATCATCGTCACCATTCAAACCTTCCCCCACGTGCTCGCGGCCATCGAGAGCGACGTCACCCTCAAGGATCGCTGCTATGCGATCATCGCGGACGAGGCCCACTCCTCCCAGACCGGCTCCACGGCCCGGAAGCTCAAGGAAGTGCTCATGCTGGAGGGGAGCGAGGACGAGGAGATCTCCACGGACGACATCCTAGACGCCACCATGGCCTCCCGCCGCGCCTCCAAGAACCTCAGCTATTTCGCTTTTACCGCCACCCCCAAGACCAAGACCCTGGAGCTGTTCGGCCGCCTGCCCGATCCGGACGCGGCGCCCTCGGTGACCAACCGGCCAGAGGCGTTCCACGTGTACAGCATGCGCCAGGCCATCGAGGAGGGGTTCATCCTGGACGTGCTCAAGAACTACACCAACTACAAGGTGGCCTACAATCTCGCCCTCAAGGTGGGAGAGGCCGACCAGGAGGTGGAGAGCAAAAAGGCCAAGATCAGGCTGGGCCAGTGGGTGCGGCTCCACGACTACAACATCTCCCAAAAGGTGCAGGTCGTCATCGAGCACTTTCGCCAAAACGTGATGGGCCTGCTCGGCGGCCAGGCCAAGGCCATGGTGGTCACCAGCTCCCGCAAGGAGGCGGTGCGCTACAAGATGGGGTTCGACAAGTACATCACCGAAAAGGGATATCGAAACCTCCACGCCATGGTGGCCTTCTCCGGCGAGGTTACGTTCAGCGACAGTGATCCCAACGCGGAGGGGCTCCTGGGGGAGAAGTTCACCGAAATCTCCATGAACCCCGGGCTCAAGGGTCGAGACATGCGCAAGGCGTTCGACGCCAAGGACTACCAGGTGATGATCGTGGCCAACAAGTTTCAGACCGGGTTCGATCAGCCGAAGCTCTGCGCCATGTACGTGGACAAGAAGCTGGCAGGAGTGGAGTGCGTGCAAACCCTCTCCCGCCTCAACCGCACCTACCCGGGAAAGGCCGAGAGCGGCACCTTCGTGCTCGACTTCTTCAACGACCCGGAGGACATTCTGGCCGCGTTCCAGCCCTACTACCAGACCGCGGAGCTGGCCGACGTCTCCAACCCGGATATCATCTTCGACCTGTTCGAGAAGCTCAAGGCGGCCCGCGTCTTCGAGTGGCACGAAGTAGAGCAGTTCGCAGACGCCTTCCTACAGAAGAGCAAGAGCGACGCGGCCCTGGCCAACATCTGCCGCCCCGGTGTGAACCGCTGGCAGATGCGCTACAAGTCCGCGGCGGAGGCATTCCAGGACGCCAAGACCATCTTCGAGAGAACCAAGCGTACCAAGGATCCGGTCCTCATCGCCAACGCCGAGACCAGCTTCAAGGAGTACAAGAAGGAGAAGGACTCCCTGGAGATCTTCAAGAAGGACCTCGGCTCCTTTGTCCGCTTCTACGAGTTCATGTCCCAGATAGTGGACTACAACGACAAGTCCCTGGAGAAGCTGAGCATCTACGCCAGGGCGCTCAGGCCCCTGCTGAGGGAGGCCCACGTTGACGACACCACCATCGACCTGGACAACGTGGTCCTGAGCCACTACCGACTCTCCGAGATCCGAAGGCAGGACCTCAAGCTCTCCGACAACAAAGAAGAGTACCGCCTCTCCCCGGTGGATGAGATGGGCACGGCCAAGCCCAAAAACAAGAAGGAGGAGCTCCTCTCCAGAATCATCGAGCGCCTCAACGAGCTGTTCCTCACCGACAACCTCACCGAAAACGATCTCGTCAACTACGCCTACACCATCCGGGACAAAGTCCGGGAGAACAAGTTCGTGATGACCCAGATCGCCAATAACACCGCCGAGCAGGCGATGCTCGGGGACTTTCCCAAGGCTGTGGACAACGCCATCTTGGATAGTAGCGAGGCTCATGAGAACCAGAAGATGCAGCTGTTGTCCGACCCGGCGAAGATCGCGAAGTTTGCTCAGGTGGTTTTTGAGTTGTTGAAGGGCGAGAAAAATGAATTTTTTTAGAATAGGAAATCTGACTATCTGGGAACACGTACTGTTTTTTTATTGAGAACTCGCGCTATAAGAAAGTGAGAGAACTCTTTGACCATTTGTTTAAAAACAGTACCAAAAAACGATTGGCGAATGTCGTAATAACGTAGATAAGGCGCATCGATACCGTGATCCCAGTTTGTAGGAAGCCTTTGCAAAACTGGTTCATCTATTGTGGCTCTTGACTTATCTACTGTTATTCCCTGCATTGAATTTCTCCAAGACGGCATTTGTCACTCCTCCGTTAACACAAATCTCGGCCAGTTGGTGAATTTTTTCGAAAAATACATAAAGTAAATCGCCATATGAACATAGCACCTCCTTTATTACAGTATTTTCGAAATTCTGAGAAAAACCATCAACACATAAAAAACCAACGATTTTGCGCTTTTTGTCCTTTGACAACGAAATGGGGACTACTCCTGCTGAATTATAATATTCTGTCCATTTGGGGTTTGAGTTGTTGTAGTCTGGATAATTATTCAAATCATTACAGAAAAAAGTACTTTGTTTGTGATTCGGGTCAACAATCAATTGAAAGGCGGTATTTTCTGAAATCAGATATGAATGCTGACTACCATCTGGAGTTTTGTCCGAAACGCTTCTCAGTCGTTCGCTTACTGAGTCTCTCCAGAATGTATGTATAATATTGTTTTGAGCGTTTACTTTTTTTATGGTAACCGATGTATCATCATCAAGTATTGCATCTGAAACAACCTTTATATTGCTTGTAAGCAAGCACATAAATCTCTCAATCGAAAGGGCTATTTTCTGAAACTTTTTTTTGGTCTCATCATCTGGAGCCGCTTGCACCTTTTTTGTTGAGGCTGCAAACTCTTCAATGCACTGCGATAACTCACACAGGAGGCTACGACCGTGATGCATAATGTTATGATAGGTCTGTGTAACTAAGGCGGAAATAGAAGATTGCCTAAAAAGGTGCATCACTACATTGTCAAACTCTCTAATTTTTTTTGCATTTCTATCGAGTTGTCCGGCATACGCTCTCGTGAAGAAGAAAAAAGTGACAACGACAGCCAACGACAATCCTGTAAATGTTGCGAGGACAGTAGCAATATCATTCGTTAGGTCATCTTTGATTTGAAAATAGGAAAACAAGGCAATAAGTAGCGCAATGAAGGTGCCAATTGAACCAATAATGCCGTAAACGTGGGACAATTTCACGATTCCTATTTTTTGATTACTAAAACGCTAAAAATTTAATCACATCTCAAAAGCATTTTCAATTAAAATTACTGATCATTCATTCAGGATACACGATTCGTGATGATGCTGTTTTTACTACACAGGCCCTACACAACTACGGGACTAAAACCTAAGACAAAGATTTGACGGTCTAATTATTTGAAATAATATGGATTATTGGCGCGCCCAGCAGGACTCGAACCTGCGACCCTCGGTTTAGGAAACCGATGCTCTATCCACCTGAGCCATGGGCGCTCGCGCTCCGCCGGGGTGGCCGGCGGAGAGGTTGACTATACCCATCTCGGAGGGGATGTCATCTTTTTTCGCTGTTTCGGGGCCGGGATCGCGTTTGGACTTTTTTCGGGCGGGGCGTTGTGCTATCCAGAAAGGGTATGACGCTTGTTCTGTAATCGATAGCAACCCCTAAAACACTGCCTTCTCGTAGTGGTGGACCGGTGCGTCCGGTCGGGTGGCTGTCGAGTCTTCCGTACATTTCAACTTTAGATGTTTGTGAAACTCAGCGCCGATTGGGTTCGGCAGAAGGATTGATATCAATGAGTAACGATAGGAATAACAACGACAAGAAGGCGGACTACAATGACGAGTGGCTTCACACGGCGCGGTTTCCCCGGAGCGCCAAGTACGATGTAGCCTGGATGCTGGCCAACGAGATGGGGCCGAATCCGCTCTGGCTGCTGGAGGGAGTGACCGATCAAATGGGGATCTCCCCTGATGACCGGGTTCTGGACTTGGGGTGCGGTACGGGGATGACCAGCGTGTTTCTGGCCAAGGAGTACGGGGCGCGGGTGTTCGCCACGGATCTCTGGATTAACCCGGACGACAACTGGGGCCGCTTTGTGGAGGCGGGGCTTTCGGACCGCGTCTTCCCGATCCACTCGGAGGCCCATGATCTTCCCTATGCGGCGGGGTTCTTCGACGCGATGGTGAGCATCGATGCCTACCAGTACTTCGGTACAGACGATCTGTACCTGGGCTACCTCACGCGGCTTCTGAAGCCGGGGGGACGGATCGGCCTGGTGATGCCGGCGCTGATGCAGGACTTCGACACGCCGCCGGAGCACCTAACGCGGATGCGTCCATCGGGCGTTCCGTTCTGGGATCCCTCGGAGTGCTGGTGCTTTCATACCCTGGAGTGGTGGACACGTCACCTCACACGGCCCGGGCTGGTGGATATCGCCTCGGCCGAGGTCGTGGCGGACGGATGGAAGCTGTGGCGAGACTGGGAGTTGGTCCGGGACGGCGGTGGAATGACCGGTTTCCCGAGTGAGGCGGAGACCCTGACCGAGGACGCGGGCCGGTATATCGGGTTCGTGTCCCTCGTGCTCGAGGTCCGGCCCCGGCCGGCGACCCGCTTTAATCACTCGTTGAAGATCCGGCTGTAGATCTTCGGTTGCTTCCGGGCGCTCCTCTTGTTCTTTCCTTACTATTACCGGATGATTCCCTCCGGCCTTCACTTTTAAGAGCCTCACTTTTAAGAGCCTCACCCCCGGCCCCTCTCCGGCAGGCGGAGAGGGGAGGAAGAGTCCTCAATCAGAACCATGCGGTGATCCCGGCGGTGGGGCCGTGGAACACCACTTGGTTGCTGCGGCCGTAGATGAGGGTCCCCCGATACCCGGCGTGGAATTCGGCCCGGCCCAGGACGGCGCCTACTGTGGCCTGTCCCTCCAGGAAGAACGCGCGGCCCAGGTTGCCCACGCTCATCTCCATTGAGGAGAGCATCGGACGGACGGGGAACAGGGTGAGCCGGAGCGTGGTGTTGACTCCGCCGGTCACCTTATTATCGATCAACAGGCGGCCGCCGAGACCGAGGTGCGCCTCGGCCGAGGGGCGCTGCAGCAGGCGGAAGTTCAGGTTGAAGTGCCCCATGGTCAGCTTGTCCACCGTTTCATCCAGGGGCTCCAGGAAGAGGCGCCACCTCGTCTCGAAGCCGATGCGTGAGGCGCTGTCGAAGAGGACCGCGATGCCGGGGACGTGCACCGTGTCCAGGTCGTAGTAGTACTCGCCGGTGAGACGACCGGTGATCCTCGAGAGGGGCACGTAGGCGCTCTCCGTGTAATCGGAGATGATGAGGTCCTCCTCGGAGGGGGGCGGTCGCAACCGGGGGCGCTTCAGCAGCAGGTGGCCCGGGTGATCCCCGGCGTAGGGATAAGAAAGGAAGTAGAGCTCCTCGGCCTTGACCGTTCCCCCCTCGTCCCTCATACCGATGAGACAGAACGGCATGACGAACGGGATGAGACAGGCGAGGGCCAGATCGCTGTCCGAGTCGTCACCGCTCGAATCGTTTCCGGAGCTCTCGTCGGAGCCCTTGCCCTCTCCGGAATCCCTCGCCGCCGAGCGGGTCTCCTCCAGCTTTCCGGCGTGGGCCGTTCCCGGTCCGGCGAGCGGCAGGATCAGCGCCATCAGAACCGCCACGCCTGTGGCCTTGACGTCATAGTGTGAAGATGGGGCTACATCGCAACGGTTCATTCAGTCTCCTCTCACCGCTTTTCGGGTCTTCCCTCTGAAATGAGCAAGTGACGTGCCAACGTTTCGGGCGCTACAACGGGCGCGGTCATCAGACTGTCCGAATGCGACGGCGGAGGCCCAGGACCGCGGCGGTCAGCGCGAGAAAGAGCAGCGGGACCGCCGCCGACAGCCCGCGGGGGGGGAGGAGCCCCATCGCCACGGCGTTCCAGGCCGCGGCGGCGAGCATCCAGTAGAGGAGCGACGCGACCAGCCCCGCGGCCACCAGCCGGGAGGCCCGGGACTCCGGAGAGGGGACGGCGAGCCCGAGGGTGGCGAGGGGGAGGAGCAGGCAGGCCGCGATGAGCGCGAACCGGAGCGCCCGTTCGGCTTCGAGGGACGTGACGACGTGTCCCAGCCGCCGCCGGAGTCGGATCTCGTCGTCGAGCTGGGTGAGGGTGAGGGTGGCCCCCGGGAGCACCGTGGGGGATCCCCCGGTGCGCCGGTCGGGGAGAGCGATGACGGGGCGGGGCCATCCGGCGACCGCCGTGGATTCCTCCCACCCTTTCGAGGCCCGCCAGTGATGGGCGGGAGACGCCTTGTCGAACCGGGCGGTGGGGCGGCCCGCGGCGTCCCGCTCGATGACGAGCAGCGGGGCGCCGTCAGCGTCCGTCTTGAGGAGCGCGTTTCCATCCCTTACCCACTCCCCGGTCTCGGGGGGCGGACGTTCCGTCCCCTGATCCCACCGGGCCAGCATCCCCGGCCCGGCGTAGAGCACCAGCCACGCCGCGACGATCCCGCCGGCGGCGGGGGGCAGTAGCAGGCTTCCGGCCAGGGACCTCGGCGATATCCCGCTCGAGAGGGCCGCGATCCACTCGCCGCGCTTCTTGAGGGCGGCGATCTGCAGCTGACCCCCGAGGACCAGCGCGATGGGCATCAGCAACCCGAAGAGGGAGGGCAGCTTGAGCAGGTACCGCGGCCCCCCGGCGTCGCCGGACAGCGAGCGAATCTCGACGATATCGACGGCGGTATAGATGAGCGTAAGGAGCAGGAGCACCGCGAGGCTTCTCTTCAAGCCCCCGACGGCGAGGTAGCGGTTGAGGACCGGAACTGGGGAGCGGCTCACTGGCCGCGCTTGGCCGTTATCAGGATGCGAACCGAGTCCTTGCCGAAGAAGGCATCCTGGGTGGCGCCGTGACCGGAGATGGACCCGATGGTCAGCCCCGCCTCCTCGAACATCTCGCAGAGCTCGTGGAGGCAGTAGAGGCGGATGGAGACCTTGTTCTGGACCTGCCGTCCCCCGTCCATGATCAGCTGGCGGTTGACCTCCAGGCGGCTCGTCTTGAACTCGAACTGGGTCTCCTCCATACAGACACTGCCGTTCCCCTCGAACCAGGTGAGATCCGGCGTCTGGGTGATCACGTGATCCCGGTTGGCCACCTCCAGGAGGAAGGAGCCCCCGGGCTTGAGGGAGCGGACCACCCCCTTGAGCACCTCGAGGTTGGACTCCTCGTCGAAGTAGCCGAAGCTGGTGCCCATACAGAAGATGCCGTCGAACGTGCGATCGAAGCTGAGGTCCCGCATGTCGCCGTGGATGAAGTTGATGTTCTGGTTCTCGTCCTGGGCCAGCTCGGCGGCCTGGGCCAGCATGGGGAGGGAGAGGTCGATCCCGACCACCCGATAGCCCCGCTTGGCCATCCCCACGGAGTGGCGGCCGTTGCCGCAGGCCAGGTCGAGCACCAGGCTGTTGGGGGGCAGCGAGAGGCTCTTCTCGATGAAGTTCACCTTGCGCTGGTCGCCGCGGACCGTGGCCTTGGGGATGGTGGAGACATAGTCGTCGTTGAAGATGCGGGACCACCACTCCGTGCTCCGCTTCTTCCGCCTTCGGATACGCGGCTTGCGTCCCTCTTTGGAGGCCGCGGGCACCGCCGGCGGGGCCGAGGACATCTCCTCGGCCTCGGAGAGGTCGATCTCCTCCCCGTCGTCGTCGGTAGCCGGCGGCGGCTCGACCATGGATTCCCTGGGCTTGACCGGCGGCGGCGCGGCCCCCTGGGGCTCCGCGGGGCCGGCCTCGGCCTTGGCCTTGACGGGGGGCGGCGCGGCGGGCGCCGCGGCGATCTCCTCACTGTCGACGGCGACTGGCACCTCGTCCTTCTCGGAGAGCTCCAGGATATCGTCGTCCTCATCTTCCCCGGCCTCGGCCGGCCGGGTCTCCAACGGCGGCGCGGCCGGTAGGGTCTCCAACGGCGCCTCGGCCGACGAGTCTGTCGGAGGCTCGTCGACAGCGGCTTCACCGGCGGTCGGCGGCTCATCGCCCGAGTCCGTCTCCGGCGCCGCGTCCGGCGACGGGAGGGCCTCGGCGGCCCTGCTCAACGCCAGGATGGTGTCGTCTTCGGAGGGCTCCTTCTTCAGCACCTCTTTCTGAAACGGAAAGGGATGGTCGTCCTTGACCATCATATCCCGCGACAAATCCATGATGGACTCGTCATCGGTGGTCACGGCCTTCCACTCGTCCGCGAACGAGGCCCCGAACTCCTTGGTTCTCGGACCGGGCGGTTTGGAGGAGACCGATCTGGGCGGCCTGGAGGAGACCGACCCGGGCGGCTTGGAGGAGACCGACCCGGGCGGCTTGGCGGTGACCGAGCCGGGCGGTTTGGAAACGACCGATCTGGGCGGTTTGGAGGAGACCCCGATCTGCTGGATCGGAGTGGCGGTCACGGGGATATCGGATCTCTTGGGGGTGAAGGAGTAGCGCCTCGGTTTCTTCGGCTCCGCCGGCATGTCGACTTCATCTACCAGCTCATTGGGCGCCTTGGGGTCTGCCAGCGACGGGAACGGGACCGACACTTGGGGAGGGATGGACTTCCGTTCGGTAGCCCGCCCCCCCGCGTTCAGGCGATTGACATCGGCAGCCGATACCGTTGTTTTTGTTTTCTCTTCGCTTCCCAACTTCTCCTCATCTTTGCGATCATCGACCATCATCGCGCCTGTCGTCAAGGCTTCGATGGGGGTGATGTGCCGATACTGCCTATTTTTCGTCCCATGGTGATAGGCCCCGATTCGAGATCGTCCAACGCCACCGCCCCCTTGGACCACACCATCACGACGGTGGACCCGAGGAGAAAGGCGCCGAGATCCGCCCCCCGGGTGAGCCCGACCGGTGGATCGAACCGCCGCTCCAAGCGAGCGTTCTGCCCTTTGCCGAACCCGGGATTGTACTCCGTGTCGATATTCCCGACCCCGAACGCCGCCACCATCACGAGCGAGAGGCGTTGTCCGTTCGGCAGCTCGAAGCAGAAGACCATCCGTTCGTTCTTCTCGAAAATCCCCGCCACCCGATCCTCGCACCAGCTCGTCACGGGATAGCGGGTGCCGGGGATGTGTACGGTCCGGATCAGCCCGGCGTCGGCGGGGACGTGAACTCGGTGGTAATCCCGGGGGTGCAGATAGATGACGAGAAACTCTCCCCCATCGAAGGTCGCGTCTCCCGCCTCCCTCCCGAGGAGGCTCGGCAGGGTGTAGGTCGACCCCTTGATGCGGAACAGACAGTCCGCCTCCCGGGTCACCGTCCCCGTGCCGGTGATCCGGCCGTCGCAGGGGCTCACGACGGCGTCCCCGACCTCGCTGACGGGGCGGACGCCGGGATGGAGACGGCGACCGAAGAACGCGTTGAAGCACTCGAACCCCTGCTCGGGGACATCGCACTCGGCGGTGTTGACCCCGAAGCTCTTCGAATAGACATTGATGACCGGATTCAGCACGAAAGCGGGGAGACGGACCGACGCCAGGTGCCCCATGATGTGGCTCATCCCCACCGCCGCCCGGCTACCGAAGGCCCGCTCGATGATTTGTTTTTTTTGCCGTTCCAACATCCTGATCCTTACAGACTATTCTTTTTTGGCCTTCAAATCCACCTCGATAATCCGGTGACATTACAAGAACGTAGTCAGTTGATAGTATTACATTTCAAGAATAAATCAAAAGAACTCCTCCGCCAGGGCGTCGGCCCGCAGCAGCCCCTCCTCCGTGGGAACGAGATATCCGTCATTGTGTCGGACCATTTCGTCGGCCTCCAATTTCGCCGCGATCTTTAGGAAGTGATCCCGCTCGGTTACGGTCAATTCACTCACTATTGAGGATATCGGCGCGCCGCGGACAGTCCTTAACCCCAGCATCATCCGCTCTCTGGCGTAGTCCAGGGGCTTGAGCCGCTCGGCAGAGGCGGCGTCGCCGATCCCGTCGGTCAGGTCCGCCGTTTCGAGCCCGTCGCAGCCCGCCAGGTAGCTCTCCAGGCTCCCCTGGTTGGCGTAGCGGCACCGGTCCCCCGCCGGGGTCCTCAGGAAGCCATGGGCGCCGAGCCCCAGCCCGATGTACATCCCCCCGGTCCAATAGTGCTCGTTGTGCCGCGAGCGGTGTCCCGGGCGGGCGTAGCTCGACACCTCGTACGGATCGAGCCCGCGGGATCGCAGCCCCCCCCGCGCCGTTTGCCACAACCGGACCATCCGCTCCTCGTCCGGCAGCGTCACCTCGCCCCGGGCCGCCCGGCGGGAGAGGGGGGTGCCCCCGGCCACGGTGAGCTCGTAGCACGAGACGTGATCCACGCCGAGCCCGACCAGCTCCGCGAGCTCCGCCTCGAGGTCGGCCGGAGTCTGGCCCGGGGTACCGTAGATGAGATCCGCGCTGACGGAGCGGGCGCCGCTCTCTCTCGCCCCCGAAACCGCCGCTAGGGCCTCGTCCCGCGAGTGGCGCCGGCCCAGGAAAGCGAGCCTGCGGTCGTCCAGGGCCTGGACCCCGATGGAGAAGCGGGTCGCGCCGCCCCGCCGCACGGCGGAGAACCAGCCGGCCGATCCGTCCCCGGGGTTCGCCTCCACCGTCACCTCGGTCTCGCCGCCGAGGGGAAACAGGTCGAGGAGACGAACGATATCCCGCGCCGGGAAGACCGACGGCGTGCCCCCGCCGATATAGATCGAGCGAGCCGCTCCGCCGCCGATGGCCCGCCGTCTGAAGCGCCACTCCGCGGTGACCGCGGCGAGGTACCGCGCCGCCGGGACGGACGCCGTCTCGTGGGAGAGGAAATCACAGTAGGGGCATCGGGTCTTGCAGAACGGGAGGTGGAGGTAGACCGAAAGCCCCTCGGGGTGGTCGCCGAGGCTCATGGTCCGGACTCTAGTCCCATTTCCATTTTTTTGCATTTTTCGGATAAGGTTGCTTAACTTTTCCCACCATGAGCGACCCCAACATGATCCTTTCGGACAGCGAGATGCGCGAGATCCTCGAGGCGGCCCAGGACACGCTGTGCTACGCTTTGACGCGCACCACCTCCATCACCGTCGAGGACGATCCGGCCAACGCGGTGGAGCAGTCCCTGGATCAGGCCCTGCGGTGTGTGGAGTCCGCCGCGGCGAGCCGGGGCTCGATGGTGTCGGTCAAGGGGTACGGCGCCAACGCCCTGGCAAAGCTCCGGACCGCGCTCATGGCCCTGCAGGAGATGAACTGCGCCGACGAGGGGATCCGGCTGACCCTTCGCGCCACGGCCCGGGCCATCTCGCTGATCTATCCCTTCACACAGACCGAGGGGCCGCTCCGGATCGTCCCCCGGAAGAGCCCGGAGTCCCGGCGGCGGCGGCAGGTGTACCATCGGCGGCCGGCTCGGCCCCATCCCCTGTTCAACCTGGTGCTCGACCGGGACTGCCGGTTCTTCACGGGCTTCGTGGGGGATATCGCCTCGGGGGGCTTGTTCATCGAGACCTATAATATCTACCCCGTCGGCACCAAGCTGACGGTGATGGCGGAGCTGGCGGCGGACCGGGTGATCATGGGGAGCGTCCGGGTGGTGTGGATCCGAGAGCACGCGCCGGGGGCGCCGGAGATCCATCCCGGCATGGGGGTGATCTTCCAGAACCTCACCCGGACGGCGGAGAACGAAATCAACGAGTATTTGCTCGGACACGATTCCATTTTTTATGAGGTCGTATAAGTCAAGGTCGTCTTGACGAACCTAGATCTTATTACGTAGAACTACGGCAAATCGATGCAGACGAAAATCGGTGCATCCTGAAGAGGAGAGGTGGATGATTCGAAAGATAGGAGCCTTGCTCATTTCGATTGCACTCGGGGGGTGTTTTACTTTCAAGAATCCCAAGGACGATGCGAAGGACGCCGGGACGGACGTGCAGGACACGGGAACGGTCGGCGGGGAATCGGAGGCGGCGGATACGGGGACCGGCAAGGGGGCGGACAGCGAGGATACCGGCATTGTGGACACCGAGAGCGACACCGGCGGCACCGCCTCCGCGACGGACGAGGGCACCGACGCGGAGACCGGGGAGGTACCGGATGGGGGCACCGACGAAGCGGACGGAGGGCGTGATACCGCCACCGATATGGACACGGGGACCGGCGAGGGGGGCGATACGGAGACGGAGACAGAAACGGCGCCCGACACGGGGACCGGCGAGGGCGGCGGCGACACCGAGAGCGACACGGGGACCGGCGGGGGCGACACGGAGACTGACAGCTGCGATGAGCCCCACGAGTGCGACTTCTGGGGGTACCAGTGCGGCGAGGTGACCGATCCCTGCGGTGCGCCGCGCGATTGCGGGCCGTGCGATACCGGAAACGAGTGCAATGACGAGACCCACCGGTGCGAGCCCTGCATCGATGACGACCGCTGCGGCAGCCTCTGCGAGGCGTGCGTCGCCACCCACCCCGTCTGCAGCGGGGAGACCCCGGCGGAGGCCACCTGCGCCTGCACCGTCGAGGACCTCGACGCCGGCGTGGAGGACTCTTGCGGAGAGGGATCCCGTTGCGTGGACGGCGTCTGTCGGTCCTGCGTGGATGACGACGCCTGCGGGATCGCGTGCGAAGCCTGTCCCGCCGCCATGCCGGTCTGCCAGGGGGAGACCCCGGCGACGGCCGCCTGCGAGTGCGAGGTGGACACGGAGGGCGTCGACTCCTGCGACCCCTTCACCCACTGCGTGGAGGGCGACTGCGAGGCCTGCGTTAACGACGAGGCCTGCGGCGGAGCCTGCCAGGACTGCACCCAGGGCAACAATCGGTACTGCGACACGAGCCGGGCGGGGGGGACCTGTGTGGAGTGCATGGAGGACGCCCACTGCCGCGATTTGGAGAGCGGTGTGCCAAGGCTCACCTCGCCGGTCGGCATCTGTACCCCGGATAATACATGTACCTGCTGGGTCGATCCCGATGAGTGCTCCGTTGCGGAGAATAATTGTACTTGGGAGTGCTCCTCTCAAGCTGACTGCGACGAAATCAGCACTTCACTCGTCTGTGCACAAGAGGTGTCCGGTTCTTCGCATTTCGTCTGCCTTCGCGCCTGTGAGGGCGATGAGCCGGTTCCTCCCGAGGATGGGTTGGCCTGTGAAGAGCGCGGCAAGCCCAATCTCTCGACCGAGTTGGTATGGGCCCCGATGACCTCATGTTATTCCTATTTCAAAATTGGTGACGACTGCAGCTCCAACACGCAATGCAGGGCCGTTGGCTCTGCCAATGACGGAAGTTGTCAAACCTTCGATACAGAGGAGAAATGCACCTATTCTTGCTGGGATGGTGAGGCTCTCGACTCCTGGTGTCCTGCAGGATATGCCTGCAGCAACTCGCCTCCTGTTGGGGTGTGCATTCCCCAGTAGCGGTTCGGTAGACCCCTCATCCCTCGACCGATGTGATTAATCGGACGTGATCTCGATGGCTCGACCTGGATGGGCGTCAGGTTTTCCCGCGACCCAGGCATTTGTAACAACTGACTTCTTTACAGATGAGTTTCGATGACGTGCCCGCCTCCGCTCGCTACGCTAGGCTACGGCGAGGTTTTACGATTTCGAAAATCAAGAATCTCGCCGTTGAGGCTGTGCGGCGGCGGATGTCCGTTAATATTCAGAAGATCCCGGACGGCTTCAGGCCGAGGATCGCGGCCTTTTTCACGCGCCACTCTCCGTCGTCTTCGACCAGGTCGAGCTCCAGCTCGTAGACATCGGCCATTTCGCTCACCGCCTCGACCCAGCGGGCCGGGTCGTTGTACAGGTCCGAGAGCTCCGGCAGCTGTCTGCCCTGTCTCACGATCATGAAGGGGACCTGGGCGGTCGCGCTTTTCTTCGATGCGTTCACCTCTATCACGGGGCGGGGGTATTTGATGTTGAAGGCGCCGTAGAAGTGAAACGCCGCGAACAGGGTCTGTTTGGTCTCCTGGCGATCCCGGCCGCCGGGGGTGGCGACGAAGTCTTCGGTGGTCAGGCCTATGAGCTTACCGATGGCCTTGGTCTCCGCCAGCTTCGCCGCGTTGTCGATGAGCTCCCGGATGACCGCCTCGTCATCCCGCGAGGCGCACCTCTGACATCCGGAGAGGAACAGGAGGCCCGCTAAGATAATGACCGAAGTGAGGTGCTTCACCGTGGGCCTCCTCGTCTCACTCCGCGGGAGGCGGCGCGAACTGGGTGGGGTTGGATCCGGGGAACGGATTGGGGGTCGCCCGCCGGGCCGGAAGGGCGATCTCCCTGGGCACCTCGATCCCCGCCGCCTCGAGACCTTCCCGGTCGTCGTAGAACATAGAAAACAGCTCTAAGGGAGATTCCGGCGAACGGCGACGGAACGTCACCATCTCGGCGGCCGAGTCCATGGCGCCGCCATACCCCGTCCCGATCTGATGCTCCCCCTCCGCCTCGGCCGCGAGATCTTCATCCATCATTCGAGCGGCGGAGGGGGCCGGCTGGGCAGCGGACTTTGCGGCACCGGGCGCCTCCTCCGCGATGGCCACGGGGGCCTGCTCCGTCGCCCCGTCGAATATCGCCACGCCGATGACGCCGACGTTGGTGTCATCCCCCATCCGCGCCGCATAGGAGGCGTCGCGGGAGGTGAACTCGAAGGCCGCCACCTGATTCATGCTCTGCCGGAACCCTTCGATACAGACCTCCTCGCCGGGCAGGATCACGTATCCCCGATCCTGCCGGAAGTCCGCCACCCGCCCGGAGACCACGTCCCGTCCGTCAACGGAGGTGACCGCCTCAAAGGGATTCCCCGAATGATTACCGATGCATATTTCATACGCGAGTCCCTCTTCCCCGAGCAGGTACAGCTGACCCTCGTGTAAGAAAATCGGAAGCGACGAGGCTCCGGAGCGGACCCGGACCATGGCGGCGTTTCCCTCCAGCGCCTCGATGGGGGCGGTTCTGTTTCTGCCCCCGCCACAGGCGGCAATCTGGAAAGCGATACTGATGAATATCAATCCCTTGAGCATTTCTCCTCCTCTGCCAATGGGTCGAAACCATATCAACAACAAGAAGCTCTGACGTCTGAATACTGTAAATCGGTCTAAATGAAATTCATTATTATTTTTACCAGAGATCGGTGTGTATCAAATTACGCGACCTTTAATATAATGAAATCGTTCTCAAATTGAGTCAATCCATGTTTCTGTTATCATCGGATTCCAGCCAATTGGGTCACGGAGTACGCAGACCGCTTGCATACAAAAAACTCCAAAAACTGGATAACTGTATGTTTTGATTGGATATTGGTTTTTAATCGAGAAGTTGGTCGGTCTTTTGCAAGAAGGTCGGACCGGAAAAGGAGGCGTCGCCATGTGGTTACAGCGCATCATGTTCAACGTCAAAGCCCGGCTCTTGAACCAGACGCGGGACCCCATAGCGACGGCTCCGTCGGCGTCCACCTGCGAAACGACGCGCCTCCAGGTGATCCAGAAACGCCTTCTGGATCTCGATCAGCGGCTCGCCCGCCTCCAATCCCGATAACCCGGGGACTGTATTTCTAGCCAACGCCCTTAACTTGGAGTACGCCTGTTGTCCATGGTCCGTCGGACACGGAACAACCGGGTAGACGAATTCGTCAAGCACCCCAAACGCGCCCTCTGGGTCCTCGCGCTCCCCATGATGACGGGTTTTCTGACGCACGCCCTCTACATGGTGGGGGACATGGTGTTCATCGGCCGCCTCGGACCGTCCGCCCTGGCGGCGGCCCAGTTCGTGGGCTCCCTCTTCTTCGGGGTGATGGCGCTCAACATCGGCTTCACCACCGGCGTAACCGCGGTGGTGGCCCGCGCCGTCGGTCGACACGACAAGGCGGAGGCGGAGCGCATCGCCGCCAACGCCATGGGCCTCGGACTGGTGGTGGGGGCGGTGCTGGCGGCCCTCGGCTGGCTGACCGGCGAGCGGCTCATCCCCTGGCTCGGCGCCAAAGGGGAGACCGCGGTGCTGGCCTGGCAGTACTTCGAGATCCTCTGCATCGGCATGTTCGTCA
>JBNLED010000249.1:0-19390 GCA_050304755.1 Polyangia bacterium | reverse complement strand
GCCCCTCCACCGGCTGGCCGGGGAGCTCATCCTGCGGCACCGGACCCTGTCCGCCAATCCCCCGGGGGATATCCTGAGCGCCCTCATCGGCTCGGACGCGGCCCCTGTCCGGGCGGCGGGGGTCCGCATCCTCAATCAGCTGCCCGAGTACGTGCTCCGGGACCACCCCGAGGTGCTCGTCGCCATGATCTGCCACGTCGAGAAGGACGTCCGGGATCTGGTGAGGCCCATCGTCAAGCGGCTCGCCGCCGGCGCCTCGACGTTCACCGGCGCCCTGGTGGCGGAGCTGGTCACCACGCTCCTCACCCCGAAGCTGCCGAAGGGGGTGCCCACGACGATCTCCAGGATCCTGCGAGAGGACCTCTCTGACACCCTCGCGGGGGTCTCCCCGGAGACCGTCTGGCGCCTCCTTCGCTCCCGGTCGCCGGTGGCGGCGGAGCTCGGCGGGATCCTCCTTTCCACCAATGTGGACCTGCGCGCCCTCTCCATGGCGGAGATCGCGCGGCTCGCCGACCACGAGATCCTCTCGGTGCGGGAGGCGGCCTGGGACGCGTGCCGCGCCGACAGCATCCGGTTGAGACGGGAGATGGCCGATACGATCCGGTTGCTGGACGCCCGCTTCGAGGATACGAGACGCTTCGCCATGACCCTGTTCGAGGAGACCCTGGCCGGGGATTCTTTGGAGCCGAAGCTCCTGGTGGGGCTCTGCGACAGCGTTCGGCCGGAGGTGCAGCAGTTCGGCCGGGCGATGATCACGCAACACTTCAAAGAGCCGGACGGGGAGACCTACCTGCTGGCGCTCTCCGAGCACCCCTCGGCGGCCCTCCAGGAGTTCACCACCCACTACCTCGAGCGGTACGCCGCGGGCAACCCGACGAAGATCGAGGCCCTGATGCCCTACTTCCGGTCGGTGCTCTCCAGGGTCAACCGGTCCCGGGTGGCCAAGGATCGGGTCCTCGGGTTCCTCCGAAAAGAGGCCCTCGCGTCCCGGGAGGCGGCGGCGCTGGTCGCGCCCCTACTGGCCCACCAGTCGGTGACCTCGGCCATCGGCGACCGGGCCACCCTCATCGAGGCCATGACGGACATCCGTCACGCCTTCCCCGATATCGAGCTCCCCCTCGCGGTGAGAGAGACGGAGGTGCGTGGTGGAGTTTGAGTACCGTTACGCCAAGAGCAGCGAGGTGGAGAGCACCGCCGAGGCGTCGGCGGTCTCCTTCGCCCCCGACACCCTCCGAGCGCCCACCTTCTTCAGCGGCGAGCTGGGGCGGGCCCTCGAGTTCCGGGAGGCCATCAGCGCCCTGCACGACGTGGTGATCTCGGACCTCCGGTGGCGCCCCAAGGACAAGAACGAATACAAGGCATGGCTGGCCCGGCAGGAGCTCATCGACTGGGCCGAGGTCGCCGCTACCCGCCGGGACACGGCCAAGCGGCTCGAGGAGGTGCGGGGGGAGCTGGATCGGCTCCGGAAGGAGAGCGCAAAGCGCATGCAGCGGTTCCACCGGGCCAAGCGGCGCTACTTCGACTACCTCTTCAAGCGGGACTACGACGCCTGGTTCGTGCTGGATCCGGTCATCACCGTGCACCCGGACGAGATCTTCTTCGAGTGCTTCAGCGAGGACGAGTCGAGCTACGGCCGGCTCAGCGTCGACTACGAGGTCTTCCAGAGCGTCGGCGAGCTCGCGCCGGGCACCACCAACATCGACTACTCCGCGGCCCTCTACGACGAGTTCCAGAAGATCCGGACCTACAAGAAGACCACCTTCGAGGTGGACCCGGCGGGCTTCAACGTCGAAACCGGCAACGAGGCCCACCGGGAGGTCAAGATTGATCTGCCCGAGAGCTGGGTACGGGGCTTCCTCCAGGTCAACTCCGCCATGGCCCTGCCGTCCGTCTCGTTCGATCTGCACCCGATGGACATCCACAACCTCTGCCTGGTGCTCCGGCGGCGAAAGGAGATCCTCGGTCCCCGGGCCATGCGGTATACCCTGAAGCCCGATCACCCGGTGCGGGTGGTGTTCGAGCCGTGGAGGACCGAGGTGATCTGCCCCCGCTCCATCTACCGGGGCGCCGAGGAGGAGGAGATCCGGGTCTGGGGACGTCGGCGGATTCACATCCTCGAGCGGCTCATCCCCCTGGCCCGCGCCTTCCGGGTGCACCTCCTGGGCAAGGGGATGCCGTCTTTCTACGTGGCGGATCTGGGGGGTATGTCCTTCACCCTGGGGCTCTCCGGGTGGACCGCCAACGACTGGTCCCGGGCCGGGAACTTCGATCTGCTGGCCCCTCGGGCGACGGTGGACGACGTCACTAAACGGCGGGTGTTCGAGGCCCTCAAGGAGACCTGGTTCGCCCCGCCGGACGACCTGGCCGGGCGCCTGGGGCTGGACCGGGCCGCGGTGCTCGGCGCCCTCTCGGCGTACACCCAGGCGGGGCGGGCCATCTTCGACATAAACAAGAGGGTGTACCGGGTGCGGGAGCTGAGCCGGGAGCCCCTGCCCATCGACGCCCTCCGGTTCGCCAACGAGCGGGAGGCGGCGGCCGGCCGGTTCCTCGAGGGGGACGGGATCCGGAGCTTCACGGCCCGGGCCGGCAAGGAGGGGGCCGTCCTCCTCAACGGCCTGGTCAAGGACACGCACCGCACCTACACGACGTCACTGCAGCTGGACGCCGACGAGCGCATCGTCGGGGCGGGGTGCAACTGCAACTGGTATCAACGAAACAGACTGCGCAAGGGCCCCTGCGAGCACATGCTGGCCCTGCGCCTCAAACACGGTAGACAGGGAGCCCGTTCTCGTCTACCTTTTCAGAAAGGATGAACGTGCGCGGCGCGGCGGCTCGGGATGACCTTGCATCGGGGGTGGCGGATCGCCGCCCGAGCGAAATGATACGAACCGCTTCACCGGCTCGCTCGCGACTGTGCGGATTACGACTACGTCATCGATTTCCGGTGCCAACCCCGTGTGTTCAAATCGACGACGTAGTCGCATCCGCTTGAGTTGAGACGATCCGGTCCCGGGAGTCTGACGAAGGTCCCGGCGGCCGCCCGCGCCGTTCGTTTTTATTGTCATGACCACACGGCAGGAGCTCTACGACAGAATCCGATCCAGCTCGAAGGACGAGGTCATCCTCGAGGAGATGATGCGCCTCGGCTTCTGGCCCCGGGATCGCGTCATCCCGCAGGACCCCGCGGAGGACATCCGCCGCAAGGGGGAGCTGGAGCGGGCCCTCCGGGAGCTCACCGCGGAGAACCGGCGGCTCGAGAACCCAGAGGCCCTGAAGCGAGAGGCGCGGAAGCGGCGGCTGGCCGAATCCCGTCGCAGGCGGCGCGAGACCAAGGAGCGGCGCCTCCGGGAGCGGGCGGAGCGGGCCCAGGCCTGGCGGGAGCGGCAGGCCCGGGAGATCACCTACCTGGGCCGGGAGGTCTCCAAGGGGCTGAACGAGCGAGCGACCGAGACAGGGAAGCTCGAACGCGCCGGGCTGCCGGTCTTCGAGGACGAGGCCGCCCTGGCACGGGCCATGGGGGTGACGGTCCGGGATCTGCGGTTTTTCGCCTTCAGCCGGACCACCTCCTCGGTGAGCCACTACGTCCGCTTCGCCCTCCCCAAGAAGAGCGGGGGGCTCCGCCGCATCTCCGCACCCATGCCGCGGCTGAAGCGCGCCCAGGAGTGGATCCTGGCGAACGTCCTGGAGAAGGTGGCGCTCCACCGGGCCGCCCACGGGTTCCGCCGGGGGCGCTCCATCGTGACCAACGCGGCGCCCCACACCGGGGCGGCGGTGGTCATCAACCTCGACCTCAAGGACTTCTTTCCGACCGTTACCTATCGGCGGGTGAAGGGGATGTTCCGGAGCCTCGGGTACTCGGAGCACCTCGCGATCCTCCTCGCCCTCGTCTGCACCGAGCCCGACACCGACGAGGTCACCCTGGACGGGCAGCGCTACTATGTGGCCCGGGGAGAGCGGCGGCTCCCCCAGGGGGCCCCCACGAGCCCCGCCGTGACCAACATCCTCTGCCGGGGAATGGACGCCCGCCTCCAGAAGGGGGCGGAGACCTTCGGGTTCACCTACACCCGTTACGCCGACGATCTCACCCTCTCGGGACCGGAGGAGAGCCTCGACAATGTGGGCAAGATGATAGGAAGGGTGAAGCATGTGGTCCAAGCGGAAGGGTTCGAGATTCACCCGGACAAGACGCGGGTCTTCCGCAAGGGGCGGCGCCAGGAGGTCACCGGCCTGGTGGTCAACGAGCGGGTCGCCGTGCCCCGGAAGGCCCTCCGGCGGTTCCGCGCCGTCCTCTTCCAGATAGAGAAGGACGGCCCCGCCGGCAAGCGCTGGGGCGGCTCGTCAGACGTGCTCGCGGCCATCGAGGGGTACGCCAACTTCGTCCACATGGTGCACCCGGACAAGGGCGCCGCGCTCAAGGCGCAGGTGGCGAGCATCATCGCCCGGTACGACCGCGCCGACACCGGAAAGCCCGTCCGCCAGAGATGGCGCCCCCCCGACGCCAGACCGCCCCGGGAGGCCCCGGGAGCGCCGTCGGAACAGGCCGCCGAGGCGGCACCCGCCAAGGATCCAAGGGGGCTCCCTGCTGAAACGTCGGCCCCGAAGACCCCCTGGTGGAGATGGCTGGTCTTCTGGAAGTAGCAACCCTCACCCCCCATACCCGACTGTCCAACAGCATCTTCAATACCGATTCGTCGTCTTCCTTTGGATAGAGAGGCGTTGCGAACGCGGCTTCAGATCATCGGGGTCGCGCGGCCGAAGAGCTCGGAGAACTCCGCGCGGTCGATGTCCAGCCACTCCTTGCCGCTGATGATCTCGTCAATGGCGGCGAGCTCGGCGGGGTCGACGAAGGGGCTGTGCTTCAGGATCTCGGCGAACCCGGCGACGGCCGCCGCCCACTGGAAGTCATCGTCCATGTCGCTGATGGAACCGGATATCTGCTCCTCGGTCATGGCGGCGGAGACCTCGAAGGCGGGGTCCGTGGGCCCGGCCGACCGCTTCTTGTAACGCACCTTAACCAGGACCATGTCCTCCGCCGATATCTCCGGCGCCACCACCGTGGGCTCGGTCTCCGGGGCCGGGGCGCCCGGCGGGGTCGGCACCTCTCCCCCGCTCAGGATCACCTCGTAGAGGGCCGTGACCCGGTGCCCCGAGCCGATCTCGCCCCCGTCCACCTTGTCGTTCCTGAACTCGTGGTCCTCGACGGCCCGGTTCTCGTAGCCGAGGAGCCGGTAGGCCGCCACCTTCTCGGGGTTGAACTCCACTTGGATCTTCATGTCCTTGGCCACGTAGTAGATGTTGGCGAACATATCCCGCTCGATGTAGCGGTCCACCTGGTCGCTGCTCGAGATCACGCCGTAGACCCCGTCCCCGGCATTGCTCACCCGCTCCAGCATCTCGTCGTTGAGCCCCGTACCGAAGCCCAGCGCCGTCAGGGTGACGCCGGTCTCCCAGCGCTTCTCTTGGATGAGCCGCACCAGCTCCTGGCTGGAGGAGACCCCGACGTTGAAGTCGCCGTCCGTACAGAGGATGACGTGGTTGATCCCCTCCGGGAGGTAGGCCGCCTCGGCCTGGGTGTAGGCGAGATCGATGCCCGCCCCTCCGGCGGTGCTCCCCCCCGCCTGGAGGTTGTCGATGACCGCCCGGATCGTCTCGCTCTCCGACGCCGGGGTGGGCTCGAGGCGCACCTCGGTGGAGCCGGCGTAGGTGACGACGGCGATGGTGTCCGTGGGGGCGAGGACATCGATGGTCCGGTCGAGGATCTGCTGTACGAGGGAGAGCTTGTTGGCCGTTTCCATACTGCCCGACACGTCCACGAGGAACACCATGTTGACGGGGGGCAACTCGTCCTCCCGAAGTCGCTTGGCCTGTATCCCCACCCTGAGCAGGGTGGACTCTCGTGACAGGAGGCTGTCGGCGGCGGCCAGGTCGATGCGGAAGGGGACATCGGCCGCCGGTTCCGGATCGGGATAATCGTAGGCGAAGTAATTGACGAACTCCTCCAGGCGGACCTGTTGGGGGTCGGGCAGCGCGCCCTGGTTGATCATCTGGCGGAAGATATCGTAGCTCGCGCTGTCCACGTCGGCGGCGAAGGTCGACATCGGATCGGCCGCGGCCATCACGAAGGGGTTGGTGCTCAGGGGATCGACCGCTATCTCTTCGACCCCAGTATCCTCGGCGTCGCCGGTATCGGTATCCCCCGCGTCCGCATCCACGCCGGCGTCCTCACCGGCGTCCTCACCGGCGTCCGGTCCCGACTCGGAATCGGCATCCCCGGTTCCGGTATCCCAGTTCTCCGTGTCCACGGCGCCGGTAGCGGTATCGGCATCAGCGTCCGTGTCCGCGTCCGTATCCGCGTTCGTGTCCGCGTCGGTATCGGCATCGGTGTCGGCGTCGCCATCCGAGTCGCCGTCGCTGTCGCTGTCCGTATCAGCGTCCGTATCAGCGTCCGTATCCGCGTCCGTATCCGCGTCCGTGTCACCATCCGCGTCACCATCCGAATCACCATCCGAATCACCATCCGCGTCACCATCCCCGTCCGCATCCGCATCCGCATCAGAAGCCGTATCGCCGCTCCCTCCCGCATCAACCGATTCAGAAGCCTTGTCATCTCCACACCCGAAGGCCAGTAACAAATTAAATAGACACAATATTCTCCACGGTCTCGACATCTCTTCTCTCCTTTTTTTTGCCACATCACTGTGACCTGTATTTCCCATCTTCGGCCACCAACGGAGCAATGAATGTGCCAAGTTCTGACCTGTCCGAAATCTTGTTTAAAATCAAAACCATTTAACTTTTTTCAGCAAAAGTGCCACACAGACTCATAGTGTGCCACTCGCACGCTGCCACCAGTGAAGCATGTCAGGAAAGTCAGGAGAGGGAATCCTCACGCGATGATGTTATTCCGCCCCCGCGGTCTCCTCGGGGAAGACGCGGCGGGGGTGCACCACACCGGCCTTGTGAACCGCGATGCACAGGAGGCTTCCTCGGGAGGTGATCAGTGCGACGGTTTCGTCCTCGGCGATCGCCGTGTCCATTGGCGGCTCGACGGGCTGACCGCAGCGGACGGCGCGCTCCGCGGCCTCATCGACGGTGATCTGGGTAAGGTGGGGGATCCCCTTTTCGAGGGGCAGGAGAAGGGACGAAACATCAATGCGGTCGTCCGTGAGTGTCTCGAGCGGACAGGCGTCCGCGATGGTGAACCCCGATGCGGCGGTGCGGCGGAGGGAGGTGATGTGCCCCACCGTGCCGAGGGCCCGGGCGATGTCCCGGGCCAGGGACCGGACGTAGGTCCCCTTGGCGCAGCGGACCTCGAGGGTCAGCTCGCGGGGAGCGATGGTCTTGAGATCCATCGCGTATATCTCCACCGCCCGGGGCCTCGGCGCCACCGCTTCGCCCCGGCGGGCCTTCTTGTAGAGGGCCTCCCCGTTCTGCTTGATGGCCGAATACTCCGGGGGGATCTGGGAGATGGTCCCGAGGAACCCGTCGAGCACCTCGCGGACAGCGGGCTCGTCGATGGCCGGGACTCGGGCCGTCTCGACGACCGCCCCCTGCGAGTCGAGGGTGTCGGTCTCCTCTCCCAACGCGACGCGGAACTCGTACCGCTTCTCCCCCGCCATGAGATAGGGGACCAGCTTGGTGCCCTGGCCCAGACAGACCGCGAGGAGCCCGGAGGCCAGGGGATCGAGGGTACCCGCGTGGCCGACCTTCCGCTGGTTCGCCCGTTTCCGGACCGTCCGGATGATGTCGAAGGAGGTGGGGCCGCTCGGCTTGTCGACGAGGAGGATTCCATCCATTCCGGGACTCCTCAGACCGAGAGGATCTCTCTGACGGCCTTCCCCAGGGCGGCCTTGGCGCCCTCCAGGGAGGTGTCCCGGAAGGTGCACCCCGCCGCGTTCTTGTGGCCCCCTCCGTCGAACCGGGAGGCCACCGCCGCCACGTCGAAGTCCCCCTTCGACCGGAGGCTCACCTTGATCTCCCCCGTGGGCTCCGCGCGATACATCGCGGCCACCATGACGGTATCCACCGCCCGTCCGAAGTTGATGACGTTCTCGAGGTCCCCCTTGGTGGCGCCCGCCGCCGCCAGCATCTCCTGGGTGCAGTGGAGCTCCGCGAAGCGACCGTCCTCCGTCACCGTCAGGGTCTTCAGCACCTCGGCGAGGAGATGCTGGCGCCGCAGGGGATAGGACTCGAAGAGCGCAGTGGCAACCACCCAGGAGCGGGCGCCGGCGGCGATGAGCTCGGCCGCCGCCCGGTGGGTCCCGGCGGTGGTGTTGGAGTAACGAAAGGATCCCGTGTCCGCCACGATGGAGGTATAGAGGCACTCCGCCACCCCCTGATCCATGGGCCAGACCAGTTGCTTCTGCAGGTCGAGGAGCATCTCCCCGACGGATGACGCCTCCCGGCGGACGACCACGTCCCCGAACTCACCGTGGGTGGCGTGGTGGTCGATCACCGCGACGGCGCCGAGGGCGTCTTTCTCCGGGAGCCCGCCGGGCAGGAGCCCCTCGTCCGCCGTGTCCAGACAGACGGTCAAATCGAAGGCGCCGGCCTCGAGCTCTCCTGCCACCTCCTCGACGCCGGCGAGGAACGAGAAGACGTCGGGGATGCCGTCCGGACAGTACACCACCGGCTTCTTTCCGATGAGCCGGAGCATCCGCGAGAACCCGAGGAGGGATCCCACCGCGTCCCCGTCCGGGTTCCGATGGGTGACCACCAGGATGGAACGGGCCTCGCTCACGAGGCGCCCGAGGGCCTCCTCCGGCGTGTCCGCGGGCTGCCCGTCCCGCTCCTGACGGACCTCGTCGATGAGCGCGTCGATGCGGCCGGCGGTATCGAAGGTCGTGTCGAACTTGAAGCTGAGCTTGGGGGTGTATCGAAGCTTCAGGTTCTTCCCGAGGACGCCCTGCAGGAACGGCGCCGCCCGGTTCAGGCTCTGGTCCACGGCGGCCCGCTCGTTCGACTCGGCGGCGGACACCACATAAAAGACCCGGGCGGTCTTGATATCGACCGATGCCTCGACCCCGGTGATGGTGACCCACGCGAGCCTCGGGTCGTCCACGGACCGGAGCAGCAGTCGGGAGAGCTCCTCCCGGATGGACTCGTTGACCCTGGCGAGCCGTCGATTGTTCTGGGTTACCATTCGTCCTCCTCTTCCGTGGGATCTCGCCACCCGTCACGAAGAGCGCTTCCAAACGTTCCGATCTCACCGCCCAGGGGGATGACCTCCGTCTCGATATTCGAAATCGGCGCCAGACCGAGCTGCTCCACGTAGCGCCCGATCGTGCCCAGCATGGAGTCCACATGGGAAGCGTCGTTTCCTATAACCGACACCCCCACCACGCCCCGCTGGTGCAGATCGTTGTCCGCGACCTCGGCCACGGAGGCGTTGAACTTGGCCCGGGTGCGCTCGATCACGGAGCGCAGGATCTTCCGCTTTCCCTTGAGGGAACCGTTGCCGTGGAGGTGGAGGGATATTCTGAGGACACCTACGAACATTCGAAACCGGCCCTAGCTCAGGGTCGCCGCGACCTCTTTCTTGGTGTAAATCTCGATGACATCGCCCACCTTGACGTCGTTGTATCCGAGGAGGGAGATACCACACTCGAACCCGCTGGTGACCTCTTTGACGTCATCCTTGAAGCGCCGAAGGGAGCCCAGCTTGCCTTCCCAAATCTGGACGGAGTCGCGGATCAGCCGCGCCCGGGAGTTGCGCACCACCTTGCCCTCGGTGACATAGGAGCCGGCCACGGTGCCGATCTTCGGGATGGTGAAGGTGTCCCGAACCTCGACCTGACCGAGGATCTCCTCCCGGACCTCCGGCGCCAGCAGCCCCACCATGGCCTGCTCGATGGAGTCGATGACCTCGTAGATAATGGAGAAGAGGCGGAACTCCACCCCCTGCTCCTCGGCCATCCGACGAGCCTTCCCGGCCGGGCGTACGTTGAAGCCGACGATAATCGCCCCCGCGGTGGAGGCGAGGAGTACGTCGGACTCGGTAATGCCGCCCACGGATGAATGCACCACCGTGAGCTTCACCTTCTCCGTGGTGAGCTTCTCCAGGGACTCCTTCAGGGCCTCCACCGACCCCTGCACGTCGCCCTTGATAATGATATTGAGCTCCATCTGCTTTTCCGCGGCCTGCATCTGCTCGAACAGGTTGTCGAGGGAGGGTTTCGCGGCCAGCCCCTGGGAGGCCTTGCTCTTTTCGCTCCGGGTCTTGGCCACCTTCTCGGCCACCTTCAGATCCGGCGCGGCGTCGAAGGGGTCGCCCGCCTGCGGGACGCTGTCCAGGCCCAGGACCTCCACGGGGGTGGACGGGCCGGCCTCCTTGACGGGACGCCCCCGCTCATCGGTGAGCGCGCGGATCTTGCCGTAGGACGCGCCGGCCACGATGGTCTCCCCCACCCGGAGGGTGCCGTCCTGGACCAGGATGTTCGCCACGGGCCCGCGCCCCCGGTCGAGGTACGCCTCCAGAACGATGCCCTTGGCCGGGCGCTTGGGATTCGCGTTCAGCTCCATCACCTCGGCCTGCAGCGCGATCATCTCCATCAGCTTTTCCAGCCCCTCACCGGTCTTGGCCGACACCTCGGTCATGATGATATCGCCGCCGAGATCCTCTGGGATGAGGTTGTGCTCCATCAGGCCGTTGCGGGCCCGCGAGGGGTCGGCGCCCGGCAGGTCACACTTGTTGATGGCGACGATAATCGGAACCGCCGCCGCCCGCGAGTGATTGATGGCCTCGATGGTCTGGGGCATAACGCCGTCATCCGCGGCGACCACCAGGATGACGATATCCGTCGCGGTGGCGCCGCGGGCGCGCATGGCCGTGAAGGCCTCGTGCCCCGGCGTGTCGAGGAAGGCGACCACCCCGCTCGACGTCTTGACCCGATAGGCCCCGAGGTGCTGGGTGATCCCGCCGGCTTCGGAGCTCACCACGCTGGATTTCCGGAGGGCGTCCAGCAGGGAGGTCTTGCCGTGGTCCACGTGTCCCATCATGGTCACCACCGGGGGACGCGGCTCCCGATCCTCGGAGTCGTCCTCCTCCGACCGCGTGGAGGACAACAGCTCATCTTCGACGATCGCGACGTTCTCCACCTCGTAGCCGAAATCAGAGGCCACGATCTTGGCAGTGTCCGCGTCCAGCGTGGAGTTGATGTTGATGGTCCCGACCCCCATGCCCATGAGGTGCATGAGGAGCTCGGTGGCCTTGACCCCCATGCGCTTCGCAAGCTCCTGCAGGCTGACCTGCTCCTCGATGCGAATGACGCGCTTGCTCGCCTTGGGGGTCGTAATCTCGGTCTTCTTGCCCTTCTTGCCGGGGGCCATGCGGCGTTTGCGACCGGGGGCGGTGACCCCGTACTTCCCGCCGCCGCCGGGGCCGGTGCCGGTGAATCGCCCCTGGGGAACCATGTCCCGGCTCTGGACCTCTCGCCGCCGCTGGGGCGCCGAGCGGCCGCGCTTCCCGGCGGTCTGTCCGTCTTTGGGCGTGGGGGGGAAGTTCGACAGCGTCGACAGATCCGGGATGCTCTCCCGCCCTCCGGAGGACGGGCGTCCCTGACCCTGGGTCCGCGTCGGCGTCCGGGAGGGGCGTCCGGTCTGGGTAATCCGACGGCGAATCACGGGCGCCTCCGCGGAGGGCCGTCGAATCGCCGGCCCGGTGGCCACCTCGACCTTGGGACGCCGTTTCTCTTCGACGATCGGCCCCCCCGGAGCCAGCGACGCCGGCGGTTGCTCGATGGGCTCCGGCTCGACCAGTTCCGCTGTAACGGTCTCCGCCTGGAACACCGGAGGCTCCTCGGGAGTGGCCAACACTTCCTCGGGAGGCGCTTCGACCGGCGGCGGAGCGACCTGGGGCGGGGCCTCCTCCGTGACCGGCTTCACCTTCCGGGTTGCCGGGGCGATCGACGTCACCTCTTTGACGGTGTCCACCTCGTCCACCTTGGGCGGACGCACCCGCTTCGGCTTTGCCGGTGCCCCGTCTCGAGTCCGTCGCCGAACGACAGTCGGGCGTATCTGCTCTTCTATCGTATTCTCGGCGCGTTCCCGATCGAGGTTGCGCTTGATCTTCAACGCCGCGTCCACCTCCAGAGAGCTCATGTAGTTGCGCACCTCAATCCCCATCTCCTGGATCTTGTGCACCATCGTCTCGTTGTCCATGCCGAACTCACGCGCCAGCTTAAAAACCCGTACTTTCTGCGCCATCTCTCCTCCGAATCGCGATGGTTGTTGGTCTCGCGACTCCACTCAAAAATCAACCTCAATCCCTGACCAACTACGCCTACGCTTCCTCGTCTTCCGTGGCGGCCTCGTCTTCCGTGGCGGCCTCGTCATCCGCGGCCTCTCCGTCCTCCGGATCCTCGTCGGCCGAGATCTCTTCGTCGCCTTCACCGGCTACCGCCGAACCCGCCTCTTCTTCGACCCCCAGCCCCTCTGCGGCCAGATCCTCCTCGAGCTCCCGCTCGATCTTGGCCTGCTCCCTCATCTCTTCGAAGATCTGCTCCTCATTGGCCTTGAATTGCTCGACCCCCTGGAGAATCTGCTTGGCCTTCCGGATGCCGAGCCCGCTGTTGAGGGCCAGCCGATCCACGTCGGCCTCCTCCGCCAGGCTCTCCACCGTCTTGTAGCCCGCTTCGGCCAGCAGCTCGATGGTTCGCTCGCCGATCCCCCTGATGAGCAGAAGCCGATCCCGCTCGGTGATGGGCTCTTTGCTCTTGGACAGCGCGCGGAGACGGTTGAGCCGCTGCGTCTCCATTGCACCCTCCGCGGCCAACTGGATTCCGCCGACGGTATCCACGCTTCCCAACCCTGGAATGGCCGCCAGCTCCGCGGTGTCGGCTTCGGCCACCTCCTCGATGGTCCTGAACCCGAGCTTGTACATGGATTTCGCCAACCCATGATCGATCCCGTCGATGAGGGCCAGGCTCTCGATGGCCTGCTGCTCCCGCTCCTCGAACTTCGTCTCGCTCACCACATCGAGCCGCCACTGGGAGAGCCGCGAGGCGAGCCGGACGTTCTGTCCCCGGCGCCCGATGGCGAGGGAGAGCTTGTCGTCCGGCACCACCAGCTCCATCGAGCCGTTGGCCTCGTCGATGATGACCCGGGAGACCTCCGCGGGCTGAATCGCGTTGCAGACGAACCGCGCCGGATCCCGGTCCCACGGGACGATATCGATCTTCTCGCCGCGGAGCTCCTGCACCACGGCCTGCACGCGGGATCCGCGCATACCCACGCAGGCCCCCACGGGATCGACGTCCGAGTCCCGGGAAGTCACCGCGATCTTCGAGCGCGCGCCGGGCTCGCGGGCCGCGGCCACGATCTTGACGATCCCCTCGTAGATCTCCGGGACCTCCATCTCGAAGAGCTTCTGGAGCAGGCCGACATCCGTCCGGGACAGAATGATCTGGGGGCCGCGGGCCTCCCGATCGATATCCTTCACATAGGCCATCACCCGATCGCCGGGACGATAGGACTCCCGGGGGGTCTGCTCCCGGTACGGGATCACCCCCTCGGCGCGGCCGAGGTCGACGATGATGTAGTTGTTCCGCTCGAACCGCCGCACGATCCCGGCGATGACTTCATATTTACGATCTTTATACTCATTAAAGATGTTTTCCCGCTCCGCGTCCCGCACCCGCTGAATGATAACCTGCTTGGCCGTCTGCGCCGCGATGCGCCCGAAGCCGCGGCCGTACGTTTTGAGGCCCAGGATGTTTCCGAAGTCCCGATCCTGCTTCTTCGCCTTCTTCTCGTCCTCGTCCCGGTAGAAGATCTGGAACCCCAGCTCCTCCCCCACCTCCGCGTCCAGCTTGGCCTTCTTCACCGCGTTGAGGGAGATCTCGTTCTCCCCGAGCTCCTCGTCATCGACCACCGTCATGTATTGATAGAGATCGATGACCCCGGTCTCTTCATTGAACCTCGCCTCCAGCTCGCGATCCTGTCCAAAGGTGCGTTTCGCCGCAGTGAGGATGGCCGCCTCGATCGCCTCGATGAGCACGCCTTTTTCGATTCCCTTGTCGCGCCCCACCTGCTCGAGAATCATGTTCAGCGGTAATCCCTCTTCCTGCATCGTCAGTCTCCTTGAAAACCCAACCTGTCTAACCCTTGAGCTCGAATACGAGGTTGGCGTTTTTAATCACATCGCTCGGAATCGCGATGTTCTGTTTGCCTATGTCTATCAGCACCGCGGCATCTTCGACGCCGTTCAGACGCCCCTTGAACGTCTTGCGTCCCTGGACCGGTTTCCTCGTCTTTATCGAGGCGCGCCTGCCGATGAATCGCTTGAAATCCTCGAGCCGGATCAACGGGCGCTCGATCCCCGGAGAGGAGACCTCCAGCGTGTACGCCTCCGGCACCACGTCGGAGACGTCCAGGGCCGCGCCGATCTCGCGGCTGACCGCTGCGCAAAGCCCCACGTCGACGCCTGAGCCGGTGTCGGGATCGGCCCCTTTCCGCTCGATGAGCAGCCGGAGCACCTTGCCCGACTTCTCTCGCCGGAATGTCCCCACGACGAGGTCGAGCCCCTGGCGATCGAGGACCGGCAGAACGATTTTCTCTATGTTTCCCGACAATGTCATCTTCCGTAATCACAAAAAAAGGCGGGCCCGGCCTTGGGTCCACCTCTCTCCATAACAGCCCAAACGCGGAGGTACTTAGCACAGCCCCCCCTGAACCGCAATAAGTATCCGACGGTTTAATAATACAACTGGTGGATTTTGAAAAGATAAATTAGTAGACGGAGGGGATGCATCAAAAAAAGGGGTGCGAATGAGATGACCGTCGATAGAAAAACACGTAAACCCCCCTGGCTGAGAGTTCGCCTTCCCGAAGGGGAGGCCTACCGCCAGGTCCGACACGCCGTCTCCCGAGGGGGGCTTCATACGGTCTGCGAGGAGGCCCTCTGCCCCAACCTCGGGGAGTGTTGGGGGGCCGGTACCGCCACCTTTCTGATTCTGGGGGATCGGTGCACCCGGGGCTGCCGCTTCTGCGCCGTGACGCGAGACGCCGCCCCCGCGGCTCCGTCGACTGACGAAGGCGCGCGGGTGGCCGAAGCGGTCCGGGAGATGAAGATCCGCTACGCGGTGATCACCTCGGTGACCCGGGATGACCTTCCGGATCAGGGCGCCGCAGCGTTCCGCCAGGTCGTCTCTGCGCTCAAACGGCTCGAGTCGTCTCCCCGCGTCGAGCTCCTGATCCCCGATTTCGATGAGCCCCGCCTCGAGAGCGTCCTGAACGCGGGGCCGGACGTCCTGGCCCACAATGTCGAGGTGGTGGCCCGCCTCACGCCCCGGCTCCGCCACCCTGCCTTCAGCTACCGGCGCTCGCTCGACGTGCTCACAAACGCCAAGCGGCTCAAGCGGGAGGTCATCACGAAGTCCTCCATCCTCCTCGGGCTCGGAGAGACGGACGACGAGATCCGCCGCACCATGGGCGACTTGCGGGAGGCGGCGGTGGACATCCTCGTGCTCGGGCAGTATCTCCGGCCCACCCGCGGCAATATCGAGGTCTCCGAGTACGTTCCGCCGGAGGCGTTCGACAGGTGGCGGCGGGAGGGGGAGACGATGGGGTTCGCGTTCGTGGCCGCCAGCCCCCTGGCCAGGACCTCCTACAAAGCCCGAGAGGCCTTCGAAGCAGCCCGCGCCCTGGTGGCGGCGGCGGCGCGATGAGATTCGCCGTTGCGCTCGGGCTGATCATGGGCGCCCTTACGGCCTGCCGCGATTCGGACGAAGCCCGGGCCGAAGCCCTGTGCGAGGAGGCGAAAGCGCTGGAGAAGCGGGATCCTCGGGCAGCCCTGGAGCTCAAGCGGCGGCTCTACGAGGAGATGCCCACCGCCGGAACCCGGGCGTCCAGACGATGCCTTCAGCCCGTCCGCGCGAAGATGGGAGCGATTCGGGTGCGGGTCTCGGAGGACGAAACAGGAGAGGCCGCCACCCTCGAGGGGTGTACCTGGGCCGCCGACGTTCTGGAGGCCTTCGCGCAGTCCGTGAACCCGCCCTTCAAGCGGCGATGGGCCGAAAGCCTGATGGAACGATGCGTCATCGTGGTGGGGCGCGCCTGGACCCGGGCGCCGGACGATCCCGCCCTGATGGCGCTGCACGAACGCCTGAAGACCCTGGCGGACTGAGTCCATGTTTGGAGCTACTCCTCGGCGCCCGGAACGCGGACAACCGCGCTCATCTGGTCGAGGTCGTAGGGTTTGGGCAGGAGGCCGGCCGCCCCGTCGGCGATGAGCCGCTCGGTGTGGGCATCGTCGGCGAAGCCCGAGGAGATGACGACGGGCAGCCGGGGGTTGAGGGTCCTCAGCTTGTAGAAGCACTCCGCGCCGTCCATCACCGGCATGGCCACATCGAGGATCACCAGGTCCACCTCGGCGGCCTTCTCCACGACCTCCAACGCCTCCACGCCGTTGCTCGCGAGCAGGACATCACAGCCGAGACGCCGCAGGATCCGTCTCCCCGAGCTCCGGATCATGGGTTCATCGTCCACGAGCAGCACCCGCTTGGGGACCTTCTCCGAAAGCGCCGGGTGGGCGCTTTGCTGCCGCGACGCCGCCGCGATCTCGTCGTCCGTCGCCACCGGGAGGAAGACCTCCACCACCGTGCCTTGTCCCGCCTCGCTCCGAAGCGTCACGTTGCCGCCGTGGGAGCGCACCGCCCCGTACACCATGGCCAGGCCGAGACCGGTCCCCTCGTTGGGCGACTTCGTGGTGAAGAAGGGGTCGAACGCGTGCCGCTGGGTCTTCTCATCCATTCCCCGACCCGTGTCGCTGACCCGGACCACGCAATACGGCCCCGAAGGGAGGTCCGCGACCTCCGGCGTCCCCTTCTCCTCGATGACGATCCGATGGGTGGCGATGGTGACGCGGCCCATCTCCCGGGTCGCCTCGGCGGCGTTGATACAGAGGTTCATCAACACCTGGCCGATCTGCCCCGGGTCACCGAAGACGGGGGGCAGCGTCTTGTCCAGCCCGACCTCGATGGTGAGGTGCTTGGACAGGGTCTCCCGCATCATCTTGACCGTCTGGCGAATCGCGTGATTCAGGTCTACGACGGTCTTCTGGAACGTTCCCTTCCGGGCGAACCCGAGCAGGTTTCGCGTGAGCTCACCGCCCCGTTTCGCGGCGCTCAGGATCTCATCGATCTCCTGCCGTCGGGGATCCCCCTGACGGGTCTCGTGCCGGAGCACCGAGGCGTAGGCAGAGATGGCGCCGAGGAGGTTGTTCATCCCGTGGGCGATGCCCCCGGCGAGCACGCCGACGGCCTCCAGCTTCTGGGACTGTTGGAGCTGCGCCTCCAGCGACCGTCGCTTCTCGTCGGATCGCACCCGCTCGGCGAGGGCCTTCTCCGAATGGTCCAGGGCGATCGTCAGCCTACGCGTGACCAGAGTGTCCCGGGTCCTCAGGACATGGAGCTTGCGGAGCAACTCCCGTCTCGCGAGCAGCAGGGCGACGCCGATGATCGTCGCCGTGAGCAGGTGGGGGCAGAGCGTCAGGAGCTCTTCGGGGAACGCGATCCACAGCAACGGCACGGAGACGGCGTAGACGGAAACCTGCGTGACGATGAACCACCGGAACGACAGCAGCAACGCGCCGCAGGCGAGAAGGACGTACGGGACGAACGTCAGGGCGTAGAGCTTCCCCGTGAGGAGAACGGTGACCACGCTGTTGGCGAACGCGATGAGGAGGACCATCGAGATGAAAACGCTGGCCCGCTCGGGAGGGATCCACCGCCTGCGGAGGGCGACGAATGACACGACGGCGATCAGGAGCATGCCGCCGTCGAGGAGAGACTCCACCACCGGTGTGGGACCGTTGAGCTCCAAGCGACCGATGACGAGGAACATGAGGAACATCACGGCCAACCCGATCGCGGCCGGCCCGGCGCCCTCGAGGGACATCTGATTGAAGGCCTCCTTCAACCGGCCCGGGCGCTTCCGCACGGTGTTCTCGATGTAAGAAATAGCCCCGCCTCCCGCTTATCCCTGCCGGTGTCTTCGCGACCGGCGAAGCGAGCATAATATACCCGCGGTTTTTGCGCACGTGTTTCGTTGAGCCGGTGAGGAAAAAACAGAGTTGGGGAGAAGGGATTAGATGGTGATCATCTCGGTGTCCGCCTCGACTATGCCCACATCCCCGTAGTCCGAATCCTCCCAAATGATGCCGCCGCGGGTATCGCCGATGACCTGGGTGGTATCGATGGACTCCTCGCAAACGACGCCCGCCTCCGAACAGACCTCCCAGCCGTCCGTCCCGGCCACTGTGAACGTGGTGTGCTGGCTCCCCCCTTCACAGTCACAGGACCATACGCCTTCTTCATCCAATCTGCAGTTGACGTAGATCGCCCCCTCCAGATCAACGGGGATATCCCCCACCATGGCGGTCTGCGCACAGGTGATCTGGGTATCGCAGTAATCGCCGTTCACCGACTGGCGGCTGCGGGCGCACTCCACGGGGCCCTCGGGCTCGATGTCGCTGCCCTCGCAGATCGTCATCGCCGTGTCGCAGGCGGAGGCGTCAGCGGGTATCCCCGTCAGATTGAAATCAAAATAACTGGTGTTGTTGCTGCACTCGCACCACCAATCGTCCCCTTCGCTGTAGCACCAGGCGTAGTTGTTGGAGCGGAGCTGGCCGGTCAGATCCTCCGTGATCTGAATGGTTTGAGTACATTCCACGTTCGCCTCGCACATGAAATTGTCCTCCCGCATATCCCGGTTCGTGCACTCCGGCGGATCCAGGGCCTCGAAATCAATATCATTGCACAGGTTCACGACATAGACACAGGTATCGGCCTGACCGGGGTCCGGAATTTCGAAATCAAAGGAGCCCTCGGGAGTCCCGCAACTGCAATTGATGACATCGCCGCCGAAGAGATCGCACCAGGCGCTCAGATAGCCATCTTCGCACTCGAGACCGACATCGCACCATTCGTTACGGAACATGGTCTGGCTCTGAACAAGACACCCTTCCGGGATATCCGCGTCGGCGTCTGAATCACCGTCCGAATCCGAGTCGGAGTCGCTATCCATATCGGCGTCGGTGTCTGTATCCATATCCGCGTCCGTGTCAGTATCCATGTCGGCGTCCCCATCCGTGTCACCATCCGCATCCCCGTCCACATCCCCATCCGTGTCACTGTCCCCATCACCATCACCGTCCCCGTCCCCATCCGAGTCGCTGTCCCCATCCCCATCCGAGTCGCTGTCCCCATCCCCGTCCCCGTCGGCGTCGCCATCCGAATCACCATCAGAATCCCCGTCCGCGTCGCCATCAGAATCCCCGTCCGCGTCGCCGTCAGAATCCCCGTCCACGTCGCCGTCAGAATCCCCGTCCGCGTCGCCGTCAGCATCCCCGTCCCCGTCGCCGTCGCCGTCGCCGTCGCCGTCGCCGCCCCCC
>JBNLED010000248.1:0-9621 GCA_050304755.1 Polyangia bacterium | reverse complement strand
GTCGCCGTCCGTGTCCGTATCGGTGTCGCCGTCCGTGTCCGTATCGGTGTCGCCGTCCGTGTCAGTATCAGTGTCGCCGTCCGTGTCCGTATCGGTGTCGCCGTCCGCGTCGCCGTCCGTATCCGTATCGGTGTCGCCGTCGGTATCCGCATCCGTGTCACCGTCCGCATCCGTGTCACCGTCGCCGTCGCCGTCGCCGTCGCCATCAGCGTCCCCGTCGCTGTCGCCGTCAGACCCCGGCCATTCGTCACTGGCGCTGTCGCCCGCATCCGCGTTGTCGCTGTCATCGCTTCCGCATTGAAAAGCGACGAGAGCGATCACCAGAATCAAAATCCCTCTACTCCAAAATGCGATTTCTTTCATTGCTCTTCCCTTTCTTCGTGGCGTTACTGTTAGATGCCACTTCATCAAGTTGTTTCCGGTCTTCCAATACCAAATTTTTTAAAAAAAACCATAGCAAAAAACAGTCTGAAAAACCATTTTTGCAACCGCAACAAAAGTATCGACGGTTTTTTTCCGCCGGTCCCCCAGAATCGGCCTTGCATAGTACGCATTATCGAGGCATGACACCGTGATTCGAGGAGCACGAAATGAAGACATTTCTCTATAAGACACGAGTACGTTATGCTGAGGTTGATCAGATGGGGGTTGTATACTACGCTAATTACCTCGCGTATATGGAATCTGGCAGGACCGGGCTTCTAAGGGAAGAAGGGATTCCCTACGGTGATATGGAGGCCCGTGGACTGCTGTTGCCCGTGACCGAGTGCAATTGCAAGTATCATGGGGCGGCGCGGTACGACGAGGAGATCACCGTAGAGACCACCTTGGCATTTGTCAAAAATGCCAGTATCCGGCTGAACTACAAGATACGGAATCACTCCGGAGAGGTCATCGTGACCGCCTACACCGTCCACCCGTTTGTCAATAATGACTGGAAAATTATCACCATCCCCAAAGATATAAAGGCAATTCTCGAAACCTATCTCGAGGAATAGCGAACTGAACAACCGGACAGGTCGAGCCGAGAGACCGTATCGCCCTCCCCTTGTGAGACCCGGTTTTCTACACCCTGGAAAGCGAAGCCAAAATAATAATACACAATTTTATAGCCTTTATATCCTGGGGGAAATAAAATCATCTCAACAAGACGAGCTACAGCTCGATCTCCAGGACGAGCTCGTCTTTCTCAATAGAGGCCTTCTTCACTAAAACCTCAGTCTCGTCTCCGGCCACCGTGGTCTTTATCCTCGCGGAGCTCTTCTTGTTGACACTGAGGGCGTCCTTCCACAAGAGGTGGAACCAGACGCCGACCTTGGTGAAGGCCGCCGCCTGGACGTCATCGGTCTCCACTTTCTCGGCCTTGATCTCCACATTCTCTCCCACCACCGCGATGGTCGGCATGGCGGACATGGTAAAGCGCATGCACGGCTTCTCCAGATCCCACAGGTAGATCTTCATGGGCCGCTCGTCACCGGCGATCCAGTCGAGGCCGGCCCTGAGCTCACCGTTTTCCTTGGCCTTCCCCTTTGAATCATAGCGGTCCGGCAGCTTGCCCTTGGCCATGGCCATGTTGACGAGCTCCGCCGCAACGGAGCCTGAGGTACGGAAGGTGATGTTGCTCTTCGAAAGCGGCGCCCTCCCCTCCGGAGCGACGCCTGTTTTCACTGGCAGAGCGGTGATGATGTCGAGTCGCACCGCACCGCCGTTGGCCGTGGTCGACGAGATCTTCACATCGGTGAGCGGCATGTTCGGGAGCGCGATCTCTATCTGGCTCATCTCGGACATCTTGGGCAGCATCCGCTCCTTTGTACGGGTGTAGAATTTGCTGATGAGCCCGTTTATTGCGGAATCCACCACGCCCTCCACCGAAGAGCGGGAGATCAGGAGCCGCACCGGTCCGGGGATCTGCGCGTAAATAGCGTCGGTCAAATCACGCTTTGCGTCCGGGGAGATTCCGGGTCTGGCGTTTTCGAGCACCTCGGGAGTAAAACCGATGATCACCTTCCCGGCCGGGATGTCGACCTTCGGATGCATCTCGGATTCCATGAACATGGAAAAGACCCGCTTCCCGTTTCTCCGAATATCGAAATCCAGATGGAACCCGATCTTGTCCTGCCCGCCGGCCTCGAGGGTCACCTTGGTGGGCATGATGGAGATTTGTCCGAAATAGCTCGCGATGCGGCCGAGTCCGGGGAGCTCGATGTCGATGGGCTGAACCTTCAAGATGTGCGGCTCGACGAGCCGGTTCGCCACGGCGAAGGGGACATTCACCATGATGTGGGTGTCGGTGTTCGTCCCGGCCCGCTCCAGAAATGCGGTCCGATCCTTTTCGATACGGTCACAGGTCGCGCCGCAACCCGCCAGCAGGAGAGATGCTATCAGGAGGAGCGCTGAAACACCTATCGTCGATAGATGCCCCCCTTGAAAGGTGCGGTGGTCGGAAGCGGTGAGTCGATCCTGATAATGGCCCGAGTTGACATCATTCATTTCACATTCCCTTTTGTTGTGGTCCGAGGGAAAGTCTACCAGCATTTTACCTTCGGGGCTCCCCCAAAAATTCGATACCGGTCTCAACGTTCCCTTCCCGCACCCCCTTGTAATGATGGACGCCCGTCTCTACAATGCCGCCATGAAATCGCATCAAGACTTACCCTCATATGCCCTGCCGTTTCGGGAGGAGACCGCGCAACGGAATTTCGGTTTGCCCCTCGGAATCATCGTCCTGCTCTACGCTTTCACCGCGCCGTCATGTATCAGCATGCCGACGAGAAGGAAGATACCGGAGGAGCCCAAGGCGGCCGAAATCGAGGTGGTGGACACGCCGGTAAAGCACACCGCCGGGAGCCCAAAAGAACCCGACCAAGCGGCGCCGCCGGCTGGAGAAGCGCCAGAAGGAGCGGCAACGGCCTCCGCTCCCGATGAGACGGAAGGCGAACGCTGGATACGGGAACAGTTCGCCGAAACGGTGGAGGTCTGCGGCGAGGGAGATGACGAGGCGTGCCGGCAACTCGTCTCCCGGCTGCATTTCCCGAGCAATGACAAGGAGGCGAACCGCTACCTGGCCGTCTTCGAAGGGGCGTGTGAGAACGGCGCGCCCTCCGCCTGCGGCGCCCACGGCCGGTTCCTGTACCTGAAAGGCGACGTGGAGGACGGCCGGGCATTCATGGCGAGGGGCTGCGAAAAACAGGACGGCTACTCCTGCGCGATGCTCGCGGAGGCGACGCTGAGCGACAGCGAGACGACTCCGAAGGAACGCCGTCAGGCCGAGAAGACGCTCGCGGCGCACTGCGAGGCGAGCGGCGGATGGCCCTGCATGACCCTCGCCCTCTCGCTGCAGAAGCGCGGTGAAAAAAACAAGGAGAAGGCCCGCGGGTTAATGGCACGGGGGTGCCGCACCGGCGATCCCATCGCCTGTTATGAGTCCGCATCGACACTCGAGAAAAAGGAGCGCCCCACCGAAGACGAGGAGTCCGAGATCACCGAGTTCTACGAAAAAGCGTGTCAGGCCAACCTCGCCCGCGCCTGCTTCAATCTGGCGTGGCGCTACCTCGACGGCAAGGGGACGCCGGAGGACGATGCCCGGCCCCTGGCCCTCGCGCTCGACGCATGCCGTCTCGGGGATGTGAGGGCCTGCGATCACCTCTCCCGCTTGGACACGGAGGGCAAGGAGTCGACCCCCGAAGCGGAGGCGGTGTTTGTCAAGTACTGCGACCTGTGGGGTGGGAACGCCTGCTACAATGTGGCGGCCCATCTGGTCCGGCGGAAGGGGGAGAGCGACGAGACGGCCAAGGCGCTGATCCGATTGTCCCGAACGGCCTGTCTTCGGGGGGACGTGGCCGGTTGCAATGTCCTGGGGAAATTGGCCGGGGACTATATCGCCCGCTGTGAAAAAGGGGAGCAGGTCCGCATCGCCTGTACGTTCGCCGGACAAATCCACGCCGTCGGCATCTGGCTCCCCGAGCCCATGGGAAGCCCCGTCAAGGCCGACCTCGAAGCGGCAAAAGATGAGCTCACCCGCGCTTGCAACTCCGGTTCCGAGTCCGCCTGCGTGGAGCGGCGGCGCCTCGAAACAGAATAATCAGTCCGGTTAACAAGGAGGACTACTGCGGCTGGACCGGCATGAGCCCGGCATGGTCTGCGCGCCCCCGGCATGGGCTGTGCCGTTCTCGGTCTGGACGGTCTTCTCCCACTTCCGGGTGACCTCGATGGTGGAGTAGACACAAGGCTTGCTCGAGCAGGGAGCGGTCAGCTGCGTTAGGACCACCGATCCTTTCAACTTCAACCAAAAATTGTTTCCAGAGGGCTGGGAATACGGGCGCGTCTCGAGGCGTTCCTCTCATCCGCAAAGTGAAGCGGTGACACGGGGCTGCCCGCGATCACTTCAACAGCTTGAAGGCGTGTTGCCATCTGTTTTCCGTCAGCCCCGGTATGCACCACAGCATGCAAAGGGGCTCGATGGCCCGCGCCGCCTTGGCGCTCCCCATGTCGGCCCACTCGAAGCCGAACTGTTCGACAATCTGTTTTACCTCCTCCTTCGCGGGGCCGTCATTTCCACAACCGAACATGGTGGGCGTCCCCTCGAGCTTCGGATCCACCATCAGGGGCGAACCGATACAGCTGAAGGCTTTCACGAAACGCGCCGCCTCGTGCTTCGACTGCAACACCTCCATGAGGGAGGTGTTCGGCTCCGTGAAGAACGAGAGCACCCCGTCCTCCGGTGCCCTGTCCGCGATGGGGTTACAGGCGTCGATGACGATCTTCCCCTTCAACGCCGGGTCGCCCGCGGTCGCGAGCACCTCCACCGCGGCGCTGCCCTTGACGGCGAGGACGATGATGTCGCCGAAGGCCGCGGCCTCTGTGAATGTCCCGGTCCGGAGCGCGCCGCCGAGCTCACCGGGCCAGCCGGAGATCTTTTCCGGGTGGCCGCTGCCGACCATAATCTCTTCGTAGCCCTTCTTCAGAAACCCGCCGGCGAGCGTCTTGCCCACCGTCCCCGATCCGAGAATGCCTATCTTCTTCATGATGCACCTCACTGACGTTGGTCTTTTGCGTCTCCTAGCGATTCCTGTGTAACCGACCTGGGACAAAGCGCCAGCGAGCACCGCCGATTTGTTCCCAACGGACAGACGGGCGCGGATGGCATACCGCTTGCTTTACTCCCGTCGGGTCGGCGCACGAAGACGGCGGCGATAAAGGAGGCGTCATGAGAGTTCCGAGGAGCAAAGCGATCGGAAAGGCATCGGACGGGATTCTGCCCCTCGAGGAGCACCTGTTCAGAAGATCAGAAATCAACACCTGCTGCCGGACCCCGCCGCCAGCCGACGCCGATTCGCTTCCGGCGGATCTCACTTCGTATCTGGCCCACTCCCGTCCCAACCTGGGGATCCATGAGGCCCTCACGTTGTCGGCGGACCTGCCCCTCGACAAGCTCGTCAGGTTCGTCCTCAGGGAGTGCCACCGTCCCCTCGGCGCCCGGCTGTCGAATTTGATGACGTTGATGGAGACCGTCGACGACTCCCATCGAAGCGAGGATGATGTCCCGGAGATCATGCGCCGACTCCGCGCCGGGCTCGATGACCTTCGGGCGGAGGTGATCAGGCACCTGCTTCGGGAGGAGGATGTGCTGTTTCCCTGGCTGGTCTCCGGCAACGGGGAGAGCGCCATCACGGTTATCAACGAAGTCAAGGCGCAGCACAAAATCATCGCGGTGAAGGCCAAGACGCTGATGGCGCAGGCCGGCTGGCTTCTCGATCGGCGGGAGACCTGTATGGGGCAGGTGGCGCTCCACACCGCCCTGACGGATTTCTCGACCGCTATCGCGATCCACATCAACGTGGAGAATCACGTCCTGTATCCCCGCGCGCTACAAAGTCTGGCGTAATCAAAGGTCGAGTCGAGCGATTCCTCTTCTTCCTCTTCCCCCTCTCCGCCTGCCCGAGAGGGACCGGAGGTGAGGCGCTTCGCCAAGAGGTCGGATAAGGCCGGAAGCCCCGCTGTCGGTTGACGGCCGCCGATGCCCCGTTATGCCCTCTTCGGGTGATGCACTTTCGACAACGAAGGCAGGTGCGAAAATGGAACCGGAAGGTATCAGAATGACATCTTGTTGTCGGGCCGTTGACACGTCCCTTTCGGCCGGAGCGCGGTGTCGTCCCAGCAGAGCCCCGACGTCAAGCACGCGCGTCTGTTCGACGCCCGGTTCTCGGTGCTCCCCTTCGCGAGCGGGCGGCGGCTATCGTGCTGCTTGCGGACCAGTTTCTCAATCAGGCGTGCGGTTGGGCCTCGGGCCTTCGAGGCTCACCGCCACCGCCAGTTCTCGTAGTACTGCCAACTGGCGAGGGCGTTGGCTTCGCTCAACTGCGCCTCCATGTCGTTGAGCAGCATCCGGATGACATCGCCGGTGGAGATGATGCCGATACACTCCCGCCGCTTCGTGATCAGCAGGTGGCGCAGCCGCATCCCCAGGAACTTATCCTGGAGCTGGTAGACGGACTCGTCGTGTGCAGCGTACTTGAGCTCGGTGACCATGTACCTCGAGACCTCGTCCGAACGGGAATTGAAGCTCTCGACGAGGGTGTTTCTCATCAGGTCCCGCTCGGTCCAGATGCCCGCCAGCGCCTCGCCCTCCTTTACGATGATGGCGCCGATCCGATGCTCGGTCATGAGCCGGAGCGCCTCGGCGATGCGGGTACTCGGCGAGACGCAGATCATCTCGCCCCCCTTCTCTCGCAGGATATCTTCGGCGGTTTTCATTTCTCCTCCCCCCGGGCGATCCCGCTGCCGAGCGTCGCCCCTGTGATGGCCGTGCAATCCGATACGCAGCCCGACAGGCATCCGCCGCGCTCGATCCGGCTGAATCACTTACAAATTGCATGCCAGGATCCTTGCCAGTGAATTGGAACGCCTGCCGACAGGCGTTTTTTTATCGCAGTGGATTTCCTATGCGCAAAGGTTATAACTCGGAGCGAAGGAGAACGATTGAAAGATGCTCGGGTTCGCCATCATGATGACCCTAGACGTAGCGCTCGGGTAGGCCGTCGCGATGGGGACGTCCCGGCGAAAGGAGAGCACTATGAGTCAAACACGGGATCAGCAGAACGCCATCATCATCAACGAAGCGCAGCTGCTCCTTGCCGAGAAACGGACCTCCCTCGCCGCCATGAGGACGGGGATCGCCGTGTTCGCCCTCCCCCTCTCGGTCCTGAGTCTCCTCATCGCCACCTCGAAACACTACGACATCATTCAGGTTCGTCCCCTGCTGATTCCCCTCGTCTTTATCAACGGGTGCCTCATCGTGCTCGGCGGATACCTGATTGTGCGGGCCATCATCCGGATCCACCGCTACGACCAGCTCATCCACCACCTGAAGACGAAATACAGCGCCATCGCCGAGTTTCTGGTGTAACCCGGACGCCAGCTTCTTTATACGGATGGCCCCCACGACCAGCGCGTCTGAAAACCACTAGAGCCGGCGCCGAGTGGCGGCCGGTTGTCGGCAGGCCGTTCGAACCCAAGCCGAGATCCCCGGAAGGGACCGAGGGTTTGGCATCTCCGCCCCCCGATCCCCAGGACGGCGATGCTTTGACCGGTCGGTCGGTGGACCAGCTTTAGACGCGGCGATATCCCGATGGGCTCCAGAACCACCAGATATTGATTATCTCCTTGAGTTGGTCAGGCGATGTGCGGAATTTCGTTCCGAACCCATCGAAGTTCCAGGAGAATATTGAAACCACCGGCCTTCCCGACGGCCGGGAACCGATCGATCGCCCCGATCCGTGTGGCGCTCAGGGCTCATTTTCAAGATGGGCTCGCGTCCGAAAACCTCTGAAATGAGGGACTAGCAATCTTCCGAATAATTTGTTTATAAGTAGCTAAAGGGTGGTGATGGGCAGGATGTAAGTCCAAGCCGATTGCTTGGGTGAGCAGAAACGCTGCTCTGCGGGATCCGCGCGACACTTTATGGAGGAGGAATATGTCTGGACGCTTACTGATATTTCTATTATTCGGTCTTTGGCTCTCGAGCGGTTGCGGCGACGGGGTGGCTTCCGAGCTCAGCCCCTCGGACGATGACGGCGGCGCGGACCGGGAACCGCCGGACAACGGAGACGGGGACGGTGACGGGGACGGCGTTGACGACGACAGTGATTCGGATTCGGAGACGGCCAGCGAGATGGACACCGAGGGGTGCGGCAACGGGGTGATCGAGCTCCCCGGGGAGATCTGTGATGATGGCAACAGCCGGCCCGGCGACGGCTGCTCGGCGGACTGCGCGGTTATCGAGGTGGATTTCGCTTGCCCCTCCCCCGGGGAGCCCTGCGTCCCCACCGTGGTTCACGGAGACGGCCGGATCAGCGGCGAGGAGACCTGCGACGACTACAATACAGAGGACAATGACGGGTGCTCCGCCGAGGGACAGGTGGAGGACGGGTGGGAGTGCAGCGCCGCGGGAGAGCGGTGTCACGCGAAAGCATGCGGGGACGGCATCGTCGCCGGACGGGAGACGTGCGATGACGGCAACGTCGATCCCGGGGACGGGTGCGGCGCCGCCTGCCAGCTCGAGGAGGGCTGGGTCTGTCCGGAGCCGGACGGGTGCCACGAGACCGTGTGCAACGACGGCGTCCGGGAGGGGTCGGAGGCGTGCGACGACGGCAACAACGTGTTCGGGGACGGGTGCACCCCGCTGTGCGAAATCGAGCCGGATTGTAGCGGCGGCGCCTGCCACTCCACCTGCGGCGACGGCATCATCCTGCCCGGAGACAACGAAGCGTGCGACGACGGGAACGCGGCCAACGGGGACGGGTGCAGCGATGCCTGTCAGGTGGAGGAGGGGTACGACTGCGCCACCGATGAGGAGGGCGCGCTCCCGGAGGTCCTGATCGTGCCCATCACGTTTCGGGATTTCATCGCCGTCCCAGACGAAGGAGAGACTCAGCACCCCGATTTCGATATCTATAGCGGGGATACGCCCACCTTGGGCCTAGTGGACGCGGTGCTCGGCGGCGACGGCAAGCCCGTGTACACCGGCATCTGCGAGATCGACAACTACGCGGCCGACGACTGCCCCTGGGAGGAGCAGACCACGAGCCGAGCGGACTTCGACACGTGGTACCGGGACACGCCGGGGGTCAACCTGACGGAGGTCTCGACCCTCTCCCTGGCGCGCCAGTCCGACGATTCCTACTACTTCCCGGACGGAGAGTTCTTCCCCTGGGACGGCAAGGGGTGGATCGAAGCGGAGGCGGAGCTCGACGTCGAGGGCCACAACTACGGTTTCACGAGCGAGATCCGGTACTGGTTCGAATTCAAGGGCGATGAGTACCTCAAGTTCGCCGGCGATGACGACGTGTGGGTGTTCATCAACGGCCGGCTGGCCGTGGATCTCGGAGGGCTCCACCCGTGGAGCGAGGGGGAGATCCGGCTGGACGAGGCCGCGGCCGCCGAGCTGGCGCTGGAGAAGGGCCGCGTGTACGAGATCGTCCTGTTCCACGCGGAGCGGCACACCTACGCCTCCAACTTCAACCTCACCCTCACCGGGTTCAACAGCGCGAGGAGCACCTGCGACCCCTTCTGCGGTGACGGCATCCTTTCCGGCGACGAGATATGCGACGACGGGGTCAACGA
>JBNLED010000247.1:0-54901 GCA_050304755.1 Polyangia bacterium | reverse complement strand
GTCCCTCCTTCCGGGAGGCGGTCCGTGAAGAAGTCCCGCCAGCCCCTAATATCGCGCGGCCCAGCGCTCTCCAGCTCCCTGCGCCCCTCCGGCGTTCCGGACATCGAACTGCCCTACGGGGTCCCGCCCTCGGCGCTCTCGACGGCGGCGACCGGGGAGCGGATCAGCCGCGATCTGCGCCGGCGGATTCGGGCCCTCGCCAACAACGCCAACAAGGTCCGGCGCAGCGCGCCGTTGACGGCCGCGCTCTGCTGGCACGAATCCGGCAGGCTGCTGCATCTGCACGCCGGCCGGCTCGCGGAGGCGTGGATCTGCTACAGCCGGGCCATCGCCATCTACCCCGATTTCAAGCCGTCCCTCTCTCAGCTGAGGCGGCTGGCCCGGCAGGCCCAGAAGCGGGATCTCATGGAGCAGCTGGTGATGGCGGAGCTCGAGCGGACGTCCGATGCGCTGGAGAAGTCCGCGCTCCTCTCGGAGCTCGCCGCCGTGCTGATACGGGACGAGCAACTCGAGGCGGCCCGAGGGCACTTGAAGGAGGCGATCCGCCTCGCACCGAAGGCCCTGATCCCCCGGGTGCTGCTCGCGTGCATCGCCTCGGGGCTCGGCGAGGACGGGGACGACATGGCCGCCCTCTCTGAGCTGGCCCCGAAGTGGGAGGACCCCGCCATCGGCAGCAACTTTCGGTTGCTCCTGGCCCGCATGGAGGAGAAAAGGGGACACCTCGAGACCGCCCTCGCGCGCCTCGACACCATCGAGACGGATCGCACCTCGCGGATACAGGTCGCGTGGGCCCGCCTGCGGATCTGCCTCAAGCTGGAGCGCTACGGCGAGACCCTCATCATTATCGATTGGCTGGAGCGATGGCTTCCGGATCCCTCTCTGGTGTCGGCCCTCTCCAGGCTCAAGGCGGCGATCCAGTTCCTGTGTCTTCGCGAACCGCCCGCCGACGGGAGCGCCGCCGCCGGGGCTCTAGAGGCGGATCGCTTCACCCGTCTGATGATAGCCCTGAGAGCGGGGGATCGCCGCCGCGCCGCCGAGACCGCGGGGGAGCTGTACCGTGCCGCCCATACGGCGGCGCTCCGGGAGGCCCTCGCGATTTCCAAGATGGTGGATGAGTGGCGTCCGGGCGAACAGTCTGCGCTCTCGTTCGGCGACATCGACACCTCCACCGCCGCCTGCCGGGCCACGGTCGCCTTCCTCAAGATGGGGACGAAGAAGGAGGAGCGGGTCCCCGAGATCCCGGCCGCCGCGCTCGCTCGCGCCGTCGAGACCGGGAACTGGGAGCGCGCCGCGCAGGTGCTCGGAACCCTGCGGGCGCAGACGCCGGACGAGGACGCGCGCTGGCCCCTCGCGGTGGTGGAGTCGGCGATCCGGCTGGAGCACATCGGCCCCTCCACCAAGGTGCTCGACGAGCTGGTGAAGGTTTCCGGCCCCCTCTGCCGCCGGCCGCTCCCCACCATCCTGAGGGCGTTCGAAAAGCGACACAGCCGGCTGGCGGATATCGCCATGTCCGAGACCGGCGGATCCGAGGACCGCCAGTTCGTGGCGCTTCGGCTCGGATGGGCGGCCTACCACATGGAGTCGGCGGATCCCTTCGAAGCTGCGCGGCTCTACACCCAGTCCCTGGACTTCGATCCGTCGCTGCTCTTCTCCATCAGCGGGCTGGAGCGGACCAGCGGAACCCGCGGCGGAGACCTGGCCAAGCTCTATCTCCTCGCCCATGAGGCCACGGACGACCGGAGGGTTCGCGCCAGGGCGCTCCTCAGGGCGGGGGTGCTGTGTCTGGAGGCGGGCATGCGGGAGGAGGCGACCCCGCTCTTCGGGGAGGCGTCGGAGCTCCTCCCCAAGGACGAGATGCTCGGGCGGTTGGCCTACCAGCTCTCGGTCACCTATCCCCGCCACGCTCATGGACGCTATATCAAGGGGGTCCTCCGGGGGGGACTGCCCAACTTCGTGGGGCCGATGTACCTCGGGACCCTGGGGCTCCGCGTCGCGCCGGCCATCGCGGCCGAGTGGTTCGACCGGGCCCTCAAGGTCTCGCCGCAGGACACCATCGCCCGCCGGGGCAACACCGAGGCGCTGATCCGGGCGGGCCGGGTCTCCATCCTCTCCGAGCGGCTGCTCGCGGAGCTTCGAACTGCGGACAGCGACAAGAAGAAGGCCGCCATCTATCAGCGCATCGCCCATATCGATCGATTCCACCGCAACGACGACGCCTCCGCGGCGCTCTCCCTGCTTGCGCTGGACGAGCTCGTCCCCGGGCATTGCCCTACGCTGGTGCGGCTCGCGGTGTACCTGCTGACGAAGCGGCGGATCGGCGAGATCAGCCGGGTGCTGGTCTCCCTCTCTCACGCCGTTACCGATGAGGCGGACGGCGTCGCCCTGGCCCGCGTGAGCGCCCACGCGGACCTGTCCCCCGCCGGACGGAGCCTCCTGACGCGGATCGCCAAGCAGGATCGCGCCACGATCCTCGAGCTGACGAGCCTCGAGGGGGAGTGCGGGAGCGCCGAGGAGCGGCGGTGGCTTCTCGAGCGGATTGCGGAGCGGCTGCCGGGGACCCATGTCTTTACGTCCCGGTTGGCCGACGCCCACGGCGCCCTGGCCGATTACGAGCGGGCGGTGGCGTTTTACAAGCGCTCCCTCGAGGGGAAGATCTGCGTGGTATACAACCTTTTCGCCATGGCCGATCACCTGCGGAAGTGGGACAACCCCCCGCTGCTGCTCGATACGCTGGTCATCGCCGCGGACTACTGGCACACGCCACGCTACAAGATCAACGCCCTGCTCGAGGCGGCGGCGTTGGCGCAGGAGACTATCGGGGACGATCGACGCGCGGCGGAGCTCGCGCTCCACGCGCTGTCCGTGGACCCGCGCTGTGACGAAGCGTTTTTGATGGGACAGAATCTCCTGACCGCCAGAGTGGATGACCGGGGGATGTTGCTCCGGTTGGTGGAGCTGCGGCTGGCGGTGGCCAAGCCGCCCTTCGAGGCGGTGGAGCTGCACCTCAAGGCGTGGGATACGCTCGGTGGATACGGGGACGATGTATCATCGGCCCAGGCCGAGGCGCACCTCGATCGCGCCATGGAGATCGTGCGGGAGGGCGTCGGAAAGAAGCCGGAGGGGGAGCTCGACGGGATGGACTTCGACGCCGAGATATCGGCCATCGTCAACCATCGGCGTTACCCCCACGCGCCCACCGCGGACGCGGCGCTGTTCACCGCCCTCGGCGTGATTTACCGTGGGCGAAAGGACACCGCGGAGATTGCCCGACAGTACCTGGATCGGGCGTTGGCCCTCGACGAGAAGAATGTCGAGGCCTTGTCCCACCTCGCCGAGGTCTACCTCGAGGGCGGCGACGAGGTGGAGGCCGCCGGGCTGCTGGGCGATCTGATACCGTTGATGACGTCGCCGGAGTCGAAGCTCGAGAAGATGCTGCTGCTCGCGCGCATTCAACAGGAGGCGCTCGGCGATGACGGGGCGGCGGAGGGGACGCTACAGGCCGCATGTCGGCTCGCGCCGCTCTCCCTCGAGCCCCTGGAACGGCTCGCGGATCTGTATGAGCGTCAGGGGGACCAGGTGGCCCTCGGGGTCTGCCTGACGAGCGCCCTTGCCAGCCACGGTGAGGCGTTGAAGAGCGATCCGGATGACCCCGAGGTGCTTCGGCGGATGGCGGTCATTGCGGAGCGGAAGGGGGAGCCGTTTCTCAGAGACATCGCCGCGGATCTCATCGCCTTGGCGCGGGGGAACGCCGTCGAAGGGCGGGCCAGATGGCGCAACGGTCCGAAGGCGGGCGCGCTTCGGGAGGAGGAGTATATCTTTTCGAGCGGGGTGACCATCGGTCTCAGGAACGCGCTTCGCGTCATCGATCTGCCGCTGAGCAAGCAGTATGGATACGCCGCGGAGACGCTCCAGGCGGGGGAGGTCCACCGGACGAAGCGGCGGGATCCCATGCACCAGGTGACGGTCAAGCTGGCCCGTTCCTTCGGCGTCAAGGATATCGACGTTTTCATCGGCGAGCGATCGGCGCTCCGCGTCTCCCCCGGAGAGCCGCCGGGGATCGTGTTTCCGGAGATCCTCCGCGCCGCCGGGCACGAGGCGCGTCGCTTCGCCGCGGCCTCCGCACTTCAGACGCTGGTGAGCGGGTTCAGCCTCGCCACGTGGATGCCCATAGAGAGGCTGCGACGCCTGCTCCACGGGGTGGTGCGCCTCCTGGACGAGGAGTTCACCGTCGAGGGGGTGGCCGACCAGAAGATCGCGGCGGCGGCGGCGGCGGTGGGGGCGGTGGTCCCGGCGTCGACCCTGAAGGCGCTGAAACCCTCGCTGGAGACCCTGAAGGCGGCATTGTCAAGAAAGGATCTCGGTGAGCAGCTCGCCCACGTGGGGCATCGGGCGGGGCTGCTGGCGTCCGGATCAATCGTCGGAGCGGTGGCCGGTCTCCGGGCCCTCGCCAATGCGCCGGAGGGACCGCTCTCGACGGTTCCCGGCGCCGACCTGCTCCTCTCCTTTGCCTTCTCGCGGGATCACCTCGAGCTCAGCGCGTTGCTCGGAGCCCGATGACCGTCGGCATCCTCGGCGGCACCTTCGATCCCCCCCACCTGGGGCACCTCGGGGTCGCCTCGTCGGCCCTCTCAGCCGGCCTGGTGGACGAGGTGTGGCTCATCCCCTGCCTCTCCCATCGGTTCGGGAAATCCCCGGAGCCCTTCGAACACCGCCTCGCCATGTGTGAGCTGCTCGCGGGAGACGATTCCCGCATCCGAGTCTCCGATGTGGAGGCCCGGCTGAACCGCCCCGGGTACACCCTCGATCTGGTGCGGCGCCTTCAGCGTGAGCACCCGACGCTGGCGTTTCGCCTGATCGCCGGCACCGATATCTATCACGAGCGGGAGAAGTGGCACCGCTACGACGAGGTGGCCCGGCTGGCGCCCCCCATCTACGTGGCGCGGCAGGGGGAGCCCCCCATCCCCGAGCCGACCCTCGCCCCCCCGCCGGATATCAGCTCCAGCCGAATTCGGGGCGCGCTCCGTCGCGGCGAGCGGCCGGAGGGGGTCACTCTGGAGAGCGTCCTCCGGTACATCGAGGCCCATGTGCTGTATTTGTCCTGAACCGTTACCCGATTATTGAGACCTATATACAGTGATATCAATATCGCTTCTATGGTACAACCATGACAGCGGCAAACGGGGTGACACAGGAGAAAAATCTGATGAGTAATTTCCTGAAATGCACGATGCCCGGTCTCATGACAGTGGGCTTCCTCCTCGGGTGTCAGGCAGATGAGGCGGACCCCTACAACGCCGATGACGGCGTCCGCCCGCCGAGCTCGGGGGACGCCGACACGGACACGGATACGGACGCCGATAGCGACACGGACACGGACACCGACGCCGATGCGGACACGGATACGGACGCCGACACCGATACCGACACGGACGCCGATACGGATACGGACGCCGACACGGATACGGACGCCGACACCGATGCGGACGCCGACACGGATGTCGATACAGACGCGGATACAGACGCCGACACCGACACCGATGCGGACGCCGACGGCGGTGCGGAGCAGTCCACCGAGGAGGACACCGGTCCGGAGGTGTGCGAGGAGGCCTCGTCGCCCATCGAGGGGCGGATGGTGGATATCCTCATCGTGCTGGATCGCTCCCTGAGCATGTCCGATGACGGGCTCTGGGTGCCCATGGGAGAAGCGCTCTCCGAGGTGACCGCCGTGACGGAGTCCAACGTCAACTTCGGCCTCGAGACCTTCCCCTTCACCGATGAGCAGTGCAGCCCGGGGGACATCCTCATCGATATCGGCGAGGGCAACGCCGAGGCCATCGCGGAGGTCGTGGGGGGCGGACCGTCGGATGTGGGGACGGTCCTCGGCACCCCCACCGCCGAGTCCCTGCAGGTGGCGAAGGCGTATCTCGACGCCTCCGAGAGCCCCCTCGACAAGTTCGTGATCCTCGCGACGGACGGCGCCCCCAACTGCAACGATGAGCTGGATCCGGAGACCTGCCGCTGCTCCACCGGGACCGTGCGGAACTGCCAGGACTGGATATGCCTGGACGACGAGGCCACCGCCACCGCCGCCGAGGAGCTCTTCGAGGCCGGGTATCCGGTCTTCGTGCTCGGCATCGGCGAGAGCATGCAGTGGGAGGACGTGATGAACAGTGTGGCCGAGGCCGGGGGCACCAACTCGTATATCCCCGCGGATTCGGAGGACTTCGAGAGCGTCCTGATGGATATCGTCGGGGCGCTCATCAACTGTGAGTTCGAGGTGGACTGGGACTCGATGGAGAACGACGTGGACCGGGATCCGAACGAGGTCAACCTGTACTGCAAGCAGACGATGGACGAGGCCCTCGACAACGACCCGGTCACCGGCAACATCATCCCCATGAGCCCGGACTGCGCCGCCGGGGTCGGCTGGCAGTGGACCGATGACACCGCTACGACGATGGCGTTGTGCGAGGAGACCTGCACCGAGGTGAAGACCGGCGCCTGTCCGGTGATCACCGCGACCTTCGGGTGCGCGGCGATCATTTTGAACTGACCCGAGCCCCGGCTGCCCCCCCCTGCGGGAAGACCTGACGCCCCTGCGTGAGGACCTCACCTGCCTGCGGGAAGATGCCCACACCCCGCGGGAAGGTCTTCCCACAGGGGGGCGATTGGATTCAACCTGCATGCGGCAAGGAGAATCGAGGCCCATGACCGGACCGGTCTGGAGCAGCTGTGCAGCTACGTGACGCGGCCGCCGCTGGCAGCGGGCTCCCTGGAAAAAGTGGCGGACGACAAGTACCTGTTCAAGCTGAAGTCGTCTTGGTCCAATCAGGAAAGCCCGCATCAGTCTCTGCAATACCAAACACCGGCGGAGGTGTACTTCGATGCATAGGAACAGGGAGACAGGCGTCGTTCGAGGCGTATCACATGGGTCTTATGGACAGGACGGCATAGCCGACTGTCTCTGACCGCGCACAGAGGACGGGGGTTTCTAAACTACACTAAACTAAACGCGTACTTTTGTTATCAAGTTTGATTGTGATCCGATGTATTTGGGTATATCAACCAACTTGTCCGATGATGCCCATAGACTGAGAGGACGGGAGAAAGCATGAAGAGAGTTTCATTTTTTACAATCGTTACTTTTTTATCAATTTGCTCTTGTGATAATGGCAACGACGATGATGGAGCGGTTTGCGACTATCTGTACGGGACGTATATTGGAGAGTTTGAAGGAGAATCGCCTTTCAGGGGCGACCTGTACATCACTATCAGTGAAAGCACTCCGGTCTCGGCCAGCATCCAAGGAACCTGGAACGGCGAGAACGGCTATTACGGCAGTATTACGAGAACCAGACTGGAGTGTGAGGCTGGAAAGGTGGATTGCTCATACGGTTTCTACCTGGAGGGACCCTCTTCGGTACTGTGTCCGCCGGATGAATGCTCGTCCTATTCGGGTCCACCGTGCTACTGCGGCGGCGCCCCTCTTGGCTCGTTCGAGGGAAGCTTCACGGAATCCACCGGAAACGGTGTATTCAAAGTAGATTCCACTCAAGCGGAAGACATGGGGCTATCGTCGGGTGGCGGAACGTGGATTGTGCAGCGCGATTAGCATCCACCGCATCACTTGCCTGAAGTGGGGCGGTGGAATCGTAGGGATCCGGCTGAGGACGGCCTGAATTGGTATGCTTTTATCGCGAATAGAGCGGTTGATTTATGGGATTTTCTAGGACTACTTGAAATAAAAATTGACAGCAGTTGCGATTGTTGGACTGCGCTCCGCTTGAGCATGTTGACAGCGCCTCCGCCCGGATTGGGAATGGGTTGTTCTCCGCCGCCAAGTCGCCGCTCGAAATCCAGGTGGACCCCGTTTCCGGATCGACGAACAGCGGAGACGGCCCCTCAACGGCGGTATCCCAATTCTTCGCCGGACAGATCTTGTTCTCTCCCGCCGCGAGGGTACATCCGATCTCGTCCTCGCTCTTGGCCATCCCGTCCGGGCGCCTCAAATGGCATTCGCCGTTTTGGGATTGCGGGCGCATGCACCGTTGGGGTAAAGGGTTCGCACAACCTCGATGCACATGATTTGTGCAGCGTGCACAAAACGGCTTCGGTTGGTCGGCCTTCTACGACTCGTGAGTGACCCGGCTATTGAGGAACGGTAACCATATACGGTTGGGTGGCCTCTCCCTTTCTTTCTTGGCACTCAATTTGCTCTGCGATTTTGCTGGACGGCGCGGTTGCAAAGCGCATGGAGAAACGGAGCTGAACATGAAACCACGAAACGTAAAGAATCAGAGGATAGACGAAATGAGGACCCGGGGGATGTTCCTCTGTATGTGCCTGATGATCTCGACGGGGTGCTCGAGCGCCATCAAACTCGGCTACCGGAGCAGCGGCGCGGATCCCGTCCCCGGCGCGGAATCCCGATCTTCCGAGAGGATGTCGATGGTGGAGATCGTCGATATTGGAGGTAGGCTGGAGGAGAAACACCTCCGACGCCTCCGGTTGTCCATACGCGAACACGCCGAGCGATCGGGGTTCGCCGATGAGAACACCTGGTACGCCCCCGCTCCGAGAGATCCAAAACAGCTGGGACAGGTGCTCGACGAGGCCCGCGCCCGGGGAAGCGAAACAGCGATGTTCCTGCAGCTCGGCAGCGTCCGCGCGTCGAACGGCGCCGCCAAGGTCGTCACAGTCGTGAACGCCATGGGGCCCCTCTCGGGGCTGCTGCCCGACGTCATCGTCTATTCGCTCCCCATCAACACGGAGCACGCGGAGCTCTGTGTGCGCGCGTACCTGGTGGACACCGAGACCGGGGAGGTCCTGTCCACCATCGAAGAGCGGTCGGTCCTCCATGACGAGAAGACGACGGCCTGGGGCCTCAACGCGAAACGGGAGCTCAAGGCGCTGATGTTCGAAACCATGCAGAAGGTCTTCGAGAAGGCCGCGCATATCATCGAAACCGGCGAGTATTCGGGTGTCGGGGAGGCCTCCATATCGGCCTTGTTGTTCAACCCGATCGATATGTAAAAAACAGAAAAGAGGTGATGAGATGAAAACAAAATTCGATACGGCGATGATCCTTGTAACAATGGTAATCCTGTCCGCGGCGGGATGCGGGCGGACCCAGTTCGAGAAACCGACGATTAAGACCAACGCGCCGCCGCCGGCGCCCCTGTCCGAGTACGACCGGATCGACCTGCAGTCGATGACCTACGCCCCGTCTGTTCTCTCTCAAGAAGAGGAGAAGGTCGTGCGACGGGTGGCGGGAAAGATGGACGAGCTGCTCTCACAGCAGCTCGACGGGATCATCATGACGTGGAATACCGAGGGCGGGGATACGCCGGCGCGGGGCACGGGCACCCTGATAATACAGCCGGTCATTACGCAGTTGAAGTACGTCACCAAGGGCCAACGGATCTGGGCCAAGTCGATGTACGGCAACTCGGGGATCGTCGTCGAGCTGAAGATGGTCGACGACGCCGGCGCCACCATCCACAAGGCCCTCTTCTACGGCCAGGCCGGCGCCGCGTACGGACAAAAGATGAAGGGCTGGGGGGAACAGGAGACGATAATGTTGAAGAGCGTCTCCGACAGGATCGCGCGGTACGTGGTGAAGAATTACGAGGCGCCTTACGGCGGCGGGGTGTCCTACTGATGTCAGGGGGAATCCAACAATAGGAGGGAATCATGTGCAAGCCATCAACCAACCGAAGAAGACGAGGCATCCCCGCGCTGTTCCATTGCTTTCTTTTCATCGCAACGGCTCTCTCCATCATCGGGCCGGCCGGATGCGAGGACAATGGTGAAGACGAACAGGAGGACGGCCCCATGAGCGTCACCTACGAATCCCGATCCACGGGGTGCAATAACTATAGCTGGGGACCATGGGAGGCGGACTGCCAGACCCTCCAGTACCCAAAAGACGGCCTGACGCTGGATGATTTCGAAGATCATTGGTCCGGCGAGGATGACCACTGCCTGTCGGATTGTTGCATCACCGTCGAGCGCAGGAACGTCCACGCCTTCTACGGCACCTGTCCTTGAAACCGCGAAATAGCGATGATAGAAGTTGACGACGAGGGAGGAATTGACGTCATGATCGCCAAACATTTAGCCCGAACAATCTGCGAATCGAAAATAAAGGAAAAGAAGGTAGAAATATGTCAGCTGTCACGTAGGCGATGGATCGTGCCAAGAAAATGGCTACTGACGGTTCTCGTTGCACCGCTACTGATGGGTTGCGTTGATCCCGCAGTGAACAAAGCGCTGCAAAGATGCGAACGTGAGACCCAACGCGCGATGACTACGCGGTTCAATACAGGCAAGAGCGAATACTCCCAAGAGGTGGTGGCCGAGTATTGGCAAAAAAAAAGGTGGGACGAACTCCCAGTTTCCGTGCGGAAAGATCTGGTCGCAAACACGGAGGATACCGCTGCCCGGCACCACGTGGCTGTCAGGAAATCGGCGTTTTTCGGGTGTATGGCCGAGAGCGGATATTTCGTGAACAGGCGTTACCCTTACCGGCCATATCGTTGGTATGTGGATCACAGTATCACTTCCAAGGACAGGTTGAGCATCCCAGATCCCGCCGACTGCCTGATAGATCGGGAGTGCGACCCCGGATATGAGTGTCAGAATAGAGCTTGCGTTTCGGCCCAAGATACCAATGCGGAAGACGGCTGTCGCAAAGACGCGGACTGTAAAGGGGATCGTATATGCGAGCTGGGACAATGTAGAAATCCATAGGTCAACGTCGCTCCCCCAATAGGAGAAGGCGAATGACCGTCTACTCGCCTCTCTCTACCAGTTCAGAACAACGCCAGGAGATTGGTCCCCTCCTCTTCCCGACAAACAGCATCGATCAAGTGATTGTCGCTTCGGTATAGGAGAACACGATAATGTAGCTTGCGACTTGTGATACTTGCCGCCGGTTCTACTACTGAGCAAATAGAGACAAGGTGAAGTGCACAACGCGGACGGGGATTCAGACGGGGATGGCGGGGATTCAGACGGGGATTCAGACGGGGATGGCGACGCAGATGGCGACGATCACAACAGCGTTGTCGGTGCCTGGTATGTCAATACATCAAATATCGAAGTGGGATGGACGCTGTGTGAAGACAATCGTATGTACGGCTTTACAACCATCGAGGGCTTTTCCTTCCTCGATAAGGGGACCTGGTCGGGCACCTCGGAAATCAACATCAGATGGAACAGCAAGGATACGACGATAGGAGAAGTCTGGGGCGAGGAGTCGGGACAGTTCAGCTATGATGTTGCGGATGATTCTTTGTGCTGCTGGGATAGCACGCCGATGAGGCGACTGGAGGGGGAGATCGATAACTCAGATTGCGATCCCGGCTGGTAGATTTCAACTGCCTTCCCTCGGGCCGATCTGAGGGATCCCTTCTCCCCGATATCCGCCTGCCTTTGGCATTACTCTTTCCATCCAAATATGGTAAACATCCGCAAGGCGTAAGAGAGTTCCCTTGTCGGTGGTATAGGAACACTGAGATATTTTAGAGACAACGGCCGGGCGGGATTAAAAATGAACATCGATCACTCAGGTGAGATCCTCGACGGGCGTTACGAGGTGGTTCGGCTCCTCGGCCGGGGGGGCATGGGCTCGGTGTACCTCGGCCGGCATATCAAGCTGGGGAAGCGGGTGGCGGTGAAGTTCCTCCACGCGCGATACGCCACGAGCCCGGATCTGGTGAAACGGTTCGAGCGGGAGGCCCGGGCCGCCTCCCTGATCGCGCACAGCAACATCGTCGATGTCCTTGACGTTGGCGTGTCCAAGAGCGGGGATCCCTACATGGTGATGGAGTACCTGGAGGGGGAGAGCCTCGCGGAGCTTCTGGATCGGAAAGGTCCTATCGATCTGTCTGCCGCGTGCGGCGTGCTCGAGCCCGTGCTCCTCGCGCTCACGGCCACCCACGACCAGGGCATCATCCACCGGGATCTCAAACCCGACAATGTCTTCCTGTTGCACGAGAAGGGTAAGCCCCCGGTGGTGAAGCTCATCGACTTCGGCATATCGAAGTTCGTCGGTGACAGGCAACGCTCCGCGGTCACCCAGACCGGCGCCATGATCGGCACGCCGGCTTACATGTCCCCCGAGCAGGTGCTCGGTGACAAAGACATCGATTGCAGGGCGGATCTGTACGCCGTCGGCGTCATCACATATGAAATGCTCACCGGAAAGCGCCCATTCGAGGGTCACGTCGCCAATGTCCTGGTGGGAGCGCCCACGCCCCCGAACGACGTCTTTCCGGATTTTCCCGAGGAGGCAGATCCCCTCGTAATGCGGCTGCTCAGCCGCGACCCTGCGGACCGCCCGGCGACCGCTCAAGATGCGTTGGAGGGGGTGCGGCAGCTCAGCGGGTACGGCGAGCGCGGTGACGGACTGAGCCGCGCGGCGTCCGGTCTGACACGCAAGACCTTCGCCAGGGGCGACCTGGGGCCCGGGAACGGGGACGCTCCTGACGATATCGCCGACAACGCCCCCTCCGGCGATGGATCGGTTTCCGCCAAGGCCGGGACGGGACCGTCTCCGCGCCGGTCCATCGGGACCCTGGCAGCGGTCATCGCCTCCGTCGGCCTCGCCTCGGCGGCGCTGCTGCTGACCGTTTGGCAGCTGACGAAAAGTGAGCACAACACATCACCTCAATCCGTGGCGATACCCTCAAAAACCCCGGCTGGAGTCTCCGAAAAGCAATCGCCCGAGCAGCGTCCCGTCGCGGGAGAGGAGGCACCGAAGGCTCCCGAGGTTGAGCGAGACACCGTTGCCGAACCGGCCCGCCGGAAGCGCGCTCCGCTCCATAATCCGGTGAAGCGGGAGGAGCGGCGCGGGAAAAGAAGACCGGCGGCGGCCAGTAAACTGGAGCGGACCGAGGCCAAAGGACCCGCGGCGAATCCGCCGTCAGATAAACCGACCATCTCCAACGATGTCTTCACCGCGGAAATCCGCTGATGAAGCCCGTAGCCGACACAGACATGACCCGCATCGCATCCCTCCTCCTGTTCCTACTCGTTCCTTCTGTTTCGATCCCGTCGCCGGCGGAGGAGGCGAGCGTCGCAGCCGACCGGGACGTCGAGAACCTCTTCGGAACGGCGGTGGCCCTCGCCCGCGAAGACAACTGCGCCGCCGCCATCCCCCTGCTGGAGGAGGTGATCCGGCGGGGGCCCTTCGCGACCGCCTTTTTCAACCTGGGGATGTGCTACTACCAGGCCGAGCGGGAGGCCGACACCTACGCGGTTCTCTCTGCCTTGGTGGAGCGGTACGACGAAGATCGCTGGAAACAGCAGCATGACAAGGTGCGGGAAATCCTAGACTACCTCGGCTCGAAATTCGGGCGGATCGCCGTCCGGACGGATCCGGAGGAGGCCGAGATTTGGCTGGACGGAGAGCGCGTCGCGCGCCGTCCCATCATCGGATCGCTGGGCCTTACCCCCGGCGGTCACACCGTCCGCGTTGATATGGAGGGGTACGTCCCGATAGAAAAAGAGATAGAAGTCGTCGCCGGCGCGCCGCTCTTGGTCGTGCACATCGTGCTGGTCGCCCTCACGCCAGAGGAAGACCCCGACGCGTCCGGGGAGGGACCGGTGCCACCGACAACAGTGGAACCGACGCGGACCCCGGAGGCATCCGAGATGCCCGCAGCGGAGACCTTCGACACCGAATCGAACAGCCCGGCCGAAGATGTCGAGCCGTCGCCACATTCCAGAGGTCTCCTCATCGGCGGACTCGCCCTGTCGGGTTTGGGCGCGGCCGGCCTCGCCGTCGGCACCGCCTTCAACGTAAAGGGTTCGAAAGACAAGGCGCGCCTCAGGGACGCCAGCGACGGGTCCGAAGCCGTCTTTAGCGAGTTGTACCAGGACACGCTGCCGACGGATCAGGCGATGACCATCGTCGGGTACTCTGTCGGCGGCACCCTGCTGGCCGTCGGCGCCGGGCTCTCCCTGGCCCACTGGCTGCGGCACCGCCGACAGGAAGACCGCGGCGAACGTCGGGGCTCCCTGTCCGTCGACGGAAACGGGATACAGGTGGTCTTCTGACGCCCCGTTCTTCTCTACTTTTCTTTGCAGTAGCGACAGTCGACGCCGGCTTCGTCGTGCTCTTTCTCGCACTTCTCCTCGGCCGCGTCTTCGCTCTCGGCCTCGAACTCGATCCCGGTCCAGATCCGTTCCCCGAACTGATACACGTCACATTCGTAGGTCGTCTCCTCACACCCCGCGAAGCAGGCGATGAGTGATATTGATCCTGCGATTCTTATCCAGCGATTCTTCATGATGCTCCCTCCGTTGGTTGTGTTGCCGGGGCGTCACTCGTCGAGGGGCACCCCGTCCTTCTTCATCCGCTTGATCCAATTTCGCAACGTGTTCCGGTGTATCCCGAGGCGTTTGGCCGCTTCGGACTGGTGCCCGCGGGTCGCCTTCAGGGTCCGCCGGATATTGTCGAACATCAGCTCGTCCCGGGACTTGATGATGTCCGCCGGAGTCTCCTCGGCGCCATGCGCCGCGCCGCCGGCGGTCGGGCGAGTCGAGCCGGGGACGCCCTGCGAAACGGGCTTCAGTTTGAGGTCCTCGGTCGTTATCTTGTCGGACTTGCATTTGACGATCGCCACCTGGATGACGTTCTCCAGCTCGCGGATGTTTCCGGGCCACGAGTAGTCCAGCAGCAGCGCCTCCGCGGCGCGGGAGATGCCGGCTACCCCCTTGCGGGCCGCCAGCCGGTTTCTCTCGATGAAGAACCGGGCGATCTCGAGGACGTCCCTCCCGCGTCGGGCGAGGGGCGGCAGATCGAGGGTTACCACGTTCAGCCGGTAGAAGAGATCTTCCCGGAAGGCGCCGTCCCCGACGGCGGCCTCGAGGTCCTTGTTGGTGGCGGTGACGATCCGCACATCCACGGTGTGTGTCCGATCGGAGCCGAGGGGTCGCACCTCCCCCTCCTGGATGAAACGCAGCAGCTTCGGCTGCAGATCGACGGGGAAGTCTCCCAGCTCATCGAGGAACAGCGTGCCGCCGTCGGCCTGCAGGACGAGCCCTTTTCGGTCACTCGACAGACCGGTATAGGCCCCCTTCTTGCCGCCGAACAGCTCCACATCGATGATCCCGGAGGGCAAGGTGGCGCAGTTCACCGCCACGAACGGCCGCTGGGTCCGCCGGCTCAGCTCGTGGATGCGGCGGGCGACGAGCTCCTTGCCGGTTCCCGACTGGCCGAGGACGAGGACGGGGAGGTCGGTAGGCGCGAACTCAGCTATCTCATCCATGATTGACCGAATCGCCGGCGAGCCGCCGATGATATTGGTCTCCACGGCGTATGTATCGGCACCCCGCGAATCGGGATCCTCGCCGAGCTGTCTGACGGCCGCCTTGTCCAGAGAGTATTCGACGACGATCGCCTCTCCCCGCCCGGCCACGCCGCCGATGGTATCGAGGATTGATCTCGTTAGATCGCCGAACCCGTGGGTGTCCGATTGCCGCAGCGCCCCCTCCAGGATCTCGCAGGCCGCGGCGGCGTTCCGGCCCAACGCCAGCTTACCGAAGAGAAAGCGGGAGAGGACCGCGTCCAGATAACACCCGTGTCGGGAGAGGACCCCGACGCCTTCGTCGTGATGTGCCAGGGCGTCGGGCCATCGCCCCTCCGAGAGGGAATGGTGGGCCGCTGCGAAGTGTTGCTTGGCCGCGATTTCGGGAGGGGCCGGAGACAACATCGGGTCAATGGATTGGCTCGACACGACCTCGGCGGCACGCGCCCGCGCTTCCTCGGCCAGCAGCGGCTCTATCTGCGAGATATCCGCGAGCGTCCGAGTCGCGGTGATCGGATCGCCGCCCGTCGAGAATCCCTCGAGGGCGCTGACGAAGTGTTCGAGAGCATTCTCGAGCTTGCCGGCGAACACCTCGGCGACGCCCAGATGGTGCTCGGCCGTCGCCGTGGGCCTGCTCCCGTCGACCCGCTTCGCGATCTTCAGCCGGCAGGCGTAGTGCTCGATGGCCGCCGGGAAAGCCCCCGAGGCCAGGCTCAGCCGCCCCAACCGATCATGGACGTCGCCCGACGTGATGGGATTGTCTCCATCCTCCGCCAGCACCTGGGCCCTTCGAGCGAAGTGTTGGGCCAAGCCGATGTCCCCCATGTTGACGTAGGTATCGGTCAGGCTCAGATATTCGCTGAGCTGTCCCGGGATATGGGCGAGCCGGTTGAATACGCCAAGGGCGCGTTGATGCGCCTCCAGCGATTCGAAGAACCGAAAGAGCGTCCCGTACGCGGCGCCTATCTGTCTAAAGGCGAGGGCCTCCGCGAGGCTGTGATCCCCTCGTGACATCTCGACGGCCTCCTCGGCCGCGCTAAGCGAGGCGCTGATCTCGCCGCTGCGGTAGAGACAGACGGACCGTTCGGCCAGTGCCCGCACCGCCAGCCGCTTGTCCGGGAGGTCCCGGCCGAGGGCGAGGGCCCGATCGAGCCGGTCGATGCCCGCCGCCTGAACGCCCATCATCGAGAGGATGGACCCTTCTTGAATCAGGGCCTCGACAGTCAAATCCGATCGCCCGAGGTCGGCGGCCTTCCCGGGGCACGGGCCGAGGACCTTGATAGCCAGCTTACCCTGCCCGAGGACACCGAGGAGCTCCCCCTGCATGATCAAGTGGAAGAGGCGCTGCTGATCCGTCATGTCGCGATATGTCGCCATCGAGTTCATCACCGTCTGAAGGGCTCTCTCAGGATAGTTGCAGTGCGAAAGCGTTACCGCCAACATCAAGTCGTGGGCCACCTGCGCCTCGCTGTTTTCGATTTTTGCCCGTTGCAACAGACGTGCCGCTCGGTCCGGCTCGTGCTTCTCCAACGCCTCACGGGCGCGTATCAACGTGGTCTGGCCCCGTTTATCGAGGTCCAGTTTAACTGGAATATCAAACTTCATTCTCGCTCTCCCGCATCCCGAACCGGCATTGATGGGATGCCCTACGAATTTTATTTTTTGTCCTGTCAGCGTCGCCGAAAACGACCCACGCATTTGAACACTATTTGTGCATGAGCACAACGCGGTTGTGCGATCGGATGTCCGGGCCGTAAATCCAGACGAGCATTTCGGTCCGTTGGCGGAATGAGAGCCGGCTTTCTAACTTGAGTTTCCTATCTCTTCAGCCTGAGCTGACCTCCACCGCGACCTGAAAGGCCGATAGGCGACCCCTATCGGGTCGTGACCGAGATGTCCAATACCCGCAGGCCCTGGTCTGTCGAGACGTAGGCGTAGTCGCCGGATAGATCGGCGCTTCTGTAGGATATCCCCTCTTCATCGTTGCTCCGGCAGAGCGGGGCCGGGTTTTCGAGATCGGAGACGTAGAGGATCGTGAGCAGCGGATCGCCAAAAGCAAAGGCGTAACCGTTTCTGACCATCAGGTCACTGATACCGCTGCCGATGTCGATGCTGCCGATTTGACTCGGCGCGGGCGGCTCGCCGATATCTATCATGATGAGCTCGCCGCTGCTCAATCCGACAAAGAGGACGTCCCCTTCTATATGCATGGCTCCCACGTTCGATGAGAATTCCATGGTGGTGCTCTGCGTTGGGGTGTCGGGGGTGCTGACATCGACGACCGCGATGGTCTTGTCCATGGCCCAATAGGCATGGCTTCCCCTGACCTCGACCGTGCTGTAGGTACCGAAGGACGTCATCTCGTTGCCGAGCACCGTCGGCGCGGTCGGATCGCTGATGTCGAAAACCACGAGATACCTGTATTGGTATTCGTCGAAATCGAAACACGAACCATTAGAACAGACTTCTTCGATCAATACCCCCGGCAACACCTGGCCCCGCGGCGCCATTCGCTCGTCGACGGCGCGTTCATGTAGGAGATGGCGTAGACGCCGGCGGCGCTGCCGTCGGCCCAGTCCCCGCCGCGGATCACCGCGACGGGTAGGCCTTCGACGTATTCCACACCGTCATACGCGCGGCCGTTGATGCCCCAGGTGGCGTCGTCGCCGTAGTCGTAGGGGGGCCAGGAGAAGGCCGCCGCATAGTCGTTCGCGAGTGAATCATAGGGGCTGACGCCCCACTCCTCCACCCACTCCGCCAGGTTTCCGACCATGTCGTTTGCACCGGCGTTCGAGATACACTCCTCTGCGCTCCCGGTCCTGGTTATGGTATTCGGCACGCCCCACTCCGCCCCCCGCGGGAGGAGGCCGTCCCAGATATTGCAGACAGGATCGGTGGCGATCGGCGCCACCGTGTCCGGGTCGGGGGTCCCCAGCGCCGCCAGCTGCCATTCGGCGTTGCGGCACAGGTACTTGCCGGACGCGAGGCAGCTCTGCGCCGCTTGAAACCAGGTGACGAACCTCGTCGGCGTTTCGTTCGCGATGGAACAACCGTAAACATCGTTCACGGCGAAGTCACTGCCGTTCCCCTGGATCGCCCAGTTGTTCGCGGTATCCCCGAACTGCGCTCCGGTGCAGTCGCTGTTTGCCCACACGGACATCTCGTACTTGTCCACCCAAAACGGGCCGACCTTGACCATCTCGTCGAAACGGCCAGCGGCGACCTCCTGCCGGCACAGCGTGAATCCCGCCTCGCTCGGGTCCTGCTCGTATCCCATGGGACATCTGCCGGCGACCTCCAGAGAGTCGAAAGCGCCCCTCGTGGCGGTCACCGTTCCGCTGACCTCCAGGTCGACGCCCTCGGGGAGGACGCATGTTGTATCGTCACACTGCATCCCCTCTCCAGGGTCGCCCTTTTCGCCTTGCAGGATAAATATTTCTCCATCAGCCGCGGCACAGGGCAACGAATGAGCCCATGTGAAGGCCATCATCACAAAGAGGAAACGGCGCCGCTGATATCTCATTTTTGAATAGTCTCTCATCACATCACCATCTCCGGCAGCAACGGGTGCCGTACGCCAGAACCCTTTTCGACGGCGTCCAGTAGAACTTCGTCGCGTAGACGCCGGCGGATGCGAGCTTTTTCCAGGATTCGCCTCTGCTGATCACTGCCGGCAGGCCATCTGTCATCCCGTCGTCGCGATAGGCGCGACCGTTGATCCCCCAGGTGCCGTCATTCCCGTAGATGGCCTCCGGCCAGAAATGGACCCCGTCCGCTCCCATCGTCTGGGAGAATTTTCCGGCCACGATCCAACCCGCGACCCATTCGCTGACGTTGCCCACGGTATCGTTCGCGCCGACGTTGGAGATACACCTCGCGGCGCTGCCGGTGAGGACGGACAGGTTGTCCGACTCCGCCCAGGTCGCGCCGAGGGGCAGGATCCCGTCCCATATGTTACATTCGAAATCATCGTCGACCGGCTCTGACGAATCGAAATCCGGGGTGCCAAGCGCAGCGGCCTGCCACTCTGCGTTGCTGCAGAGGTGCTTGCCGGATTCGAAGCAGGCCTGAGCCGCTTGGAACCAGGTCATCCAGGCCCGCGCGGGAACCTGATCCGCGAGGGAACAAGCATAGATCGTGGTGCCGGTGTGATAGCCGGACCCGTTGGCCGGAATCGAAGGCCACTCATAGAAGTCCAGCGTCCCCATAGGACCGCCGGTGCAGTCCGCCTTGTTCCAGACGGAGACCTCGTATTTGTCTATCCAGTAGTCGCCGACGCGGACCATCTCGTCGACGCGCCCCTCGCCCATCGTCTTCTGGCACAGCGTGTACCCGGTCACCTCCGCGTTCAGGCGGTATCCCCGGGGGCAGTGCGGGAGGTCCGTCTCCGGGTCGACGGGACCGGAGGGGGTGTGCTCGAAATGCGCATCGGAGGCGGACAAATCTCCTCCCACAGCGAGGTTTCTGTCCGGTACGCGGCAGGTCGTTTGGCTGCAATCGAGACCGCCGCCGGCGTCTCCCTTCTCCCCCCTGAGCACGTACACCGCGACCTCATGGGAGCCGTACGGGTTGAATACCTCCAGCCGGTACCGCCCCGGGACCAGGGAGGCGGGGAGCATCATGCGGCGGGACCCGACGACCCCCGGCGGGCCCAGCGGCGTTCGGTCGCTCTCCAGGGGTTGGTTGCTTCCGAACACGTGCGCGCCGTCCTCGGATACGAGGGAAATGCGGTCGACGGTATCCAAGTGATATCCATGAAGCGTCCACAATTCTCTGAACCGGTTGGCGGCGGGCCGCTGTATTTCCGCGACGGAGGACAACCGGTTTTCTTCGTCGACAATGCCCTCGGACGTTCCGTCGCCATTGATACCGTCTATTCTCGGAGCGCCCGACAACGTATCCGAATCGGTATCTACATCGGTATCGGTATCGGTATCAGTATCAGTATCTACATCGGTATCTGCATCAGTATCAATATCTACATCCGTATTTGATGGAGAATCTCCATCGGGGTCGTCTCTGGAATCAGAAACCGTCTCGGTATCCGCGTCCGTGTCCGTGTCCGAATCGGCCCCGATATCTTTTTCGGTATCGGTATCATTGTCGGCATCGGCATCGGCATCGGCATCGGCATCGATGTCTGTGTCGCTGTCCGCGTCGGCATCGGAGACCCCATCGGGATTGTCTGCGTCGGTGTCCCGGCCGGTACCGGTATTCTCCATATCATAGGGAAACAGGGAGGTGCCGGAGCTGGTGTCGGAGGGCTCACCCGATTCTGTTCCCTCGGACGGCATCTCCTCCGGGAGCTTCGGCAGACTGGGGCATCCGGCGATCCCCAAGCAGACCAGGATAACCGAGACAACAAAAAGCGATGACCAAAGCGCACGAATCATCGTCTAGAACCTCACCGCAACCCCGTGGCCGGAGAAAGAAGGCCCGGCGCGACGCGCCGTGTGCTCGGGTTTCTTTGAAAGGTACAACACGTCGGTCAACAGCAGCGCGATACCGGCCGCCGCGACGACGCCCCCGCTGGCGTAGCCTATCGCGAGCCCCCTCTTGTCCGCCGGCAGCTTTTTTGTGCGGATCGTTTCGTATTTTTGCTCGTCCTCATCTCGGCCATCCCTCTTCCAATCATCGGACACGGTGAGACCTTCGTCGTAGTGATGGAAATACCTTACATTGAAATACGCCCCCAACCCGAGGAGCACCGCGCCGGCGGCCGTCATCCCTCCACCGGTCCAGAGCATCGGTCTGCGGCGTCCCGCGTCGACGCGGTCCGGCTGAAAAGGAGGTTCGACGCGTTCAGGCACGCCGGCGGGGGGCCGCTCTCTTTCATCCGCCTCGGATCGTCCCGTAATCCCGGGGGGGCCCGACGGCAGAGGACGAGGCGGAATGACTGTCAGAACAACATCGAGGGTCGCCTCCTCACCGCCCGCCAATTCGAGTTGCTGTCGATAAGGATAGAAGCCTTTCTTCTCGACGACCACCTCGTGCGCGCCGATGTCCAGGAACAGCACATGGTCTGGCGGCCCGCCGCGTTCGATGTTGTCTACTCGGATCCTGGCGTCCGCCGGCCTCACCGTGATCCTGAGCCTGCCGACCATGTCACGCAATTGTGAGACCGCGCGTTCGGCATCGACGAGCAGCTGTTCCTCGACGGCGTCGCCGTACTCCGAGATGAACTCCTGAAAGGCGTCCAACGCCTTGACGTTCAGGAGCAGGGCCTTGCTGCACATGGCGATGTTGAACAGGACGGACGCCCGTTTATTGAGCGCATATGACGACTCGAACCGTTCGAGCGCCGCCTGGTACTCGCCCCGCGCGTAGAGCCCGACCCCCTCCTGGAACAGCTCCCGCGCGAGGGAGACCTCCTCGGCGGACGCCGCGGGGATGTCGAAGGCGCCGATGAGTCCCCACAGGACGAGAGGCACGAGCTCGACGGCTAGATGCCGCGGACTATGAAGCGATACTCTCCGCATAGCTAATAATCGGACACGATTCTCGTATCCAACTTCCCTTCGATGGTTTCCTTCTGCGCCGGTTTCGGAGACCGCACCAAAGCTCCCTTTCTCCTCTCGCTTCGCCCCGAGGACTTCTGCCGTTGTTGTTTTGATGTCGTGGTGGGCACCGGCGTCGAGACGTCCCCCTCGCATTGTCTCGAAGCGTCCTGGATGCTGTCAAAGATGTCTTCGCGCTCCCGTGCGTCGTCGTCGGAATCACCGGAAGGCGCCGAGGTGCGCGCGGCTTCGGTCGCGGGTTTGCCCCTTGCCTTCGGCGAGTGCCCCGCGATTCGAGACGCTTCCTCTTTGCGACTTTCACTGCCGTCCTGTGAGCGACGATTCCATAGAGATACAAAGAGACAGGTCGCCAGCAGGAGCAGTAACCCAACAAGGGTTATCGTTGCTTTCCTACCGGGCTGCATCTTCTCCGTGGAGGTCGTCCAGGCCATCTCCCGGCTGATGAACGGCGCGGCGTTCGTACTTACAGTACTGTCTTTACTGTTCCCTAGCGCCGGTCGCGCCTGTCGCGCGCTCGACAGCGCAGTGCGCATCTTCCTGGCATCGCGGTATCGATCACCGGGGCTGTACGCCATGGCTCTGAGGATGATCTTTTCCAACGCCTTGGAGATGGCGGGGTTGAGGCTCCTCGGCAGTGGAAAGCTCGCCCGCGCGATCTTCAGCATGATTTCACTGAACGACGAGCCGGTGTACGGCGGGCGCCCCGTCAGGCATTCGTACAGGATGACCCCCGCGGCGTAAATATCCACGCGCTGATCCAATGAAGCGCTGCCGCCGGCCTGCTCCGGGGCCATGTAGACGGGGGTGCCGAGGACCACCCCCTCGGTGGTCTGGAGCGGATTGGATTCGGCGTCCAATATCTTGGAGATGCCGAAGTCGAGGATCTTGACCAACTCGCGGGTCTCGTCGACCCGGCTGAGGAATATGTTTGCGGGTTTGAGGTCCCGATGAACGATGCGGTGACGGTGAGCCATCTCGAGCCCGGCCAGGATTTGGTCGACGATGTCGACGGCGGTGGCGGTGGGTAGACTTCCCAGCATCCGGAGACGCTCGGACAGCGCCATCCCCTCGAGGCAGGGCATGACCAGGTAGGGAATGCCGCCCTCGGTGGCGCCGAGATCTGTAACCTCACAAATGTTAATGTGGGCGATCGACCCCGCCAAATTGGCCTCCTGGCGGAAACGCTCGATGGCCCCCTTGTTGGCGATTAGCTGCGGGTTCAGCAGCTTGACGGTAACTTTACGATTGATTTTTAATTGAGAAGCTTCGTAGATCCACCCCATTCCACCAGAGCTTATGAGACCATTGATGCGATACTGCCCGTTGACAACCGTGCCGGGCTCAAGACCTACCAAGTTTTCCAACATAGTGCTAGTCTAACGAAATCCTTAACGGAGGTCTATAATTTATTTATGGGAAATGAATCAGATGAACTGACCACGAAGAAGGAGCCGGTGGAACCGCCGTTCCTGCACCCCTGTCAGAAGGTGCCGGTGATCGTGACTGCGTACGCCCCGGCCGGTTCCATGGCGAAGGATCGCTTTGAGGTTGGCCCCGTGATGACCATCGGCAGGGGGGCGAATTGCGATATCGTGGTGGATCACGAGGCAGTATCAAAGCAACATCTCCGTATCTCCAAGCTGGACGACCGCTTCGTGATAACCGACCTCGGCAGTACCAACGGAACATTTGTCAACGGCCGCCGATTGAGCGGCACAGCCCCCCTGCGCGACCGGTCGGTGATACGCCTCGGTCAGGTGCTCCTAGCATTTCACCTGGACGGCGCCCGCTTGTTGATCGCCTCGGCGAACACCTTCGGCATCGCGGGGCGGTTTCATACTCCCGGTCTGATACGGGAGCTCCGCGAGGCGGCGCTGTCCAAGAGACACGTGCTGTTGACCGGTCCTTCCGGGACGGGAAAGGAGCTCTCGGCGCATGCCCTGGCGGCCATGTTTCGGGGAAAAGGGAATCCCGTTCCGGTGGTGATACACAACGCGGCCCAGTTCGCGTCGGAGGAGGAGGCCTCGACCACGCTCTTCGGTGTCGCCGCCGGGGTATTCTCCGACGTCAGAGAGCGCACAGGGCTCATCGAAAGCGCCCGGGGCGGCGTGCTCTTCCTCGACGAGGCGCACAACCTCCCCGCGCGAGTCCAGAAGAGTCTCCTGCGGGTGATTGAGGAGGGGATGAGCAAGCGAATCGGCGAATCCCGGAGTGCCCCCGCCAAGGTCCAATTCATCATCGCGTCGAATATTCCAGACGGCACCCATGGTCTGGCGCACGACCTCTTCGCCCGCCTCAGACGGGTCACCCTTCCGTCGCTCACGGAAAGGGCCGGTGATATCCCCTCGATTTTCGATGCGGTCCTGGAGGCCGCGTTGACCTCTCATTCGATCGCGGGGGCGTCCTACCGGTCCCTCCTCTCCGCCGACTACTACGAGGCGTTGATGCTGGACGGATTCCCGAAGGAGAACGTTCGAGGTCTGGTGGATATCGCCGATCGAATCGCAACTAAAATCAACGCGGGGGTCCGCCCCGGGGATGCCGTCGCGAGGGTCTTCGCGGCGCGGTTCAGCGAGAGCGCGGTGGTCGAGAGACACGGTGACCTCGTGTCGTCGAACCTCTATGCCGCGGCGGAGATGCCCCGGTCGCGATATGACCGGCACAAAGAGCGTATTGTCAGCGCCTTCCATAAATGCAACGGCAATATCTCGGCTATGGAACGCCTGCTGAAATCCCATGGCCTGCAGTTCTCCCGCAGGTGGTTGACCCATTACGTCAAGAAATGGGGGCTTCGACGGTAGCCCGCCGCGCTCAGGCCGAAGCGGTCTATAGGAGATAGGTCAGGCCGACATGGAACTGTAAGAGCGCCCCAAAGGGATACGTGAGGCGGACGAGGGCGTGGTCGTAGGTGGCCTGGAAATCGGCGGACGCCTCGAGGGCGGGGGTGATGTTTCCGCGCAGTATCAAGTACAAGAAGTGACGGAGCGTGTGGACCGTTGAATGGTCCGCCCAGCTCCAGGTGGTGAACAGCCCGCTGAGCAGGCGCAGGCGGTCCCTTCGGAACGGTGTGTCGAGGAGGAGGTCTATGTTGGCCAGGTGGCCGGTGCCGAAGCCGTAGTCCACGGTGGTGGTGAGCCCGGTTCGGGTGGCGAACAGCGACGGATCCCGATACGTGATCCCCCCGCCGGAGTATCCCTTGTCCGCCCCGGACGCCTTGATGTCCCCGCGAGTGAACAGGAACGGGCGGAGGCGATTGCCCTTCCGCGTCACGAGGGGCAGGCCGGCTTCGACGCGACCGATCCGGTCACCCCGCAGGGCGGCGATCCATACGGACGGCGCCGTCTCCACGTCCTCGGCGAAGAGGGGCCGCTCGTTGTAGCGCGCCCTCAGATCCAGCCCGACCCGGTCGCGCAGGCGCCAGTCGCCCTCGAGACCGAGGAAGGAGACCGCGAAATCGGTGTGGGACGTCCCGGTATCGTCCGACTGAATGAAGTCGAGGGTGGCGGTTTCTCTTAGCGAAAATCGGTCGCCGCGGCTTACGCGGTTGTCGATGGCGAGCGCGGCCCGGCAGAAGCGGCCGTCCCTGAGCTCCGCGAGGACCCCGCCCTCCGCATCGTAGCGCCAGTCGCCGGTCACCGGTCGGAGCCGTATCCCGCCGCCGAAGCTCTGATGATGGATCGTGGGCGCGAGATCCCGCTCAACGGGCTTGAGCCCCCCAAAGAAAGTGAGCGTGAACGGGGCGGTGTCCACGCCGGCCTCGACGCCGTCGATGGTGTGTACGATAGGGGCGGTCGGCGTGAAGCGACCGATCGATCCGAAGAAGCGCCCTCCGGGCCGGCGGTAGGTCACCGCGACGTCGCGGATGAGCGCAACGGCCCGTCGCCCGGGCAGGTAGCGGTCGGCGCCGCTGTCGTACCGCGCCAGGACGGAACCGTACAGGCGGAGCTCCAGGCCCTCGATGCCGAGGTTCTCGGCCCGCGCCAGGAGGGTGAACCGCTGCTCATGCCGGGTGTAGTCCCGGCTCCGGACCTGGGAATAGAGCCGGTACTCCGTCTCTCCGCGGGCGGAGATCGCGAGCCTCCCATGGTCTCCCTCGGGGGGGGTATACCGCACGAGCACCGGGGGCGTCGCGTCGAGGGCCGCTCGCCATCGGGTCGCCAGGACGCCATCGTCCCAGCGTTCCTCGGGTTCGGCGGTCGTATCCCTGGCGGGCGCCGTGGCGGGGCGCGCCGTTTGGGGGGCCTCGAATGGCACCGCGTCCTTCGGGTAGACCGGCGCACGCGATTCGCGGAGGATCGCCACGGCGCCGTGATCGCTCGCCTCCGTGATCTCGATGCGGGCGACGCGACGCCCCCGGCGCTCCACCCACAGGAGGTCTCCCGGCCGAAGGCCGTCGAGGGTTCCGGCGCTGAGGTAGATCCTGTCGCGCGAGACATACGCCACCGTCGCCTCCGCGAGGGGCCCGTCCGTCGCAGACGCGGGCCGCCCCAACAGGAGGCCGCCGGTCAGCAGCAGCGCGGCGAGGCGCCGGACTATGGGTTGCGGTGGCATGAATAACACCCTCTATCCTCGCAGCGATAGCCGCTGACGCCTCTGTGCCGCGCCGCTTCGCACCCGTGGCACTGCCGGCATGAAAACGTGCCGGTGGTGCAGTCGCCGAGGGCCGCGGGGGGCGCCCCCTGGTGGCATTTGCGGCACCTGACGGCGCCGTGCCTTGATACGGTGCTGATGGGGAAGCACCGGTCGTGCCCCTGGAACGCGGCGACCTTCCAGTCCACGGGCGTATGACACCGGTCGCAGGCGCTGCGAAGGGGGCCGTGATCCACGGCGGCCTCTCCCGCCGACGGGATATCCTCGGTGTGGCAGTCCTCGCACCGGTTCGGCGTGCGGTTGAACTCTCGGCGGTTCGCGTCGCGATGGCACTCCGTACAGGGGAGGGCGGCGTGGCGACCGGTAAGGGGGAACGTGGTTCGGTTGTGCCGCGCGTAGACCTTCTCCACCCGGTCGAAGCCGGCCTCGGTATGACACTCCCCGCAGCGCGATCCCAGGGCGCCGCGGTGTACGTCTTCGTGGCATCCGGCGCAACGCCGGGGGAGGGGCCGCCTCACCCCCCCCTTGTGGCACCGCTCACAGGACACCTTCCGATGCCGCCCTTTCAGGGGAAACCGGGTCCTGGTGTGGTCAAAGGATACGGCGCGCCAGCCCTCCTCCGAATGGCACGACGCGCAATCGGTGCGGTCGTCCGGCTTCAGGCGATACCAGCTGGCGGGGATCGACCACGGATCCCGCGCCTTCGGTGCGGCCGCCGTCCCGGATGACGGGGATCTCGAGCCGGCCCTTTTCAGCAGATCGACCGCGAGGCGATAGGCGCCGTCGTGCACATCCTCGTGGCAGCCGCCGCACTCCTTCATGGTGGGCCGATATCGCGTCACCCGAACCCCTTCGGCGAGCGTTGTCTTGGGGTGGCACCGCTCACAACCGAGGGTCGCGTGGGTCCCCTTGAGCGGGAAGCCGGACTTCCGGGGGTCGTTGTGATCGAACCGGGCCGGGACGAAGCCGGCGGTGTCGTGGCACGCGCGGCATCTCCGCTCGGGGGTGAGCTCGGAGAACTGTCCGTAGTGCACGTCCCGGTGACACGGCGTGCAATCCGAGAAGGGGAGCGGACGGTATCGCACGAACGTCCCGTCCTTGTCGCTGACGGACTTGTGACAATCCGGGCACCTCACCTGACGGTGCTTCCCCGTCAGGGGATACCGGGTGCGATTATGGTCGAACCGATCCGCGGGGATCGACCAGGAACGGCCGTCGTGGCACTCCGTACACGGCCGATCGTTGAACTGTTTCCGGTGGGGCGACGCGTGACAGCGCGGGCAGCGATCCGGGGTAACCCCCGCGCGAAGCCGCCACGGGGAGCGGACCCTGGCGGCGAGGTGCTTCGGGGTGCGCCGGGCGCCCCGGTCCGTGGGCGGCGGCCCCAGCTTCTTCAGGTGGCACGCCGGACACGCTGTCGCGGTGTGGGCGCCCTTCAGCGGGAAGCCGGTGTTTCGGTGGTCGGCCGCGGTGAAGCGCGAGGGCTTGAACCCGTCGTTGTCGTGACAGGCGGCGCAATCCCGGCGGGACATCTCCTTCTCGGAGATGTCCGGATGGGCGTTGGGGTGGCAGCCGGCGCAGCGGCCGTGGGGGATCGGTTTGAGGTGCATCCGGCCCTGCTTGTTCTTTCGATGGCATCGCTTGCAGGGCACGAACCGGTGACGGCCCTCGAGGGGGAACGCGGTCCTGTCGTGGAAGGCGAGGTCCCGGGGCGGCTCATCGAGCTCCCACCGCTCCTGCGTGTGGCAGGCGAGGCAATCCGAACCGAACCGGTCGTTGTGGGGATCCGTGTGACAGTCGGTGCAGCGCGCGTGGGCCACGGGGCTCATCTTGAGATAGGCGGCCGCGCGGGCCCGGGGGAATCCCGCCTTGTCGTACCGGGGGTCGCTTTGAAGCGAATGGCACCTGGCGCACGTCACCCGCCGGTGCGCCCCCACGAGGGGCCATACGGCATCGTGGGTGAATTTCGGCGCCCGCTTGAAGTCCGTCTCGTCGTGGCACCGCTCGCACCGGTCGCCGAGGGCCCCCCGGTGCTCGTCGAAGTGGCAGGCTCGGCAGGCGGTCGGAAGGCCCTGATAGGTCTTCGACTCCGGATGCGCCTTCAAATAGGATCGGACCTCCGGGGCGACGATGCGCCGCGGGTCGTGACACGCCTCGCACCGCGATTTCCTGTGAGCCCCCTTGAGCGGCCAGCCCGTCGTTGTGTGGTCGAAGGATTTCTCGTCGCCCTCCGGCCACCGGATGAGGGACCTCTCCTCGCCGCGGTGCTCCTTGTGACAGGACTCGCAGGGGGCCTTCCTCACGGAGGCCCGGCCGTGGAACCCCTTCCGCGCCCGGATCCGGGCGGCCACGGGCTCGTGACACGACAGACATTTGCCGCGATCGACCCTGTTGTTCGTGCTGTGGCAGGTGTCGCACTTCGACAGGGATCGCCACGGGGAATGGCTCCGGGAGAGCTTGCCGGGCGCGAAGACCTGGGGCAGCGCGTCGCGGGCGATCAGGACGGCGGCGGCGAGGAAACCGCAGATCGCCAGGCGGCGGACCCGTTTTACTAAAACAGCCATCGGTATCCCACCCAGACCTCCACAATGACGTGTGCGGCCACCAGGGTCACGGTCAATAGGGCCGTGAGCCCGTGGCCGGCCCGCCACGCGCCCAGCGCGCGCTTGATCCTCGGGGCCAGGTCCATCTGGAGCCGCAACCGGAACATCTCCAGCGAGAACCGCTTGAACGACCGGTATTCGTTCGGTTCGGCGATGACTCGTCTTGCCCGCCGGATGACCCGGATCAGCCTCAGGTGTCGTACGGGCCAGCGGGTCAGGAGGTGAACGAGCAGGCCCGGGAGGGTCAGGCGCGGAATGTCCGTCAGGTCCATGATCCGCCGGACCTCCACAGCGGCGTCGAGCTCCCCGAAGAGCGCCTCGTACAGCTTCTCCATTCGCTCGCAGAGGCCGACGAGGGCCTCGTGGGTGAGGGGGCGACCTCTCGGATCCAGGGGCACCAGCGCGAAGACGTACCGCCCGATGATTCCGGTGATCAGCAGGATCGCCACGGCGGCGTAGAGCGTCAGGGCGAAGGCATTGTGGAGGACCCCCGCGGTGTGGAGCAGCACCGCCGCCCCCGCGAGGAGGCCGCTCGCCTGGTGGATGAACATCCAGGTGTGGATGTCCCCGAGGCCGCTCATGATCTTGAGCTCCTTGCGGAAGAGGTAGCCGAGGTTCACGAGCATCAGCAGGCCGGCGAGCACGCCGAGACCGTGGCCGAAAAGGCCGGACCCCCTGAAGAGCCCGAGGGCCGGATCCTCTCTCCGGATGGCCTCGGGGGTGATGTAGTAGTCTGCGCCCAGGCAGAAGAGGACGATGACCGACGCGACGGCCGCGAGCGCGACCCCCCACCGGACGAGCCGCCCGGGCCCGCCGGGAGCGGCGTGGAAATTCTCGAGCCCCCTGGATCGCGCGTGGTCCCGGATGCGCTCGAAGATCTCGTCGTCCCCGAGGTGCCGCGTGCCCTCGGTCTCCTCGCCGAAGTGCCGCTCGATGCTCACCCCCATTCGGGTCAACATCTCGGTCGGCAGCGCGCCGCCGATGAGGACGATGACGTCATCAGCGGGAAGCGCCGCCGCTCGACCGTCGATGGTCAACTCCACCGAATCATCCCCGATGGCCCTGACCTCGCTGTTCGGGCATAACGATAACCGGCCGCGCGCCGCCGCCGCCCGGAGTCGGTCCCGGTTTGCGGGGGCGACATTGGGGAGGGCGTCCCCCCGATGGGAGAGGGTGACCCGCGCGTCCGTCTCCTCGGCCAGGGTGCAGGCGGCCTCGACCGCCGAGTTTCCGCCCCCGACGACGAGCACGCGCCGGCCTCTGTGGATCTCGGGGTCGAGCATGGCGTAGAAGACCGTCTGGCGCGCCTCTCCGGGGACGTCGAGCTTGCGCGGGGTGCCGCGCCTCCCGATGGTCAGCATCACCTTTCGGGCGCGGGCCGTCACCCCTCTCCCGGAGAGATGGAAGAGGCCCGCTGCGTCCTTTGTGACGGCCTCCACCTCGGCGTCCGACTCCAGCGAGATCCGGTGCGCCTCGATGATGGAGTGCCAGAGCGCGAGGAGCCGCTCCTTGGTCAAAGTTCCGGCATGGACAAGCCCCGCGAGGGGGAGGCGCACCGGGCGGGTCAGGACGACCTTGCGGCGGGGGTAGTGGCGGATGGCGCCGCCCAGCTCGGGCTCCTTGTCGAACAGGCGGTAGCTGAGCCCCGCTTCGATGGCCGCAAGGGCCGCGGTGATCCCGGCCGGTCCCGCGCCGACGATGGCGACGTCCACGATATCATCATCGACGGATTTGGGCCCGGCGTCCTTCCCGAGGGACCGGGAGAGGTGCGTCATCCCCTCCCGAGCCTGGCGGACCGCGTTGGCGATGAGCCCCATCCCGCCGAGCTCCCCCGTAATGTAGAGGCCGTCAACGTCAGTCTCGAAGGTCGGCTTGAGGTGGGGGAGGTCCACCCCCCGCTCGGCGGTGCCGAAGACCAGCCGGATCGCCCCCATGGGACACTCCGCCGCGCACCTCCCGTGGCCGATGCACAGGGAGGGATCGATGAGCGCGCCCCGGCCGTGGATCAGACCGATGACGTCCATCCCCTGGGGACAGGCGTGGGTGCACGCGCCGGATCCGATGCAGCGGTTGGGATCGAACACCGGGTGGAGGGTCGGCGGGACGAGGCGCCCGGCCCGCTTCACCGCATTGTATCGCGCGAGGGAGCGCGCCTCCCGATTCCGTTTGACCCAGGCGCGAACGACCGCGCTCACGGCGACGAGGAAGACGCACCCTAGCCCGAACAGCACGATTTCGATATCCGCCCTCATGATTTCAACACGCGTATCGGAGACTCATTGTACTCCTTTTTGCGGATATCTACAGAATGACGCCCGATTACGTTCGCTTTGCAGAGGATGGCCGATCATCGCGCGGGAGGAGCGCGCAGCCGGCCGCGGACGGGATCCGGAGCGCCCCCTACCCCCAGGAGGTTTCGTCCGCCGCGTTCCGGCCGGAGATGCGGCCGGTGCACATGCACTCGCTGACGTTGCCGCCGCCGTTGTACATCCACCCCCAGAAGGACCCGAGCTCGCCGGCGCTGTAGAGGCGCGGGATGGGCTCGCCGAAGGGGGTGATGATCTGGCACTGCTCGTTCCGCCGGGGGCCCCCCTGGGTGTTGTACATGATGGGGTAGATGGGCACCGCGTAGTAGGGCGGGGTCGAGATGGACTGCAGCGTCCCGGCCGGGCGTCCGAAGGACTGGTCCTCCTGGGCGCTGCAGAACCCGTTGTACTGCGTCACGGTGTCGTCCAGGGTACCGGCGTCGACGCCGATCTCCCCGGCGAGGGCGGCCACCGTCTGCCCCGTCTTGATCCAGCCGCTGTCAATCTCGACGCTGTTGTCTGCGCTCCACATGTGGACCTGCAACTTACGGTTCCACCCCGCGAGGATGCTGTCCACGGCCAGGGCTCCGGCCTGGCGCGTGGTCTCGTCGAAGATGCCGTAGCAGGGGATGCGGGTGAACATCTGATGCGGGCCGTCGAAGAAGAACAGCCACTCCTTGTGGCCGAAGCCGTGCCGCTCCTCCCGCTCCTCGTTCATGAACCGCGACCCGAGCTGGTCGACGAGGATGTAGTTGTTGGCCGGGAAGCTCGCGAGGATGGGCAGCGAGCCCGGGTCGTCGGGATCGGGGACGAAGCAGCCGATGTGGGCGAGGGCGTTGTTCATGTGCCACAGGGCCGCCCCGGCCTTCTGCGCCATCCGGATGCCGTCGCCGGTGTTCCCGGGGGTCCCCGGGCTGTAGACCGGCCATGCCGGGAGGAACTGCCGCTGTATATCGTAGGCGAACTCGAACCCGCCGCACGCCAGGACGACCCCCCGCCGGGCCTTGACGTTGAGGGTGCCGCCGCCGCTCTCGGCGATGACACCCTTGACCTCCCGCGTGCAGGGGTCCTGGATGAGATCCAGCGCCGGCGTCTCGTAGCGGACCTCGATGCCCCGGCTGTCGACGGCGTCCCGCATGGGGCGCCAGAGGGAGCCGTCCTCGGCGTTCTGCCGGTTCATCCAGGTGCGCACCGAGTCCGAGCCCGGGAGCTCCGGGTACTCGGGCTGGAACACCCCGAGGGTCGAGGCGGTGACGCCGAGGGTGGCGAGCCAGTCGTTCAGTGTGACCATCTCCTGCGCCAGGGCCTCGATGCACGCGTCGTCCGTCAGCCCCATGCAGAGGCTCCGGATATACGTGATACCGCCCTCCGCCGTGGTGGGCGTCCACCACATATTGCCGGAGATGGTGCTGTTGCCCCCCTGCTGTGCCTCGGGCATCTTCTCCAGGATCAGCACCTCGGCCCCGGCGTCGTAGACCGAAATGGCGGTGGAGAGCCCGGCGAACCCGGTCCCCAGCACGACCACGTCGGTCTCGATATCCCACTGGGTCGGCAGGCCGCCGCAATCGATGCCGGTGTCCGTGTCCGCGTCGGTATCCGCGTCCGTGTCCGCGTCGGTCTCCGCGTCCGTGTCCCCATCCGCGTCGGCGTCCGTGTCCGCGTCCGTATCGGCGTCGGTGTCCGTATCGGCGTCCGCGTCGGTATCTGCGTCGGCATCCGTATCGGCGTCGGTATCCGTATCGGCGTCGGTGTCCGTATCGGCGTCCGCGTCACAGTCCGCGTCGGTGTCCGTGTCGGCGTCCGTATCCGTATCGACGTCCGTGTCGGTGTCCGTGTCGCTGTCCGCGTCCCCCGCGGCGCATTCGGGGGGGAGCCCCTCGCCCCCGTCCCCCGCGCAGCTGCAGTCGTCCCCCTCCGCCGCGCAACCGGAGAACGCCGTCGACGCCGCGACCCCTGTGGCGGCGATCCCCATCTTCTTCAGAAAAGTGCGCCGTGTCGTACATTGTTGTTTCTTCAATTGAACCTCCCGGGTCTTCTTCGGCGGTTGCGCCGCATCGTCCATGTCCGCATCGGTACCGTCAACTCCACCAGACGGGTGGATACAGTTTATTGGCACTATACTCCGATATAGTGCCCTCAGAGGTCGGAATCGGGTGATCTCGTGTGGAAAAACCGCTCGGGAGACGGCGCCTACACCAGGAAGGCCAGCGCCAGCCCCACCACCGTGGCCGCGCCGAGGCAGAGCCCGATGAGCCGCCCGAACCGCCACCCGCCGGAGTAGACGGCGATGCCGGTCTTGACAAAGCTGTTGGACACCACGGCGATGGTGATGCCGATGGCGCCGGTCCGGTAGGCCAGCGCCGACTGCTTGGTCTGCTCGGCGATGGACAGGGTGATGGCGTCCACATCGGCGAGCCCCGACAGGCCCGCCGCGGCGAACAACCCCGAGTCCCCGAAATAGGTGGTGGCGAGCTTGGCCGCGAACAGGATGAGCACGAAGAAGGCGGCGAACTTGACGGCCGGCCAGACCGAGAAGGGGTTCTTCAGCCGGACCTGCCCGGTCCCCTTGTCCTCGGTGGTCCTGGCCCGGGAGGCCATGATCCAGAGCACCACCGCGGCCAGCGCGGCGGTGACCGCCATCCCCCCCACCGACCACAACAGCCGCTGCACCAGCATCCGGTCGAGCAGCGCCACCACCACCAGCACCCGGCCGAACATGGTGGCGTTGGCGGCGATGGTGGAGAAGGCGCAGATGGATCGGAGGCTCGGGTTGCCCTTGGCCTCGGCGGACATGGCCGCGGTGACCGCCGTGGAGGAGGTGAGGCCGCCCAGGACGCCGGTGAGCCCCAACCCCTTCTGGGCCCCCAGGATGCGGGTGAGGAAGTAGCCCACGAACGAGATACCCGAGATCAGCACGACCAGGAAGCCGACCTTGTACGGATTGAACGCCCCGTAGGGATCGAGCGCCTCTCTCGGCAGGAGCGGCAGCACGATGAGGATGACCACCAGGAACTTCAGCGTGTCGGTCAGCTCCACCCGCCGCATTTTGCGGACGGTGTTGTGCGCGAAGTGCTTGGAGGCGAGCAGCACCGTCACCAGCAGCGCGATGACGGAGGCGATCTGGGGGTCGACCCGGCACAGCATTCCGAGGGCGCAGGTGCCGATGGCGGCCACCTCGGTGGTGATGCCGGTGCCCAGGTCGGTGGCCCGGAGGTACATGGCGATGACCAGCAGACACACTCCCCCCAGGCCGATGGGGGCCAGAAAGGCGAAGCGCTCCGACGCGAGTGCCACACCGAAGCCCAGCAGGGAGAGCATGGCGAAGGTGCGGACGCCGATGAACTCGCCCACCGCGTCGCCTTTCGACGTCTCCTTCGAAGTCTCCTCCTCCGCTTCCGTCTTCTTGTGTTTGGGATACAACGTCTGAACGAACGAGCGCTCGAGACCGATGAGCACGCCGATGCCCAGGGCATACGCCAACTGATAGATGACATCCATTTGTAATTTCATGAAACGACTATTTCGCAGTTCGCCTTGAAAATCAACCCGCCCGAACCACCGGACGGTCATCGCCAGAGACCCCGACGCCTGTGCCATCCGGTGTTCGAAATGACACAGATCCAGAGGCTCCTGACCTCCCGTTGAACAAACAAAATTAATATTATCTGTATGTTATAAGATAGGACACACACACAGTCGCAGCTGGCACCCCAATTGCTTATAATTGTCGATATGAAGCCTTGGGAGGTGACAGGGCGACGACTCTTGTTGACGGATGCCCGTCTCGCCATGACTGAATGCGGTATCACATCGGGGCATCCGACGCACAGCCGCCTTCGGTGCCGACGGAGCTTTTGAAACGGCGGGGTTCATTAGTGGGACCGGTAGATGAAACACAGAATCCTCGAAACGGGGGTCCTCGCAGGTAGACACGCATATGGTGGTCATATATCCTACCCGAATATAGTATCCCTTAAGGAAGTTCATATGTCTGTAAAACTCTGGATGTACCTTTTATCACTCGCTCTGCTCGGGGGGGCGGGCTGCGACGGGCGCTCCCCTGACGGAACGAACGATGGCGCCACGCCCCCGGCTGAAAGAGAGCCCGGCGCCACGGATAGCCAACCCGGGACCGGGACGGAGACCGACACCGAGTACGAGCTGTTCCACTCCGTTTCGTTGAATCCGTATCGCGTGGCGCCTCTGGCGGCGGTTATCAAGGCCTCTCACCCCGCGCTCGATCCGGCCGAGGTGGAATCCCTCCGGGTCGTCGTGAAGTGCATCGACGACGGGGCCGTCGATCTGTCCGCGACGCTGGATCCCCAATCGGAGGCGTTCCGGACGAACTTCGACGTCTCGGAGCTCCTCGAAGGGAACGAGGTGGGGATCCCGGTGCTCGGTCTCTACCCCGACCACGACAACCGGGTGTTGTTCGAGGTCCTGACGCCCCATCAACGCTTCTTCGGAGAGACCGTGATCACCACGGCCCCCGTCGCGGGGCTCGAGGGGGAGGTCGTCACCGTGCTGGCCACCACTCCGCCGGATCCGTCCGCGGGGATGATCTACGCGGACGATCGGGTCTACGATCATCAGGGCTACGTCCGCTGGAAGGGGCCGTGCGTGTACGCCGTCGTCAACAACGGCAACATCCTGAACGTGCTGCACGAGCAGACCTGGCTGGGGAAGATGCTCCTCCCGAGGGATCTGAGCGATCCCCTCCGGTGGCACCACGACGCCATCGGGCTGCCGAACGGAAACATCATCACCTGCATTGACAACATCGAAACGGAGTACCTAAACTCCGTCGGCACGATGGAGGTGAGCATCGGAGACTACGTGGCGGAGCTCGATTACGAAACCGGCGCGGTGGTGAACGCGTGGGACCTGAGGGCGTTCCTCGATGTGGACCGGGCCACGGTGGGCCGGCTGCGGTCGGACTGGTTCCACATGAACAGCCTGGCCTATGACGCCTTCGACGACTCCATTATCGTCTCCGGGAGATACCAGGGCATCGTCAAGCTGACCCGGAACGGGATCCGCGGGGAAACCGCGAACGACGGCAAGTCGCTCAGGTGGATCCTGTCGCCCCACCTCGACTGGGGCCTCGCCGGCCCGGAGGGCGCCGGAGAGCTGGACCCCAACGACTACCTGCTCACCGCGGTGGACGAGGACGGCACCCCCTACCCCCAGGAGGTGCAGGACAACCTGGCCGTGTATGCGCCCGATCCCGAGGCCTTCTACTGGCCCGTCGGACAGCACGGCGTCGAGATCACCCACCGGGAGGAGGGCAAGATCCGGATTATGACCTTCAACAACCAGGCCTCCTTCATCTTCGACGGCCCGGGCACCGTGGACAACGGCTCCACCCTCTCCGCGATCGGCGACCTGAGCAATGATCGCTCTTTGGAACCCTTCAGCCAGATCGTCGAGTACGAGATCGACGAGGTCGCCATGACCGTCAGGAAGGTGTGGAGCTTCGGGGAGCACCAGCCGGAGCTCTACGGCTCGTTCAACTCCGCGACCTATTACGTCCCGGAGACCGGGAACCGCATCATGACCTCCAACGGCGAGAAGGAGAATCTAACAGAGGGCCCCTTCAACCCCCATGTGCTGGAGGTGACCCCCGAAGGAGAGCTCCGCTTCCACCTGGCCATCACCAACGCGTCCGTGTCGTTCAGCCACACCGGCCGCATCGACCTCTACCACCCCGAGCCGTAGGGAAGCGCCGCTATGAAGATATCCATCCCCCCGACAATTCCCGCCGTGCTCTCGATAGTCCTGTTGCTGTCGGCCTGCCGGTCGGACGACACCACGTCCGATGAGAGCGTCGAAACCGGCACGGATACAGAGACCGGGAGCGCGGATACGGAGACCGGGAGCGCGGACAGCGACACCGCCTCGGACAGCGGGTACGCCTGCGACGGCGAGTGCGATCCGATGCGGCCGGTCTACTCTTCCTGCACGTGCGCCGCGGACGACCCCTGCGGGTGGGCCGGTGACGGCAGGTGCGACGACGAGTGCGTCACCGGGGACACCACCGACGAGATGTTCGATGATTCCGAGGACTGCGGGGGCTGTCGCGGGGAGTGCGACGCCGGGCACTACACCCCGTGTACGTGCGACATCTCCGACCCGTGCGGGTGGGCGGGGAACGGCTTCTGCGACGCCTACTGCTTCGCCTACGCGAGCCAGACCCGGGAGATCCTCGACGACACGGCGGACTGCGGTGTCTGCGGCGGCGCCTGCCCCTTCAACACCGCCACCCCCTGCACGTGCGATCCGTCCGATCCGTGCGGCCGTTCCAATGACGGTTGGTGTGACGACGCCTGCATCACCCTGGGGGTGGTCGACGAGATGTTCGACGAGTCGGAGGACTGCTAGGGGAACACCGATATCGGAGAAAGGCAGCTGTTTTGAAAATGTCACCTATTATTAAATGCACTGTTCCGACACCCGCCGGGGGCCCCGCGCGCCGAGGGGAAGCAGCCGTCCCGCTGTGGACATACCTCCTGATATCGTCTCTGCCGCTCGGTTGTGTAGCGGGCCCCGACTCCCCCCCCTCCGAGCCACCGGTTGATTCCGCTTCGGAGGACACGGCGCTCGACACGCAGGGGCCGCCGGAACGATCATCCTGCACCGCCGCCCACCGAAACGCCTTTCTCCCCCAGGTGAGCTGGCGTCAGCAGCACGGGGCCGGGACACCGCAACCGTTCTCCAACGCCGTCATCGCGTTCCAGCAGGACGACACTCTCTTCGATGGCGATCCCATCCCCGCCACCGTTCACGAGGTGTTCACCGCCGCCACCGCGGACATGGATCTGGACGGGGACCCCGACGTCATGTTCAACCGCCACCTCTGGGCCCTCCTCGAGGTGTTCGAAAACGTCGGCGGGCGCTTCGTTCAGATCAACCCGCGGGACAATGACACCTCGGGGGTGTGGGAGAACCGGGGCGTGCCGGATCTGTACGCGGACGCATCGACGATGATCGCCAATATCGAGGCCGCGGACCGCCCGGGGCTCTATATCTGGCACGACGAAGATCACCGCCTCGACTGGCAGATGTACGCCAACGGCGGCGACGTATCGCTCCTCATCCAGGTCAACCGGCCGCTGATCTCGCTGACGGGCATCGATCCCTCGCTCATCACCCAGGAGGACGAATTCACCGCCCGGGTGTCCCTGCCGGCCTGCTCCCGGCTCACCGTTTCGAACGAGCTCATCGGTACGCAACTCAAGGTTACCATCACCTCGGCCACGGTCCCGACGATGTACATCGGTCGCACCATGGCGCCGGTGACGGACGGGTTCGTCTCGCTGTGGAAGAACGACTGGCACGGCGTGGCCTGGGTGGACGCGGTGGGATCCCCCGAGCCCGATCTCTATGTCACCCGCGGCGGGCTGACCGGCCTGCTGCTCCCCCCCTTCGATCCCAAGACCGATCACTTCTGGGAGTACAAGGGGGGCGTTCCGCGCTACGAGCAGGTCCCGGAATCCGTGTATGGGCCCGACTACTGCCGCGGCCGCCAGACCGCCTGGTTCGACTTGGACAACGACGGCGACAACGAGCTGTACCTCTCCTGCACCGAGACAGCGAACCGGCTCCTCGACGACAACGGTACGGCGTTCATCGACATGGCGCCGGCGCTGGGGTTGAACCACGTCGCCCCCGACGCCTTCGCCATCTTCGATGTGGACGGCGACGCGTGTCTGGACGTGGTTCACAACAACCTGTCCGAGCTGGACATCCACCTCAGGGACGGGGGGACGTTCGTGGAGAACCTCGGTCCCACCTGGGGGCTGATCTCGCCGGTGAATCCGGAGGACCTGCCCGAGGGCATCTGGAACCCGTTCGCCCTGCACGTCTTCGACTTCGACCGGGACGGGGATCTCGACCTGTGGGTGAACAATTTCAGGGACGGCCGCGTGGCCGTGTTGAAGCGGGAGGGGCCGATGTTCGTCGACGCCACCGTTCAGCTGGGGCTGCACACGGCCACCGGGGTCTTCATCCTCATCCCCATGGACGTCGACAACGACGGCTGGATCGATTTTGTCCAGGGGAACGGCGCCGCCACGACCGTCTGGCGGAACCTCTCCGGCGGGTGGTTCTCCCCGCTGCCGGTGGGCAACGGCTTCATCAACGGGGTCGCCGCCGACGCGAACGGCGACGGGCTGATGGATCTCATCACCTCCACCGACGTGGTGCGCAGCGTCCACTTCAACCGGACCGTCGGCGGCGGGGTCGCGATCCGGGTGAACGTCGACGCCCCCCTCGGAACGCTGGTCCGGGGCTACTACGCGGACGGGAGCACCCTGGTCCAGCAGTGGGGCTCCGCGGACACGAGCCGCTACAGCCAGAGCCTGCAGCCCCTCGTGTTCGGCGTGGCCGGCGTCCCCCTCGTCGAGATCGGCCTCCAGTGGCCGGGGGAGCTCGGCGAGCGGAAGCGGATCACCCTCGCCTCCGGACAGACCCAGCTGACCCTCTGACCCGAAGAGACCCAGCCCCCCGGCCCCTTCCCTGAGAGGGAAGGGGGAGCGCCGTCTGACGAATCGGTGGATCAATCAGTTGAATGACGTCTGGGGGGGGACAACCGGAGCGGGGCGGAACTATTCGTCCGCCTTCTCCTCGGCCTCGGGCTTCGGGGCTTTCTTGGGCGGGGCCTTGAGGAGCTTCTCCTTGATGAGGATCTCGACCTTCTGGTCACCGTTGATGAACTTGCCGTCCTTACCGATGACCGCGTACCGGCCGCTGCGCTTCTTCTGAAGGGTGTACTCTTTTGCTTGTTTCTTCTTGGCCATATCCTACCTCGTCGAGTGGGTTCCGGACAGTTGGGCCGGTCGCTCCGGCTCACTACTTTCAGCGGGGTGTGTAATGTATTGCCGCCAAAAGGTCAACGTCTGAATCCGCCGCCGGAACCGGGGACCGCCGGGGCGGAATCCGGCGGTCCGACCGGGGCTTTCGGCCTTCCCCGAATCCGTTGTATAGGACGATGACGACCACGGAGGTTGAAAAATGGACGGGCCCCTGGCCGCGCAGCACGACCGAATGACCGCAACGGAACGGGATGAGGCGAGCCGATCGTTGAAACGGACCCTCGGGGAGCTCCTCGGGCTCTCCCTGCCGGACCGCGTCGGGGAGTCGGTCCCCGCCTGGGCGGCGACCCATCGGGTGACGGTATCGGCCCTGCGGGACGCGATCTCCCGCCTGGACGTACCGGAACGGGCGGCGATCACAGAGCTGGCGGCCGCGCTGGTGCGTACCGCCGGCGATCCCCTCGGCGCGCTGGTCACCGATGTCGCGGAGATCCTCTACCTGCCGCGAAACGAGCGGAGCGAATACCGCCTTCACCGGCTCCCCTCGCCCCCGTTCGTCATCGAGAAGATCCTCCTCGAGTACGCGATCCATGCCATCGCCCTGGACGGGCTCATGGCGCGCCTCAACAAACCCTTCTGCGCGACGCGCTGTCCGAAGCCCCCGGTGGGGTGCTGTCATCTGCTGGGATACGACCTCGGCCTGGTGCCGGACCGGATGCTGGAGGTGCAGCGCCTCGAGGCCCGCCGCAACGGATGGACCGAGCCGGCCCACCCGGACCTGGACAAGTGCCGGTATCATACGCCGACGGGCTGCGCCCTCCGGCTCTTCAAGTCCCCCGCCTGCATCGGCGCCATGTGCGAGGCGGTGGAGCGCCACCTGGACGAGACCTATCCGCCGGAAGACGTGGCGCTGCTGCGCGACAGGCTCCGGACCTTCCGGAACTGCGACATCGACCGGACCCAGGTGTTCGAGGCCATGCGCTCCCTGGCGGAGGCCGGGCGCCGGTTCTGAACGTTTTGGATTCAGAAGCTCTCGCAGCACAGCTCATCCGGATTTCCGCACATCATATCGAGGTGCACGGTTCCCGACAGGCAGTCCAAAAACCCGGACACGCAGACAAACGGGCAGTCACCGTCCATTCCGCTGTCGGAATCCGTGTCGCTGTCGGAATCCGTGTCGCTGTCGGAATCCGTGTCGCTGTCCGTGTCGCTGTCCGCGTCCGCGTCGCTGTCCGCGTCCGTGTCGCTGTCGGAATCCGTGTCGCTGTCCGCGTCGCTGTCCGCGTCCGTGTCGCTGTCGGAATCCGTGTCGCTGTCCGCGTCCGTGTCGCTGCCACTGTCCGTTTCGCTGTCACTGTCGCCGCCGGTCTCGCTGTCGTCAGCCGCTTGGTCCGAGTCCGAATGGGAGCCCCCGTCCGGCGGGCCGCCGTCTCGAGAGCCGAAATCCCCCCTGTCTTCATAACAACCGGCCACCACGACGACCGCGATGATTACCCCGGATACAAATGGTCTCATTTGGGACCTCCCTTTCAAAATAAGTCAACAACCCGCGGTCGCGAGCCGGATTCAGCCATCGTTGCGTCGAGCACCGCGATGATTCCCGCCGGGCCGCCGCCTACGACAACTACGTCATATTGCATTTCAAGCTCCTTTCTCTGCGTATTCAACTGCACACATGCGTTCCGTTGAAAATTGGGTTGTCGTGCCGAGGGTCCTCTGCTGAAAAATCCGTGGACCACACGCTTTCAAACTGAAATATTCTGTTTCAGGCGCCCCGTCCCTTTCGCTGGTGATCCAAGGCAATACCCCGCCGTACCAATCATTGATCGGTACGAACGGAGGCGTCGCTCGAAGGCTATGCAAGTGTCCTGCCAAGCCCGAATGTTGCTTGTCTCGGCCGATTTCAGGCGAAGATTTAGAAGTTCAGCTCCTCGCTGAAGTACCGGGCGGTGAGGGGCTCGCCGGTGGAGGCCTCGACGAACTCGGGCCACGGTGTGGACATGCCGGGGGCGAAAACCTTCTCGATGAGGAAGCGGCCGAAGTCCTTCCGGTTGTTGAAGCCGAGGGACCAGGGGTGCCCCGCGTGCCCGGCGAGATCGGCCAGGACGTGGCGGAGCTGGGCCGCGTAGACCTCCCCCATGAGGTAGTTGTGGTAGTAGACCGGCGCGATGGTGAAGTGGGGCTTGGCCGCCCAGTCCGGCGCGTCCCGGTTCTCGGGCCGGGGCACCATCTGGAAGCGCTCCACCGTGTCCCACCAGAGCCGGTTGAGATCCCGCTCCGGATCCTCGTAGAGGGCCTTCTCGAAGTGGAGCATCACCAGGGACCACCGGGCGAAGACCAACTGGGAGCGGCGCCGCTGCTCGAAGAGGTCGGGGGTCAACCGCTCCACCTGCTTCGGGTCCGCGTCCGCGTACTCCACGAGCCAGGTGGGGTTCGAGGCGAGGGCGCCGAAGAGCATGGCGATGGCCTCGGTGGTGAAGATGTGGTTGGCCTCCCGGAGATTGAAGGGCAGCCCCTCGTCGATGTTGACGTAGTAGACCGCGTGCCCCTCCTCGTGGAGGGCGGTCTCCATCCAGTCGGCCGTGGGCTTGATGTTGAGGAGCGTGCGCACGTCCTTCTTCCTATCGATGGTGATGCAGAAGGCGTGCTGGTCCTTGCCCTCCCGCTCGTACAGATCCGAGCGGGCGATGACCGCGTCCGCCGGCAGCCCGATGTCCCGGTAGAACGCCGCGGCGAGGGTCATGATGTCCTCTTTTTTCCGGCGCTCGTAGAAGTCGTCCGGGTTGAGGGTCTTGGACGGGGGCGCCGCCTGGAAGAAGGGGTTGTCGTAGTGCCACGGCATCACCGCGTCCGGGGTGACGCCGAACCGCTCCGCCAGCTCCCCGTCCAGGCGCGCCTTCATCTTCTCGAAGGGCTCCCGGGTGATCGCCTCCAGCTCGTCGAATAGGGCGAGGAGCCGCTCGGGATCGTGCTCCTGCAGCGCGATCTCCATCTGCCAGTAGTTGTCGTAGCCCAGCGTGGCCGCGGCGCGGTTCCTGAGGACCGCCAGGGCCTTGAGCTTGGGCGCCACCGCGGCCCCCACCTGCTTCAGCCCCTCCCAAAGGACCTTCCGCTTCCCGGTGTCCGTCTCCTCCTTCAGCGCCTCCAGCATCTCGTTGTTGCTCATCTCCCGGCCGTCGAGGGTGGCCCGGAAGGTGTTGAAGATCTGTTCTATCTCCGAGGAGGCGGCCACCATCTCCTCCAGGAGCGCCGCCGGCAACTGGTTGCCCTCGAAGTCGAGGCGGGCCACCCGGAGGGACCGCCTCAGCAGCGGCGGCACCCCCTCCCGCTCCAGGAACGCGCCGATCTTCTCGTACCGCCCCTTGTCGCTGTGCAGCTTCCGGAGGGCCAGATCCGCCTCGGCGTACGCCTCGAAGTCCGCCTTTTTTCCGGAGTTGGCCGCCGTCCAGTAGGCCAGGGAGCTCGCCTTCTCGAGCCGCTCGAACTCCAGCAGGTACTCGCTCATGAAGGCCTCTATATCATCATGCTGCGTCATTGATTTTTTCTCCTGGGCGGTCTGGGCATCCCGCCCGAGCGAAGCGCCCCGCTGACACCCGAGGAGGATCCCGCAGACCGCGAGGGCGAGGGGCAGCCGTTCGAGGCGCGTTTCTATTCGGCGATGGAGGCTCGGTCGACCGCCTATCTTCGGTGTTCTCGTTATCATCATGTTCCTGACATAACCCTAAATGTTGCAAAAAGCCAATGACTGAAATCGCTGACGCTCGCGCCAGCACATCGGTCAAATTGATTCGATCTGGACGGTTGAAGTGTGGGGGCTGCTGATCTGATGGACTTGGGGTGGACAACATGGACAACATGGACGGCTCTCAACTGGACTAGATTGTTCATCGGCAGCTTCGATCGGGGTGGGGAGGATAAACAAGCACCAATAGGAGCGTCAATGATGTCGATGTTGTCTATGTCGTCCACCCGGCCCAGTGAGACGAAATTTACCTCACTCCCCCTGCCGCTTCAGCGACGCCCACCAGACCACGTCCCGGAAATCGGTCTTGGCGTTTTGGACAAACAGGGCGAGCTTCTCGAGGCTCCCCTCGGCGAGCTCCACCACGGCGGTCCGCGCGTTGTTCAGGTTGTATCGGGAGTTGGCCATGACGTGGCGAAGCTCGATGGAGGCGACCTGCTCGATAGCGGCCTCGCGGTCCTCGGGGGCGAAGGTTTTTTCGATGAGCTCGGTCAGCTGTGGGTTCACGATGCGCTCCTTTTGGCGGGATCTACCCCGCGTAACAATACAGGCACTGGTGGCACCGACGCCACTGGCCGTAGAGGCCGACATCGAAGTAGGGGGCGCAGCCGCACCCGGGGCGGCTCCCCCGCCCCTCCGGTATTCCGGGGTCCCGGCCGGACAGAGCGACGAACCAGTCCCGGTCTCCGCAGGCGGCCCGCCCCAGACCGGGGAGCTTCTCCGACAGGTGCGCGGACTCGGCGCACACGGCCAGGGTCAGCCCGTGGTCCCTCGCGATGTCGAGGAGCGCGGCGGCGGTCTCCAACTTCCAGTCATCGTCGTAGCCCGGCATCCCGTCGGCCCAGCCGGGCAGGGCCTGGGCCAGCCGGCGATCCACCCGCTTGTACCGACCCGGGGGCGCGATGAAGTTGATGACGCACCGCCGGATCCCGAGGGCCTCGGCCTGCCCCGCCAGCCGCGCGAACCGCGCCTCTCGATGGACCGTGGGGACGACGGGATCGTATCGCCACTTCACGTGCTCCGGACCGCCGGCGAGGGCCGCGAAGGCCTCCGCGCCGGCGAAGGGGGAGGCGGTGTTGGCGGGCTCCCACGCGGTCCCGAACAGGCCTGTGACGGTGAGCTGACACGCGAGCGCCGTCCCCGCCCCGCGCATCTCGTGGAGCAGCGAATGTCCACGATCGAGGGCGCCCGCCAAATCCTTGGTCCAGAGCTGGGCCGCCCAGGGGGCGCCGTAGGCCTCGACCACCGCCGCGAGGTTCTCCCACACCCGGTCCACCTTCGCGGGATCGGTCCGCCGGGTGATGTCCACGTAGGTCGCGCCCCCCACCCGCTGCCGATAGGCCCCGTAGTCCTCGAGCTTGAAGACGAACCCCATGCGCTAACCGACGATGATGAGCTCGTCCGTTTCCTGCAGGACGCGCTCCTTGTCCGGACTCTCGGGGTTGAGGAAGCGGCGCCCCCCGCCCTCTCCCGGCCGCTGGAACCCGCAGATGACGTAGGGCCGCTCCTCTTCGATAGAGCGGCCGGCCGCCTCCCGATACGAGAGCCCCGCCAGCTCCTTCGGGACCGGCACCGCGACAAACGTGGGCTTGTCGGAGGCGATCTCGAGCAGATCGTGGATGATGGAGAGGATCCCCGGGGAGATGGTGCTCTGGGCCAGCAGCTCCTCGGTCAGCTTGCCCATGCACACCACCTCGTTGACCTCGGTCCCGGCGAAGTGCACCCGGTGCCGGGCGTGGACCAGCTCGATGATGGTGTGGATGGTGGGGTTCATGTGCTCGATGGCCAGGGCGATGAGCGCGCACTTGGCGTCGCTCAGCTCCCCCTGGGTGGGATCGGAGAGGATGAGCGCCGTGCACGATTGGTCCACGCAGGCCCGGCAGAGCGCCCCCGGATCGCCGGGGCACCCCTCCACGATGTGCAGCCGGTGGGGCGGCATCGCCGCGGGGTGCCACTTCGGATTCTCTCGCCAGAGGGCGTCGTCCTGGACGAACACCACGATATCCCGCCCCGCACCCTGGTCCCCCAGCCCCTCCTGGATTCCCCGGACGATGGCGGGGAGCTTCCGGTTGACATTGATGATGACGAAGTGTCCCGAGAGGGCGGGCAGCGCGGGGGGGGTGTCGTGGGGCATCGGTCAGCTCCTCGTGAGCAAGGTTGAGCTCCACGCCGCCTTGGCCTCGCGACCGATCCGTGGCCGCCGCCGCGCGAGGACGATCAGCTGGTCGTCCTCGGCGATGTTCCGGTGCATCCCCGCCGGATGGTTGAGCCAGACGGCGGACCGCCCGTTCTCCCCCGGCGGCAATAGACCGATGAGGGTGACGGCCGCCTTCTCGTACGAGAGGAAGAAGCGGCGCGCCGCTTTCAGCGACTCTCCGACGATCGGCGCGGGGGGAGGGATGAGGTAGATCTCATTCGACTCATCGGTGAAGTTGAGGAGCTCGTCGTAAATATCGGTGGTGCCTGGGTGGAGCACCGCCTGGGCGATGAGGCGCTCGCCGAACGGTTGCCCCACCACGAAGTCCACGTCCGGCAGGTTCTTGGCGTAACTCAGGTTGGCGTAATCGCAGATCTCCACCACCGTTGGGATGGTGACCTCCCGCTCCCTGAGGGTGGCCGCCAGGGTGGTGATGAGGGATCGGTTGTCCCGATCCCGGGGGGTATCCCCCGCCTCCTCCCGCGCCAGGATCACGATGCGCGCGGCCAGGTCGATGCGCGCCGTCTCGAGGACCCGCTGCTCGGAGGGATCCCCGGCCAGCGAGAACACCCGCCGGTACAGGCTGGGATCCGGCGCCGGCAGGTCGTCCGCCGCGGGATCCACCACGAGGAAGAAGTGGATGCCGTCGAGGGCGCCGTTGATCTCCCGGATGACGTTCTCCAGCCGGCGGTTGACCCCCAGGATGACGATGTGGTTCTGCAGCTTGGCCTTGGGGGGCATGATGGCGATGAGCCCCCCCCGCTGCCATCGATGCACCAGCACGGAGACGATCTCGCCGGTGACGAACCCCACGAACACCACGCCGGCGATGAGCATCACCGTGACCTCCACCCGGCCGAGGAACGACAAGGGTTCCTTGTCCTCGATGCCGGAGATGATGACGATGATGACGTTCCAATAGGACTCCCAGTAGTCCGCGAAGGGCCCGGCCTGCTCGCTGAACCCGGCCTCGGTGAAGTAGATCACGTTGGCCCCGACGACCCAGACGAGGCCGGTCCACAGGAGCAGATTGGCCAGGGGCCGGGCCCGGTACCGGTAGGCCAGGGCGGCGAGGTGGACCCGGGCGAGGACCAGCCCCCGGATGATGAGCTTCGAATACCGGAGGAGCCGGACGAGGCGGAGGAGGCGGAGGAGCCGGAGCAGCCGGAGGATGCGCAGCCCCCGGAGCTCCTGGATGACGAGGGCCTCGAAGACCACCATCAGCACGGAGGGCAGGATGGCGGCGATGTCCACCAGGGAGAGGAACTTGAAGGGGAACCGGACGCGGCTGGGCGCGGCGTACCACCGGAGGAGATATTCGACAATGAAGACGGCGGTCAGGCCGAGCTCCACCGGGTCGAGGCGTTCGGTCTGCTCGGGGTGCAGCCACTCGAAGACGGTGACGGCGCAGGAGAGCAGGATACAGGAGATGATCAGTAGATCGAAGACCAGGCTGAGCTTCGGCGTCCCGGCCTGATACGGCTCCACGATCTGCTCCAACCGCCGCCGCAGGGGGAGGGGGGACTCCTCTTCTGGAATCCGACTCGGTCTCAAGGCCACTACTTCATCTCACCGACGGCCCGGGTGATCTCATCGGGGTAGAGGGGCTCGACAAAGCACCGCCTGGCGCCGAGCCCCAGGACCCAGCCGATCTGGGGGGCCTGATCCCGGCGGGCGATGAAGGCGACGAACGCCTTGGGGAAGCGTCCGGTCAGGGTCTCCAGGCGACGCCGGGTCTCCTCTTTGTCATTGGCGGCGTGGAAGAGGACGATGTCAGGGGCCTCACGGACTTCCGGCAGCTCGGACATGGTCGAAAACCGGAGCGATACCCCCCGGGCGGCTCGTTCCACTTCGGGGCGTTCGGCGATATCATCGGTGATCACCGCGACGCCGGTCTCCGCAGGCGGCGAGGCGGGGGCGGTCTTCTCGGGAGAGGGCGGGGCCGGCGGTTCGGTCGCTTCCGGCGCCGCCAGCGCCGCCTCCTTCTCGGTGAGCACCGAGGGGTCCTTGTTCCAGTGCTCCCGCAGCATGGGACCGAGCTCGTCCGGCGTGAAACCGAGGGCCTTTCCCATGGTGATGTAGGCCTCCTGCTCCGCGGGGTGGAACTCGTCGTCCACGCGGACCATGCGCGCCATCAGCATCACGGCCTCCTGGGCGTCCCGCCCGTCCTCGATGTTCTGGAATCCGAGCTGCTCGGACTCCACCTCCCGCTGCCACCGCCGCTCCTGATCGCCGCTGATGCCGGACACCTTCGCGAACCGCCGGAGGTACTCCCGCTCCGTGGGGTGTATCTTTCCGTCCGCGGCGGCGAGTAGAAACAGGTTGATGTAGGTCGCTCTCAGTGATTCTTCGCGCATCGGCTTCCTCCTACCTTTGCTGCATCTCGATAGAAACAGTTGAGTTTCACTCCATTCTCCGCCCCCCGTCAAGGGGGATTCCCGCCGCAAATAGTTTTGAGAAAGAGGTGCCGTCAGGCACCAGCGCTACAGCTACGAGGAAATGAAGCGGCTGACAGTGAGGGGCCACAGGAGGAGGCGCGACAGGCAGAGCGTCTGTCTACGCTTTTCAATCATCGCTTGGAGTTGCGTTTGCCCTGATCCCGGAAACCCAATCCGGTCGTGCAAAAACGGGCAGCCCCCCCGATGTTGCCGTAAACTATGCAGCAGGACGACCCGACTGGGAGTTCGGGAGGGTCCATCAGATGGGAGCCGGATGAACAGATGAGGATTTTCCACAACCGCAAAGAGGTCCTCGGGAGGTGTGCCCCCTCCCGACGCTTCGCCTTCGCGGTCTTCTTGGCGACCGGTTGCATGTCGTTGGCGGCGTGCCAGGAGGACACCGAGTTCGAAGGCGGTTCCGGCGGCGGCGGGACACCCGGCGGCTGGGTGAACCTGGGCGGCGGCGGCGCCGGTGACCGGGATTCGGACGCCGACGGGGATTCGGACGCCACCGCGGACGCCGGCCCCGCGGGCGGGTGCATGCTGACCGGCGAAGTGGGGCTCGGCGTGGGTGACCTGGCGCCGGATCTGACGCTGTATCGGTGCGACGATACGCCGGTCCAGGCGCACCGGCTGTTCTGCGACTCCCCGTACACCTTCTTGTACAGCTACGCCGAGTGGTGACCGGACTGCGCGGCCTTCGTGGAAGGTCCGAGCGATGCGCTGCTGGACGAATACGGCGACGCGGGACTGCAGGTGGTGATCGTCGTCGTGGACACCGTCACCTTCGGAGAGACCCCGACCGCCGAGAACTGCCGGGCCCTCGCGGCGACCGTCGACGGCGAGGTGCTCTACGTCCAGGACGGCGCCCTCAGAGAGACGTACGGGATGCGGGCCAACAGCAGCGCGGCGATCCTGGATCGGGAGGGCCTCTGGTTGAGCGATCCCGAGAACGGGGATGTCGACAGCGTGCTCCAGAATATCTTCTGGTAGCCGCCGTTCCCGAGCGGCGACCCAACGGGGCTCAGATAGCGGATAGCGGGCGCCCCTGAAGGGGCCGCGGCTACGACCTCATTCGACGCCCGATACCGGTCCCTCTCCTCGGCACGGGTCTCGGTATCGTCATCGTCCAAAGCGGTCACCTTGTGGCAGCCGATCGTCGCGGCGCCGGCGGTGAGTATCCAGAATATCGCAGGGTGGCTCACCTCAATCTCCGGGTTCGATCTTCTCCGAGTTTTCTTTCAACCCGCGCTCCCCGCGTGTGGGGATTCTCGCATTCTGCGGACTATATCACAACGAGCGCCGACATCCGAAGCGCCGCTCGCGTTTCCCCGAAGCGGTGAAGGCGCAAAGATGAACGGCGGCGGTCTGTGATTAAATCATCTATCCGTGGTATGACGCATCATCGCGGGGGCGGGCCCGGGAAAGTGAGCGACATGGAGAGACGCCTCAAGGTCCTTGCTATCATCATCGGTTGTATCGGGGGAGCGTGCGGGGATTTTCCCCCGTACCGGGAAGACGCGGTCGTCCTGCTGGACGGAAGGACGATCACTGTGACGCCGGTGGTCGAGCTCGATCCGTACCGCTGGGCCAAGCTCACGGCCATCATCAGAGTCCGGCATCCGGCGCTTCCCCCCGACCGGGTGGACCGGATGCGGATTACCATCGAGGGCCAGGGAGGCTCCGAGGATCTCTCGGTGGCGCTGGTCCCGGCCTCCGAGGCGTTCTGGACACACTTCGACATGCGCGATCGGCTGGCGGAGGGCGAGGTGGGCATTCCGGTGTTGGGGCTCTACGCCGGCGCGGTGAACCGAGTGCGGTTCGAGCTGGAGAGCGGTCCCCGTGTCTTCGCCGGGGAGGCGCAAATCGAGACGGAGCCCGTAGCGTTTCTGGATCGGGAGACGGCCGTCGTCGAGGTGTTGAAGGAGGACGAGATGGAGCCCGGCTGGACCTGGTTCAACGGGCGGGTGTATGACCCCCAAGGGCACCTCAGGTGGCTCGGGGGCAAAATCTATCGGCACCTCGAGAACGGCAACATCCTGACGGGGATCGACGAGCGCAACTGGCTCGGGAGGGTCATCACCGATAGGACGTTGCCGAGCTACCTCACGTTTCACCACGACGCGATTCAGCTGCCGAACGGCAATGTCGTCGCCTGCGTCAGTAACGCCAGGACAGAGGTGGTGACCATCGACGGCGAAACCGTAGAGAGCACGGAGGACTATGTCGTCGAGATGGATCACGCCACCGGAGAGATCGTCAACGCCTGGGATCTCAGGCCGCTCCTCGATGTGGATCGAAAGACGTGGGTCAACCTCGATCATGACTGGTTTCACGCCAACACGCTGGCCTATGACGCGGACGACGACGCCATTCTGGTGTCGGGGCGATTCCAGGGCATCGTCAAGCTGGCCCGGGGGGGGATCCGGGGAGAGTCCGCCGACCGGGACGACGCCCTGGTCTGGCTCCTGGCGCCCCACCTGGATTGGGGGCTCGCGGGGTGGGACGGAGAGGGGACGCTCGATCCCAACGACTACCTGTTGACCGCCGTGGACGCGGACGGCGCCCCCTACCCGCGGGAGGTGCAGCTCAACCTGGAGGCCCCCGAGCCCGAGCCGGGCGATTTCTACTGGCCCCTGGGACAGCACGGCCTGGAGATCACGGCGCGCGAGGAGGGGCGGCTCTCCCTGCTGGTCTTCAACAACCAGGCGTCGTTCCTCATGGACGGAGAGGGCACGACGAACAACGGCGTGTTCCTGCACGCCCACGGCCGTCTCAAGAACGATCGCTCCTCGGAGCCCTACAGCCAGATCATCGAGTATGAAATCGACGAGGCGGCGATGACGGTCCGGCGCCTGTGGAGCTTCGGCGAGGAGCGGCCCGAGCTCTACGGCAGCAAGGAGTCCGGGGTGGCCTACCTGAGGGTGACCGGCAACCGCCTCATGCTCTCCAACGGCGGCGATCAGACCGCCTTCGACGACAATCCCTACAACCCGAACATCGTCGAGGTGACCGAGGCCGGTGACGTGGTGTTCCACCTTCAGATCCGGGACGCCGCCCTCTCGGTCTATCACGGCGGCCGGGTGGACCTCTACCACCCGGAGCGATAGCCCGCCGGGCGCGGCCGAAAAAATGAATTTTTGGGGACGGCCAGTTGTGGTATGCCTGTCCAATCCCAACGAAAGAGAAGGAGGGGACCATGGCTGAACCGAAAATACTCGACGGAAAGACCCTCGCCAAAGAGACCCGGAAGCAACTGAAGGCCCGCGTCACGGCCCTCAAGGAGCGCGTCCCCGGCGCCGATCCGGTGCTGGCCACCCTCCTCGTAGGGGACGATCCCGCGTCCGCCACCTACGTGAAGATGAAGCAGACCAGCTGCCGGAAGGTGGGGATGGGGTCGCTGAAGGTGGAGATGGGCAGGGAGACCACCACCGCCCAGCTGCTCTCGAAGATCGGGGAGCTGAACCGGGAGGACAACGTGCGCGGGATCCTGCTGCAGCACCCGGTGCCCTCCCAGATCGACGAGCGGGCCTGCTTCGACGCCATCGACCTGGAGAAGGACGTGGACGGGGTGACCTGCCTCGGGTTCGGGCGGATGTCCATGGGAGAGCGGGCCTTTGGCAGCGCCACCCCGCAGGGCATCATGGCCATTGTCGACCACTACGGCGTGGCGCTGAAGGGGAAGGACGTCGTGGTGGTTGGGCGCAGCCCCATCCTCGGCAAGCCCATGGCCCTCATGATGTTGAACCGCCACGCCACCGTGACCATCTGCCACTCCCGCACTCGGGATCTGGCGGACAAGGTCCGGCGGGCGGACGTGGTGGTGGGCGCCGTGGGCATCCCCAGGTTCATCCGGGCCGACTGGATCCGGGAGGGGGCCGTGATCATCGACGCCGGATACCACCCGGAAGAGAGCTGCGGCGATATCGATCTGGAGAACGCCGCCCCGAAGTCGAGCGCCTACACCCCGGTCCCCGGCGGCGTGGGGCCGATGACCATCGCCACCCTCATCGCCCAGACCGTCGAATCGGCGGAGAAGTTCTACCTGAGATAGGCCCGCCCGAGAGGGTCCGGGCGCTGGAGGGGAGCCGATGGACGCGACAGACAACCGGGAGCGATGGGGGCTCATTATCGTGGGGGGCGGGGTCACCGGCCTCAGCACGGGCATCACCTGGGCCCTCCATCGCGATGTCGAGAGACACCCCGTCCTGATTGTCGAGAAGCAGAAGAAGACCGGCGGCTACGTCACCTCCTACGCCCGGCGCGGCTTTCTGTTCGATACGTGCCAGGTGATCCCGAACGTCTCCGACCTGCTGTCGTTCCTCGGCGTGGACATCGAGCTTCGGGAGTTCACGGGGGACTACGTCCGCCTCATCCTCGTGGATCCGCGGACCCATGCGCGTCGGATCATCGCCCTGCCGTCCGGATTCGACGCGTTCAAGGCGTACCTGGCGGATCGCTACCCCGATCAGGCGCCGGCGATCCGCCGCTTCCTGGACCACTCTCGGGCCATGTACCGGGAGCTCTTCAGGTTGAAGATGGAGCCCCGCCTCCACGAGATCATCGGCATGCTGGCGACCTGTCCCAAGATCGTCAGGAACGGTCACAAGACCTATCGCGAATACTACCGGCAGTTCGACATCGACCACCCCGAGCTGGCGGAGATCTTCGATGTCTTCGCCGCCTTCAGTGGGCTGCCGAGCCGGTCGGTCTCCGCCCTCGTGCCCGTCTCCGCCATGAACTCCCTGCTGGACGGCGCGTTTCGCCCCAAGGAGGGGTTCATCGCGTTTCCGAAGCAGCTCGAGGCGAGGTACCGATCCCTCGGCGGCGCGCTCCGTCTGGGCGCGAGCGTCACCGACATCCTGACGGACGGGGGGCGGGTGTTGGGGGTGCGACTCGACAGTGGGGAGCGGTTGATCGCGGACGCCGTGGTCACCACCATCGATCCCAAGACCGCACTGCTGGAGATGGTGGGCCCCGAGCCCCTCTCGGCCATCGACCCCGGGTACGCGAGGAAGGCCGCCGAGGCGAGGATGTCCGTCTCCTCCATGAATATCGCCCTCGGCCTCGACGAGGCCATCGACCTCCGCGCCCTCGGGCTGGACTGTGGGTACAACGTCATCACCACGGGGGGGGGCACGTTCGACGAGCTCTTCAGGCTCAGCGAGCGGGGGGAGAACGGCTTCTCGGACGAGCGGTTCCACCTCGGGGTCATCTGCCCCTCCCTGACAACAGGCGGCAAGCCCAGCCTGACCATCCGCGTGGTGCCCATGACCATGGGGCGCTGGGACGAGCTGTGGCGGACCGATCGCGAGGCGTACAAGCGGGAGAAGAACCGCCTGGCGGACTTCTTCATCGAAAAGGTGGAGCGCTACCTGGTCCCCGAGCTTCGGGAGCACATCGTCGTTCGGGACGTGGCCACCCCGGCGACCTACGCGCGCTACTCCGGCGTCCCCTCCGGGGCGATCTACGACATGGCCCCCTATCCCGACAACTTCGGCCGCGCCCGTCTCAAGATGAGGACACCGATCAAGGGGCTCTTCCAGCCGAAGTTCGTCCACGGCGTGCTCGGCGCGCTGCTCGCGGGCCTCCAGGTGAACGACCTCATGCTCGACCGGCGCGTCATGAACGGCAACGCCCGCCTGAGCCCCGGCTGTCGGTAGTCGGTATCGTCGGCCGGTTCTGAGGCCCGGCTCAGCGATCGTGGGAGCGGCGGCCGTCGCCGTGAATCGGGATGGTCTCACCGTAGAACCGGGGTTGCCGTTCGAGCAGGTAGGTGTCGAGCACTGAGACGGTCCGGGCGGCGAACTCCCGGGCCAGGTTGATCCGGTGGTGCCGGTAGGGGCGCCGGTCGGACACCATCCCCACTGCGTCGATGTCGGCCCGGCGGGCGAGGAACACGCTGCGGGGGAGATGGAACCGCTGGGTGCAGATGACCGCCGCCTCCACTTCGAACACGGCGGCGGCCCGCAGCATGGTGTCCAGGGTTCTGAAGCCGGCGTGATCCATGAAGATGTCACCGTCCGGGACCCCCCGCCGGGCCAGGAACCGGCGCATGGCGTTGACCTCGTCGTAGTCCTCGGAACCGTGATCTCCTGAGACGAGGATCCGCTCCACCCGGCCTCCGCGGTAGAGATCGAGGGCCGTGAGCAGGCGGTCGGCCAGGATCGCAGACGGGGTACCGTCCGGGTAGACCCGGGCGCCGAGGACGATGGCCGTGTGTCGCTTCGGGACCTCGGCGACCCGCTCGAAGATGCGGCCGCGGCTGCTTCGGACGACCCACCAGTCCGCAGCCCAACCGAGCCCCCCGGCGATGAGGACCCCCGCGACCGCCAGGCGGAGGAGCCGCTTGGCCCTGAAAAAGGGCGCCGCCGCGG
>JBNLED010000246.1:0-23624 GCA_050304755.1 Polyangia bacterium | reverse complement strand
TCAAAATTAACTTGCCATCTGGCAACCGCTGCATCCCGCCCGCCGGCGTTGCTCGTCGGTCAAATACCCCCAGTATTCTCCACTCCTCGCGCCTTGCCGGACGGGCGCAGCAATTGCCAGCTTGGAAACTTTATTTTGACCCGAGACCTAACCCGAATAATCCCTGAACAAACGGCTGCAAACGCGGATCCCACGCCATTACCGGGCGTACTCGATTTTGGCTCCTCGACAGAGTGTCCACTCTGACTCCGGGGCCAAAATCTCCGTTCACCCGGTACTGGCGCGGCCTTCGGCATTTTCGCTTCGTTTCTTCAGGAACTATTCGGGCTAACCGGGGGAAACTCAGGTATAGATGCTGTTCCGGCCGGCGCGCTTGGCGTTGTAGAGGTTGCGGTCGGCGCGCTTCAGGAGGTCCTCGGGGGTGTCGTCCCGGGCCGCGAGGGTCGCGCCGACGGAGATGGTGACGCCGATCTCCTGAGGGTCCCGTAGCGCCGACAGGCTCACCAGCTTCCGGAACCTCTCGGCGATATCGGTCAGCTGCGCCTCCCCGACGTTGCGCGTAATGACGACGAACTCCTCCCCGCCGTACCGGGCGACGATGTCGAAGGCCCGGGTCGCGGACTGGAGGGTGGCGGCCACCATCTTCAGCACCTGGTCTCCCACATCGTGCCCGTAGGTGTCATTGATGGTCTTGAAATTGTCTACATCCAGGAACAATACGCCGAAGGGCCAATCGTAGCGCCGCAGCTCGTCCAGCCGATTCTGGATCTGGGCCATCAGGTATCGGCGGTTGGCCAATCCGGTGAGGGGGTCGATGAACACCATCTCCTCGAGGGCCGCGATGCGCTCCTGCTGCTCGATCTCTCGTTCGGTATCCCTGAACATCTCCACCGCGCCGATGATGTCCCCCGAATCGTCCGTGAGGGGAACCACCCGGATGGTGACCCGCTTCCGCTGGCCTTCCCGGTGGTGGAGGTACACCTGCTCCTCCCGGGGCTCTCCGTCGGCGAGGGTCTGCTGCAGGGGGCACCCGTCGAAGCAGAGCATCTTCCCCTCGCCGTCCACGTGCCTCAAGATCGCATCGGCGCAGTGACGCCCCACGACCTCCTCCCTGGAGAACCCCGTAATCTCCTCCGCCGCCCGGTTCCAGTCGACGATGCGGCGATCGACATCCACCACATAGGCCCCCTCGAAAAGATTCTCCAACATAGCCTCTAGGGCGGCACTGACCATGGTCCCCTCCCGGCGATGTGAGTGAAATGCGGACGCTCCAATTTCGATTCCCTGTGACATCAATCCGGGAAACGGCAGGGCTCGAGTTTACTTAACCCGTTTTTGGCCGAATGTCCGGCCTTCGCTGACGTCGGCCGTCCGAACCCCTGGACTCTCCCCTCATGACAACGTATACAAAAGGCGGCTTGTTTTCAACGGCGCTGGCCGCGAGGAGATTCATGGGAGAGTTCGGTCAAATATTGTTGTACGTTTGCATGATCCTCTCGGCGGCAGGGGGCGGCCTGGTCCTGGGTGGCGCCCACCGTCGGACGACGGCGGCGGCGGGGCGACGGTTGCTGGGCGCGGCGGCGGCAGGGGGCGCGGTCTCCCTGCTCGTGCTGGTCTACCTGCTCCTCACCCACGATTACCGCATCGCCTACGTCCACGAGTACGCCAACCGCAGCATGCCCCTCGGCTACCTCGTCACGGCGGTCTGGGGGGGACAGGAGGGCTCCCTCCTCCTCTGGGCCGTGCTCCAGACCTGGTTCACCGCCGCCCTCGCGAGCTTCGGCGAGCGCCGGCCGACCGTGGCCATCGGCTTCCTGGCCGCGCTCCAGACCTTCTTCTTCGCCCTGGTCATCTTCCACTCGAACCCCTTCGATCCCTTGGGGAGCGTCGAGATGAACGGGGTGGGCATGAACCCCCTGCTCCTCAACCCCTACATGACCATCCATCCGCCCACGCTCTTTCTGGGCTTCGTGGGCTTCTCGGTGCCCTTCGCCCTGGCCCTGGACGCCCTGGCGGAGGGTCGCGGCACGGACGAGTGGATCATCCAGTCCAGACCCTGGATCCTGTTCGCCTGGCTCTTCCTGAGCGCGGGCAACCTCGTGGGCATGGTCTGGGCCTACCAGGAGCTCGGCTGGGGGGGCTACTGGGGCTGGGATCCGGTGGAGAACGCCTCCTTCATGCCGTGGCTCACGGGCACCGCGCTGCTCCACACCGCCATGGCCCAACGGTCCCGGAAGATGTTCCGCGTCCTCAACGGCACCCTCTCCATGCTCACCTTCGCGCTCATCGTCTTCGGGACCTTCCTCACCCGATCCGGGGTCATCCAGTCGGTGCACACCTTCGCCGGGGCCACCGTGGGGCCCTACCTCCTCGGGCTCATCGTCTTCGCCATCGTCGCGTTCGTGGGGCTCGCCGTTTTCCGGCGTAGAATCCTCGCCGTCGAGCTCCCGGAAACCGACCTGCTGTCCAAGGAGAACCTGCTGCTCGTCACCGCCTGGGTCCTGATCATCTCGGCCGCCTATGTCTGGTTCGCCACCATGGCGCCCCTCTTCACCGAGCTGTTCCGGGGGGAGAAGATCGCCACCACCCCGGCGGGGTTCAACCGGTGGATGGTGCCCCTCGGGCTCCTGATCCTGGCGCTCCTCGGGGTGTGCGCGCTGCTCTCCAAGCGGCAGTGGCGGAACGTCTGGATCATTCCCGGGACGGCGCTGGCCCTGGGGGCGATCCTCGGGGCGGGGATGCTCGGGTTCAAGAGCGCCCTCGCCATCATCGGCTTCGGCCTGGTGGGGCTCACCGCCGCCACGACGATCCGTCAGTTGGTCCGCATCGTCCGGGGCATCGACGGGTCCAAGCTCACCGCCGCCAGAGGGCGGCGCCTCGGCGCCCAGATCGTCCACCTCAGCGTGGCGGTGCTCTTCTTCGGGTTCGCCGGCGGCGCCTACACCGAGGAGAGCGCGAAGATGCTGGCGCCGAACGAAACCCTCGAGGCGGGCCCCTTCGAGATCACCTACCTCGGCTTTAGGGACGACACGGACTACCTGCGGACCGCCCGGTTCGCCGATCTCCGAATCCGGACGAAGGGGGGTGGCAGCATCGGTCTGCTCTCCACGGCCCGGTTCTTCTACCACTCGCACCCGGAGCAGCCCACCAGCGAGGTGGCCATCCACACCACCTGGCTGAGGGATCTCTTCCTCATCCTGGGCCAGACCGACGAGGCGACCGGCGCCGCGGTCATCCGGGCGGTGGTCAACCCACTGGTGGTCTGGATCTGGATCGGCGGCGGGCTGATGCTGCTCGGCACGCTGGTCTCCTGGCTCCCGTCCGTTCGGCTCAAGGGGATCCCCCGGAAGGTCGCGCTGGGGCACCTCTACCGGATCGGCCTGCCGACGGTTTCCGCGGCCGCGGTCTTCGGCATCACCTGGGTGCTCCGGGGGCTGCCCGCCGCGGTGGCCGTCGGGATCGGCGTCAGCCTCGTCGCGCTGGTGCTCCTCCTCGGACAGTCGCTGATCTCGCTCGCGGAGGGGGAGGCGGAGGGATGACGCGCGCGTACTTCACGACGCTGGGGCTCCTCGCGGTGATACTCCTCCCGGCGGCGGGGATCGCCGCCACCGTTAGGGATGTCCGCATCGCCTTCGAGCGGGAGAAGGACGCCCTGTTCGTGCGGGAGATGATCACCGTCCTGCCGGACGGGGACGGGGAGGCGTCCGTCGTCATCCCCCTGGCCGAGGGCGCCCGCCAGCCCGAGCTGGCGGAGGAGTCCGCGGCGGCGGGGATCGCCCTTCGGGGCAACGCGCTCGCCATCGAGCGGCGCCTCCCCGAGGAGGGGCTGAACGTGGGGGTCATGTTCCGGCTGCCCGTCCTGGATGGGGTGGTGGCGTTCGAGCAGTCCGTGGGCCGGCCCGTGGAGCTGGTCCACGCGGCCCTCCTCCTCCCCGACGAGGGGAACCGCCTGAAGGGGGACGGCTTCAGCGAGCCGGAGATCCATCAGTCCCCGGAGGGGCTGCCGGTGATGTTCGTGGTGGGGCGCGCGGCGAGCGGCCACATCCGCCTGCTCGTCACCGGGCTGTCCGGAGGCCCCCTCCGTTGGCTCGGGATCGGCCTCACGATCCTCTGCTTCGGGGGCCTTTTCGCGGGCCTTCTCCTGTGGCTCCGGCGAAAAATTGCCGAACCGCCCACCGAAGGGTAGCCTGGGGCGATGCGGGCGATAACAAAGGTGCACCTTCGCCACGTGACCAAGCTCTTTGGCGAGGTGCTCGCGGTACGGGACGTCTCCCTGGAGATCACCCCCGGGGAGGTGGTGGCGGTGATGGGGGCCAACGGCGCGGGGAAATCCACGCTGCTCAGGATCGTGTCGTTGCTCGCGCGGCCCACCCGGGGGGAGCTGCGGTTCAATGATGCCGCAGCGGGAGAAGACCGGGAGGCGCTGCGGCGGCGGATCGGCCTCCTCTCCCACGATCCTCTGGTCTACCCCGATCTGACCGCCCGGGAGAACCTGCGGTTCTTCGCCCGGCTCGGCGGCGCGGCGGATCCCGGGCGACGGGTTGACACCCTGATAGAGCAGTTCGAGCTCCGGGAGTTCGCGGACACCCGGACCACCCGCGTGCTCTCCAGGGGGCAGCTCCAGCGGGTCTCCCTGGCCCGGGCGCTGGTGGCCGAGCCGGATCTGCTGCTCCTCGACGAGCCCGCGGCGGGGCTGGACCGGCGGGCGATCCGGCGCATCGAGGGGGCCGTCGACGACCTGAAGGCCCGCGGCGGTATGGCCCTGGTGGTGACCCACGAGCCGGCGCTGGCCGCCGCCGTGGCCACCCGCGCCGTGATGATGAAGAGGGGGCGAGTGGTGCTGGACGCCGCCGCGCCGGCGGGGCTGGACGGATGGGGGGACGCCTACCTCGAGGCCATCGGCGGAGGGGATCGATGAGCTTCCTCGCGGCCGCCCTCACCGTCTTCCGGAAGGACCTCGGCGTGGAGCTGCGCTCCAAGGAGATCGTCTTCTCCACCGCCCTGTTCGCCCTGCTGGTGGTCCTCCTCAGCGCCTTCTCCTTCGGGCTCAACCTGCTCCCGGGGGTCGACGCCTCGGCCGGCGTGCTCTGGGTGGCGGTGGCGTTCAGCGGCGTGCTGACCCTCAGCCGGACTTTCCTCCGGGAGCGGGAGGCCGGGGTCTGGGACGCCCTGCTTATGACCCCCGTGCCCCGGGGCGCCATCTACCTCGGGAAGCTCCTCGGGGTCGCGACCTTCCTCCTCGCGGTGGAGCTCGCCCTCATCCCGTTCGTCCAGCTTTTCTTCCACGCCCCCCTCCTCCAGAGGCTCCACCTGCTCCTGCCCGTCCTGCTCCTCGCCACCCTGGGGTACGCCGCCGTCGGCACCCTCTTCGGCACCATGACCATCCGCACCCGGCTCCGGGACGTGCTGCTGGGCGTCATCCTCTTCCCCCTCATCGCCCCCCTCCTCATCGCCGCGGAGAAGGCCACCGCGACCATCCTGTCCGGCGGCGGCCTCACCAGCGCCGTCGACTTCCTCGAGCTCCTCGTCGTCATTGATACCCTCTACCTGGCCGGCGGCCTCTGGCTCTTCGGTCCGCTGATGGAAGAATAGGTGGAAGGCGTCCGCCGGCCAGTAATACCGCATCGACGATAAACGAAGGCGCCGTCGATGCATATACTTTCGAAGTAGCAATTTGATATTTAGGTATTTGATTTATTTCTTCATTTATTAAGAAAAGTCGGCAAGGAGGAGATAATATGAGAAATGATATGTATATGCAGTCTACAAGCGCAATGACAATAAGTCTGCTTGTGCTTTTCTGTACAGGGTGCTCCACCACCGATGAGCCTACAACATCCTCAGACACGTTGCCCTGTGGAGACCTCATCTACACCGGCATCGAATGGGGCGCTACCACCAGCGCGGGGCTCAACCCCTCCGAGATATTCGAACCGATACAAAGGACATGCTCCGGATGGGTCGAATGGGACACCACCTCGAGAGGGAGGGGAACGCCAGCGACGGGCGAGGACGAGATTTCCGTAACGTTGACCTTCGATACCACGACGGCCGAGGGCGGCGACGAGAACAGTGCTACACCGCCAGAGGGCCAATCCGTCGCCACCCTTGGGACCTCCCTCCGATTTCCGTCTGCGGGCCGAGGTGTCCGATTCTGATCCCCAGACCGCCGCGAGGTGACGGCATCTGATCCCTTTGCTTGGGGGTTGTGGGCAATGGGTGAAGTCGGGTGAAGCGGGAATCCTCGTCGAACGGCGCATCTTTCGCGGGGTTACGGCCCCCCGATACCCGTTGGCACCGTAGATGCATCGGGTGCAGACATTATCGCGGTCTGCATCAGCGCGTGTCGGGTTGGCCGGATCTCTTGTTTGGTCTGATATTGGCTTGACTTAACAGCCTCGATTATTGGTTGGAAGAAGCGGGTGGAAACACAGGACGCGGGCGGCTCCTCATGGCGGTGCCGCCCGGCGATGATGAACCATTTCGCGGTTTGAACGGCGAAATAGAAAGGGAGAGATATGTTTTGTGAAGGGATGAATCCAAAGGCGATGGCCCCCGGGGTGGGCCTGATGTTGTTGTTGATGTTGGCCGGGGGATGTAACGAGAGTGACCTGATGGGTCTGGAGACGACCGCCGCGGTCCGTTCCCTCGCGGACGGCCCGAACCTGGTGGTCAACGGGGGCTTCGACACCGAAGTGGCGCCGTGGTGGACCGCCGGCATCATCGAAGAGAGCCTCTCCATCGAGACCGGCGAGCTGTGCGTCGGCGTGCCCGGGGGCAGCGTGAACCCGTGGGCCGTCATGATCGGCCAGGGCGGGGTCCCGCTGGAGGCGGGGGCGGGCTACGAGTTCCGGTTCACGGCGCGGGGCACCGCGCCGGTCACCATCAAGGCGCTGGTGGGGGAGCCGGACGGCGAGTACCTGGAGTTCTCGACGATCCACGCCGAGCTGACCGAGGCGCCCCGGACGTTCAGCCAGTCGTTCGTGATGGGGACCTCCGACTACACACCCCAAGTCGCGTTCCAGATCGGCATGGGGGACGCGGACTGGACGTTCTGCGTCGACGACATCTCCGTGGTGCCCCTCGCCCGGGAGAACGTCGTCAACGGGACCTTCGACGACGGGATGGACGGCTGGTGGACCGACAGCTATATCCCGGAGTGGGATCTCTCCACCGGCGCCTTCTGCGCGGACGTGCCGAGCACCGTCGAGCCGTGGGAGGGGCTGCTCGGCCAGAACGGCATCGCCGTCGAGGCCGGCACCACCTACACTCTCTCGTTCGTCGCCTCCGGGGATCCCCAAACGTTCCGCGCGGTGGTCCAGGATCCCGCCGACTACTCCGAGATCGGCGCCCTCGCCGTTACCCCGACGGCCGCCCCCGACACCTACTCGGCCGCGTTCACGGCGGCCGAAACCGTGGCGGACGCCCAGCTCCTGTTCATGCTGGGGGGCGCCGGACAGCCGTGGCATGTTTGCATCGATGACGTCTCCCTCGCGGGGGGCACGGTGCCGGTCTACACGCCGGACACCGGCCCCCGGGTCCGGGTGAACCAGGTGGGCTACCTCCCCTACGGCCCCAAGCGGGCCACCCTGGTGAGCGACGCGGTGGTGCCGGTGCCCTTCTGGGTCATGGACGCCGCCGGCGCGGTGGTGCTGACCGGTGAGTCGGTGCCCTTTGGTACGGACGAGATGTCCCTGCTGGACGTCCACACCATCGACTTCTCCGAGGTGACCGAGGCGGGGACGTACACCCTCGCGGCGGACGGGGAGACCAGCTACCCGTTCGTCATCGGTAGTGACATGTACGAGCGGCTCAGGGTAGACGCGCTCAGCTTCTTTTACCCCATGCGCAGCGGCGTCCCCATCGACCCCGCCGTGGCCGGGGAGGGGTACGGACGACCGGCCGGGCACGCGAGTTCCCCGGCGGACGGCCACGTCAACCAGGGGGATCTGGACGTCCCGTGCCAGCCGGCGGAGGACTCGGTCCTCTACTACGGCGAGCCCTGGACCTGCGACTACACCCTGGACGTGACCGGCGGGTGGTACGACGCCGGGGATCCCGGGAAGTACGTCGTGAACGGCGGCATCACCGTGTTTCAGCTCCTCAACGCCTTCGAGCGGACCAAGCTGGCCCCCACCGCGGACCCCGGCGCCCTCTCGGACGGGACCCTGCGGATCCCCGAGAGCGGCAACGGCCTCCCGGACGTGCTGGACGAGGCGCGGGTCGAGCTGGCGTTCTTCCTGAAGATGATCGTCCCGGAGGGGCAGCCCCTCGCCGGCATGGTTCACCACAAGGTCCACGGCAACGAGTGGACCCAGCTGCCCATGCTGCCGAACGAGGATCCCACGACGCGGTGGCTGCACCGCCCCTCCACCGCCGCGACCCTGAACCTCTCGGCCACCGCGGCCCAGGCCGCGCGGATCTTCGCCCCCTATGACGCGGCCTTCGCCGCCGAGCTGCTCGACGCGGCGCGAACCACCTGGGCCGCCGCCCTGGCCCACCCCGATATCTACGCCCCGGTGGAGGACGGGGACGACGGGGGCGGCGCCTACGCCGACGGCGACGCGGCTGACGAGTTCTACTGGGCCGCCGCCGAGCTCTTTCTCACCACCGGCGAGAAGGAGTTCCTGGACTTCGTCCTGGCCTCGGAGCGGCACACCGCCGACGTGTTCCCGGGCCGGGGGATCATATGGTTCGACGTGGCCGGCCTGGCGCGGATCGACCTCGCCACCGTGCCGAGCCGGATCCCGGATCGAGAGGCCATCGTCGCGTCGGTCGTGACCGGGGCGGAGGGGTACCTGGGGGATCAGGCGGCCAACGGCTTCGGCCTGCCGTACCTCCCGCCGGACGGCGTCTACCCCTGGGGCTCCAACGGCCAGGTGCTCAACAACCTGGTGGTGCTCGGGGCCGCCTTTGATCTCACCGGCGACGAGAGGTTCCGGCGGGGGGTGCTCGAGGGCATCGGCTATATTTTGGGGCAGAACGCCCTGAACATCTCCTACGTCACGGACTTCGGCACGGTCTTCTCCCACGACATGCACAGCCGCTGGTTCACCCACGCCCTCGACCCCACGCTGCCCGCGCCCCCCGCCGGCACCGTCGCCGGGGGGCCCAACTCCGAACACTGGACCTGGGACCCGGTGGCGAACCGCCTGTTCGGGACCGGGGGGTGCGCGCCCCAGCTCTGCTACGTGGACGACGTTGAGTCCTACGCCACCAACGAGCTGGCCATCAACTGGAACTCGGCCCTGGCATGGATCGCCTCGTTCATCGCCGACCAGGACGAGGCCGGGGACGCTCCCTACGGCGACTGCAAGGTCGCGTACCGGGTCCTCGCGCGCCATCCCAAAACCGGCGACTTCATGGCCCTCCTCCGGGTGACCCACACCGGGGATGAGCCCCTGAAGCCGTGGGCCCTGTCGTGGTCCCACCTGGGGGATCAGGAGATCCGCAGGGCGCTCGGGGCCCGGGTGGCGCAGGACGGCGCCGCCGTCACCCTCACCCCCAGGTTCCAGAAGAAGCTGCGCCCCGGCCGGAGCCGCACCTTCGTCCTCACGGGCAACGCCGGCACCCTCGCCGATCCCGCGCCGGGCACCTTCTTCCTGAACGGTAAAGCCTGCGTCGCCAAGTAGTCGGGCGGACGCGTTTTCGGGCCGGCACGTAGGCCCAACCGCTACGATTTTTCGACGATTTCGACCGCGACGAAGGGCTCACGTCCGGCTGGACCGCCAGCTGAACTTCAGGTTGATCCAGAAGTTCCACAGGGTGACCAGGAGGATGGCGATGCCGTTCGAGAGATACCGGTTGAGCTCGAAGACGTTGAAGGCGATGTTGAGGATGACCACGTTCATGACGAGGCCAAGGAAGCAGACCGCGTTGAACTTCCAGAAGCGGTGGAGCTTGTGGTGGAGGGTCCGCCGGTCGTCCGTCAGGTCGCTGAAGGTCCACGCGTCGTTCCACAGGAAGTTGTTGAAGATGGCCAGCTCGGCGGCGAGGATCTTGCTCCGCGTCAACCCCCACCCCAGCATGATCGGATCGCTGAGGAGGAACAGGACGAACATGTCGACCAGCACGCCGCTGCCGCCGACGATGCAGAACCGGATGAACCGGGAGCCCAGAAAGAGGGAGACGCGCAGGATGATCAGGTGCCGGATGAACCGCAGGCCCCCGAGGGGCGTCCCGCGGGTCTTTTTTGATCCCTCCTCGAAGACGTAGCCGACCTCCGCGATCCGCTCGATCCGACGGCGCCCCCTGGCCAGGACCTCGAGGAGGATCCGGTCTCCCGTCGGCCGGAGCCGGACCTCACAGATGGCGCTCCGCCGGACCAGGAAGAACCCGCTCAGGGGATCGCTGACGCGACCGGCGACCTCCGGCAGCACGGCGAGTCCGAGCAGGCGGGCCCCGCGGGACAGGACGCGGCGGGAGAGACGCCGCCCGCGGATGCCCCCCCCGTCGGCGTATCGGCTCGCCACTGCGAGCTGGGCGCCCGCGGCGATCCGGTCCCACAGCGCCGCGATCTTCTCCGGCGGGTGCCGGACGTCGCCCTCGATGACGCCGAGCACCGCGCCCCGGGCCACCTGCCATCCCCGGACCACCGCGGCGGCGAGGCCGCCTTCAAAGCGGTGTCGTACCACCCGGACCCGCGGATCCCGCTGGGAGAAGGCGAGGGCGATCCGCCCCGTCTCGTCGGGGCTGTCGTCGTCGACGACGATGATCTCGAAGCGGTCCTCGAGGCGCCGCGCCAGGACGGCGACGAGGTGCTCCAGCAGCGCCTCGAGGTGAGCCCGGCCGTTGCAGGTCGGGATGACGAGGGAGAGGTCCGGGGCATCCCCCTGCGGCGCCTCCGCCGGCGCGATCACCATCCCGCCGGTCGGCGCCTCCACGAGCTCGGCCTCCGTTTTCGTCATGGGTGAATATCCCTCGCTATCCGCCGGCGTCCGCTGCGGCTCAAATGCTGCGATTGCGGCGCAACATGAGGACCTGCCATACCGCCTCCGCGAAGATGGCGCCGCCCATCTTCGATTTGCCGGCAACGCGATCCGGGAAGACGATGGGCCGCTCGACGACCCGCAGCCCCCGCTTCACGCTCCGGTACTTCAACTCGATCTGAAAGCAGTACCCCGTGCTCGTCACCTCGGTAAGACCGATCCGCTCGAGCGCCTCCCGGCGGAATCCGTTGAAGCCGCCGGTGAGATCGCGGATGGCCATCCCGAGCACGACTTTCGCGTAGAGGCTGCCGCCCCAGGAGATGAGGCGCCGGTGCGCCTCCCAGTTCTCGATGCCGCCCCCCTTGACGCGCCGCGATCCGACGACGACATCGGCCTCGTCCCGCCGGAGCAGCGCGATGAAGGGGGATAGGTACCCGGGGTCGTGGGAGAAATCCGCGTCGAACTCGAAGATAAACTGGTAGTCCCTCTCGAGCGCCCACGAGAACGCCTGCAGATAGGCCTTCCCGAGGCCCTCCTTGGCCGGCCGATGGATCGCGTGCACGTTATCGTTGTCGGCGGCGAGGGCATCGGCGATATCCCCCGTGCCGTCGGGGGAGTTGTCGTCGACCACGAGGATATGCGCCTCGGGCACCCGGTCGCGCACGGCCGGGACGATGCGGGGGAGGTTTTCTGCTTCATTGTAAGTGGGAATACAAATGACGGCGCCCCGCCCCGACAGCGCATCGTTCTTGGAGTTCATCGCAGTTTCCTCTGACCCGTTCTTGCCCGTCCGCAATCGTTGAACGGCGGGAACCATATCCGAATTCGAGGCGGCATACAATGCAAATAAAGGCGCCGCCGTCTGCGCGGGAACCGACGCCGGCCCTACAACCGCCGGCCCAGGTAGTCGGCCACGAGGGTCTCCGTGTCCGCCATGAGGGCCTCCGGGAGGTTGAAGCGAAGGCTGATGTCCTGGAGGATCCGGACCGCGTGCTCGGCGGCGCCCGCGAAGAGATCCGCCACGCTCCGCTCCAGCTCGATGCGGATCGTGGAGATCCGGCAGGTGTGAGGCCGCGCGGTCGGCCGCTGACCGTCGAGCCCGATGGAGACCCCGTCGACGTTGTTGAGGTTGACGGCGAGGGTGAGGAGCTCGTCGTCGAGGCCGAGCTGGTTGTAGTAGTGGCCGATGAAGTAGACGCTCCCCGCCACCAGCCTGAGGAGGGCGTCCCGGGGGATACGACCGCTCGATGTATCGACCGCGGAGACGTAGTGAAAGAGGCCCGAGCGGAACGCCTGGAAGTAGACCCCCTTGTCGACGGAGAGGGAGCGCAGGGAGATGTTGGTGAAGTAGGTCTCGTCGCTGCCCCCCGTGGTCATCAGGGGCTCGTCGTGGAACGTGATGAGGGAGTCCAGGACGGCGCTCCGGATATCCGCCAGGGTGAAGGCGGTCCTGCGGAACTCGGCGGGGAAGCAGCGGATCTCGAACGCGGGCCCCTTCGAGAACAGGCCCCCGCCCCCCCGGCTCAGGAAGCCCTCGGCGTGCCGCAGCTCCTCGTTGAAGAGCGACTCCGCGAGGGGCTCGGCGGGGCTCATCCCCTTCTCGTAGAGCAGCCCCCGCAGCATCCGCCCCAGGATCTCCCGCTGGTTGCGCAGGGCCCGCTGCACGATGAGGTGGATCTCGCTGGCCCGGTAGGCCACCCGGCTGGAGGCGTCCGCGGTGCGGATATAGAAGCACCCCTGGTAGAGCTCCCCGTCGATGGCCTGGGTGCACACATGGGGGAGCTGCCGGAACCGGCGTACGACGAAGATGACATAGCTCCTGCCGTCGATGGCGGGGCGGACGATTTCGAAGTCGATGGGGGGCTCCACCCGGTGGTTGATGAAGTTGCCCACGTCCGTGGGATCGAAGCTCTTGAGCTGGTCATCGCTGAGCCCCGTGAAGAGGGAGGGCTTCCCCGCCTTGTCCTCGCCGACCCCCACCACGATGTATCCCCCCTTGGTGTTGGCCAGCGCCAGGCAGTGGCGGACGAACTTGGCCTTCTCCGATCGCTTGAGGTTCCGCCAGTTCTGGGCGGCCTTGTAGTCGAGCTCGTCGGACTCGATACCCCGCTCCACGATGGCCCGCCAGTCTACATTCGCCGTAGAGTTCATTGCCTTCCCTGAGGAGTCCCTTCGCCGTCACCGCCGCCCCCGGCGGCGTCGGCGCGGACGCTACTTCCGATTCTTCGCGTCGAACAGCGCATTCGGCGCCCAGCGCCCGTCGGAGACGGCGGAGGCCGATATCTCCTTGATATAGACCTCACCGAGGCGGGAGCGGTTTGCGATGATGATGATATCGAACGCCTCCTCCAGCAGGGCGGCGGCCTCCCCCGCGGAGACCGGGCTCCCCGAGCTGGTCATCACCACGGAGAGCTCCCGATCGATGGGACCGAGGGCGCTGAGTGGCAGATCGGCGATCAGCCCGATCCGCCCGGTCGCCGCGCTGATGATCTCGGGGACCCCCCGGCCGGACACGCCGCCCACCGTCAGCCAGCCGGGCTCCAGGGCGAGTCCCTGGGAGAGCGCACCGCCGCCCGAGGACGCAGGGGCCATGACCAGCTGGATCCACTCCCGTCCGGCGCTGAACGGGAAGGGGAGCGGCTCCAGAACCACCGTGAGGCCCTGCGCCGGAAGCAGATGGAGGAGGTGGTAGAAGACGAGCTGCCGCGCGAGGGGGCTCTTGCCCAGCACGGCGATCTTCGCGTCCGAATCGATGGCCGATCGGATGACCTCGAGCCCGGCATCGTCCACCGCCTCGGAGACGCCGCCCTCGAGCCCCGAGGCAACGGTCTTGTCGATGATGAGCGTGTGATCGCCGCGAAGCGACGAGGCGAACGCCTGGTAGCCCTCCTCGGTGAACCACCGCCGCGTTCCCGAGACAGAGGACTCCATCACATCGATCCCGGCCGACAGCGCGTCGATGACCTCCAGCAGCTGCGCGTCCCCCGTGAACCCGTCCTCGATGCGCTTCTGTTTTCCGCCGATGGTCGAGAGAACGACCCGCCTGCCGCGGGCCCGGATGTTGATGACCCGGGGATCCTCCACCCAGCCGCTCAGGGGGCCGTGATCGACGATCCGCCGATACACCATCCCCTTGAGCACTCCGGCGGGTTTGGTCAGCGCCCCCCCGCTCTCGACGACGAAGGTGTCGACGCCCCGGCCGACCACCTGACGGGCCCTGGCGGCGGTGTCCGGATCCACCCGACCCTTGAGCCCCTCCGGCAGGGTGAGGGTCTCGAGCGCCTGGGCGAGCAAGCTCTGGACGATCTTCACCCCCCCCACCGTGGGTGCCTCGCTCTTTCGAATGGCGGGCGGCTTCACCTTGGATTTTGTCGACGAAACAACGCCGTCCTTGGACGGGCGGCCCTGGACCGGGCGCTTGGGGGGAGCGCTGGGGCTCGGCAGGGGGACCCGCTTCTCGGTGGGATTCTCCGTCGTCCGCGGCATGGGGGGGGGCACGGAGGGGCGCGACCGCCGCTCGGTGATCTCCTCCTTCTTCGTGCTGATGGGGGGCGGCGGGGGGCTGTCCCTCCCGCTATCCCCGGTGGTGACGACCGGTTTGGAGACCTTCTCCTTGGGAATCTGCGGCGGCTGGGCCTCCCCGTACTCGACGTGGAGGATGAAATCGCCGACATATATCTTGTCCTTGGTGGTGATCTGCTGGGGGGTAAAGATCCGACGTCCGTTGATATAGGTGCCGTTGGTGCTCTCCAGATCCGTCACGGTGAACACGCCGTCCGTGAGCTGGAGCTTGGAATGCTGCTTCGACACGTTTCCCCGGGGGAGCACCACGTCGTTCCCGTGGACCCGCCCGATGAGCACCGAATCCTTGGAGAACTCGAGCCGTTGTTGGCTTCCCCCTTTTTCCGTCACGATTACGTTGTAGGCCATGGTACTCCCCAATCAATCAAGCAGCGGGACCGGAACACAACTGGGCGATTTATTCAAGTCTCATTTCCTATCTCGAACCAGCTGTAATAAGTTTCTAACATGTTTCGGCGATCCGGCTCCAGGTAATCGAAGTTCACCCCGCGATCGCTGATCTCCCAGAAATCGGGCGTGTCGATGCCCTCGAGCTCCTTCCGGATGGACGCCAGCCGGCTGGGGACCTCCTCCTTCATATCCTCGAAGATGGCCCGGGCGGGCCCCTCCTCCCCCTTGGTGAGGTAGTAGGTCGCCAGCTTGATCTGGGCCTTCCGGACCCCCCGGAGGGAGGCCTCGAGCTCGTGCCCCTCCTCCGCCTCCTTGTCCACCTCCAGGAAGATATCCAGGAGCGCGTCGCGGCAGGGGGCGTCCAGGTCGAAGGCCAGCTCGTTCAAGGTGCAGAGATCGTACGCGGCGGTCTCCAGCACGAAGGGGATCCCGATGGCGAAGCCCAGCTGGCCGTAGTACTTGAACCGCTGGGCCGTCTCCAGGACCTCCGCGTGGGCCCCGGCCCGGAGCGCGAACTCGGCGAACAGGCGGTACTGGTTCAGCACGTTGTAGGCCGTCCGGACGTCCCGGCCGTTGAGGGTGGCGCGGAGATAGGTGTTGAGGAACTTCACCGCGATGGCCGCCGTCTGCCGGTTCCCCGCCGTCAGCGACTCCTCGGCGAGCTTCCGCGTGTTGATGGCGATGAGGTAGTTGATATCCCGCATCCGGTTGAGGGTCTCGCCGTACAGCATCTGGAACTGCCGGAGCACCTTCATCTCGAACCAGTACCGCTTCTTTTCGATGTCCTCGATGACGTCGGGCTGCATGGAGACGAAGTCCGGGTTCTCCGCGAGCTCCTCGTCCATGGCGAACCAGGGCGCCGGCATCTCGGACTTGATGGCCAGGTAGTCCCGGCTCAGCTGCCCGAGGGTGTCCACCGCGTGCATGCAGATCCCCTTGTCCTTGTGCTCGATGGCGTTGAGGGCCACGTCCGCCAGTTGCTCGATGCCGCTGACCGCGTTCAGCTTGGCGGAGCGCAGGCGGTGAAAGGAGACGCTCCGGCCCCGGGTGATGGCCTGGAGGGCGGAGCTCCCCATGTACCCGATGATGTTGTGGGGGTTCAGGAAGTGAAAGACGAAGACGAAATACGGGAGCAGCAGCAGCAGGCACGCGGTGATGGCGGAGACCGTCACGACCGTGCCCACCCGGGGGACGAAGCCCTCCTGGCCGCCGGTGAGCCCCACCCAGATGCAGAGGAGGCAGGTGACCACGAAGAAGCTGAGCACGGCCAGGTTGGTGGGGCTCTTGACGAACAGATCGGTGACCCGGGGGGTGTAGCGGTTGGCGGCGAGCTCCACGATGATGGCCACCACAGTAATGGTGATGCCGAGCACCCCGGCGATGACCTCCGGCATGTTGGCCATGGCCGCCAGGGCGCCGTCCGAGAAGAGGACGTCCGGGAACGCGATCCCCGGCCCCGAGCGGGAGTCGATGATGAAGGTGGCGAGGTAGAGGGCGGCGCTCACCGCCGTGATCAGCGCCAGCGCCAGCAGCCATGTCAGAGAATGCCCTCTTCGATATACGTTTTCGTTCATGTCGACCTGGGAAGACTAGCGCGGCCCGCGCGACCGGTCAATGCGCCACCTCACCTCTTTGTGCGGTTCCCCGGCATTTCAGGGTTCCCGAGGCTATAGTGTATTCAGATGATCGTACGGACCTCCGCGTCAGTCGCCCGTGCACCGGCTCGGCGCGGTCCCGAACCCGTCGAGGGTCGGCTTGAAGGTGGAGGCGAACTTCTGTCGCTCCGCGGGGAACACCATGATCTCGTAGACCTGGCCGTTCGCCAGACCGTAGCTCGCCGCGTTCGACGCGTTGATGATCCGCGAATCGTCAGCCGGGGTGTTGATGCTACTGAAGAAATCCTCTATGAGTGATCATTTCGCAGGTTATCCCCGGAGCGCCATGGCAGCGAGGGAGTCGAGGTAGGGCGGGCGGGCCACCCCCCTGTCGGTGATGAGGGCGGTAACGAGGGCCGCGGGGGTGACGTCGAACGCGGGGTTCCGTACCGGGACCCCCTCGGGCACGATGCGCTCGCTGAACACGTGGGTCACCTCCCGGGGGGGCCGCTGCTCGATGGGGATATCGGCGCCGGTCTTGGTCTCCATGTCGATGGTGGACCAGGGGGCGGCCACGTAGAAGGGAACGTCGTGGGCCTTGGCCGCCAGGGCCACGCCGTAGGTGCCGATCTTGTTGGCCACGTCCCCGTTGGCGGCGGTGCGGTCCGTCCCCACCACCACCAGATCGACCTCGCCGCGGGCCATGAGGGAGGCCGCCGCCACATCCGGGATGACGGTGACGTCGATGCCGTCCCGCATGAGCTCCCAGGCGGTGAGCCGGGCCCCCTGCAGGAAGGGGCGGGTCTCGTCCGCCAGCACCCGCACCGTCTTACCCGCCTCCACGGCGGAGCGGATCACCCCGAGGGCGGTGCCGTGTCCGGCGGTGGCCAGGGCGCCGGCGTTGCAGTGAGTGAGGATGGTGGCGTTGTCCGGCACCAGCTCGGCGCCGAAGCGGCCCATGGCGCGGCACCGCGCCACGTCGTCCGCGTGGATATCATTGGCTTCGTCGAGCAGCCGGGCGCGGATGGCCTCCGCCGATTCCCCCCGGCACGCGGCCAGGACCCCCTTCATCCGCTCCACCGCCCAGAAGAGGTTGACCGCGGTGGGGCGGGTGGCCGCCAGCACGTCGCAGGCGGCGAGCACCTCCCGCTCCACCCGAGCGGCGTCCCCCTCGGCGACATGGGCGGCCAGCGCCACCCCGTAAGCGGCGGCGCAGCCGATGGCCGGCGCCCCCCGGATCACCATGGTCACGATGGCGTCCGCCACCTCCGCTACAGTGCGGTACTCGTTGTAGGTCTCCGCCTTGGGCAGGAGGCGCTGATCGATCATGACCACGGCCCCCTCCCGCCAGGTGATGGTCTCGAAGGGCTGAATGGATTTCGTCATCTGATTCTCCTCTTGTGATGCTTTCAAAATGCGGACAGCCTCAGGATCTCCGGGGAGATATCATCTCCCGAGAGGGTCACCCGGGCGATGGTGGCCGTCCCGTCGCTCCGCGGCCGGGCGCTGCCGGGGTTGAGGTACAGGACCTCGTCCCGCCAGGTGATGTCCGGCCGGTGGGTGTGCCCGTGGACCACCACCGAGATGCCGGCGGCGGCCGGGTCCAGGTCGAGCTCGTAGAGGTCGTGCAGGACGTAGAAGGACCTGCCGGCGATCTCCGCGTGGGCCGTCCACGGGAGCCCCCCCGCCGTGGTCACGCCGTCCATGTTCCCCCGGACGGCCACCACCTCACCGAGGCCCCGAAGGTCGTCGATCACGCCGGCCCCCACGATGTCCCCCGCGTGGACGATGTAGTCGACGTCCCGAAGCGCGCTTCGAACGAGCCCGGAGAGCGGACCGTGGGTGTCCGAGATGACGCCGACCCGCGTGGGGCGCTCTTTTTTTTGCGTCGTCATGGGGCCGTAATGTACGCGATTTGGGGCAACCGTGGTAGGGTGTATGGGACGCGGGCGCATTTTTTGACGCTTCGGTGGACAGGGGTACAATCGGACAATGAAAATGGACCTTCTCCTCGACTTCATCCCGAAATGGCAGTTCATGGGTTTCGCCGCAATCTTCGGCGCCCTGTGGGGATCCTTCTCCAACGTGGTGATCGTCCGGTGGCCCCGGGAGGAGTCGGTGGTGCGCCCCGCCTCCCACTGCATGTCCTGCGGTAAACCGGTGGCCTTCTACGACAACATCCCGGTCATCTCCTACCTGCTGCTCCGGGGACGCTGCCGCCACTGCAGGGTGCGCTTCTCTCCGAGGTACGCACTGGTGGAGCTCTCCATGGCCCTCCTCTCCGTAGGGGTCATGCGGATGACCCTCCTCGCCGATCCGCCGAGCTTCCTCTTCGGCCTGACCGAATACTTCATCTGGTTCTCCTTCATCCTCGCCCTCGTCACCGTCGGCATGATCGACCTCGATACCTATCTCCTGCCGGACAGCATCGTCCTCCCCGGAATCCTCGTGGGTGTCGCCGTGAACGGCCTGGTGCTGCGCACCGGCTGGGTGGACACCGTCGTGGCGGCCGCCGGGAGCTACGCCGTGCTCTCCTTGCTGTTCGTCCACGGCTACGAGCGGCTCACGGGCAAACGGGGCATGGGGGCGGGGGACCCCAAGCTCCTGGCCATGATCGGATCCTTCCTGCTGCTGGAGGGGGCCCTGTTCGCGCTCTTCGCCGCCGCCCTCCAGGGGCTCGTCTTGGGAACGACGATGGTGCTCTACCGCCGTCGGAAGGGGACGGCGCCGAGGCTCGCCGACGCGGATGAAGGGAACGATGCCCAGGGCGAATCGACGGGTGAAGACGCGGACGATGAGGGAGATCACGAGGCGGACGATCGCGAAGAAGACGGTGACAACCTGGACGATCCCGATCCCCGATTCCGAAAGGCCAAGGTGCCCTTCGGCCCCTTCCTGGCCCTCGGCGCCATCGAGTACTACTTCTTCGGCCAGGAGCTCCTCACCCTCTATACCGATTTCGTCACCCGACTGGTGCTCGGCGTGGGTTTGTAGAAGCGAATCCTGGCGCCGTCACCCTCAAGCCCGGCCACAGGATGCCCTCGAGCGGTTCATCCAGACCTACCCGGACGCCCTCCAGACCAAGGCGGCGAGGAAGCGATTGAGAGAGAATTCAGATTCCTCACCCGACTTTGGACAATAGACAAGGTCGGGGTTCCTGATCTCGCCTGATGCCCCAAGAGTCATAAGATAGGTTTCAGGAGAGGCCGATGTAGTCGTCGTAGGAGGCGGCGGCGGCGCTGCCGGCGATGTCGTCGAGATCGATGATCCGGGTGGACACGGTGTCGATGAATTGGTGATCCCGCGAGGTGAAGAGCACGGTTCCGGGGTAACGAATCAGGCCGTCGTTCACCGCGGTGATGCTCTCCAGATCCAGGTGGTTGGTGGGTTCGTCCAGCAGCAAAACGTTGGCCTCGGAGAGCATCATCCGGGCGAGCATGCAGCGCACCCGCTCCCCGCCCGAGAGGACGCTCGTTCGCTTGAGCGCGTCGTCTCCGGAGAAGAGCATCTTCCCCAGATACCCGCGAAGAAACGACTCGGTCTCGTCTCTGGAGTACTGCCCGAGCCACTCGATGAGCGTCATGTCGGTGTCGTCGAAGTAGGCGGCGTTGTCGCCGGGGAAGTAGGCCTGGGTGGTGGTCACCCCCCAGGTGAAGCGGCCGCTGTCAGGAGCGATCTCCTCGACCAGAACCTGGAACAGGGTCTTGATCGCGATATCGTTACGGCACAGGAAGACGATCTTATCGCCCTTGTTGACCGTGAAGGTGATCTCCGAGAGCACCGGCTCGCCGTTCACGCTCTTGCAGAGGTTCTCCACCCGGAGGATATCCTTTCCCGCCTCCCGCGCCGGCCGGAAGTCGACGAAGGGATACTTGCGGCTCGACGCGGGGAGATCGTCGAGGCAGAGGCGGTCGAGCTGCTTCTGCCGGGAGGTGGCCTGCTTGGACTTGGAGGCGTTGGCGCTGAATCGCTGGATGAACGCCTTGAGCTCCTTGGCCTTCTCCTCGTCCTTCTTCTTCTGGTTGGCGCGGAGCTCCCGGGCCAGCTCGCTCGATTTCCGCCAGAACATGTAGTTACCGGCGTAGGCGGTGATCTGGCCGTAGTCGATATCGGCGATGTGAGTGCACACCTTGTTGAGGAAGTGCCGGTCGTGGGAGACGACGATGACGGTGTTGGGGAACCGGTACAGGAAGTTCTCGAGCCAGACGATGGACTTGATGTCCAGGTGGTTGGTGGGCTCGTCGAGGAGCAGGACCCCCGGCGAGCCGAACAGGGCGCGGGCCAGCAGGACCTTGACCTTCTCCGGGCCGGTGAGGTCCGCCATCCTCTTCTCCAGGGTGGACGGGCCGATGGAGAGACCGGCCAGCAGGGTGGCCGCCTCGGACTCCGCCTCCCAGCCGTTCATCTCCGCGAACCGCGCTTCCAGCTCGGCGGCGGCGATGCCGTCCTCGTCCGTGAAGTCGGGCTTGGCGTAGAGGGCGTCCTTGGCGGCCATGACCTCGAACAGCTCGGGGTTGCCGTTCATCACCGTGTCCAGAACCGTCTCTTGCTCGAAGGCAAAATGGTCCTGCTTCAGCACGGAGATGCGGCAGTCCTTCGCCACATTCACCGCACCCCTGTCCGGCTCGAGCTCCTTCGAGAGGAGCTTCAGGAAGGTTGACTTTCCCGAGCCGTTGGCGCCGATGAGGCCGTAGCAGTTGCCGGGGGTGAATTTGATGTTGACCTCTTTGAACAGGAGCTGTCCGCCGAATGAGAGGCTGACGTCGGTGGTGGTTATCATGGGGGTGTGCTTCCTCTATCGCTTGTTCCCTCGCACCGGAGCGGGTGGGGAGCGATACCCTGTTTCGCCGCGTTTGCCAAACAGAAAATGGGCGGCGCCCCGCGGTCAGGCGGTCAGGACCGGATACATCTCAGGGGGGGACCTTGGGGCGGGGCGCTGGCGTTGAAGTTGAACCGGCCGGGGATCGGGCGCCTACTCTCTTCTTCCCTTCTTCAGGGTTTGCCCCTTCTTCTCGAGCATCCGTCCGCTCTTTTCGAGGATATCCCCGCTCTTTTCACGGATCTTCTTGCCGACCGTCACGTTTGAAAACGGGTTGCTCCAGATCGGCTTGTGCCTTCCGACATTCACTCCGAACCACCCCCCCAGCACGAGCCCCAACAACAATCCGGCGATCAGCCATTTAATCGGTTTTCGAGTCGACGTCATTTTTGTCTCCAGTGTCCGCTCGCCTTGGCGCTGCGACGACAAACGATAGGGCGGAACCCTCAAAACATCAAGGCGCGTCTCAAAGAAGCCTCCCTGCCGACCCCTCGCTGCTCGGGAGTACAAGGGCCTGATCTACTCCTCCAGTCGGCCGAGGTCCCCGCCCCGATCTCTCCGGCTGGAGACGAGCTTCGACAGGGGGGGCGGGAGCTTTTGCAGCCTGGGCCTCGAGGCTCTCCGGACATGGACCGCGGGGGCGTCGCCTTCCGGGGCCTCGGCGGCGCCGGGCGCCTTTCCGGCGTTTTTAAAGGATATCTTCTTTTTAAGGGCGTCATCGTGCTCCGCGCGGGTGATCCGTTTGGCGTCCAGCATCTCCTTGAGGAGGGCGCGGATGCGGCGGGCGTCTTCGGGCGGCACTCTCTTGAGGTCGCGGGCCCGGCTCCGGGCTGTCGGACGGGGGAGCAGCTTGGCGAGGAAGGCGGCCTGGCGAAGGCTCAGGTCTTTCGGCCGGACGCCGAAGTAGTATCGCGACGCGGCCTTGACGCCGTACACCGACGGGCCCATCTCCGCCAGGTTGAGGTAGAGCGTGAGGATCTCGTCCTTGGTGAAGTTGGACTCGAGGTACCAGACGAAGAAGAGCTCCAGCAGCTTCCGCTCGAAGGTCTTCTCCCGGCTCAGGAACAGGTTCTTGGCGGTCTGCATGGTGATGGTGGACGCCCCGTAGCGGAACGCTCCGTGCTTGAGGTTCACCCTCGCGGCCGTGACGATCCTGGAGAGCAGGATGCCGTCGTGCTTCCGGAACAACGGGTCCTCCGCCTCCATCACCGCCTCCCGCATGAATCGGCTGATATCGTCGAAGTCGGCCCAGTCCTCCCGGCCAGGGCCCGCAGTCCGCTCAAAGGGCCGCTTGTCCCTGTCGTACGCCCGGTATACGAAGGGCCTGCGGAAGCTGTCGGGGGCGGGCAGGCGGCCGTAGTCGGCGATGGCGCACCCGTTGTCGAGGTCGGCGTCGAACCGATTGCGCTCAACGCGGGCGGCGTCCAGGCGAAACCGGAGGTCGACGCCGATGTTGCCGGTCAGCTTCACGCCGCCGAGGCGATCCCGGACCCGCCGCGGCATGGCGCCGAGCAGGGTGTCGCAGGGGACCGGCGGGAGGCTCCCGGAGATGTCGAAGGTCTTCCGGTCCAGGCCAATTTTGCCCCGGAGCGCCGCCCGGACCCCTTTCCTGTCGACGCGAAGGTCCGCCCATCGCGCCTCGTTGTCGCGGAAGTCGATGACCACCGCCTCGGTCTTCGCCGACGGGGTCGGCTCCTCGTCCCAGTACAGGGCGACCCCCCGGAGGGTGAGGCTTCGAAGGGAGAGGTGCAGGGATTCGTAGGTCGCCCGGACGCCCGTCTTCTGCTGCAGCCGCGCCAGGCGGGCGTCGATCCATTGCTCCAGGACGACGAACCGGACGAGCAGGGCCGCGGCCGCGAGGACCGCGATGGCGATGACGGCGATCCGTCTGCGCCTCATCGGTCGCCCCCTTCCCGGCGCTCGCAGGCGGCCTCGTCCCCGAGATCGCAGGCCTGGCTGAGGAGCACCGCGGCCCGCGCGAGATCCTTCGGGCCGCCCCATCCCCAGGACCAGAACCAGGCGAGGCGGGCGCAGCTCGCCCCGTGGCCGTTGAAGCAGGCTCGCTCCCGGAGCCTCCTCGCCCCGGGCAGATCGCCGCGCCACTCCCGAAGCGCCGCCAGGTTGGCGCACCCCAGGAGGCCGTCCAGACGGCACGCCCGGTCGAACAGGGGTGCGGCCTCCTCGAGGCTCGCCGGACCGCCGAGGCCCCTGGCCCACATCTCCCCCAGGTCGTTGCACGCGGTCGACAGGCCGAGGGCGCAGGCCCGATCGTAGTACCGCCGCGCCGCGGTCCGATCCCGCGGGCCGAAG
>JBNLED010000245.1:0-13075 GCA_050304755.1 Polyangia bacterium | reverse complement strand
ACCGATACGGACACCGACGGCGACACCGATTCGGACACGGACACCAATACGGACACCGACGCGGATTGCACACCTGACGTACCCGCCTATCAGGCCTGTAACGCCGACGGAGATGTGGCGTCTTTTGACGACTGCGACAACGAGCTCTCCGTCACAGCGGATTGCCCGGACGCGCACGGCGCCTGCGCCGGCGGGCTGTGCGGCTGCGCCGAAGGCTGGATCGGCGACGATTGCGATCAATGCCTCGTCTTCGTCGATGCGACGGATGGGGACGATGACAACGGCGGCACGAGCTGGGACGACGCTCTGGCCACCCTCCAGGCAGCGGTCTTCGAGTCCGCCGCCGGCCGGTGTCAAATCTGGGTTGCCGAGGGCACCTACTATCCGACCGTGGCCACCATTCTCGGCGATGATCGCAGCATGACGGTCTCCCTCTCCCCGGGGCTCACCCTGTACGGCGGCTTCGGCGGCTATGAGACCGCCGTCGAGGATAGAAATCCCACGCAGCACCCAACCATCATCAGCGGCGAGCTCGGCATCGCCGGGAACGCGGACAATGCCTACACCGTTTTAACCGGCGCGGACGGCTGCTCCCTCAATGGGTTCACCATTACCGGCGGCAACGCCGACGACGCGATCGTATCGGGGGGCGGGCTCAGCCTCAGTGGCGGGACCATGACGGTGGCAAGCTGCGTATTCGATCGCAACGAGAGCGTCAACGAAGGGGGGGGCGCGTTCGTCGAGGACGGTGCGCTCATCATCTCGGACAGCCATTTCGTCAACAACGGCAGCAACAACGGCGGCGGCGTGCTGTGCCGCGACGGCACGCTCACGGTAGACGGCAGCACATTTGAAAACAACTCCGGCTACGGCGGAGGGATCGGGTCACGCACCTGCGACTGCACCATCTCGAACAGCCGTTTTCTCGGCAACACCGCCAACTACTGGGCCGGCGCCGCCTCCTTCAACTCATCAGACAGCAGCAACCCGCCTTCCACCTCGACGATTACGAACAGCATCTTCGTCAATAACCGATCCAACGACCGGGGCGGCGCCATCGCCGTATTCGGCGAGGAGCTCACGATCTACAACAGCACCATCACCCTCAACCGAGCCAATAGCGCGGGCAGCGGTCTCTACATCGGACAGGAGAGCGACATCACCATCGCGAACACCATCCTCTGGGCCAACGCCAATCCGGGCACGGCCGAGCCGTCTCAGGTATACATCAGCGCTGACACAGCCTCGGTCTCCATCGCCACCTCCCTGGTGCAGGGCGGCTGCGGCGGCATCGAGTACGCCACCTGCTCGAGCAGCAACCGCACCGGCGATCCCCAGTTCTTCGACGCACGTGTCGGCGATGTCCGGCTGCGCTACGACTCCGACGCCATCGATCGGGGCAACGACACCCTGGCCCCCACGACGGACATCGACGGCACCGCGAGGTATCAGGATCCGTACAGAACCGACGGCTCCTACGGATACTCCGACATCGGCGCGCTGGAGTACGACGGGGCGCCGCGGTTGCTTCGCGCTTACGGGTTCGGCGCCGAAATTACCGTCATCTTCTCGAAGCCGGTCATCGCGTCGCCGGACGGCGCGGCCTTCGACCTCGATGGCGGCGGCATACCCGTCACAGGCTTCGAGCTGGATGAGACCCGCTATCGTGCCGTCCTCACCCTCGGCGCCATCCTAGACGAGAGTGAATCCTATACGGTCACCGCCACCGGGCTGGTCGATCAGAACGACACCCTCATTCCGGCCGGTTCATCCGTCGCTGTCGATGTCTACGACTATCTGGTCAACGAGGATTTCAATGACAACCTGCTTCCCGACTGGCATGTCGTCGACGACGACGGGGCCGACACCAACGGTCCCTCGGATTGGGCCGTGGCCGACCAGGTGCTGTACCAGCGCTCCAATATCTACGGCGAATCCGGAGACACCCGCTACGGTACGCGGATGCTGATGCAGCATAGTTCGGGGAGCTGGCCCCAGTGGGACAATTACTTTGTGAGCGCGAATATCGAATCCGGCGACAACGACGGCCTCGGCCTCGTGTTCCGTCACCAGGGGGAGGCGCTCTACTACAAAATCGATCTCGACTCCCAGCGCTCCTTCGCCAGGCTGTACCGAGTCCAGAATGATACGCACACTATCTTGGCGTCCTCGAGCACCCGGCCCTATTCCCCGAACGTTCCGTTCAACCTGCAGGTCGAGGTGCACAACGCCGAGATGTGGGTGTTCATCGGCGGCGAGTCTGTTTTCGCCTACCCCATCATCGACGAGACCACGTTCGATAGTGCCAGCGTCAGCAGCGACAACAGCGGCATTGCCGGCCTTTATACCTGGGGCAGCGGAGACGAGGGCGACGTCGCCTTCGACCAAGTCCAAGTCATCGGCAACTAATTACCGGAGGGAAGGTTGCCAATTTAGCCGAGGGATACGCCGTTGCCACACCACATTACCATTGCATTTAATAGAAGGACTCAAAGGACTGAGAGGACCAAGAGGACGCGCCCTCAAACCCCTTGCTGTTTCAAGGACAATCAACAATCCCCATCCATCCAGAGCACCAGTGAAAGATCTCGTCCTTCCAGGCCCTCATCCAACCAGTCCCGGAGCGTCCCGAGCCCTTGGCGGAGCTCTTCTCTCCGATCGTCCCCATAGGGGTCTTTCTTTTTGGCGAGGTGTTCGCCCGGCAGGGAGGTGAGCCGTTTCTCCCAATCGGTGTCGAGCTCGGCGCGGAGGGCGGTCAGCTGGGACGGAGCTACCAGGGTGACCGAGGGCCAGGCGTCATCATCCCCTTCGGCGGAACGGCGCCATCCCTTGGGCCTCCGCCGCCACGGGAAGGTAAAGTCCGACGATCCCCAGCGCGCGGCCAGCTTCGGCAGACCGAGGGCCTCTAGGACGGGGTTCCAGCGGCCCCGCGAATCATTGGGGAGGTAGTGGGTATCGATGATATTGATGTCCGGCTCCAGCGGCGGGGCGAGGTGAGTGAGGACGAGCTCCGCGACCCGCAGGTAGCCGTATGCGCTGTCGGCGTTCAGCCGGCGGGAGAGGATCTCTTGGAGGAGGGCCTCCAGCCCAAGAGTGTCTGTCTCGAGGGTCTCGGCGACCTCCTCGATGATGTCCTGATCGAGGACCCCCAGGAGAGTCCCGGTGGACCTGTCCGATCCCACGTATTCGAAGAGCCGCTCGATGGAGACCGCGTATCCGCGGACAAACCGTTCGGCCATCTGGTTTCCTCCTGTGTCGCTGCCGGCGCCATTCGCCTATGCTGTTCGTCTCATTCTACCGCCGGTCCACCTGTTCCCGCCAGGCGAAAACGGGCTGGAGCCTATTGGATTTGTCGGCTAAATTAGACCCATGAGCTCGGAAAACGACAAAAAGGGAGGGCACCCACAGGGGGATGCCGCAGACAAAGACAAACCATCCGAACAGCCCCGCAGGCGGCTGATCACGCGGCGCCGGGCCCTCATCGCCGGGGGCTCCCTGGTGGCCTCCGGGGCGCTGGCCGCGGGCGGGTATTGGGCGTACGGATGGCAGCGGCGCTTCGGCCGGGAGGCCGACATCACCATCCCGGACCACCGCGTGGCGCTCTCTTCATCGGCGCCTCGGATGGTGATCGCCCGGGGCGCGGACCCGGCGCTCAACGTCAGGAGCGCGCTGAAGCGCATCGGCGGTATGGGACAATTCCTCTCCCCGGGGGACGTGGTGGTGATCAAGCCGAACATCGGCTGGGACCGCACCCCGGCCCACGCGGCGAACACCCACCCGGAGGTGGTGGCGGAGGTGGTGCGGGCCTGCCGGGAGGCCAAGCCGCGGCGGGTCATCGTGTGCGACTGCCCGGTGAGCGAGTCCCGGCGGAGCTTCGAGCTGAGCGGCATCCTCAAGGCCGCCACGGCGGCCGGCGCCGAGGTCATCGCGCCGGAGGAGAGCACCTACCGAACCGTGGAGATCTCCCCCCGGCTCGGGGCGTGGGACGTCCTGGATCCGTTCGTCTCGGCCACCAAGATCATCAACGTTCCGGTGGCCAAGCACCACACCCTCACCGGCGTGGTGGCCGGCATGAAGAACTGGATCGGCATCACCATGAAGATGCGCATGATGTTCCACAACGATATCCAGCGCTCCATCGCGGAGCTCGCCGCCCTGATGCGCCCCACCCTCACCGTGCTGGACGCCACCCGGGTGCTCATGGCGAGGGGGCCGAGCGGCGGCAACCTGGAGGACGTCAAGGCCCTCAACACCGTGGCGGTGGGCATCGACCCGGTGGCCCTGGACGCCTGGGCCTTCGAGCTGTTCGACACCAAGCCGGAGGAGCTGCCCGAGTACCTCGGCCTGGCGGAGGGCATGGGCCTGGGCAAGGTGGACTTCCGCACCCTCGGCCCCGTCGAGATCAAGACCGGTTGAAGCGGCCGCCCCGCGAGCCACGAAAGGAGCGCCCATGGCCGGACCCTGCCTGACAATACATGTCTGATCATGGCGAGCCACTATCAGGAGGCCCCCAGGTGTTGCACGTTTTTGCCGCTCCGCAGTGGCGCCACCACCGACTCGTCGCTCGCCAAGGGAGGATTTTCTGGGGATTTTCTGACGGGTGGGGATTTTCTGGTCGCTACGGGTTGGCGTCGATCCAATCGTAGATGGCCCGCAGCTTGTGGGCTTCGCTGAGCGGCTGGCCCACGTACTCCTCGGCTCCCCAGGCGCCGCCGTCGTTCCATTGTCCGTTATGGAGATAGTGCATGAACAGGTCGAAATACGGCGCCACCCCATCAAAGTAGTCGATGTAAATCTGATACATCTCCTCTCGGGCGTTTATGACGTCCGCCCCTCCCTGATACACGTGCTGGCCGCCCTCGTACGCGAGAAAACGGAGACCGGCCGCGGCGACGATGGCAGACTGGCCGGCCACATCGTCGACGGCGCCCTCCATCGCCGACCGCAGGGCCGTGATGGCCGATCCGTCATTGCCGTTGAGGCTGTGTCCGAAGTACGGCGCGGTGGCGTAGGCGTCTGCCGTGACCCCGTTGGGGTTGATGTCCGGGTCGCCGAGAGCGTCGATATGGAGCTGGGTCATCCAGGTATTCCCGGTCTGACCGGCGATGACCTTGACGACGCGCGGGTTGTTCTCGCCGAACACGGCCTCGAACTGCTCGAACACCCTGACCGCGTCGTATACGTGGTACTTGAACGCGGCGCTCCAATCGTCCGAATCGAGGCCGAGGGCGTTGCCCCGCTCAAAGGCGTAGTCGGTCTGAGAGAACATCGTGTTCCAGGTCTCATTGGACCATTCCACGTACACCTTGAGGCCCGGGTCGAGCCGTTCCTGGATCAGGAGGGCGAGCTGGTAGCTGTAGTCGGCGTTCGAACGGTGCGGCAGGTTGACCCACATGTCCGCGCCGACGCGGTTGCAGAGATCGGCCATCCACTCCCATGCCAGGGGATTTTGCCGATTCGACGGGGCGTTGAACGGGGTCCGGTCGTCCCATGTCTGCTCCGTCGAGCCGTTGGTCTCGGACCAATCCATGAACCTCAGCGCGGCATAAGGCCGGATTTCGTCTACGAACGCCGGGTTCCAGGGATCGCTGTCAGCGGTGAAGGTCGCGTCGGACGTGAAGACATCGTCCCAGATCCCCCACCCGAGGTTCCAGAAGTTCGTTCCTATCTTCATGCCGGCATCGGCATCGGTATCTGTGTCGCTGTCGGCATCTGTGTCCGAGTCGCCGTCTGCGTCGGTGTCCGCATCGGTGTCCGAGTCGCCGTCCGTGTCGGTGTCCGTGTCGCCGTCCGCGTCGGTATCCGCGTCCGTGTCGCCATCGCCGCCGGTATCGGTGTCCACCTGGTTCTTCACGGGATACATCTGTTTTATACAAAAATCATATGTCACCGCCTCCCGCGCGTCCCCCGGGGACAATACCATCGCCCGCTCTATGGGGTCGCCGGCGTACGCCGCGCCCCCCGTCGTCCAACAATCCTCGACCAGGTCCTCCCACAAGACGGTCTCGCCGCCCTCCGAGATCTCCGTGCAGTAACCCCTGCCGCCCGAACCCTCGATGGCGAGCCGCACCATCGAGCCGCCGGGATTGGCGATATCCACGTAGACGCCGTTGTGGGCCGGTGTGGGGGTCCAGCTCGAGAGCGGCGCGCCCTCCGCGTGGGCCTGGTTGACGTTGAGACCGATGAGCCCGAACGCGTCCCAGTCCTGGGGCAGAGATCCGGCGGCGCAGAGCTCGGTCTCCTCGCCGGTGAAGTCCGAATAGTCCTCCGGGCTGATGGTGGTGCCCGGCACCTCGCCGGGAGAGGTCCACGCAAACCCGTGCCACTCCCCGGCAACGATGTAGCCCCCGGGCATGATGTCGAAGGGAGACCCCGGCAGCTCCGTGGTATCGGTTCCAGTATCGGCGTCTCCGTCTGTGTCGGTATCTGTGTCGGCGTCTCCATCGGCGTCCGCGTCCCCATCGATGTCCCCGTCGGCATCAGCGTCGGTGTCCGTATCTGCGTCCCCGTCGGTGTCCGTATCCCCGTCGGCATCAGCGTCGGTGTCCGTGTCTGCGTCCCCGTCGGTGTCCGTATCCCCGTCGGTGTCCACATCCCCATCGGTATCGGCGTCGGCGTCCCCGTCCGTATCCCCGTCGCCGTCGGTATCGGCGTCGGTGTCCCCGTCCGTATCCCCGTCTCCATCGGAACCGACGTCAACGATTGAGCCGGTGTCCGTCTCGCTGAACGTCTGGTCATCGCTCGGAGTGCACGCTCCGAGCCCGAGGAGTGTCAAGAGCAAGCCGGGCGCGACGAGTGAGCTAAAGGTTGTTCGCATGTAACTATCCTTTCGGTTTGGCAAAATGGTCTCGAGACAGTAGAGGCGGCTCGAAAGGAAAGTGTCGCAAAAAATTCAGCAGCCGTCCCACCAGCAGGGGGCCTCTCGGAACGCCGTCAGGGCCTCCCACTTGGGCGAGGTTTCCTGGGTGATGTGCTCCAGCGCACCGAAGCTCCCGTGCTTGCCGTAGGGCTCGGCCTCCACGAAGTGGATGAACAGGTGCCCGCCCGCGGCTCGCCAGTAATCGAAGTTCTCTTCGTACCGATCGCTCATGCGCGGATCCCGGTTCAGACCGACGTGGAAATCGATGAGCTGCTGGTCTTCCTGGTAGGCCGTGCCGTTGGCGGTGATATTCTGCCCGCCTTCGAATGCGAGCAGCCCGAGCCCGAAACGCTCCGCCACCTCGGCCATCCGACGATAGCGTCCGGCAAGGGAGACGAGGTCGTCCTCACATCCCGGAAGATGGCGGCCGTCTGCGAGTTGTTCCATCCCCTTTGCGATGCCGCCGTCATCGTCGAGCCAGGTGCGTATCTCGTCGATATACGGCGCATCCTGGAGACATCCGTGAAAAAAACCGGACACGGCCATCGAGTCGATCCCGTGCTGGTAGCACGGCGCGCGGCCACTCTCCTCCTCGACCCAGTCGGGACACATCAGGAGCGCTTCCGCTAGATCTGGCGCCTCGATGGGCGCGGTCAACACGCAGTGGACCCTTTCGGGCGCGTCGGCGAACACCTCGGTCTTGAAAATATCGCACAACCGTGCGCTCCGCATCGCGTGCCATTGCAGGGGGGCGTTCTCCGCCTCTCCCCAACGAACCGCGCCAGCCTCGACGGCATATCGGTACTGGGCCGTCCCCGGTTTCCACGGCGCGCTGGAATGCTCGATGTACACTGCGAGGCCGTCGTCGAGGGTGTCGCGCACCAGGGCGGCGAGGTGTTGCGCGAAGTCGTCCGTGGCCAGATGGGGGACGGTGAGCCATGGGGCGGCCTTCAAGCGGTTCGCGAGGGCTATCATCACGGAGTAGGGGACCCCCCCCGGCGCCCAGGTCCTCATCGAGGAGACGGGTCGCTCCTCCCAGTTCTCGAGGAGCGACTCGTTGATTCGCGACCACTTGGAGAACCGCACCGCTCCGAATCCCTGCATGCGGTCGAGCCAGACCGGGTTGAACACCTGGCCTCCGGCGTGGTTCCCCTCGAGCGGCTCGGGCACGATGGAGATGTTTCTGAGATAGTCGTCCGCGTCGGTGTCCGTGATCTTCAACAGATGATCACCCGACGTGATGCGGACCACGTCCCTGCCGGGTGCCGATTCCTCGTCCACCTTGACCGCGTCCCAATCGTATTCGATGGTGCCCTGGCCGTCGTAGCGGACCACCACACGGTCGTACACCACAGGCGCCTGCCCGTTCGTCAGGAACACGGTCCCCGCGGTCTGCCCGGCCCCGAGCGAGCGCACCCATCCGTTGTCGTCCACATTGAAATCGTTGTTGCTGTTGTCCCAATCGTACCAGTCCCTGGACTGCTTCATCAGGTCGATGAACGGATACGCGGACGACCAGTCCTCGACAGCGCTCGGGATGATGCCGAGGGGGGATCGGCTCCCCGTGGGAGCTCCGGTATCCGACGCGGACGCGGTATCCGGCGCGGTCGAGCTCTCCGACGACGTCTCCGAATCACTCGGCTCAGGCGACTCGGCGGGCTCGCTCTCTTTCGACCTGAGCACGGTGCCGCTGGACGTGACGCACCCGAACTCGAGAGCGCCCAGACAGCACAGCGCGCTCAGGGCTCCGAGGCGCTCAGCCGCGAAAAAGACTCGCTTTGCCCACATCATCCCGGCACCATTCCGATGCCAAACCCGAGGAGGAACCACACCCCGCGTTGGGCGAGCTCGACCCTGCCGTCGACCAGGGCGGCCGCCTCCCAGAGGGTGTAGCCGACCTCCGCGTTGACGGCGATATTCAGCACGTCCGAAACCTCGAAACGGCTCAGCATCGCGAGGCAGGGTCCGCCAAAGGGATGGGCCGACCTCATGCCGTCTGTCGCCGCGCTATCGTCCGGAGCCCCGCGAAAGACGATGGCGCCGACCCGGACACCGACACCGGGCTCGACGACCCCCAACCCATGGGCTGCGCGCCCGAGGAGAAACAAAGCGCCGGAGAAGGAGTCGTTTCGGATGTTTCCTATCGACGCGTCCGTCTTACCGGTGAAGTACTGAAAATCAACCGCCAGGGCCAGATACTCGAGCACCGCGAGCTCGGCGACGAGCCCGGCACCCACGCTCAGGGAAAACGGCTTCTCTCCGCCGTGGAGGGCGAAATGGGCCTCCAGCCCCAGCTTGGGATACGAGCGTGGGGCCACCGGTTGTGACGGTCGGGAGGCTTCCACCGCCTCTTCGGGCGTGGGCTCGAGCTCCCTTTTTTTTTCCGGAATTGTCGCCCGCGATGCGATGAGCTCTACGATGGTGAGGGAGACCCATCGCGCCATGTCGCTTTTCAGGTCGCTGCCGCGGTCGAGGTGCTGCCCTATGAACCGGCCGGACCCGGGATCGACCACCTGTACGTCCAGTATCGTTCCATCGCATCGCAAGCGGACTTCGGGACGATACCGTTCCAGCCACTCGGCGGTCTGGGCCGAGAGGGCGTCCAGCTCGATGGCCAAGATAGTCGAAAGGCCGCTGAGCTCGCCCGGCGGACAGCCCGATACGATCACCGGTAGGGGCTCGTCGGTGAGCCGCGCAACGTCGGACGGGGCCGACGACCCGGGCTGAGCGTGCGCTGCGGTGACGAGGCAGACGACGAAGGGAAGCGAGAGCTCGTTCAACAGGCAGCGGGCTCGCGTCGATGTGTCCTCCGCGGTGCTCACGGTCCGAGATTGCCGAATTTCCTGACCGCATTGAGACGCCTCCCGTCGGGATAGATCGATACGTACTCTTCGGCCCGCGCTTTCGCGCGCGCCGCGTCACCCGACCGGTGAAGGGCTTCCACTTCCCTGGCCAACGCGTCCTGGGCCAGCGCGCTTCGCGGTGCGAGCCGTCGCGCGGTGGCAAACGCAGACGCCGCCTCCTTCGGGCGGTTCAGCTGATGGAGTAAAATGCGTCCGCGGGTGAACTCCGCTAGCGACGCCCTGGGATCCGATGGGTGTCCCTGGACGATGCGGTCCAGGTACTTTAGCGCCTCGGCCGGTTTTTGGGAGCGTCTCATCGCATCGGCGGCGAGGAGCAGATCTTCCACGGTATCGCGAACATCGGAGCCCTGGAGGAGCAGTGACGAGGCGCCCTCGAAGTCGCCCCTCGTCGCCCGGGCGCGCCACCCAGACGTTGGTTTGGCGTTCCCGGAGGGACCGTGCTCCGCGATGGGCTCTGCTTCTGGAATCGGCGGCGCCTCGGCCTTCGCCCACCGCGAATAGTGCCGCGCCTCCCCGGCGAGCAGTTCATCCTCTCCCCCCGGCCCGGTCACCCGCACACCTCCCGCAAGCACTGACACCAACGCCGTCTCGCCGGCGGCGCGGACCTCGAACTCGGTGCCCATGACGGTTACCGTCACCTCGTTCAAACGAACCTCGAACACCCGTGCGCTGTCGGGGACCACCTGAAATCGGCCGCCACCGTCCAGAATCCGAATGGCTATCAGGGGGGCGGTCATGGTCTCCACGACGAGCTGCGACCCGCTGTCGAGAGGCGTCGCCGTGGAGCCATCCCTCATGGTGATGGGGGGCTGCGTCTCGTCCGGCGCTGTCATCGCTGTCGGCGCGTGAGCCCGCGCGCTCTGTGCCGTCTGCTCCAAAGAACTCTCGGAGTCCGGGGTTCGGGTCGCCAAGAGCAGTGCCACGCCGCCCGCGACAACACAGAGCCCCGAAGCCAAAGCCCTTGTGAGGGCGCGCCGTCGTTTCGTCTTCTCGATTCCGGCGAAGACCGATGCCTGCCTGGCCTCGTTCCAATCGGGGCGGACAAGTCCGAAATCGCAAAGGCGGTCTTTCATGCTACTCATCCATGGCCTCTTTGATGACCGACTGCACCAGCGCGATGCGGCGATGGGCAGTGGCCCTGGAGCAGCCACAGAGTCTCGCCACCTCATTGACCTTTTGCTCGTGCACGTACTTGAGGGTCCACGCGATGCGCTCGTCCGCGGAGAAGGAATCGAGAATGCGGTACACCGAGGCGACCATCGCGCGTTGCTCCGGTGACGCGGATGAATCCACGAGGTGCTCGTAACTCGGCGTGCGGTCCAGGCCGACAAACTGCCTGAACCGCCGCTTACGGAGGTATTTCCGGGACCGCCTCACGGTGATGGTGGCCAGCCAGCCCTTCACGTTCTTCGAGTCCCTAAGACGGGGTAGGCCGCGCACCGCGTCGATAAAAACATCCTGGACGATGTCGTCCACGTCGGACGGCACCCCGATGAGGCGGTGCGCGACAAACGCCACGTACGAGGAGTAGCGGCGGTATATATCCTCGAGGCCCCGGGGGGGATCGACGCCGTCATCCGGCCTCTCGAGAGGGGGCTCCCCCTCCACCACTGTCAGAAGAGCCTGTTTTTGTGACTGCACGCCCATACCGAACCTTCTCTCCATTCCAGAATAACAGGATGACTGGCGGATCGACAGAATATTCGCCCTCGCGGTTCGCGCTCGGGGACTTGTCAAGAGTCACCCTATCGCCGATGTCCATTGAGGCCTCGTAGAACACCCTCTGTTTGAGGTCGTCATCGAGGTACTCGCCAAGGATGAAAGAGCGTCTCTCTTCGACAAAGTTGCGGATCTCGTCCACGCGGCTCGGGTATTCGGAATTGTCGGCCCGTTTCCTGCCGTCGGCCATCAGAACCGGTGCGGCGTGGCAGAGGAGATTGTCGATGCGGCCATCGATGAACTCCCTGTTGAACGTCTTCATCGAATTTCCGCTCCTCGATCTGTGGCTTGGTGATACTGCACCCGTTTCGTTTCCATCCCGAAACTAGATCAGAGACGCTGGCCGGGCCGTCGCCGCAGCTCTCGCGGCAATCTCGTTTCCATAGGCGATCGCCGCCGGCAGCTCTTTTTTGCCGTAGAGCGCGGCAGCCAAGCCTGCGGTGAAGCTGTCGCCGCAGCCAGTCGTATTCAGCACGTCGACCTGCGGTATCCCGCACTGATTGATCCGTTGATTGAGGCTGTAGAGCGTGGGCTCTCTTCCTCTTGTCAGAATCACACGACAGTCGAATTCCGCGTCCAGTGCGAGTATCTTCTCTTCCAGCGCCGATGGGTCAGGGGGCGTTTCGGAAGGGAAAAAAGTCGACGCGAATTCATCGATGTTCGGCTTGATGATCCAAGGTCGATGAGACAGGCTTTGAACCAGATCTTCTCCCCGATAATCGGCGATCACGCGAACGCCGGGAAATTGTCCGAGCAGCTCGGCATAGAAACACGAGGGGTATCCGGGCGCCTTGCTCCCGCTAATCACGAGAACGTCTTGGGGGGTGATGATCTCCTCGAGTCGATTCAGGATGGCTCGCGGGGTTTCGACGCCGACGGTCCTCGCCTCCTCGACCAACTCCGTTGTCATGCCGGCCTCGGTGCAGACCAACGTCGTACACCAGCGAATCTCACTGTCCGAATCCACGAGGCTGGTTTCGATTCCCTCCCGCTGACAGAGGTCGGCAAAGAGAGAAGCGTATGAACCGCCAACATGGCTCAAATGAATGTTGGGAATGGCGAGCTGGGTGAGAACGCGGCTGACGTTGACCCCTTTTCCGGAAGCGTCGGTCAGGGCGCGGTCGGTTCTGTTGACGCGACCGTCGTCGATTCGGGAATAGAGAAGCGTTTTCTGTAAGGTCGGGTTGAGACACAGGGTGATGATTCTGTTGATGGGCTGAATGGGCCGTTCCATGATTATCTACCGTATCATCGATTCTCTTTTCTTTGTACCTTGAAATCCCAATAGATCGGCAAGGAAACGCGTCAAGGTGCGTCAGCAGTGGCCGCACGGAGCCTTTGACATCAGGAGCTGAACTGGACTGTTGTAGAGTAGCCGGGGCCAGTTTCCCAGCCCCGGCTCTCGCCAGATCCGTACGTGGACAATTCGACCATACGGCTCCTCCGTTGACACGGCTCATGGAGAACGCCACAAATCTACATAGACTCGCGGTTCTGGAAGCGGAAAATCCCTCAAGAGGTCATTGAACCGATCCCAGTTTATTCGCGACCGGTGGCTCCGGCGGTTGAGCCACTTGTACCAGGCTTTCCTCACTTTCTCGTTGAGAAGCGACAAACTTTGTGTGTTGTCGTT
>JBNLED010000244.1:0-6179 GCA_050304755.1 Polyangia bacterium | reverse complement strand
GGACGCCGCCAGCCTGGTGGGGGAGGACATCGCCGAGCTCGAGGGGTTGCTCGTGTCGGCCTGCGAAGCGGCTCCGGGAGAGCTCGAGGAGGTCACCCGTCATATCATCGGATCCGGGGGGAAACACGTCCGGCCTATCCTGTGCCTGCTCGCCTTCCGCGCGCTCGGCGGGGAGGGGACCCTGCCCATCGATCTCGCCACCACCTGCGAGTTGCTCCACAACGCGACGCTCCTCCACGACGATGTCATCGACGAAGGGGAGACGCGCCGGGGGCGCCCGACCGCCCGGGTGGTCTTCGGCAACGCCCTCTCCGTGCTCGGCGGAGACTATCTGCTGATCAAGACCATCGAGCTGGTGGCCAGCCGGGGGCCGGCGTTCATGCCCCCCTTTGTCTGGACCCTGAAGCAGCTCGTCAACGGGGAGCTCACCCAGCTGGAACGGCGGGGCTCGGTCATGAGCACGGAGGCCGACTACTACCGGATTATCGAGGGAAAGACCGCCAGCCTGTTCCACTGGTCCGTCTATTGCGGCGCCCTCGCGGCGGGCGCAGAAGCGGATCGCTGTACCCGGATCGGCGATTTCGGGTGGCACGTGGGGGTGGCGTTCCAGCTGATGGACGACATCCTCGATTTTTCCGCCGAGGAGAGCGCCCTCGGCAAGAGCCTCCTGAGCGATATCAGCGAGGGCAAGATGACCCTCCCGGTCATCCTGGCGGCGCGGCACTCCGCGAAGCTCAGGGAGCTCCTGTCCCGTCTCGTCGTCGAAGAGGATCCGCGGCTGGCTCCCGCCATCTCCGACATCATCATCGACTCCGGCGTCATCGAAGAGGTCCGAGACCACGCGATCTCCCACACCGCCCAGGGGCTCGACGCCCTTCGAACCGTCGAGGGCATCGCCCCTGACATTCTCCCGGTCATCGAAGAGCTCGCCTCGGCCCTGCTCAACCGAAATTTCTGATTTTTTTCTCGATTGCGCTCAGCCATCAGGCGGATCGGGCCGATCGGACCGATCGGACAAGCTCTCAGGCATGTAGTTTCTCGGATTCTCCCGCACATACAGGGGGGGGTGGCGCCCCCGACGGCGCGCCGAGCCGGCGAAAAACGACGCGCCGACGCTTGAAATCGATATAAAATGTTTTAACATCGAATTAAATCAGGAGGACCAACGGCATGGGAACAAAATTCAGGGGCAACGGGAAGCAGGTGGCGTCCCTCGACGCATTCATCGCACTGATGCGGGCCCAGTCCTCGGTGATGCAGCGGTTGACCACCGCGTCGGCGTTCGGCGATTTGACCGCCTCCCAGTTCGGCGTGTTGGAGGCGCTGCTCCATCTGGGACCGCTGACCCAGAAAGCGCTGGCGAAGAAGATCCTCCGCAGCCCCGGCAACCTGGTCATGGTCATCGACAACCTGGTCAGGGCGGGGCTCGTGCAAAAGGAGCGGTCCGAGACGGACCGGCGGGTGACCGAAATATCCCTCACCCCCTCCGGGCGAGAGAAAATAGAGAAGCAGTTTCCGCGCCATGCGGCCTGTGTCCGGGAGGCCATGGCGACGCTGACCCCGAAAGAGCTGAAGGCGCTGAGAGCGCTGTGTCGCAAGCTCGGCGTGGGGGCGTCTGGAGAAGGACCGGGCTGACCTGTTATGAAGTGTAAGGAGACAACCATGAAAAAAGTGAATTTCGTCATGTTCGCGAGCGCGACGATCCTCCTCGCCGCGTGCAGTGAACCGAAAACCGAAGCGACCCCGAAGGCCGCCGCGCGGGCCCAGGAGGTGGCCCGCCCCGAGGCCGAGGCGCCCGAACCGTCGTCCGGCCGGTTGGTGCTCACCCCCGAGAACGCGAAGGTGGGGTTCGTGGGGGCCAAGATGATCGGCAGCCACGAGGGCGCCTTCCACGCCTTCTCGGGCACCATCGACTACAAGAACGGGGACCCCCTCACCGCGACCATCTCGGTGGCGATCGATCTGGCGTCGGTGAAGACGGACAACGAGAAGCTCGACGGGCACCTGAAGAGCCCGGACTTCTTTGATGTGGAGAAGTTCCCCAAGGCGACCTTCGTCTCGACCGACGTCACCGAGGGGGGCGACGGGGGGGCGACCCACACGGTGAGGGGGGAGCTCACGCTCCACGGCGTCAAGAAGCCCCTCGCCATTCCGGCCAGGATCGACCTGTCCCAAAAGAAGGTGTCCGTGTCCGGTGAGTTCACGATCAACCGAAAGGACTTCGGCATCGTCTACCCCGGGATGCCCGACAACCTCATCAAGGACGATGTGGCCATCAAGCTCTCGATCGACGCCGCGATTCCCTGACCCGCCCGGTTCCCCGTGCCCACGAGCCCCCTGCTCAGCTCGAACGCTGTCTCTCGATGCGCGGGATCTCCGCCTTCGTCGATGACCCAAGCGGGCTCGCTGAATTTTTTTCTCTTTTTGTGTCATGAATCCCCTCCTGAAAACACTACCTCAATAGGCCCGGAGAGGAACCTCTTTCTCGTGGGATGGAACATGCAACACTACAAATGGGTTATCGCAGGTGTTCTGTTTTCAGCCGTCGGTTGCGGTGACAAGACGCACCAGCACGACGCGGGGGAGGCCGATCCGAGCGGGACAAAGATCGAAACCGACGGCACGGATGGTGACACCGACGCGGACACGGACGCCGACGCGGATACCGATACCGACGCGGACACGGACGCCGACGCGGATACCGATACCGACGCGGATACGGACGCCGACGCGGATACGGACACCGATTCGGATACCGATACCGACGCGGATACGGACAGCGACTCGGATACCGACGCGGACACCGATACCGACGCGGATACGGACGCCGACACAGATACAGACGCCGACACAGATACGGACGCCGACACGGATGGCGACGCCGATGCGGATGGCGACGCCGACTCGGACGTGGATACGGATACAGATACGGATGGGGATACCACGACGGATACCGAGACCGCCACGGAACCATCGCCCGATCGGGACACGCTCACGGACGTCCCGACAGAAGAGGCGGACACCGGGTCCGGGGATGGCGAAGCGTGTCCGCCGCTCGGCGCCTATGAGCGATACTTCGAGAGCCGCCTGGAGGACATCCCCTCCCAGGGATCCGGCATCGCCTGGAGCGCGGACACCGGTACCTTTTTCATCGTGGCGAACCTCATGGAGACGATGTGGGAGTATGACAGCGCGCTGCAGAATCCGATCCGCACCCTCTCGCTCATCAATATGGACTTCGATACCGAGGGGATCGTCTACCTCGGCGACAACCGGTTCGCCATCACCACCGAAATCAACACGGTCTATGTCGTGGAAATCGACGGGGACACCACCGTCGTCGACGGCGCGGCCGACACCACGGCGATCTACGTCCCGTCGGCTCCGCCGCCCACGAGCAACGCCGGCTTCGAGGGCATCGCCTATCGGCCCCCGGCGGGGAGCGGTCCGGGGCGGCTCTTCGTCTGCCAGGAGTACCGGCCCATGCGCGTCCTCGACTTCGACTTCGAGCCCTCCGATCCGCCCTACGGCACCCACAGCGCGCCGGACGGATCCCTCGAGGTCAGGGAGCCGTGGGACGCCGAGGAGATCTTCGCCCCCGCGGCCACCGATCTCGCCGGGATGACCTACGACGTCTCGAGCGATACGCTGCTGGTGCTGAGCCAGGAGTCCTCGGTTCTCATGCGGGTGGCGCCGGACACGGGGGAGCTCCTGGAGTCCCTCCCCCTGACGGGCTCGAGCACCTACGAAGGGGTAACCTTCTTCGACGGGTGCAACCTCGCCCTCATGGCCGAGCCCGGGTACGCGGAGCTCTACGCCGCGCCTCGAGAGGCGACGGAAGCGCCGCGATAAAAAAAGGGCGCGGCCCCGAAGGAACTCGATCTCGGCGATCTCTTTCTACACGGAATCAGTTTCCACATCCTCGGCGGCCTGGCAGTGGTCGGTGTTCACATAAATATGCTCGGGTCCTGCCTCCAATATACCGGTGTCCAGGGTGTCGGTCTGGTCTTTCTCATCGGCCTTGACGAACATCCAGCCGGCGGGCGACCTTACAAAAAAAAATCTCGAAGGGGGGTGCCGTTTTTCAAGGGTCGCGCGGTTGTGAAGCTGTAACCCGGTGAAAAGTTCGCCGGATGCTGCTAAATGAATGGAGGCAAAGATGAACGGATTGAAGAAGATGAAGACTCTGCGCGCGCTACTGATGATCGGCGTCCTTTGTATGGGCTGCGACGGGCTCGTGGACAGCTCCCACGAAGGGACCGCCCTCGCCGAGATCAACGGCACCCTCTCCATCGCGGAGCCCGGGTCAGTGGACGGCCCCATCTCCATCGCGGTGGCGTGGATCGACGCCCCCGAGGACGGGGTGATGATGTTCGTCAATATCGACGACCCGGGGGAGCCGGACCCCTACGCGGATGACCCGGAGGCCGCCCCGGAACCCGAGGAGGACCCGCCCCTGACCGAACAGGAGTCCGCGTGTCCCGATTTCGAGGGGGACGCGGAAGACGAGGTGGTCTGTGACGGCACCCTCGCGCCACACCAGACGGCGGTGTGCGAGGAGAGCGCCGGTGACGTCTGGTCTCTCGTGGCGACGGAGTACAAGTCCAAATCCCTGGTGGAGTTCTCCCTCCCCATCTACGAGCTGCCCCCCCAGGCGGCCCGGGTGGACCTCTCGGCGATCGACGGCAAGGGCTGGATGGCGGAGGGGATCGTCGTGGCGTTCTCGGACAAGAACGGGAACCAACGGTTCGACAAGGGCAACTCCGGCCATACCGAGGATCGCCTGCTGTCGGCCTCCCTGCTCGAATCGGAAGACGCCTACTACTACGGTAAAATCGTCTTCTTCAGCGAGAACGAGCCCCAGTTCGTCAAGGACATGTTCATGTACGCCCCGAAGAAGGGGTTCAGCCTGGTCATCGATGACGGCGACGGTGTCCGGACCGTCGACGCGGACCAGTCCCTCCCGCTGATGCCCATCGAGGCGTCCGGCGGGGACGTGGGGCTGGCCAGCCTGCAGTGCACCGATATCGAGTATCAGATTGACTTCAACGGCCCGGCCCCGACGAGCGCCACGGGCATGTGCGCGGTGGCCGAATGGGGGATGACGGCGGAGGAGATCTACCGGGAGTGGGAGGTGCAGGCGGCGGATCCTTCGAACCCGTGCGTCATCCACATCTACAGCGGCTTCGCCTGCTACACGGATGAGGGCCAGCTGCCCCCGGAGTGGCTCGATCTGTGCGGCATGGGCGGGATGTTATAGGCGACGTAATCGGAAGATCGTTTTGGATACACAGCAACTCCAGGAGCTCTACCGGATGTACGGATACGCGGTCCACAGGCGGTGCGCCAGGATGCTCGGAAACCCGAGCGACGCGGATGACGCCCTCCAGAACGTCTTTGTCCGGGTGATGCGCTACGGGCACACCTTCGACGGGCGGGATCCCCTGGGCTGGCTCTATCGCATCGCGGACCGGCACTGCATCGACGTGATCAGAAAGGGCCGCCGGGTGGAGCTCGTGGGGGAGTGGGGTCGGCGAAACCGGGAACCCTCCGTGGACAACCCGTCCACCGGGTCGCTCCTCCTGGGTCTCGCCGTCCGGCGGATTGTCCGGTCGGCGAGGCCCAAGGACTCCCGAATCGCCATCCTTTATTACCTCGATGGGATGACCCAGGACGAGGTGGCCCGGGAGATGGGGTGCTCACGAAAGACGGTCAAAAAAAGGCTGGCCCGGTTCAAGGAGCTCGTCCGGCGAATGCGGGACCCGGACGCCCCCGACAGGAGGGAGAAATCATGACGACGAAAACCACCGACGCTCACCCCATGGATTCGCACCCCGGCGTCCGGCGGCTGGAGCGGTTCGCCTTCGGCCCTCCCGATAATCCTGCGGTCTCGGCCGACGATAGACGTCACTTCGAACGGTGCGCGCAGTGCCTCGCCAGAATCAGCGAGCTCCGAAGTGGCCGAGAGGCCTTCCTCGAGGAGCATCCTGTGGAAGTGTTCACGGCGGAAATCACCGCCGCGAAGAAAGACCTCGGATCTCATGAGGGGCCCATCGGACGCCTCCTCGAGTGGCCACGGGTCGCCTGGCTCGCCCCCCTGGCCGCGGCGCTCCTGCTGGCGCTGGGGGTCGGGGTGTACAACCTTCGGACGCCTGGGGCTCGGGACGGCGCTTTGGCGG
>JBNLED010000243.1:0-8695 GCA_050304755.1 Polyangia bacterium | reverse complement strand
GTGCGGTTCAGCGCAGGACGATACACCTTGTGTCTCGCGACAACGGACCGTGATGTCTGTGTCCGTTTTACACAAGCTGCACCGTCCCGCGCTGATCATACCCGTTTGATATCAAACAAAAATTGGCATTCTCCATTGTTTTCGGGAACGATCGTTTTTGCAGAATGGGTAGGACAAATGAGCGCCCTTTTCGTTGACACGTGAGCGATCAAATCCAAGAGCCGATCGCCTCTGCTTTCTTCTGCATCGTCAAAAATCTGACCTTCCACGCCAAACATCATTCGCTTTCACTAACCGTTCTTCTCTCCGACGGCTTTGATAGCAGCAAGAATCCTTCAATATTTTATGGTTTGTTTTCAAAAAGATACACCGGTGCACGTGCACCGACTTCGTCATCTGGTGAGCCCACTCCCGTCAATAGTCGAATTCGAATTCCTGTTGTGGCGGCGCGGGCTTACCCGGCCACCCCCAACCGCGCCTCGGCCCAGCCGAGCTTTCTCTTCAGCTCTTCTTGAGCTGCGGAGTCCAGCCCGTCGTCCTCGAGCTGCTTCTCGATCTCGGCGATCTCTTCCTTCACCGAATCAGTATCCACATCCCCGGCCGCCTGGCAGTGGTCGGTGATAACATGGATATGCTCGGGACCGGCCTCCAGAAAACCGGTGTCCAAAGCGTAGGTCTGGTCTTTTTCATCGGCCTTGACGATCATCCGACCGGCGGCGATCGAGGTGAGCAGCAACGCGTGCCCTGGGAGCACGCAGAACTCCCCCTCGGTGGATCTCGCGGTGAAGGACTCGACGTCCTTCTCCACCACCGGGCCGTTGGGCGTGACCACCTTGAGGTTCAGGGTCTTGCCCATTTTACGCGCTCTTCTTCTTGGCCATGGCGGCCATCTTCTCGGCTTTCTCTCTCACCATCTCTATCGGCCCGCACATCCAGAAGGCCTGCTCGGGCACGTCGTCCATCTCTCCGGCGAGGATGGACTGGAACCCCTTGATGGTGTCGGCCAGCTCCACGTACTGCCCCTTGAAGCCGGTGAACTGCTCGGCCACGAAGAACGGTTGCGACAGGAACTGTTGCATCCTTCTCGCCCGCGCCACGACGAGCTTGTCTTCTTCCGAGAGCTCGTCCATTCCCAGGATCGCGATGATGTCCTGGAGGTCTTTGTACTTCTGCAGCGTTTGCTGCACCTCCCGGGCCACGCCGTAGTGCTCGTCTCCGATGACCGCCGGGTCCAGCAGAATGGACGTCGAGTCGAGGGGATCCACCGCCGGGTAGATGCCGAGGTTGGAGATCTCCCTGGAGAGCACCGTGGTCGCGTCCAGGTGGGAGAAGGCCGTGGCCGGCGCCGGGTCGGTGAGGTCGTCCGCCGGGACGTAGATGGCCTGCACCGAGGTGATGGAGCCTTTTGTCGTCGACGTGATGCGCTCCTGGAGCTCCCCCATCTCGGTGGCGAGGGTCGGCTGGTACCCCACGGCGGAGGGCATGCGGCCGAGGAGCGCCGACACCTCGGAGCCCGCCTGGGTGAACCGGAAGATGTTGTCGATGAACAGCAGCACGTCCTGCCCCTGCACGTCCCGGAAGTGCTCCGCCACGGTGAGGGCCGAGAGCGCCACCCGGAGCCGCGCCCCCGGGGGCTCGTTCCTCTGGCCGTAGATGAGGGCGGTCTTGGAGAGCACCGACTCGCCGGAGCCGAGCTTGGACTCCTGCATCTCCCGCATCAGGTCGTTGCCCTCGCGGGTCCGCTCCCCCACCCCGGCGAAGCACGACACGCCGCCGTGCTTCTTGGCCACGTTGTTGATGAGCTCCATAATGAGCACGGTCTTGCCCACGCCGGCACCGCCGAACAGCCCGATCTTGCCGCCCTTTCGGTAGGGGGCGAGGAGGTCCACCACCTTGATGCCGGTCTCGAACACCTCCACCTTGGTGTCCTGCTCCACGAACTCCGGCGCCTCCCGGTGGATGGGCATGTAGTGCTCGCTCGTCACCGGCCCCTTCTCGTCCACGGGCTGGCCCACCACGTTGAGGATGCGGCCGAGGCACGCCTCCCCCACGGGCATCTGGATGGGGTGGCCCGTGTTCCTCACGTCCATGCCCCGCACCAGGCCGTCGGTGCTGTCCATGGCCACCGTGCGCACCACCCGCTCCCCCAGGTGCTGGGCCACCTCGAGCACCAGGTTCCACTGCTTGTCGCTGATCCCCGGGTTGGTGACCTCGAGGGCGGTGTTGATGGTGGGCAGGTCCTCTTCGTCGAACTGCACGTCCACCACCGGTCCGATAACCTGAGAGATGTGTCCGATCTGTTCCTTGGCCATGGTTACTCCAAACGTAGGTTACTCGCTCAGCGCCTCGGAGCCGCCGACGATATCCATCAGTTCCTTGGTGATGGCGCTCTGCCGCGCCCGGTTGTACTGCAGCGTGAGGTGGTCGATCATGTCCCCCGCGTTGTTGGTGGCGGCGTCCATGGCCGCCATCCGGGCCGCGTGCTCCGCGGCCACGGACTCGAGGAGCGCCCGGTAGACCTGCACCACCAGGTACTTGGGGAGCAGCAGCGACAGCAGCGCCTCCCGCCCCGGCTCGAAGGTGTAACCCGCGGGCCCCGGGGCCGCGTCCTTGACCTCGGTGACGCCCTCGGTCTTCTCCAAAACGATGGGGAGCAGCGGCCGCACCGCAGGCTGCTGCTTCATCACCGAGACGAACTCGTTGAACGCGAGATCGATCCGGTCCACCTCCCCGTTGACGAACAGCTCGGAGAGGGTGTGAGCGATGCTCTGGGATATCTCCCACCCCGGTGCGTCGTACACCCCGCGGAAGGTGGTGTGGATGTCCACGTCCCGCCGCCTGAAGAAGTCGCCCCCTTTTCGGCCGATGACCGCGAGGGCGGGCTTCGGATCCGCCCTCCAGATCCGCTGCTCCACCTCCCGGCAGAGGTTGCCGTTGAAGGCGCCGCAGAGCCCCCGGTCCGACGTGAGCACGAGGATGAGGGCGCGCTCCACCGGCCGGTTCTCCAGGAGGGGCTGCCGGGTCTCCTCGAGGTTGGCGGCGACCTCCCGAAGGATGGAGGCCGTGAGATCGGCGTACTGCCGGAAGCCGGTGGCCGCCTCCTGGGCCCGCCGCAGCTTGGCCGCGGAGACCATCTTCATGGCGCGGGTGATCTTCTGCGTGTTCTGGACGCTCTGGATCCGCCGCCGGATGACCTTGAGGTTGGCCATCGCGCTACACCTTGAACACGGCCTTGAAGCCGTCCAGGGCCTTCTCGAATGCGGTCTCCACTTCCTCGTCCAGCACCTTCTTCTCGTTGACCAGCCGGATCGCGTCGGGGTGCTCCTCGTCCACGTATTTGTAGAGCGCCTGCTCGTACCGCGAGACCGCCTCCGGCGGGTAGTCGTCGAGGTAGCCGTTGATGCCCGCAAAGATGGCGAGGATCTGCTTGCCCACGTCGATGGGGGCGTACTGGGGCTGGTTGAGGAGCTCCTCCAGCCGCTTCCCCCGCTCCAGCTGGGCCCTCGTCGCCGCGTCCAGATCCGACGCGAACTGGGCGAACGCCTTCATGGAGCGGTACCGGGCCATGTCGAGGCGCAGCGACCCGGCCACCTTCTTCATGGCCTTGTTCTGGGCGTTGCCCCCCACCCGGGAGACCGAGATGCCCACGTTGATGGCGGGGCGCTGGCCCGAGTAGAAGAGATCGGGCTCGAGATAGATCTGGCCGTCCGTAATGGAAATGACATTGGTGGGGATGTAGGCGGACACGTCCCCGGCCTGAGTCTCGATGAAGGGGAGCGCGGTCAGCGATCCGCCCCCGAGCTCGTCGCTCATCTTGGCCGCCCGCTCCAGGAGCCGGCTATGCAGGTTGAACACATCCCCGGGGAACGCCTCCCGCCCCGGCGGCCGCCGCAAGAGGAGCGACAGCTGCCGGTAGGCCACGGCCTGCTTGGAGAGGTCGTCGTACACCACGAGGGCGTGCATGCCGTTGTCCCGGTAGTACTCCCCCATGGTGGCGCCCGAGTACGGGGCGATGAACTGCAGCGGCGCCATCTCCGAGGCCCCGGCGGAGATCACCGTGGAGTACTCCATGGCCCCCTCCGCCTCCAGCCGGGCCACGATGCGGGCCACTGTGGACTGCTTCTGGCCGATGGCCACGTAGATGCAGTGGACGTCGGTGTTCTTCTGGTTGAGGATGGTGTCGATGGCGATGGCGGTCTTGCCGATCCCCCGGTCCCCCAGGATGAGCTCCCGCTGGCCCCGGCCGATGGGGATCATCGAGTCGATGGCCTTGATGCCCGTCTGGAGGGGCTCACGCACCGGCTGCCGCTGGACGATGCCCGGCGCCTTGAGCTCGATGCGCCGCCGCTCGCCCCCCTGGATGGGGCCCTTGCCGTCGATGGGTTGCCCCAGGGCGTTCACCACCCGGCCCAGCAGGGCCTTGCCCACGGGCACGTCGGCGATGCGTCCGGTGCGCTTGACGATATCGCCCTCGCTGAGCTTGTCGTCCTCGCCGAAGAGCACCACGCCGACGTTGTCCTCCTCGAGGTTCAGGGCCATCCCCATCACCTCCCCGGGGAACTCGAGCAGCTCCCCGGCCATGGCGCCGTCCAGCCCGTAGACCCGCGCGATGCCATCCCCTACGGTGAGCACGGTGCCGGTCTCCATGACCTCCACCTTGCGGTCGTACTGCTCGATCTGTTGCTTGATAATCCTGCTGATCTCTTCTGCTCGAAGCTGCACGTCTCACCACCCGCGCCCGGTTGGGCGCCGCTGAATTCCTCAGGCGTGTCCCCGCATCTGCTCCCCGATAGACTCCAGGTGCCGCTTGAGGGAGCCGTCGAACATCATGTCCTGCACCCGCGTCACCATCCCCCCGAGGAGCGACGGATCCTCCCGCCGGCTCATCACCACCACCTTACCGGTCAACCGCTCCAGGGCGGACTTGAGTGAGCTCAGTACCTTGTCGTCGATGGCTACGGCGGAGGTGACCTCCGCCCGGATTCGACCCCGCCTCTCGTCCGAGAGGACCGTCAGCTCCCGCGCGATGGCGGGCAGCATGTCCATCCGGGACTTGTCGAAGAGGAGGTTCGCGAAGTTCCGCACCACCTCCTGCACGCCGAGCCGGGAGGCGATCTCCATCAGGATCTTGCGCCGGGTCGTCCGCTTGACGAGGGGGTTGGCTATCACCTCCCGGAGCTCGACGCTCTTCTGGAAGGCCTCGGCCAGCCCCTGGACGTTGTTGAGCACGCCGAGGAGGTTCCCCTGCTCCTCGCCGATGGCGAAGAGGGCCGCGGCGTATCGTCTGGCAACACTTCCCATGGTCATCGCAACCGACTCCTCCTACCGCTTGTCGAGGGACGCGTCGTTCACCTCGGCCATCTCGTTCAGATACTCGTCGTAGAGGCGCGCGTGATCCGCCGCCGTAATGCGATCCCGGATCAGCCGCCGGGCCTCCGCGATGATCTCCGCCACCACCTCCTCCCGGATCCCCTGGGCGATCCGGGCCACCTCGCTGTCCACCAGCGCCCGGGTGTCCTCGACCAGCCGTTTGGACCGGGCCTCGGCCTCCCCGACCAGCTGAGCGCTCTCGGCCTCCCCCGCGCCGATGATTTCCTCGCGGAGCCGCGCCATCTCCGCGTCGATGGCGGCCATCTTCTCCCGGGCCTTCACGGCGACGGCCTCGGCTTCGGACTTGGCCGCCCGGGCCTCCTCGATGGCCTGCACCAGATCGGCCTTCCGGTTCCGGAACCGCTTGCCGAGGGGTTTCCGGAGGATGAGGTAGACGATGCCTGCGAGGATCAGAAAGTTGATGACCAGGGCCACCAGCGGATGGGACGCCTCATTGGAGAAGTCGAACAGGTTTAGGCCCCCTTCGGCGAGGGCCGGAACGGGCGTCATCAGGGCCGAGAGGGCCCCGATGATTCCCACGCTGCTTTGTCTCGCTCTACTCATCCGCCGCTGCTTTCTATAGCCGACGGCCCAGGGCCTTGGTCGCGACCATCGACGCGATGGCCTCCACGTCATCGGCCAGACGCCGCCGGGTCTCCTCCGCGACCTTCTCGGTCTCTTTTCGCATGGTCATCACGATACCGTGGGCCTCGGCCCGCGCCGCCTCCATGATCTCCCGCTCCCGAGCCCGCGCACCGCTCACCAGGCGCTCCCGCTCCGCTCCTGCGGTCGAGCGCACCTCGTCGAGCCGCGCGGTGCTCTCCCGGTTCAGGGTCTCCGCCTCCCCCTCGAGGATCCGGGCCGCCTCGATCGCCCCCTCGGTGGCCTCCTGCCGCGCCTCGATGAGCCGGATGACCGGCTTGAACAGCAGGGTCCGGAGCACCAGGAGCATGAAGAGGAACACCCCGAGCTGGATGAAGAGGGTGGCGTCGATATCCACCATGGATCCCCCTCCGGAAGCCACTATTGTCGATAACACGCTCATGTTTGTCCTGTCGTGTCTGCCGTCGAGCCCGTGAAGCCGCTCCCATCGCTTGAAAAAGAGGGCCTCGCCTTCTCGACAGATACTCGTCAGTCTTCATCGTTTTATGACAATGATCCACGCGATGCAAATTCAAAACAAAATTCCCAATCTAATCGGTGGATTGAGACGAAACTCCCGATTCGTGCGGGCGACCGGTGATCGTCCGGTCCCCGGTATTTAATGAGTTACTAGAAGGCGTCAAAACTTGTGGGCGAACAGCACCACCGAGATGGGGACGACGGAGATGAAGGCGGCGGAGCCGTAGTAGCAGGCTTCGGTGTCCCGCCCCTTCCACCCGAACACCCCGTACAGGACCGTCGCGGTGAGGGCGGCCAGGGACCAGGGGAGGAGGACCCCCCCGTAGGGCGATCTGAAGGTGGCGGCGAGAAAGAAGGTGGTGGTGGCCGTGAGGGCGGCCATGGCGACGCCGTAGTTCACCCACCGGAGGGGATTCTCCCGGGTCTCCCGGTGGTAGACCCCGAGCTGGAGGGAGAGGGCGGTGGCGAGGTACGCCCCGCCCCCGAGGATGGCGCCGCCGGTCCCGAGCACGTGGGAGAGGGGGGTGTGGCCGATGACCCGCTTGCCCTTGGCCCACCGGGGGAGGGCCTCCCGGGTCCCCCGGCCCTCTTCGACCCCCCGGAAGAAGGTGATATCCCGGGCGGTGTCGCCGATGTTGTCTTCGCGATCGACGTCTGCCCCGCGGGCCACGAGCCGCTCCACCGCGCGCACCCGCTCCGCCTTGACGGCGTACATCAGCGGGGTCCGGCCGTGGGTGTCCGCCGCGTCGATGTCGGCGCCGCCGTCGAGGAGCAGCGCCAGGATCTCCAGGTGCCCCGCTTCGGCAGCCTTCATCGTCGCGGTGACCCCCTGCTCCCCGGGGTGGTCCGGATTCGCGCCGCTCGCGAGGAGCCGCCGGACCACCTCGAAGTGGCCGGCGGAGGCCGCGGCGATGAGCGCGCTCTCCTCGTATCGGCCGGTGTCGATGGCGACCCCGCGGGACAGAAGGTGCTCCACCACGTCGAGGTGACCGCCCCTCGCTGCCGCGACCAGCGATTTAGGGGTCCGCCCCGGATCCGCCCCGTGACGGATGAGGCGCCGGACCAGCTCGAGGCTCCCGGCCCCCGCGGCCCCGGTCAGGACATCGGGGCGGGTGGGATCCGCCCCGGCCGCGATCAGCCGCGCCGCTGTGTCGAGCCGGCCGTTCTTCGCGGCGGCGGCGAGCGGGGTCTCCCCCCATTGGTTGTAGTCGTCCGGCGGCACCCCGGCGCCGAGGGCCCCTTCGACGATCTCAATCATGCCGAGCCGGGCTGCGTGAAAGAGCACGCTGAAGCGCTCCCCGTCCTGCGCCGAGAGGCTCGCGCCGGCATTGACGAGGCGCTCCGCGACCGAGCGATGATCATTCGACAGCGCCGCGAGGAGCGGGGTGGCGCCGTCGCGGGCCGCGGCGTCCACCGACGCCCCGCGGCGGAGGAGAAGCGCCACGCACGCCGCGTGCCCCTCGGACGCCGCACTGACCAACGCGGTCTTCCCGGCCTGGTTGCGCGCCTCGAGGGCGGCGCCCCGGTCGAGGAGCCAGGCGGCGACCTCCGTCCGCCCCCGCGCCGCCGCCCGGATGAGCGCGGTGTCCCCCCAGCCGCCGTGCCCGTCGATATCGGCGCCGCTCTCGAGCAGCCTCGCCATGACGTCGAAGTTCGCCCGCTCGGACGCCAGCATCACCGCGGGAGTGCCGCCGGGGTCCGCGGTGTTCGGATCCGCGCCTTTCTCCAGCAGGAGGGGGACGAGGTCCGGGCGCGCTTCGATGGCGTGGAGGAGGGGCACGCAGACTGCGTCCTGGGCGTTGGGGTCGGCGCCGTTGCGGAGCAGGAGGACGGCGAGGTCGTAGTCGCCCGCGCTCATCGCGTGGAGGAGGGGCGCTCCGCCGGTGTTCGATTGGAGGCTGGGATCCGCCCCATGCCGGAGGAGGAGCTCCACCAGCTCCCGGGAGTTGTTGTATACGGCGCTGAAGAGGGTCGTATTACACCAGGCGCACCGCCGGTCCGGATCCGAACCGGCCTCGAGCAGCGCCCGCGTGATGGCCACGTCCCCGCGGGAGACGGCCATGCCCAGCGGCGTGATCCGGTCGTCCACGAGACGGTTGACGTCGGCCCCGTTCGCGAGGGCACTCCGGACCCCATCAAGGTCCCCCTTTCTCACCGCGCGGATTAAGCGGCGGTCCGCGCGCCCCTCCGCCACGGCCTCTGT
>JBNLED010000242.1:0-199825 GCA_050304755.1 Polyangia bacterium | reverse complement strand
TCGTGAGGAACTACCCCAAATGCGCCTATCCCGGTTGCAGCAACAACCGGTTCGTCCGCGGGAAGGGGTTCTGCGGGGAGCACTGGCGGATGTGGAAGGCCGGTAAGATCAAGGCCGCCGAGAAATACAAATAGGCGCCCTGTCACCCGCCGATCGGTCGGATCCATGCCCCCCCGCCTCGGGGGATATTAATATTCTGCTTCCCTGGCGTCAGAGTTTAATATTTCCTATACTTGTTCTATAGTATCCACGGGAGATGGTGAGCGTGTTGCCCATCAACCCCGGTGTGACCTGTTTCGGAGAAGGAGAAAGACATCATGGGGATCGGTAACTTTTTAAAACGCGGCGTCCAGGAGATGATGATCGCGAGGCCGGACGAAGCCAAGGACTACGCGATTTACAAACACCCCGACCAGACCATACCGGCCTATGCGCAACTCACCGTCGACTCCGACGAGGTGGCGGTGTTCTTCAAAGACGGGAAATCGGTCGGCAAGCTCGACCCCGGGAGGCACACCCTCAGGAGCGAGAACATCCCGTTCCTGTCGAACCTGGTCGACTCGTTCACAGGGGGAAACGTCTTCATCGCCGAGGTCTATTTCGTCTCCACCCGAGAGTTCGCCGGCGTCAAGTTCGGCGGTCGCATCGGCTCGGTGGAGGATCCCAAGTCGGGGGTGCCCGTGGAGACCATGGTGCACGGAGACTTCTCTTTGCAGGTCACCAACCCGGAGCACCTGATCCTGGGGCTCGTGGGAATGCGGCAGGCGAACAACGACTCCTTCTTCAACTGGTTCAAGCAGCAGACCCTGAAGGTGATCCGGGATCAGACCGCGGAGCTCATCGTCAAGAAGCGATGGGCGCTGCTCGATGTGGTGTCCGGCGCCTTTACAGAGGAGATTGAGGAGACGGTGATCGAGGGGGTGAAGAAACACGTGGATCGCTACGGCGTCCAGATCGTGGCCCTCGGTAACTTCGTGCTCTCTATCAAGGACGAGGATGAGAAGAATCTGAAGAAGCTCTACACGGACGCGGCCTACGTCCGGATGGCCGGCGGGATGCAGGGGTACCAGCAGTTCGCCTCCGGCAAGGCGATGATGGGGGCCGGCGAAGGAATGGCCCAGGGGGGCGGCGGCGAGGGCGGCAACGCGATGCTCGGCGGCGCGGCCCTCGGGGTCGGGTTCGGGATGGCCAACATGTTCCAGCAGGCGCAGCCCGGCGCGGCGCCCCAGCAGGCCCCTCCCCAGGGACAGGCACCGGCGCAGCCCCCGCCGGGGACCCTCGGCGGGGGGGACGCGGCCAAGGAGGGGGTGGTGTGCACCGCCTGCAACAAGACCGTGGCCCGCGGCAAGTTCTGCTCCGAGTGCGGCAGCGCCCTGCCGGTGGCGACGGGACCGAAGTTCTGCAGCGGGTGCGGCGCCAAGCTGGGCGAAGACGCCAAGTTCTGCCCCGAGTGCGGGACCAAAGTGAGTGGTTGATAGAGGCCCAAGGTAGCTTGCTTGCCCACCGACAGTATCATCCCTGAAGGTTTCAGACCGACCACGGAGTCGCGTGAAATACAGGTGATTCGGAAGATGGGGCTCCTCTTCGAGCCCACGATGAGCCTGGACGACATCCTCACCGAAATCGTCGCCCGGACGACGGAGCTGGTGGGGGCCGAGCGGACGAGCCTCTTCCTGCTCGATCGGGACGGCAGCCTGGTGTCCCGCGTCGTCGAAGGGGAGGGGATAAAGGAGATCCGCCTCGAGCCGGGGCAGGGGATCGCCGGGTGGGTGGCCAGCCACAATCACTCTCTGATCGTCCCGGACGCCTACGGAGACGAGCGATTCGACACCTCCTGGGATCGCGCCACCGGGTTTAGAACCCGATGCATGATCTGCCACCCCATCGTGAACCACCGGCGGGAGGTGATGGGGGTCATCGAGGCGCTCAACAAGAGAGAAGACGATATCTTCACGGAGGGGGAGCACGGACTGCTCGGGCTGATCGCCGGGCAGGTTTCGCTGATCCTCGAGAACTCTCGGTTGATGATCAACCTGGTGCGGAAGAACCAGGCTTTGGCCATGGCGAGGCAGAAGCTGAACCGGCGGAACCGCGAGATCGCCCTGATGTTGGATCTGGAACGCCGGGTGGCCGAGGCGGAGGACCTGGATTCGCTATTCCACTCCATCCTGTCCCGGACCCGTGACGCGACCCGCGCGAAGGTGAGCCTCTTGTATTTCTCTGATGATACCGGGAGCGATCTCCGGGTGGTAAACGACGAATCGCCGGTCGCCAAGGTCATCCGCACCAAACCGGGGGTGGGCTTCGGGGGCTGGGTGGCGGCCAAGGGGCAGGAGATCAACCTGCTCGATCCCCCGGCGGATCCGCTCTACATCCCCGAGCACGAGGATCGCATCGGCATTCCGATGCGGAACCTGGCCGCGGTGCCGCTCATCAAAGAACACCCGGACAAGTGGCGGGCGTCGCTCATGGTCTACAACAAGGTCCTGGGAGACGGATTCGACGAGTCGGACATGGTGTTGCTCAGGTTGGTGGCGGCGCGGCTTGCCCAGGCCATCGATCACTTCAGCAACCGTGAGGAGCGGGAACGGGACCGCCGCCTGGCCACGGTCGGGCGGCTCCTGGCCGGGGTCCTGCACGATCTCAAATCCCCCATGTCGATAATCTCCGGCTACGCGGAGCTCCTGGCCCAGAAGGCCAACAGCCCGGAGGGCGACGAGTACCTGGAGCACCTCAACCGCGCCATTCAGCGGATCTCCTCCATGGCGGAGGAGATCATCGCCTTTTCGCGGGGGGAGCGCGAGCTCCTCTGGTCGACGGTCTCTATCAACGACTTCGTGAAGCGCTTCATCAAGCAGATGGAGTCGCTGCTGGCCCGAAGCCAGGTGACGCTCAAGACCCAGATCCGCACCGGCGGGACCGTCGAGATCGATCAGGAGAAGATGCTCCGCGTCTTCCACAACATCGTGCTGAACGCCGTGGAGGCCATGCCGGAGGGCGGGCGCCTGGTCATCGAGGTCGACCGCCTCGGCGACCACATCGTCTTCGGTTTCGCGGATACGGGGCCGGGGATCCCCGAAGAGATCAGGGGCTCCATCTTCCGGTCGTTCGTGACCATGGGGAAACGACAGGGCACCGGACTGGGGCTCGCGGTGGCTCGGGAGATCGTGGAGAACCACGGCGGCACCATAAGCTTCACCTCTATAAAGGGAAGCGGAACCACTTTTTTGGTGAGTATTCCAGAGAGACCGACGGAGGGAGAGTGAGGACGGCTATTCGCCGAATTGCTGTTCCTCCCGCTCTTGCTCCTCCTTGCACTTGATACAGAGCGTCGCCTCCGGACGGGCTTCCAACCGCTTCGTGTGGATCGGTTCTCCGCAGTCTTCACAGACCCCGAAGCTCTCGTCGCTGATCTTCGCGAGGGCCTTGTCGATTTTCGACAGGAAGGTCCGCTCCCGACCGCGGAGCCGGAATTGAAACGACTGCAGGTATTCGCTGGAGGCGAGATCCATCTCGTCGGGCAGATCCGCCGAGTCCAAGGTCATATCCGTTTCGAGCGTCTGCTGGGCGTTCACGAGGAGCCGCTCGCGCTTCGAGAGGAGTATCTTTTTAAACTTTTCGAGTTCTTTTGGCTTCATCTCACGACCTTTCCGGTGCAATAAAGCAACTATGAATCGAGCAACTTAATTTTGTCTCGTAATCCTGTCAAGCAAACAATTCTCTATTCCGCCATTCACGGTCCTCTGACCGGGGTATTATAACATAAGTCGGACGATCAGCCGGTTCGGTTCGAAATTTACCCCTGGTGATCAGTTTTTCTCCACGCGAGGGAGCCGACCACCGCCGCCGCCGTGGCCAGGGCGAAGGAGGCGAAGCGGACGGAGATGAAGGCGTCCAGAAAGGGCACCGACAACCACAGGGCGGTGGAGGCGGCGCCGACGATCATGGCGGCCAGGACGCCCCCACCATTCATCCCGCGCCAGTGCAGCGAGAGCAGGAGCGCCGGCCCGAACGAGGCGCCCAGCCCCGCCCAGGCCATGGAGACGATATCATAAATGAGGTCGTCGCTCGTGAGCGCCAGGGCGAGGGCCACGCCCCCCACCCCGATGGTGATCAGGCGGCTCATCCGGACCAGGGACCGCTCGGAGATGGCGCGCTTGAGGGCCCTGGAGTAGAAGTCCTCCACGATGGTGGAGGTGGTGACGAGGAGCTGGCTGTCCGCGGTTGACATCATCGCGGCCACCGCCCCCGCGATGAGGATCCCCGCGAGCCAGGCTGGGAACAGGAAGTTGGCGAGGGTCGGCAGGATGCGCTCCTTGTCCCCGACCACCCCGGCGATCTCCGCCGCGGGGAGGGTCCCGCTTCGCACCAGCGTGACCCCCACCACGCCGACCAGCGCGGCCCCGAGGTACGCCAGGAGGGTCCAGATGATAGCGACCCTCCGGCTGACGCGGATATCCGCCGCCCGCCGGATGGCCATGAACTTGGTGACCAGGTGGGGTTGCCCCATGTTCCCGAGCCCCCAGGAGAGCCCGCCGATGACCGCCGCCCAGGCCGCCCACCCCGTCTTGCCGCCGGTGAGAGAGGCCGCGTGTCCGGTGGCCGCCAGGGCGGCGCCGATATCGAGATCGTGATGGATGATGAAGGCGAAGCCGATGGCGGGCATCACCACCAGGGTGAAGATCATCAGGATCGCCTGCACCACGTCGGTGTAGCAGACCGCGGTAAACCCGCCGAGCATGGTGTACAGGACGACCACCGCCGCGGCCGCGGGCATGACCCCCCCGGATTCGATGCCGAAGGTCACCGCGATCATCTTCTCCGCCCCCTTGAACTGGGCGGCCACATAGAAGCTGAAGAAGAACGTGATGATGAGCATGGAGACCCCGCGGACATGGGGACCGAGGGCGCCGGAGAACTTGAAGAAGTACTCCGGGAGGGTGATGGCCTGGTATCTCTCGGAGGCGATCCGCAGCTTCTTCGCGATGACGAACCAGTAGAAGACGATCCCGAGGACGCAGCCCACCGCGGTCCAGATCTCCAAGAGCCCCGTGGCGAAGAACGCGCCGGAGAGCCCGAGGATGAGCCAGGAGGACTCGGCCGCCGTGCGCTCGGAGAAGGCGATGACCCACGCCCCGAGGCGCCGCGCCCCCAGGATAAACTCCTCCTTGGTGCGGTTCATACCGAAGGTTTTCCACGCCACCAGCGCGACGATGATGAGATACGCGGCGAGTCCGATGAACGGCGTATTCACACGATACTCCTTCCGAGACGAATCGACTCGCCGAGGATACGCATCCCGAAAGGCTCCGGTCAACCCATGCCCTATTTGTCGAGGTTGCCATGGCTCGCCCGATAGCAGGAATCCGCGCACGGCCGTTGCAGCAAAATCGACCTCGAGCCCAACGCCCCATGCGAGGAGTAGGCCGCTATTCGCTTCGCGCGTCTGAATCCCTGCCGCTGAGACCGGATTGACCGATTCGCCCGGGCCGCCTATCATCCGCGGCATGGAAGAGAACACTCACGAAACGGTGGACCGGATTGAGCGCCTTTATGAGGCGGGGGACTACAGGACGGCGCGGGCCCTCGCCGCGAAGCTCGCCGGAGACGACCGCCTCGAGGCCGGGGAGCGGGATCGGATCGACCGCGTCCTCGCGGCCACCGGAACGGACAAGGCGGTGGTCGCGGCCATCGCGTTCACGTTGGGCGTGCTGGTATTCCTGGTTCTCAGATACGGGTTTTGAGTCGGGTCGATACCATCTTTTCCCCCGAGGGGCCCATCGCGGAGACCATGGCGCGCTACGAGCGGCGCCCGTCCCAAGCCGAAATGGCGACCGCGGTGGAGGCCGTGATACGGAACGGGGGCGTGCTCCTGGCGGAGGCCGGTACGGGGACCGGGAAGACGCTGGCCTACCTCGTGCCGGCGGTGCTGTCGGAGCGGACCACCATCATCTCCACCGGCACCAAGAACCTGCAGGAGCAGATCTTCTTCAAGGACATCGCTTTTCTCTCCCGGGCCCTCGGCCGGCCCATTGACGCGGTCTACCTGAAGGGGCAGGACAACTACCTCTGCCTCCGGCGGCTGCGGGACTTCCTGAGGAGCCCGGCGGTGCTCGCCTACCGGCCGAAGCAGATAGAGGCCCTTCGGCGCTTCGCCGACACCACGGAGACCGGGGACCGGACGGACATGGAGGGGCTCGGGGACGGAGATCCGATCTGGCGGGAGGTGTGCTCCACCAAGGATACGCGGATCGGGGTCCGGTGCCCCTTCCACGAGGACTGCTTCGTCACCCGGGCCAGGCTCCGGGCCGCCCAGGCCCGTATCGTGGTGGTCAACCACCACCTCTACTTCGCGGACATGGCCACCCGGCTCAAGGGGGGTGCCCTCCTCCCCACCCACGATCTGGCGGTGTTCGACGAGGCCCACGGCATCGAGAACGTGGCCACCGAGTTCTTCAGCACCACCGCGTCGTCACGGCAGGCGGAGCGCCTGGTGACGGACGTCACGGCCACCCTGCGGGCCGCGAGGCTCGCGGACGACCCCGGCGAGGACCGGCGGGATCGGCTCGGCCGCAACCTTCTCAGGGCCTCCGCCGAGTTCTTCGATCTGTTCCAGGGGCCGCCGGGGCGGGAACGGCTCGTTCCTGAGGCGCTGGATCCGGACATCGTTCAGGTCTACTTCCGGCTCGATTCCGCCTTCGAGGCCTTCGAGGCCTCCCTCAGGATGCTCGAGGGACGGGACGAGGCGGTGGATCACGTCCGGGAGCGGTTCACGGAGATTCGGGACGACCTGGCCGCCATCGTCACCGAATCGAGCCGGGGTTTCGTGCACTGGGTGGAGAATCGGAAGCGCAGCGTCATCATCGGCGCCTCCCCCATCGACGTGTCCGAGCCCATCCGCGACGGTGTCTTCTTCTCGGTCCCGTCCGTGGTGCTCACCAGCGCCACTCTCTCCACCGGGGGGGACTTCAGCTTCCTGAAGAGCCGGATCGGCATCGACTTCGACGCCACCGAGCTGACGGTGCCCTCCCCTTTCGATTACAGGCGGCAGGCCTGCCTATTCGTCCCCGCGGACCTACCGGATCCCCGGGACGGGACGTTCGCGGAGCGAGCCGCCGACATCGCGGAGGCGCTGATCGCGATGACGGCGGGCGGCGCGCTCCTCCTCAGCACCTCCCACCGCAACATGCAGGCGTTCCACCGGCTCCTCCAGGGGCGAGTCCCTGGCGGGCTGCTGCGCCAGGGGGAGTTACCGAAGCGGGTGCTCCTGAACGAGTTCATGGCGGATCCGAAAAGCGTGCTCGTGGCCACCACCAGCTTCTGGCAGGGGGTGGATATCCCGGGGGACGCGCTGAGGCTCGTCATCATCGACAAGCTCCCCTTCTCCGCCCCCAACGATCCCCTGGAGGCCGCCCGCATCGCCCACCTCACCGAGGCCGGGCAGAACGCCTTCATGACCTACCAGGTGCCCGCCGCGGCCCTCCTCCTGAAGCAGGGGTTCGGACGGCTGATCCGCACCGGTGAGGATCGGGGCGTCGTCGCCATCCTGGACCACCGACTGCGCACCAAGCGGTACGCCGGCGTCTTCTGGCGATCCCTGCCTCCGTGCCCCCGGGTCGACACCTTGGCGGCGGTGGAGGCCTGGTGGCGTCAGGGTCCGGGCGCGGCTCACCCGGGCGGCTGAATCTCCCGCACGCTGCCCCACTCCCATCGGGATGAGCGTCATCGAGGGAGCCGGTCGATTGGGGAGGCGCGGCTGTCGGTACACAGTTCAACCCCGACGCATCGGATTGGTAGTCCGCGTCGCAGGCGCACTTCGGCGTGCCGTTCATGTCGATACAGTTTCCATGACCGGAACAGGAGACCCGGGAGCAGATGTCCGCAGTTGTCAAGGAGGCCTCCTCGGCGCTTGAGAGGGATGGCAGAATCAATAAGAGTATGCCGAATCCAATGAGCTTTGTGTTGGGGCACGCCATGTATTTTATTAGGACCGATCTGGCCGCTTTAAGCTGCTGTCATTCCCACGCAGGCGGGAGTCCCGCTCTCACCAGAGACTCCCGCCTATTGAAATAACCGCTGTAAAGATATTACCAGTGAACTTGACCGGTCCCTATTTTTTCCTTTCCCGTGTCGGTCTCGAGTCAGAACAATCGCTTCGAGAGTCAACGTCGGACCTTTTATGAATCGGGAAAATAATTGCACAAATTACATCGACTTGTAAAGTCCTTGCCGACGAGGAGGCATTCGCGATGTCAGCTTGGCTGCTCAACGGAAGGGGTTGAGGCGAAGAGATCATGGAATACTTCAGCTGATTAACCTATATTATCATCCTCGAATAGAGGTGTAGCAGGGGGAATGCAGCATGTACGATGTCAAAGTGGTCCGGGAAGCGATAGCCCTCCACACCCAAACCCATCAAACGGAACCGACGACGGTGTCGTACGCGCCGGGACGGATCGAGGTGCTCGGAAACCACACCGACTACAATGCCGGAACCGCACTCTCCTGCGCCATCGACAGGGGCCTTTGCTTCTGCGTCTCCGCCTCCAAAAGGCCGGGGGTCCGGCTCACGGCAGGGGCGGGCGATACGGTCGAGATCGATCCGACCGACGGCGACGCCCTCGGAAAGAAGTATCAATGGGCGAACTATATCAAGGGCGTCATGTTCTATCTCCGGAAGCACGGCGTGGGGATCGACGGCGTCGACTGCACGTTTCGCGGTTCCGTCCCCGTGGGCGCCGGGCTCTCCAGCTCCGCGGCGCTCGAGGTGGCCGCGGCCTACGCGGTGCTGAGCCATACGGGCAAGGAAATCGACCGGCTCGACATCGCCCGGATCGGCCAGCGCGCCGAACGTAATTTCGCCGGTTGCGACTGCGGCCTCCTCGACCAGTTCTCCAGCATTTACGGGATTGACCACGGCCTGATCCATTCGGACTTCCGTACCCTCGAAACCTATCCCGTCGAGTTGCCCGATGACGCGGTCTTCCTGATGATCAACCCGCGGGTCCGGCATCGCTTGACCGAATCGCCCTACAACGCCCGCCGCCGGAGCTGCGAGCGGGCCGCCGCCGAGCTCAACGTTCTGGTGGACTATGAAGTGACCACCCTGCGGGACATCGGGTCTGCGGATTTCGAAGCGCTCAAAGGCCGGATCGATCCCGAAGCCGCTCAGCGCGCAACCCACGTGGTCGGCGAGATCCATCGGGTGGAGGAGGGGGTCGTGCTTCTGCGGCGGGGCGAGCTGCGGGCGTTCGGCCGGCTCCTCTTCGACTCCCACGAGACCTCGCGCACCGCGTTCGAGAACTCCTGCGAGGCGCTCGACATAGTGGTCCGGGCCGCACGGGAGGCCGGCGCGCTGGGCGCCCGCCTGTCCGGCGGCGGCTGGGGCGGGAGTGTTGTGGCGCTGGTTCGCGCCGCCGAGGCCGAGGCCGTCGGCGCCGGAATCATTGAGGCCTGCAGGAAGAAGGGGCTCCATCCGACGGCGGAGACAATCATCCCCTCCGCCGGCGCCACGGTTGTCAGAATAGCGGGGGCGGGCGAAACGTGATAAGCCTGCATCACTCTTTACCTGTCACGAGAGGAGAATCATGAAAGTACTTGTCGCCGGCGGAGCCGGGTATATCGGAAGCGTCACCACCGAGATGCTCTTGGACGAGGGACACGAGGTCGTCGTCTTCGACAATCTCGAGCACGGATACCGGCTCGCGGTAGACCCGCGGGCCCGGTTCATACAGGGGGACCTCCGCCGTAAGGAGGACATCAGGAATGCCCTTTTCGACGCGCGCCCCGAGGCCGTCATCCATTTCGCGGCGTACATCGAGGTCGGAGAATCCATGAAGGCGCCGATGCCGTTCTTCGAAAACAACGTCGGCGGATCCCTCAACCTGATGAGCGCTATGGTTGAAACCGGCTGCGGGAAGCTGATCTTCTCCTCCACCTGCGCCACCTACGGCACGCCGGAGCGCATCCCGATGGACGAGTCCCTGCCGCAGGTACCGGAATCGGTTTACGGCGAATCCAAGCTGCTCTGCGAAAAGATCTTTTCCTGGGGGCAGGCGATCCATGGCGTCGAGTGTGTGTTCCTCCGCTATTTCAACGCCTGCGGCGCCACGGAAAAATACGGCGAATCCCACAACCCCGAGAGCCATCTGATCCCGCTCGTGCTTCAGGTGGCCCTCGGACAACGGGAGAAGATATTCATCTTCGGTGAGGATTACGAAACGCGGGACGGTACCTGCGTCCGCGATTACATCCACATCAAGGATCTGGCCCAGGCGCACATCCTGGCGCTTGCCCCCGGCGTCACCGGCGCGTTCAACCTCGGTAACGGGGACGGCTATACCGTGAAGGAGGTCATCGAGGTGTGCCGTGAAGTGACCGGCCATCCGATACCGGCCGAGGCGGAGCCCCGCCGTCCCGGGGACTGCACCACGTTGGTGGCCGATGCGACCAAGGCGCGGACCGTCCTCGGATGGGATCCGCGGCACGCCGATCTCAAGGAAATCGTCCAGAGCGCATGGCGCTGGCACCGGACCCACCCGGACGGATACCCCCGGTAGCCTCCTCTCAGGAAACGCATCATGGTTTGCCCGCCGCTCCGCGGTGGCGCCGGGCGAGCCCGTTGGCATTGATGCATCCGCCTCAGTACAATCGGGAGATCTTACGCCGCGGAGCGGGAGTATGTATGAAAAACGTAAGTGAAAGACGCCTTGATCCAGCGCCTCACGGGATTCTCGATAAAAACGTGAATGGCGAAGGATATTGCTATCATCAGCACCAGCACCCCCCCGAGCAGGACCCACCTGTTGAGGTATTCCCCGCTGGCGTTGAATACCATAAATCCTATATTTTGGTGGATGAGGTAGAGCGGATAGGTGAGGATCCCCAGACGGTACATAACCGGCTTGTTGATGACTTGCATTCGTCCAACTGAAATAAGAAAGAAAAAGAGGAAGAATGAGCCGATGATCACGCTCACGACAACCGGAGAGAGGGGGGCATCGTAGTAAGCCGTGAATGAAGGCAGCTCTCTCAAGCTATGGAGATCTCCGAGAATGAGGCTCGCGACCAACAACACCGCCATCTTGATGCAATACCCGTTCTTTCTTGCCTGATAGAACACACACCCCGCGACAAAGAAAGGCGCGTATTTGGGAAAAAGAAAGAACTCCAAATAGGACGAAAAGGGGATAAATAAATTGATTGCCGATAGGAGACACCAACAGTATAGAAAGATATTAATCCACTTTATCTGCCTGAATATAAGCAATACGAATATCATCAGATAGAATTTGATTTCGATGATCAATGTCCAGTAGACGCCGTCCACAGACTCGACGTTGAATACCTCTTGGACCATCGTCAGGTTCACCAGGAACTGGCGCCAGGTGACATGAAAGACGCCGCCGCCAATGAGTAGAATGCAGCAGCTGGTGAGAATGACGGCAAACCAGTAGGCCGGGAAAAGGCGTGTAATACGGGAAACAGCGAACCCTTTTGCGTCTCGCATGGACGCCGTTAGTAGAATCACATATCCACTGATAATAAAAAAGAGGTTCACCCCGAAACCACCGTACTTGGCGAAGGGCGCGAGCTCGTCGAAGCGGACGGATGAGTATCCGTCCGCGCTGAATCCGCGAAACCCGTAGTGGAAGAAGACAACGGCAAGGGCGGCCAGAAAGCGAAGCAGGTCGAGCTCGTAGAACCGCTCTCTTCTTGATCTCTCACTCCCCCCGAGAGATGTGACCGGTTCGCGGATGACAGTTTGCAAATCGAGGACCGCTTCGGAGGGGACTCCTGCCCGCATAACTCCTGAACGATTGCAGCGCAGCCAGCGCGCGGGTCGTCCGTTTTGCCCGAAGGCCTGACCACGAGGACGTATGGACATGGGGGCCCCTTCTGAGATGTCTCGCAGCGCTCCGCTGCACATCTGCTGATTCTGTCGATTTCTATGATACGTTTCCGGCGGCCGGCCGCATGGATCCCCACCGGGGAGCGATACCTAGGGGTACGCCACCGCCGCCGGGGGACCATCTACCCAAGACCTGCCATGGCCGGCTGACCGAAAAACTTCCAATGTCAACTTGACCGCATCCGGTATAGCCACATTATCGATAGGCTGAAGACTCGCGTGTGTGTCCACTTGTACTATGAGATTATTTGGTTCTTAACACGATTTATTTCGTTGTCAAAACAATTTCTGATCGACCTTCTTCCCCACCCGCGCTCAGTCTTTCTTGAGCCGACCAACGGAGCGTTCGCTCTACCTCTACCGGAGCGTTCCATCGAATCGACTTTTTAAACCAGGGTGACCCCAAGACGGGACGCCAATCAGATGCGCTGTTGTTGGAAGTATCTCACGAAGTCGTCCTTCTGGATGCTCCCCCGCATCCGACCGTATCCATACGCGAGGCCCCAGACTGTCAATAGTCCCGCCGCGAGCAACACGAGATACCGCCCCACTCCGATATTGGTGGTGAGCCCCAACAGCGCCGGGATGCTCTCGACGACGGCGTACTGAATGACGAAGGTGAACAGCGAGGTGCGACCGAAGACGGACAGGATCCAAATCGTCCGGCTCGCCGTTTTCGCGGTCGAAAGACGACGGCTCGCCGCGAGATACAGGAACAACAGGATCGACAGGTAGCCCGGGAAGAGGCCGGTGTGTTGCCGCGGACGCAGGGCCTCCATGACGGCGGACCGCCAACCCGTGAAAACGACCGCCCGTTCCAGGAAATGATGCCCGAGGGTCAGCGCGACGCTGATCAGCGCGAGGACGACCGCCGTCTTCAGCATCTGACGGTTGAAAGTCGAGACCGGACGCCCCCCCCCCGCGACCTCGGCCATCCCGCGGCCGATGCCGACGCCCGACAGGAATATGGCGATCCAGGGCAATAGCGGAAACCAGTACCAGGTTGGGCTCTCGCCGGCGGTGCCTAGGAAAACCTCCTTGAGGATCGAACCGGTCGGTCCTGAATCAGGCGTCAGCGCCGGGACCAGCTGCGCGCCCAGGAGCAGGACGCATACGACGATCCACTGCACCGAGGCGCGCCGGAGCAGCAGTATCACGGGACTGATGAGCAGGCATACGGCGATCGTATCGGTGACGGGGAAATCGAGGAATACTCTTCCGGCGAGGGGAAGGTGCCCGTAGAGGTCGGGCTGGTGGGCCATGCGAAAGAAATAGCTCAACGCGTTGATCAGCGGATGGGCGACCACCAGCAGAACGAGCCCCCTTTTCACCGTCTTCTTGTAGAGCTTTGTCCAGCGAGGGGTCAGCGTGTAGAAACAGCCCATGACGAGCCCGGAGATGGAGACGAACGCCACCGCGGCGAACGCGGTCGACAACCAGATGAGAGACGCGAAGGGTTTGGGCACGAGCGTTTCATCGACGTTCAGGTAGGCGTGCTGGACGATGACCATCACCATCGCCAAGCCCCTCAAACAGTCCACCTCTATGAACCGCCGCTTGGTCATGCCCTATCGGTTCTTCAGACGTCGGGCCAATCGTATCACGGGGTTCGGCGTCAGGATTCTCAAGAGGTTCCTGACGAAATCCATCTCGCCGACGTCGATCACCGTCCCCCGGAACAAATGATAGAGCGCCCGGGGTTGATCCACCTCGGCGTTGACATAGGCCATCCGGGCGTGCGCACCCGCCAAGGTCGATCTCACTCTGTCTTTGTGTTTTTGCGCCAGCTCGGGATTCGAGGTGAACGTCCGCTCGAATACCCGCAGGATATTGAGGGCTATCTTGGAGGAGTTCTTCGCCGCCGACATCTGATCGACGGACAACCGGTATTTTATCAACGGCGTGTCGAGACAGGCCAGCTTTCCCGTCCTCGCGATCCGAGTGAAATAGTCCCAGTCTTCGCAGGTGGGGATGGTGCCGTCCAGGTCCCCGGCCCGCTCATAGGCCCGCCGCCTCACCATTATGGTCGGGGGGTGGACGAAGTTCCCCCACACAAGATGCTCCCAGACCCGGCCGACATACAGGTCCACCGTCCCGACGGCCGCGTCGGACGAAGCGGCCTTGAGGTCCGTGAAGGAAGGCACCTTTTCTGAATAGAAGTCCTGCAGACCGTTCGATTGCCCCAGCCTGTCGTAGTAGGTGTACAGCGTCGTCTCCCGGAGTTCCCCGTTCTCGTCAAACGCCTCGAACGCGCCGCAGACCAGATCGACATCGTCCCGTCGCTGGAGGACCTCGGATTGGAGTCCGATCCGGCCGGGGATGTTCAGATCGTCGGCGTCCAGCCAGGCGATATACTCCCCCTTGGCGGCGGCCATGCCGAAGTTGCGGGCGGAGGCCAGGCCCCCGTTCTCCTTTCTCAGGTTGACGATCTGTTCGGCATAGGACGCCAGTCGCGCCTGGGTATCGTCGGTCGAACCGTCGTCCACCACGATGATCTCCAGGTTCGGGTAGGGGTCCTCCAGAAGGCTGTCGATGGTCTGGGTAACGTAGGCGGCACTGTTATAAGAAGGGATGACCACGCTGACCAATGGCAAAGATCTATTCATTGTGCTCCGACCTCATTGAGTTGTTCGTCCCCATTGATAACTTATTTTTTTTTCTTGTGAACCCATTGGTCGAAGGACCGCTTCAATTCGAGCACGCGAGGCGGGGTGATGCCCCGTCCGTAGTCCCGCAGGTAGTCCACCAGCCGCGGTGTCCACATATACGAGAAGCATTTCAGCGAAGGCGATCCGAAGGTGATGTAGGTGCAGTCCCTGGGGGTTGCGCCCCACTTGGTCTTGAAGGCACCGGCCCCCCCCAGGAAGTCATAGACCGTCGAGCCGTTCTCGACGCAATCCCGGATAACCCAGGCCTTGAGAGCGTTACCGACGTTGAGCTTCTCATAATCGGGGTCGAACCCCTGTTGAAGATAGTAGACGTGACCGCGATGCTCGAAGCTGAATTCATGGGCGACGTACCGGGGTCCCAACCGCAGGCTGTAGAACCGGAGCCATCCCCTGTCGAGAAACCCTTCGGCCATTTCGTAATAGAACTTCCGCCTCGCGGGGTCCGCGAAGGAGCCCGGCTCGTCCTTCATTTTCCAGCGCCTCTCGTGGAGGTCGAACAGCGATTCGAGAAGCCGGGGGAGCGCGTCCTTGCTCTCGCATTTTTCGAACACGCCGCCGGATTCGTCCGGGATGCGGCGCAACAGCGATCGGACCTTGCCACGAAAGCGGGACTGCAGGCCCTTCAGGAGCGCGTCCCAAGTGCCCGGGAGATCCATCGAGTAACACTGGGTGTTGTACAGATCCAGCAGGTGGTGTTGCCTCGTGGCGTTCTCGACGATCTGACCGACCGTGGTCGAGCCGGCCGGCACGAGGCAGAGGTCCGCGCAATCCCACCCGCCGGTCGCGTCGTTCAGGTATTCGAGGAAGCCGCCGGCGGTTTCCTTCTCCAGCCCTCCGGCCATCAGGAAGTCCAGGTATTCGGAGTCCTCGGAGCTGTCTCCGATGAGCCCCAGACGCCTCACGGTGAGCGGGCCGTATCCCGCGGTGCCGATATACAACGGGGCGACGCCCGCGAGGTTCCCGTCCTTCCTCGCGGTCAGGATATATAGCGAGTCTCCGGGTTTGCGGTAGTGACGCCACCACGGTCTCATCCACTCGAAGGAGAGGAAGATCGAGGCGGAGGTCGCGGATTCGAACAGCGTATCCCATTCACCCCGAAGCCCATCCCAGTCCGATTCATTCGTAACGACCGAAATATCCATTACAGTTTTTTTCTTTCATACCAGAAGAACACTTCCGGGAGAGCGCACGAACAAGCGAACATGGACAGGTCCTCCATAGGGGAGACGCGCCGAACGTCATGGGGGTTGGAAATCCGAAACCGGTTCACCCCCGTATTGTAAGAGAAGGCCAATTCGTATCCGACCTGCTTCGCCAGCGCGGTCGTCTCCGGGGTGAAATGTCGATAACCGCCGACCGGATAGGCCAGCGAACGTATCGATCGATCCAACCGGCGCTCCAATTCCGTCTTCGATTTCACGAACTCCTCGCGTTGCTCGTCCGCCGATAGGGTCGAGAGCACTCGATGGGTCACCGTGTGGGAACCAATGGTCATCCCGCTCCCGGCGAGCTCCCGGATCTGTTCCCAGCTCATCAGCTCGTCACTCTGGGTCTTTTTCGAGGGCAGGGCCACACCACATATCTTCGCGAGGTCTTTTATCAGATGCCGGGTTTCGCCCGCGGGGGAAAGCGCCATCTTGTCGACGAAATGGGAGATGGCCGCGCCCTTGTCGACATTCAGATCGAATCGCCTATCGTCGCTCTCTATATGCGGTTTGGCGGACTTCTTTATGAGATATGCGATCTGGTCCCACCACCCGACGGTCCGATCCCCGGTGATCCCCGTGGCGATGAAAAAGATGGCCGGGATGCAATAGCGGGACAGTATCGGATAGGCGAGGGTATAATTGTCGAGATAGCCGTCATCGAAGGTAACGACCACCCCCCCCCGTCTGGGGATGCGGTTCTTTTTCACAAAATCTATTATCTCGTCTTCGCCAAGGATTTCGCAGTTGTCGCGAAGCCACCTGATCTGCTGTTCGAACACTGAGACACGAACCCCGAAGACGCCGTCATCGAATTCCGGGCGAAAATCCGTCTGATCGGGAAGTATCCGATGATAGTTGAGTATGGTTAAGCAATAGCTCGAGAGCGGCAGTAACAGCCTATCCAGCTTGCCCTTGCAGAGAATCCTGCTGACTAACTCTTTTTTTTGTATCATATTGATGCCCGCGTATATTCTCGTTCGGTTCGAGGCAACGCTATTGCCGCAGAATCAAACCGTTTATATCTAAATACGTGCAATATTTACGGTAAACATCCTTGGGAGTCAACCGATAACGAAAGAACGATCCTCCAATAATTTTTAGGACATCGGCCCTCCTCAGCGCGGAGCTCGAGAGCATCGAGGAGGTCAACCGGAAGGAGGCGGTGCTCATCGGGGACGATGAATCCTTTCGAGAGGTGCGCCAGCTCCGCCGCGAACGTCGGGGCTATCGCGAGGCGGGCCATCGCATGGCGAACTTCTTCTTGTAGGCGAAGGGCGAGACGCCGGTGTGCTTGATGAAGAGCTTTCGAAAGGAGCTGATGTCCTCGTAACCGACTCGGGCGGTGATCTCCTCGAAGGGCAGGTCACCCTCCTCCAACAGCTTCTTCGCCGCCTCCACGCGGACGCCCTGGAGGTAAGTGAGGGGGGTCTCCCCGGTGGCCCGCTTGAACCGCCGCTCCAGGGTGCGGCGTCCCAGGCCGACCTGCCGGGCCAGCGCGGCGATGTCGAAGGGATCGGCGTAGCGGCCCTCGATGAGCTCCTTGGCCTGTTGAATCGGCCGGTCGCTGCTCTCCTGGCTGAACCGGAAGCTCGTGTAGGGGAGCTGGCTTTTCCGCTCGGGATCGTGCAGCAGCACCTTGGCGGTGAGGCGGGCCGGCTCCGGCCCGAGGAGGCGGGCGATCAGGTAGACGCAGAGATCGACCCCCGCGGTGAGGCCGCCGGCGCAAATCAGGTCCCCCTCGTCGGTGATGAGGCGATGGATCCGCAGCCGCACCTCGGGGTAGCGGGCCCTGAAGAGGGGCTCGTAGGCCCAGTGGGTGGTGGCGGTCCGCCGGTGGAGGAGGCCGGTCTCCGCGAGCACGAAGGCCCCCGTACAGAAGGTGGCGATGGGGACGCCGCGGCCGTGCATTTTCGAGAGCCAGTCGAGGGTGGGCCGGATCTCGTCGAAGAACGCGTCGTCGAAGCGGTTGATGCCGGGGACGATAACCAGATCCGGCGCGGGGAGATCTCCGAGCACGGCGTCCGGGAGGATTCGGATCCCCCCGAAACAGGGCACCGGGTCAGCGGAGTGTCCGGCGACGGTGACGTCGAAGGGAGGCGCCGTGTCGTCCGGGTTCTGATGCAGCCACACGCGGTTGGCGATCCGGAACACATCCGGGACGGAGACCCCCATCAGGTAGCTGAACGGGAGGGTGGGAAGGACGACTCGTATCATTTCGGGCTCCTTTTTCGAATGGGTATGTCATATGGGTACCATCAACCAATGACGGATACGACCTAAAAAATGTCAAAATAGACACTTCCGGAATCGCCCCGCTTCCGTACCCTTCTACGGAAACACAACCCAAAGGAGGACCCATGACCCTACTGAGAACCGAGACCGAAAAGACCGCGGAAGGCCTCATCAAAGAGGCGTTCGACCGATTCGTGGAGGCCACCGGCACCGTCCCGGAGCCCCTCCGGCTCATGAGCGCCAGCCCGGGCCTCTTCGAACGGCACATGGGGGTGAACCTGTACTTCCGGGATCACCCGAACCTGAGCTTCCCCCTGCAATGCCTCATCCGGTACGCCGCCGCGGCGGGGTGTGACAACGGGGCGTGCGTCCGCCTCAACGAGTCCCTGCTGAAGCGTCAGGGGATGCGTCCGGAGGAGCTCCGCGCGGTCCGGGCGGACGCCGCCGCCGCGCCCCTGGAGGAGCGGGAGCGATCGCTGCTGGCGTTCGTCACCCGGGTCGTGGCCCGCCCGGACAGCGCCACCCCCGAGGACCTCGAGGGGCTGCGGCGGCACGGATGGACCGACGGGGACCTCCTCGACGCGGTCTACCACGGCGTGATGATGGTCTATACGGGCCTCCTGATGCGCATCTTCAAAGCCGGCGAGCCCGACGGCGCATAGGGGCTCAAGGGGTCTATGGTCTTGGGACAGGACTGTATCTGGTAGACGCGGGATCCACCGACCAGCACGCAAATGACCCCGCCTTTTGACGGAGGGGTGTCCCGGACACTTCCCTGTTGCGTCACCGGCCAAAAAAGGTCAAAGTGGCATCGAGACCCCAAAGCACAAGGAAGACGCAGGGAATGAGGGAAAAGATGACAGTCACCAAAATCGCGGTTGTTTCGATGCTGTCGGTGAGCGCGTGGGCCTGCGTGCCCGGGCCCAACCTCCCCGGAGTGCTGGAGCCCCTGGACAGCCCCAAGTGGGCCAAGTGCGCCGAGGAGTTGAAGCGGCGGGAGGAGATCGGGATGATCGACGACATCACGCTCTCCTCCGAGACCCTGATCTGCGAGGGAATGGCGCTCTTCAATAAGGGGAACGTGGACGTCGCCCTCGACCGCCTCAACGAGGCGGCGGTAAAGGACAAGAAGGATCACCGGCCCCACTACCTGTCCGGTCGCATCCTTGTCGAGGCCCGCCGCTACGAGGAGGCCCTCACCGCGTTCGACAAATCCCACGAGCGCTACCCCTCCATGGAGGTCCCGGCGGAGCGGATCGGCCGCACCATCAAGGCGGTCGAGATCCCCGCCAACGAGACCGCGATAACCTTCCTGAAGAACGCGATGAACCGGAAGCTCTGTCCCTACGGCTGCAAGGGGCTGCTCGCGGAGATCTACCACGAGGAGGGACAGAAGGATGAGGCCGTCCGTATCTACGAGGAGATGATCGCCGAGGCGCCCGGGGAGCCCGCCGCCTATGTGGGGCTGGCCAGGACGCGCAATGCCATCGAGGACTTCTGGGGGGAGGCCCAGCAGCTCGAGCGGGCCATCAAGGCGGAGCACTTCTCCAAGCTCACGAAGAAGGAGCAGGCCGACATCTACTACAGCCAGGCGTTCGCCTGGTACAACGCCAAGGAGTACGGGGCCGCGCTGGAGTCGATCACGGCGGGGATCGAGCGGGACTCCAAGAACGCCGACTGGTACGTGCTGAACGGGTGGGTGGAGCTGAAGCAGAACAACGCCGCCCAGGCGCTCATCGCGTTCGACAAGGCCGTGGAGCTGGATCCGCAGCTCGCGGTGGCCCACGCCGGCATCGGCGACGCGCAGCTGCTCCTCGGCGGCCTCGACAAGGCGATGGAGGCCTACGACAAGGCCCACGAGCTGGATTCGAGGGATCCGGTGATCAAGCTCAAGCGCGGCTTCGCCTACGCCAAACGGGGGGATGTGGAGACGGCCGCGGTCATGCTGTCGGGGGCCGAGCGGCTCGGCGGGAACCGGCTGCCCCCAGACCTCGTGAAGAAGGTCATCCTCCTCGTCCCCTGGGACCGCATCCCGAGATCCATGCGCCAGCGGGAGGCGGCGACGCTGAACGGGACGGACGGCGCGGCCAAGGGCGGGAAGAAGAAGGGGAAGAAGGGGCAGTAGACGCGGCATCCGGCCTCCCGCTACAGAATCTCACAATTATCAGGACCTCGGGGGAAACCGGTCAGACCCCCATGAACAGCCGGTTGCCGAAGTTGCGCTCCAGTCCGGCGGCGTAGATCTTGGCGGCGGCGGTCTCGATGTCGTACTCGATTCGCTTGAAATGATAGGTCTGGGTATCGGTGTCGAAGATGGTGTAGCTGGCCCGGTTGTCGTAGTCCCTAGGCTGCCCCACCGACCCCACCGAGATGATGTACTTCAGCTCGGGTTCGATGGTGAAGTTGCGCTTCCCGATCTCCTTGACGTTCGTGGGCGACAGGGAGAAGACCCTGCACAGGTGGGAGTGCCCGATGATGGTGATGTGATCCAGCTCCTCGTAGAACGGCAGCAGCGCGAACGCCTGCTCCACGGTGAAGATGTAGTCGAACTCCGTCTCGTTTATCGGGGAGCCGTGGCAGAGCCGCATCCCCAGATCGGAGAATACCCTGGAGTAGGGCAGGTTGCGGAGGAGCGCCATGTTATCCTCGGTGAGGACCGTCGCGTGGAGGTCCAGGACCTTCCGGGCGGCCTCGTAATAGAACGAATAGTCCATGAACCCGGCGACCGCCGCGTCGTGGTTGCCGAGCACGATGTGCTCCGTCAGCCCCTTGACGACTTCGACACACTCGTTGGGGGAGGCGCCGTACCCCACCACATCACCCGCGCACATGTAGAAATCGATGTCTTCCGATTCGAAGGCGGCCATCACCGCATTGAGCGCCTCTAAATTCGCGTGGACGTCACTAAAAATACCGATTCTCATTCCGATATGTACCTCTACTCTACTACATCTATACTTGGCACGGCTGGACTTGTCCACCAGAGAGGTAATTCACTTGAATGTCGGGAAAAAGCGGAGGCGGGACTGGAAGGGATCGCGACGGTCTACCTCAATGTTGCATACCCGCGCGCAGATAAACGCGGGGCAGTGCGTCAGCTGTGGCCGCACGTAGAATTTTCTGGGCGAACGTGCAGTGCACCCTGCATGGAGTCCAGAAAAATCGAGTACGGGCGCAGATGATGTGCTGCCATGCGAGCGGTAGCGATTTTATCGTGTGGGGGGATGCAACTTTGAGGTCTAGAGGCGGAAGGCCAGCCACAGCCAGGAGCCCCCGCGGTAGATCCGGAGCACCAGATCATCCCCCGCCTTCAGCCCCTTGGTCTGCGCGTTGAACTCCTTGAGGTTCCGGACCGGGGTCCGGTTGACCTCCAGGATGATGTCGCCGCTCTGCAGGAGCTCGGCCGCCGCGGAGTCCGTCTCCAGGCCCTCCACGACCACCCCTTCGAGGGTCTCCGCGTCCAGGCGTCGCTTGGTCCGCTCGTCGAGCTCCCTCACCGTGAAGCCGAGCTTGGTGGACTTCTTCGCCGGCGAGGTGACCTGCCCCGGCTCGCCCGGCATCTTGCCGATCTTGACCTTCAGGACCACGGGGCTGCCCCCGCGGATCACCTTGATTCGGGCGACGCTCCCGGGCTTGATCTTGGCCACCAGGTGGGGGAGCGCCCGGGACTCGTTCACCTTCCGGCCGTTCACCGCGACGATCACGTCCCCCGCCTGCATTCCCCCCTTCTCCGCCGGAGAGCCCGGCGTGACGTTGGCCACCACGGCGCCCTTCTTCTCCTTGAGCTTGAACGCCTTCACCAGATCCTCGGTGAGGGGTTGGAAGGAGATGCCGAGCCAGCCGCGCACCACCTCCCCGCCGCTGCCCAGCGCGTCGATGATGCCGGCGGCGAGGCTGGAGGGGATGGCGAACCCGATCCCCTGCCCCATGGGGTTGATGGCGGTGTTGATCCCGATGACCTCCCCCTTCAGGTTGAAGAGGGGCCCCCCGGAGTTGCCCGGATTGATGGAGGCGTCGGTCTGGATAAAGTCATCGTAGGGGCCTGCGCCGATCACCCGCTCCTTGGCGGAGACGATGCCGGAGGTCACCGTATGGTCCAGCCCGAAGGGGTTGCCGATGGCCACCACGTGATCCCCCACCTTCAGCTGGTCCGAGTCGCCGAACTTCACCGTCGGGAGCTTGGAGGCGTTCTTCAGGCGGAGGAGGGCCACGTCCGTGCGGTCGTCGGATCCCACCAGCTCGGCCTTGAACTTGCGCTCATCAGAGATTTGGACCTCGATCTCGTCGGCCCCATCCACGACGTGGTTGTTGGTGACCACCAGCCCCTTGGCGTCGATGATGAAGCCGGAACCCAGGCTCCGGGGCTGGGGAGAGGGGCTCGGCGCCGGCCGCCGTTGTGGGTTCTGGGGGCCGAAGAACCAGTCGAACAGGTCGTTGCCGAAGAACATGCCCGGATGATTCCGGGGCTTGGCCTTGGTCCGGATGTTGACCACCGCGGGGGAGACCTTCTCCACGAGCGGAGCGAGGGAGACCCGGGGATCGTAGGTGGTGGGGGCCAGGGGCGCCGACGACGGGTCCTTGGCGGTCCGCCCCTTCCCCTTCCCCTTGGCGGGCGCCGCGCCGCACGCCAGCGCCGCCACTATGGTCCCCAGAATCAACGCCGTTCCCGAGCTCATCCAGTGTTTCCTAAATACGTTTCTCATCTCGCCTCCGTGCAGCATCTGTTTTCTGAAACCGCAACACCCGTCAGTGAGAAGATATTTCCTTTTTTTATCATCGGACCGGATTTCCATCGGGGCCGGGCTTCTTCACCAGACCGGTCCCCCTTTCCTAAAACAAGCCAGAGGGCGACATCGCGATCCTTGAGGAACGAGGGGTTCGTCTTCGCCACGATTGTCAGTGAATGTGAGATAAGCTCGCAGTTGTTGTTCCAGGAGATGGAGGCCGAAATGTTGGAGGAGCTGCACACCGCGAGTGGCCGAGGCGGCTACCCTCTTTCCCCCCCGCGTGATATAACGCCGGGCCATGGCACGGGGAAAGAGCAAGGATCCGACGGCGACCCCCATGATGCGGCAGTACCTGTCCGTGAAGGAGGCGTACCGGGACGCGGTGCTGTTCTACCGGATGGGGGACTTCTACGAGATGTTCTTCGAGGACGCGGTGATCGCCTCGGAGGCGCTGGACCTCACCCTGACGAGCCGCAACAAGAACGACCCGGATCCCATCCCCATGTGCGGGGTGCCCCACCACGCGGCCCTCGGGTACGTGGCCCGGCTCATCGACAAGGGGCACAAGGTGGCCATCTGCGATCAGATGGAGGATCCCTCCAAGGTCAAGGGGCTGGTCAAGCGGGAGGTGGTGCGGGTCATCACCCCGGGGGTGGTGCTCGATGAGGAGAACCTGGACGCCAAGGCCAACAACTTCCTGGCGGCGGTGCTCCCCGCCGGGGAGGACGGGCTCTTTGTGGCGGTGGCGGTCATCGACGCCTCAACTTACGAGTTCAAGGGCACCCGGCTCGCCGGCCTGGGCGCCCTGGCGGGCGAAATTTTCCGGCTGGAGCCCCGGGAGGTGCTGGTGCCGGAGTCCCATCAGGCCCGGCTCAAGGGGCTCGGGGGGCTGCTCCCGAGCTGCTATGTCACAGTCAAGGAGGACGATCTGTTCAGCATGGAGCGGGCCCGGCCGGTGCTTACCGAGCTGCTCGGCCCGGACGACTCGTCCACCCTGTTGCTCCAGGACGAGCTCCTGGCCCGGGCCGCCGGGGCCGCGGCCGCCTATGTCAGCGCCACCCGCCCCAAGGGCTCGCTCCCCATCGACCGGTTCGTCACCTACGACGTGAGCGACTCCCTCATCATGGACGAGGCCACAAAGTCCCACCTGGAGCTCACCCAGACCCTCGGCGGTGGCAAGAAGGGCTCCCTCCTCTGGCTCATCGACCGGACCCGCACCGGCATGGGGGGGCGGCTGCTCCGCCAGTGGACCAACTACCCTCTCACGGACGTGGCCCGCATCCGCCGGCGGCTCGATCGCATCGACATCTTCTTTGTGGACGCCAAGTTCCGCCTGGACGTTATCAACACCCTGGCCTGCATCGGCGACGTGGAGCGGCTGGCCGCCCGCATCGGCCTCTCGGTGGCCACCCCGCGGGATCTCGGAGTGCTCCGGAGCGCGCTCTCATCGGTCCCGGACCTGGACGACCTCCTCTCGTCGTGCCGCTCTCCGGACGCGGACGAGGTGCTCGGGGGCTCGCTGGATCGGGCAGAGGAGATGACCGCCGCCCTCGGCCGCGCCCTGGTGGATGATCCCCCCACCAGCCGCACCGACGGGGGCGTCTTCCGCAAGGGGTTCGACGAGGCCCTCGACGATCTCATCGACACCGTCCAGAACGCCAAGCAGTTCATCGCCGACCTGGAGGCGCGAGAGAGGAAGGCCACCGGCATCGGCTCCCTCAAGGTCTCCTACAACAAGGTGTTCGGCTACTACATCGAGGTGACCCGGGCCAACCTCAAGAACGTGCCCGCCCACTACGTCCGCAAGCAGACCCTGGCCACCGGGGAGCGGTTCGTCACCGAGGAGCTCGAGGAGTGGGAGGCCAAGGTGCTCTCGGCGGACGAACGGCGTAAGGAGATGGAGGCGGATCTCTACGCCGCCCTGCTCGAGGATTTGAAGGATCACGTGCCCAGGCTCCTCCGGCTGGCGGCCCGGCTGGCCGAGCTGGACTGCGCCGCGGGCCTCGCCGAGGTGGCGCGGCAGCGGGACTTCGTCCGGCCGACGGTGGACGACGGCCGCCGGGTGGAGATCAAGGAGGGGCGCCACCCTTTGGTGGAGGCGCTCCAGCCGAACACCCCCTTCGTGCCCAACGACACGGTGATCGATCCCGAGGGGGAGCGGCTCCTCATCATCACCGGCCCCAATATGGCGGGGAAGTCCACGGTGATGCGGCAGACCGCCCTCATCGTCATCCTGGCCCAGATGGGGGCCTTCGTGCCCGCCGCCTCGGCGACCATCGGCGTATCGGACCGCCTGTTCACCCGGGTGGGGGCCTCGGACAACATCGCCCGGGGGGCCTCCACATTCATGGTGGAGATGAAGGAGACCGCGGACATCCTGAGGGGCGCCACGCAGAAGAGCCTGGTGATCCTCGACGAGGTGGGCCGGGGCACCAGCACCTACGACGGGCTCTCCATCGCCTGGGCCGTGGGGGAGTACCTCCACGACGCGGCCCGGTGCAAGGTGATGTTCGCCACCCACTACCACGAGCTGGTGGACATGGCCAAGGTCAAGAAGCACGCCGCCAACTACCACGTGGCGGCGAGGGAGTACGGCGATGACGTGGTGTTCCTCCGAAAGCTCATCGAGGGGGGCACCTCGCGCTCCTTCGGCATCCAGGTGGCCAAGATGGCCGGGCTGCCGGAGCTGGTGATCCAGAGGGCACGGGAGGTGCTCGCGGGCCTCGAGGACGAGCGGCCCGCCCAGATCGGCATGCCCGAGCGGACCCGCCGCACCGCCACCTCCGCCGCCCCCCAGCTGGAGCTCTTCGGAAAGCCGGGAACGAGCGAGGTGGAGAGGGTGCTGAAGGAGATAGATTTGGACAGGGTCACCCCCATCGAGGCCCTCGCCCTCCTATCCCGCCTCAAGGAGCTGGCCGAGGGGGAGTGAGGTCTGGCCCGGGAGACCGCTTCTTGCTAAGGTCGCCTCGAAATGACAACCTTCATCGACAACCTCAAATGGACCGGGGGCGTGACGCTGCGGGCCGCGATCCTCCTCTTCGCCGTGGAGGCGCCGGCCGTCACCCTGGACGCCCGAGCCCTCGGATGCAACGCTCTCGAGACCCTCTTTGCGCTGCTCATCGCGGCGTTCCTGATCGGCGTCCTCGCCCTTCTGACCTTTGTGCCCCTGGCGCTCCTCATGGCCTACGGCGCAGGGACCGCTCTTTTGAGGGAGACCGCTCCTCGCGCGATCAAGGGAGCGGTTGCCCGGTGGCGCACCGATGACCTCGAAGCCCGGCGGGCCTTTGCGGTGACGCTCCTCTCCCGGCTCCTGGCGCTGGCGGCGCTCTTCGGGCTAGCGCTCTGGCCGGTCACGCGGATTCTCTCGAAGGTCGAGACGCCGTTTTATGCCGCCGTGCTCTCCGTCGCCCTCACCCTGATCGCGGCGGCCGCGATCGGGGCCCTTCGACCGGTCTGGCGGCGTACCGCGATCCTGGTGACAGGGCGAATTCCGAAGCTCCCCTCTCCCCTCGCGCTCCTCGCCGCTTCGGCCGGCGCGGCGCTCTTGGCGCTCTCGGTGTTCACCGCAGTGACGTGGCGGGACTTCGCCATCTACCTCCCCTGGCGTCCCGTCCTCGTCATCGGCATCGCTCTGGCGCTCTTCACCGCCGCTTCCATCATTACGACCTACCGGCCCCTCCGGCCCGGGCGAGGGGTCCGACGGATCCTCATGGGAGGCGCCGCCGCCCTCTGCCTCGCGGGCGGCATCACCGCCGCCCTGCTCCCCGGTTCGCTCTCCCGGGCCACCTTGCCCCTGGTAGACGCCGCCGGTCCGGTCTCCGCCGCCTACGCCCTGATCACCCGGGTGGCCGACGGGGACGGGGACGGATACCTGCCCTGGCTGGCCCAAGGGGACTGCGCGCCGGGGGACCCGACCATCCATCCCGGCGCCGTCGATCCCCCGGGGGACGGCATCGACCAGGACTGCGACGGTGAGGACAGTCGCGGCGCCCGGGGGGATCGCCCGGGACGGCACGACTACGAAGCGGATCCGCGGCCCAGGCTTGTGCCGGTATTTCTGATCACCGTGGACGCGGTGTCGGCCCTCCACATGGAGCTCCACGGGGCGAAGCGGACGACCATGCCGTTTCTGACCGAGAAGGCAAAGGAGGGGGTGGTCTTCAACTACGCGTTCAGCGAGGGACCGGCCACGCGGCTGAGTGTCCCCACCCTCCTCTCCGGCCGCCACAGCTCCCAGATCCAGCGCCCCCTCACCAGCCGCTCCACCGCCCCGTGGATCAACGTGCGCGCCCCCCTCGGGACCGTGTTCAAGGACGCGGGGTATCGCACCGAGGCGGTGGCACCGGACCTCTATTTTTCGCGGGCGCTCAAATGGCTCTACCGGGGATTCCTTTTTCTGGACAAGACCGCGGCGGAGGGGCCCTGCGGCAAGCACAAGAACGGGCAGAGCGTCACCCGGGCCGCCCTCGACCGGCTCGACCGGATCCCGCCGGAGGAGAACGTCCTCCTGTGGGTGCACTACAGCGACGCCCACGGCCCCCACCGGCTGCCCGAGGAGGTCGACCACCGCTTCGGCGACACCGAGCGGAACCTCTATGATCGGGAGCTGAGGCTGGTGGACGAGGCGCTGGAGCCCCTGTTCGACGGCATCGCCAAGCGGATGAAGGGGCGGGACCACATCATCGCCCTGACCGCGGACCACGGCCAGGCCTTCGACGAAAAGCACGGAAAACGACACCAGGGGGAGGACCTCTCCACCGCCGTGACCTGGGTGCCGATGATCTTCTGGAGCCCCTACGGCGCCGGCCGGCGGATCGACCCGCCGGCCCAGATCATCGATGTGATGCCCACCCTGTTGAACATGGCGGGGCTTAGGGCCGACGGGGTGTCCGGCGACAGCCTGCTGCCCGCGATTCAGGGACGCCCCGATCCGGACCGCCCCGTCCTGCAGCAGCTGTACCTCCACGAGCGGCGGACGGAGGACCGGGACCCCCTGACGGCCACCGCGGTGCGGCAGGGCGCGTACGTGTTGCACACCCTTGGGGGGAAAGGGGAGCGGCTCTACGACTTCAGGACGGATCCGCTGGAGACCGAGGATCTCACTTTGAAGCTGCCGAAGGTAGTCCGGGCGCTCCGGGATATCCGCTCCGCCATCCTCGGTTGGGCGTACGAGGATTGGAACCGCGTGAGGACCCCGGCGCGGGGTGACGTGGACCGGGGGGACGGCCGACCCCAGCGACCCCGGGTGCGGTTTCCCTCCCGGCGCCGATCCGAGAGCTTCCGGCACAGGGAGTGATTACGCGGGGACGGCGCCGAACCGGTTCTCCACCTCTTTCCAGTTGATAATTTTGAAGATGTTGTCGACGAACGCGCCGCGGTTGTTCTGGTACTTCAGGTAATAGGCGTGCTCCCAGACGTCCACCACGAGCAGCGGGACGCTCCCCCACTGGGTGAGATCCTGGTGCTTCTCCGCCTGCAGGATCACCGGCTTCTTCAAGGGGATGTTGTAGGAGAGGATCCCCCAGCCGCTCCCCTCCACCGCCTTGGTGGCCGCGCCGAGCTCCGCCTGGAACGTCTTGAAGGAGCCCCACTCCTTCTTGAGGGCGTCCGCGAGCTTGCCCGAGGGCTCCCCGCCCCCCTCGGGGCTCAGGTTGTTCCAGAACAGGGAGTGCAGGATGTGCCCCGACCCGTGGAAGGCCAGCTCCCGCTCCCAGTGCTTGATGAGCGTGTAGTCGCCGGACTTGCGCGACGCGGCCATCGCCTCCACGGCGCGGTTGAGCCCCTTGACGTACCCCGCGTGGTGCTTGCTGTGGTGGATGGTCAAGGTCTCCTCGTCCATCACCGGCTCCAGGGCGTTGTACGCATAGGGCAGCTTCGGTAGTTCGTAGGCCATGAGGTCCTCCGTTGGCGTTTTTTTAGAGGGTTCGGGTGGCGCCTCTTCGACCGGCGCGGACGCCGAAGGAGGCGCCGCCGGCTTGCTGCAGGAGGCCAGGAGGGCGGAGAAAGCGCCGGAGGTCAAAAGGGCCCCGCCCCCGTACCCCGCGGTCTTCAGGAAATCCCGTCGCTTCATCGCATCCATGAGCCACCACCTTTCGAGCACAAAGGGAAAGAGAACATCAAAAGGTCCGATATTCCCCGCCGCACCGTGCTGATCACTGAATTCGCTGTTGTATTCATAACAGGACTTCGGCGAGGTGCAAAAAAAAGGGGACAATCGGCCAATGCCGAGTATCAGCCATTCAGTCCCCTCCGATGCAGATCCCTCTGATGCAGACCCCTCCCCAAACCCCTCCCCTAAGAGGAGAGGGGCTTTGAGAGATGCTGAGGGCAAGGCCCATCGGCCTCAGCACACCCAGCCTTGACGACATTCGAGTAACGACAACTCCCATGAACCCCTCTAACGCAGACCCCTCCCCAAACCCCTCCCCTAAGAGGAGAGGGGCTTTGAGAGATGCCGAGGGCAAGGCCCATCGGCCTCAGCACACCCAGCCTTGACGACATTCGAATCGAATTGAGGGACTTGACCCGCAGGACAGAAGAGCACCCCGGTGACCGAGGGCAAGTCCCATCGGCCTCAGGGAAACTCAGTTAAACTATTAGGCTTAGTGGAGCCGATGGGACTTGAACCCACGACCTCCGCGTTGCGAACGCGGCGCTCTCCCAGTTGAGCTACGGCCCCAAGTGGGAGTTGCATTATATGCATCACGGTTTCGAATGCAACTCAAATTCGCTCTCCACCATCGATAGGTACTCTTGGTACTGGCAGCGCGGCAGCTCCGCGGCGATTGTCTTGAACTGCTCGAAATCGATGAATCCCCTTCTGAGGGCGATCTCCTCGACGCAGCCGATCTTGAGCCCCTGCCGCTCCTCGATGGTGGCGATGAAGCTGCTCGCCTCCAGGAGCGACTTCGGCGTCCCGCTGTCCAGCCAGGCCACCCCCCGGCCGATGCGCATCACCTTGAGCCGCCGCTCGTCCAGGTAGGCCTGGATGACGCTCGTGATCTCCAGCTCCCCCCTATCCGAGGGGGTGATCTTCCGGGCCACCTCGGAGACACCGCCGTCGAACACGTACAGCCCCACCACCGCGTAGTTGCTCTTCGGCCGGGAGGGCTTCTCCTCGATGGAGACGGGCTCGCCGCTCCCGTCGAAGGCCACCACGCCGTAGCGGGACGGGTTCTTGACGTAGTACCCGAAGACCGTGGCGCCGTCGTTGCCGGCCACGGCCTTGCGCAGGAAGTCGAGGTAGCCGTAGAAGAGGTTGTCCCCGAGGATCAGGACCACGTTGTCGTCGCCGATGAACTCTTCCCCGATGATGAACGCCTCCGCGATGCCGTTCGGCGCCGCCTGGACCGCGTACTCGATGGACATGCCCAGGTGGCGGCCGTCGCCGAAGAGCCGCTCGTACTGGACCAGGGTCTGTTCGTCGGAGATGATGAGAATCTCTTTGATATCCGCCATCATCAGAGTGGAGAAGGGGTAGTAGATCATTGGCTTATCGTACACCGTAACGAGCTGCTTGCTGTAGAGGGCGGTCATGGGATAGAGCCGCGTGCCGCTCCCGCCGGCGAGGATGATCCCCTTGGTTCCCGTTCCGGTCATGTCGTCCTCCCTTTCTCGAAAAACGCGAGCACCGCCTCGCACACCCGCGCCACGTCTTCCTCCTCGAGATCGTGGAATAGGGGCAGCCTGAGCACCCCGTCCGACGCGCGGCGGGTGCGGGGGAGCGCGACATGGTCGTACTTTCCCTGCCAGAAGGGCGCGAGGTGGAGGGGGGTGTAGTGGAAGTAGGCAATGATGCCCCGGGCCCTCAGGAAGTCCTCCAGGGCCTCCCGCTCCGCCAAACTGTCGCACTGGATGTAGTACAAGTGTCCGTTGTGCACGCAGTGGGCCGGCACCCGCTGCCGCCGCGCCCGGGGCAGTCCGGACAGGCGCCGATCGTAGCGCTCCCACAGCCCCCGCCGCCGGTCGTTAATCGCCGCCGATCGCTCGAGCTGGGGCAGCAGGAACGCCGCCTGGAGGTCGCTCATCAGAAAGCTCGATCCGAGGGCCACCCAGGTGTACTTGTCCACCATCCCCTTGAGGAACCGGGTGCGGTCCGTGCCCTTGTCCCGGAGGATCTCGGCCCGCTCCACCAGCTCCGGCGCGTTCACCAGGAGCGCCCCCCCCTCCCCGCACTGGATGTTCTTGGTATCGTGGAAGCTGAACGCCGCCAGGTCGCCGAGGCCGCCGAGGGGACGCCCCCGATAGGTGCAGTCGATCCCCTGGGCCGCGTCCTCCACCAGCCGGAGCCCGTGCCGGCGGCAGATGTCCCGGAGGGCGTCCATCTCGCACCCCACGCCGCCGTAGTGCACCGCCACCACCGCCCGGGTGCGCGCCGTGATCAGCGCCTCCACCCGGGTCTCGTCGAGGTTCTTGGTGTCCTCGCGGATGTCGCACCACACGATCTCCGCGCCCCGGAGGGCGAAGGCGCTGGCCGTGGAGACGAAGGTGAACGAGGGCATGATGACCGCGTCCCCCGGTTTGATATCGCAGAGCAGGGCGCACATCTCGAGGGCGTCGGTGCAGGAGGAGGTCAGGATCGCCTTCTCGCACCCCACCGTCTCCTCGAGGTGCCTCGCGCAGGCCTTGCTGAGCGCCCCGTCACCGGAGAAGTGGCCGTTCTCGAAGACCCGCCGGAGGTGCGCGAGCTCCTCGCCCGTGACCACCGGCCGATTGAAGGGAATTGTCGTCATCTTTTCCTCTCGTCTCGCGTCGGACTCAGAGATTAAACACGACAACCCCGGCGACCACAACCATTATCCCGGCCACGTGCCACGGGGTGACCCGCTCCTTGAAGACCAGGAAGCCGCTGAGGAACACCAGCACATAGTTGAGCCCGGTGAAGGAGAAGGCCACCCGGAGATCCACGAGGGTGAGGGCGTAGAGATAGAAGAGGGGGGCGAAGGCCACGAAGGCGCTCCCGGTCATCACGTGGAGGTTGAAGAAGCTCCGCGCGAGGGACGCGGCGCCCTTCCCGAAGACCAGCCGGGAGGCCCCCTTCTTGATGAACACCTGCCCCAGGGTGGAGAGGACCACCATGCCGAGGAGCGCGAGGTAGGGGGTCATCGGCCCCGCCTCAGCCGCCGCTCGCCGAGGCTGAGCAGGGTGATGCCGAGCATGATGAGCAAAGAGCCCGCGATGTTGGCCGGCGTGATGATTTCGTCGAACAGGTGGGCGGCGATGAAAAGCACCAGCACGTAGGTGGAGCTCATGAGGGGGTAGGCGAACAGGAGCTTGAGCCTGCTGAGGAGGAAGACCCACACCACCCCCCTGAGCACCAGCATGGCGTAGCCAAGGAGCACATAGAGGTTGAGGACTCTGTCTCCGGACGCGATGAGGTCGGCGCCCGCCTTCGAGAAGGTCTGCCCCGCCGTCATGATGGCGATGGGGATGAGGACCAGCAGATAGGCCAACGGGCCCGCGTCTCGCTTGACGTCTTCCATGTCCGTCCTTTCGGCGCCGATTCGCCAGCGGTCGTTCTATCGGAAGCGATGCGGGTTGTCCACCGGATGTCGGATCACTGGAGTTGCCAAGGGATCACGCTTCGCCGAGACGCCCGAGGGCCGCCGCCAGATCCGGCTCGTCCGATTCGAGCACGGTGCGGAAATCGATGAGGAGCCCCTCCTCCCTAACGGTGCCGATCACCGGCGGCTCCACGGTCTGCAGGCGCGCGGCGACGGCGTCTCCGCCCCGCTTCGAGGCGATGAGGAGCCCCGCCGAGGGGAGGGTGAAGCCCGGGGCCGAGCCGCCGCCGAAGGCCGACGCGCAGTCCACGACAAGGAAGGTGTCCCGGTCCAGGCCGTGGGTCTCGATGAACCGCTCGGTGCGCTCCCGGAGGGCGTCCCGGGTCGCCGCCGCCAGGGACCATAGACAGATCTCTTCAGGAGCGGCGCCGGCCAGGTACTTCTCGAGGAGGATCTGCAGCGCGCCGTAGATGAGCTTGTGGGGGCGCACCACCCGCATGACCGGATGCCTCCGGATTCTCGACACGAGATCCCCCCGTCCGGCGATGACGCCCCCCTGGACGCCCCCCAGCATCTTGTCCGTGGAGAAGCAGACCAGGTCCGCGCCGGCGCTGAGCATGTCCGCCGGGGTGGGCTCCGGGATGGGGGTATCCCCGATGCGCCGCATCAGGTTCCCTGACCCCAGATCCGCCGCCAGCACGGCCCCGCCCAGATCCGCCCGGCGGAGATCGGCTAGGCTCGGGCTCTCCACGAACCCCTGCATGCTGAAGTTGGCCCGGTGCACCGAGAGCACCATGGCGGTCCCCTCCCCCACCGCGCCGGTGTAGTCCGCCACGGTGGTGATGTTGGTGGTCCCCACCTCCCGGAGCGCGGCGCCGGCGCTCGTCAGGATATCGGGGATGCGGAAGCCGCCGCCGATCTGGACCAGCTCCCCCCGGGAGACCACCACCTCGCGCCCCTCCGCCAGGGTCTTCAGCATGAGGTAGAGGGCGGCGGCGTTGTTGTTGACCACCACCGCATCCTCCGCCCCGGTGACCTGCCTGAGGAGCGCCACCACCCCCTCCCCCCGCGCGCCCCGGCGGCGCTCCAGAACGTTGATCTCCACATTGCAGTATCCGCCCGCCAGATCCGCCAGCGCCTCGAAGAGCCCCCGCCCGAGGGGGGCGCGCCCGAGGTTGGTGTGGAGCAGCACACCGGTCCCATTGATCACCCGGCCGAGCCGCTTGGCCCGCGCCCGCCGGCACCCCTCGAGGATGTCGCCGAGGATCTCCGAGGGCTCCGGGGGCTCGCCCCCCGCCGTCACCCGGGCCTTGGCGTCGGCCACGGCGCGGCGGCAGAGGTCCGCCACCTGCCCCTTCCCGAGCAGGCGGATGTCCCGGGCCAGGGCCTCGTCGAGGAGCAGCTTGTCGATTTTGGGCAGCCGCCTGAGCAGCTCGTTTCGTCTATCCATGGTGTCCCGAGTGTCGACATCCCCGGGGACGCTGTCAAGTTCCAGGCCGCCCCCCTTACCGCGCCACAGGGACGATCCGTTTGAGCTCCGCCTCGAACTTGGCCTTGTCCCCGTGCTTTGTCGCGTCTTTCAACATGTCGAACAGGGACGCGTGACGGGTCCGCCACCCCTCGAGTCGCTTCCGGGCCATCTCGAGGTGGCTGTCGATGTTCTCCCGCGTGACGAGCACGCCGAAGTCCGACGGAACAGCGGCCGGGCTCCCGCTCATCCGCCGGAGCATCTTCTCGCCGGTGACACCCCGGTAGTGGACGGAGTCGATGAAATTGTAGCGGTTCGTGGTGACGGAGTTGACGTAGGCGAAGTCCCAGAAGGGCGTCCGCTCGACGATCTGCTCCTTGATCTGCTCCAGACCGTGGGTCCTGCCCCTGGCCTCGATGGAGAGCAGGTGGTCGGCGGTGATGGGCGAGAAGGAGACCACCAGCTCCACGCCGAAGTGCTTCGCCAGCTCCACGATGCGCTGGAGGGCGAAGAGGGAGCTCGGCGCCGGAAAGACGATCTTGTGGAGGCTGGTGAAGTACCGCCAGAAGTGCTCCCGGTACTCCCCCGCCTGGGGTCTTTGCTGCTCCCCTTTCACCGTATACCAGCCGTTCTCGTAAAAAGCCCGCGCCTCGGGATACTTCCCGCTGCCTTGATAGGCGGCGTAGGACTGCCACAGGGCATCGAAGGAAAAGACCGTATCCCTCAGCTTGGCGACCTGGAGCCCGAACGGCTTCCTCGACGCCGTCCGGATCCGCTCGTCGAACCCGCCCCAGTCCCTGGGATCGAAGGCGGTGTTGGTCATCATGATGGTGTCCAGGTTGAGCACGATGGTCCGGGGATGATGGTGCCGCATCATCAGCCGCACAAGCCGCTGGGCGTCCCCCACCCGCTGGGCGTCGAAGGCGAGGTTGTACACCTTCCCGTCCGCAGCGCCGTTCCATCGGGGGGGCAGCCCCCAGGCCCCGCGGGAGTTCCCGAGAAAGACCACCTCGGGTTTGATGAGCTCGTATTGATAGATCTTGAACAGCCTCTCGGTGCCCGCCTGCCCCGTCTTCTGGTTGTTGAGCCCCGGCGTGGGGGAGGTGCTCCAGACGCCGAAGGGATCGATGGTGAGCTGAACCGCGAGGAGAACTCCGGTGAGCAGCAGCTGCGTCGCGACGGTACAACCGAGCCACTGCTTCCAGTTGACATGTTTTTCCTGTGTTTCCGGCGCCATCGGGCTTGGAGGATAGAAAAATCCGATCACTCCAGTCAACAGAAGGTTATACTAAAAAAAGGCAAGACGCCTCCCGCCGACCCCTCGAGCTGTTCCCGCCACCGCGACTCCGACATCGTCGGCGCAAAACATGACCGCTTTCCGGTTAAGGTTTCAGGCGGGGGGACGTTACAGCAAATAGAAAGAAGGTGAGACCATTGTGACCCATTTCGCTTTTATACTGCTCAACTCTCAAAGATTCCTGACCACACTCCTGTCGGCCTTTCCCCTGTTCTTCTCCCCCAACCCCCTGCCCATGCCGGACGCCGAGAAACCGGGCCCGTCAGTCCAGACCGGCGGGGACGCGGCGGAGCAGCGGTTGTCGCTCTCCGAGCCCAGGGAGAACGGCCTGTTCATGTCTTTCGAGTTCACCTTTCCCGACAGCACCGGGACGGTGGAGATCCGCCTCGAGGGGGAGTTCGTCGAAGTCGAGGAGAACTGGACCAGCGACAACAGCTCGACCCGATGGGGGGCCCGAAATTCCCGCCTGGTCTTCGACAACCGGGAGAAGACCCTCACCGTCATCAACGAGGACGACAACGCCTACACCCTGATCACCGAGGCGGTGATGGATCGGGTCCGGAACGATTTGTCGGCGCATCGCCCCATGGAGCAGAACAGCCTCATGAGCCACACGTCGCAGGTCCAGGACGAGAGCGATGCGGACACCACCGACAACAACCCCACCTACATCGTCATCCCCGAGAAGCCCCATCCGGGGGAATGCCGGGCTTACGAACGGCCCCTCCCCAGGGGCCTGCACGAGGAGTCGTGCTACACCCCCTGGAGACTGGCGGGGGTCAAGCCGGCCCGGCTGGACGCGCTCAAGTCCCTCCGACAGTTCGTGCGCGGCCTGGACAAACCCCTCTCGGAGCTCGGCGTCATCGCCGCCATCTCGGACGCCCTGGCCTGGGATCTGGGGCTGGTGGTCTCGCACTACAAATACGGCAAATCCCCGCTCTCCCCCAACGACAGCGGCCCGGAGCTCGATCCCTGGGATCGCATCTTCACCCTCAAGGAGGTGCGGCCCCAGTCCTTCAAGCCGGCGGATCTGATGCCGCCGAAGAGCGCCACCAAGGAGTACGGCATCGTCCCGTGGCCCACGCCGCTGATCAATCTGTAAAAATCCCAAACCCTCCCGATTGAACTCCTGATGGTTTAACGTATGAACGACACTTGCATCCGATGCCGTTTTCGCGTTTGAATGGAAGCTCGGCATTGAGACGTTACCACCAAGACAGAAAAGGACGACTCCATGACGGCACCATCGGGCATTAAACCGGAGAGAGCAGGGTTCAAGGGCCTCGTCGACCGCCTGCTGGCCGCCAACCTCGAGCGGCTCCTCACCATCCCCGGGGGGCGACGCTACAAGAAGTTCGTCAGGGCCACGAAGGCCGTCGAGGCCACCCAGAACGCCGTGCTGCGAGAGCTCATGAGCTTCGCGAAGGACACCGTTTTCGGCAGGGAGCACGGCTTCAGCCGCGTCGAGACCCATGAGGATTACAGGCATCGCGTGCCGATCATGGATTACGAGGCGCATCGCCCCTATATCGAGCGGCACCAGAAAGGGGAGCCCGACGTGCTCTTCCCCGGACGTCCGCTCATGTACAACTGCTCGAGCGGCACCACCAGCAAGCCCAAGCTCCTCCCGGTGACCCCCTATAATTTTGAGCACTCGATCACGGGGCGATCGAAGCTCTGGCTCTACGGGCTCATGAGAAACTTCCCCGGGATCTATGACGGGAAGGCCCTCGGCGTGGTCTCGCCGGCGGTGGACGGGACCGTGGAGGACGGCACCCCCTACGGATCCATCTCCGGGCTCATCCGGAGCAACCTCCCTCCCTTCATCAACATGACTCACACCGCGCCCTACAGCGTGATGCTCATCGGCCACAACCCGTCCAAGACCTACACGGTATGCCGGTTCGGGATGGCCTGCGACGTCACCATCATCATCACCGGCAACCCGGCCACGGTGATCAACCTCGCCAAGCGGACCGACGAGTGGAAGGAGGAGATCATCCGGGACATCCATGACGGCACCCTGAAGGCGGACCTCGACATCGCCCCCGACATCCGGCGGGAGCTCGAGTCCCTCCTGGTCCCCGCGCCGGAGCGGGCCGCCGAGCTCACCCGCCTGGCCGCCGCGAGCGACCGGCTGCGTCCGGCGGAGTACTGGCCCAGCCTCAAGCTCATCCACACGTGGACGCACGGCAACACCGGGCTCATGGTCCCCCGGCTCAGGGAGTGGTTCCGGGAGGACACCCCCGTGCTCGACTTCGGCTATGTCTCGAGCGAGATCCTCTCCACCGATATCGTCCTGCCCGAGAGCGGCGGCTCCATACTGGCGGTGCAGACCGGGTTCTACGAGTTCTCCCCGATCGAGGACGAGGACAAGGCGGACAAGCGCTATCTGATGGCCCACGAGCTGGCGCGGGGCGGGCGCTACTACGTCTATGTCTCCACCTTCAGCGGCCTCTACCGTTACGACATGAACGACGTCGTTGAGGTGGTGGACTTCTTCAACCAGGCGCCGGTGTTGAGCTTCCTCTTCAAGGGCAAGGGGATCACCAATATGCAGGGGGAGAAGCTCTCGGAGGCCCAGTTCATCGAAGCGGTGGGCATCGCCGCCGACAAGACCGGCGTCAGGCACGACTTCTTCATGGGCTACGCGGACGTGGACGAGTCCCGGTACCGGTTGTACATAGAATTTCTTGATGACTATTCGGACGAGCAGAAGGCAGACTTCGGCAGGGCCGTGGACGAGGCCCTCTCCGGCGTCAATATGGAATACGATGCCAAGTTCAAGAGCGAGCGCATCCTCCCCATCATTATCGTCGACATGGGGCGGAATTTTCTGGCGCGATATCGGAGGCTCCGGCTCGAGGAAGGTGCCTATGAAGGGCAGATCAAGTGGTTACAGCTCTCTGCCATGGAGGCGACGAAACGGCGGCTCCAGACGCTCCTCGAGGGTGGCGTCGGCGAACGGGGCGAGCGGCCCGGGAAGCGTTGAGCGCCTATTGGCGTTGTGCCTGCTCCTGGCCTCCGCCAAGGTCGAGGCGGCCGAACCGACCGGGACCCCGGCGGTTGAAACCGACCCCAAAGAGGGGACCTGGCCCGAGGCCATCGGTCCGTTCGCCATCGAGAGCCGGGACGGTCAGAGCCGCCTGCAGATCGGCTTCGCCGGACAGCTCCTGTACCAGATGGACGGGAGGGACACCGGGGGCGCCGAACGGACCCTCCGGCACTCGGTGGACGTGAGGCGTCTGAGGGAGACGCTGAAGGGGAGCGCGGCCTCCGAGCGCTTCACTTTCGCCCTGCAGCTCAGCACACTCTACGGCGCGCTGGAGCTCATAGACCTCTACCTCAACTACGCCTTCCTCCCGGACATCCAGATCCGCCTAGGGCAGATGAAGGTCCCGTTCACCCGATATCGGATGATGTCTTTCAGCAGGCTCACGTTCGTCGACTGGGCGCTGGTCAAGAGCTACTTCGGTGCGGAGCGGCAGCGGGGAGTCGTTCTCCACAACGGTCTCACCAAGCAGCGCCGGATCGCGTACGCCCTCGGCCTCTTCACCGGCCAGAACGCCCGCGCCGCCGCCGCCGTGGGACTGGCCCGGGCCACCGGCGAGCCCGTCGAGAACCCGTCCGACCTCGTCGACCCGGCCGCCATGGAGCGGATCCATCCGGAGATAGCGCTCCACCTCTCCTACAACCACAATGATATCGACACCGCCATCGACACCGATCTCGAGGGCGGCCCCTTGCGGTTCTCCGTGGGGGTGAGCGGCGCCTACGACACCCGCCCCGATCCCCTGGTCGACTTCTCCTTCCGCCTCGCCCCCGAGGTTCTCTTCAAGGCCTACGGCTTTTCGTTCTTTTCGGCCTTCTACTCCGGGTTCGCCGACCGCGGGGGGGTCGGGCTGGACCAACAGCACGCCATGTCGGGGCTGCTCGTTCAGCTCAGCTATCTCCTCTGGGGCCGCCTGGAGATCAGCGCCCGGTTCGCCTTCGTCGACCTGGATGACGATGTGCTGCGACAGTCCCGGAACCGGGCGGACGACCGGATGACGGTGCTCCAAGGAGAGCTCGACGCGCTCCGCGCCCGTGAATGGGATTCCGGGCTCGAGGCGGCGATCGCCGATCGGGAGACCGCCCTCTCCGACCTCGGGAAGCGCGGCACCCTGAACCGGGACCAGGAGCTCACCTTCGGGCTCAACGTCTTCATCATCGGCACCTCCCTCAGGTGGCAGAGCGACGTCTCCTGGCTGCAGCGGGAGTATGTGGACGGCAACCGGGACGACATTCGTCTCCGGTCGCAGATCACCCTTCAGTTTTGACCATGACCGTCGCCTCGCCCCAGAGCCCCGAGCGCATTCCGGAGGACGCGATCCTTCTGCCCATCAGCGACGGCGGCGGATACAGTCGCGAGAATAGTGGCTGCGAATACAGTGGCTCTCATCGCTCTCCCCGGTAATACGATCCTTTAAAAAATTGTTCCAGGGATGAGCATCATCGAACTCGACAAAATGATATCCCGGAGGGGCGGACAAGGCGGTGTCCTTTCCGTCCTTCTGATCAGCAGCCAAGACGATAGGCATATAACCTTGAAATCCCAATAAATCGACGGCCAAGCCGCGTTTTTCCTTGCCGATTTATTGGGATTTCAAGGTATAAGTCGCGATTTTTGGGATCCCATGAACCCCCTGCTACGCGCCGAGGTGCTCCCGGAGGATGGTGAGCATTCGGTGGAGGGGCTCGGCGGCTCCCCAGAGGAGCTGGTCCCCTACGGTGAAGGCGGCGAGGTAGTCGTCCCCCATCCGCATCTTGCGGATGCGGCCCACCGGCACGTCGAGGGTGCCCGATACGGCGGCGGGGGAGAGGGCCGCCAGGGTGGCCTCCTTGGTGTTCTCCACCACCTTCACCCACTCGTTGGCGTTGCCGATGAGCCCTTCGATCTCCTCGATGGAGATGCTCTTCTTGAGCTTGATGGTCATGGCCTGGGCGTGGCAGCGCATGGCCCCCACCCTCACGCAGATGCCGTCCACCGGGATTCGGGGCTCGGCCTGGAGGATGCGGTTGGTCTCGGCGTATCCCTTCCACTCCTCCCGGGTCTGGCCCATCTCCACCGGGCGATCGATCCACGGGATGAGGCTGGCGGCCAGGGGCACGCCGAAGTTCTCCTTTGGCATGGCGTCCGAGCGCAGCACCTCGGTGACCCGCCGATCCAGATCGAGGGCGGTGGCCGCGGGGTCGTCCAGGATCGCCTTGGAGCGGTCGCCAATGACCGCCATCTGGGCCACGAGCTCCTGCATGTTCTTGGCGCCGGCCCCGGAGGCGGCCTGGTAGGTCATGGAGCTCAGCCACTCCACCAGCCCCGCTTCGAACAGCCCCGCCAGCCCCATGAGCATCAGGCTCACCGTACAGTTGCCGCCCACATAGGTCTTGACTCCGGCGGCCAGGGCGTCATCGATGACCTTCCGGTTGACCGGATCCAGGATGATGCGCGCGTCCTCCGCCATCCGGAGAGTCGACGCCGCGTCGATCCAGTATCCCTTCCAGCCCGCGTCGCGGACCTTGGAGTACATCTCGCTGGTGTATCCCCCGCCCTGGCATGTCATCAGCACGTCCATGGGGAGCAGGGCCTCGAGCTGGGTCGCGTCCTTCAGGGTGGTCTTACCGGCGCCCACATCCGGCCCCTCCCCCCCGACGTTGGAGGTGGTGAAGAAGTGACACTCCAGATCCCTGAACCCGTTCTCCTGTTGCATGCGCTCCATGAGCACCGAGCCCACCATGCCGCGCCATCCGATAAATCCGACTTTCAACTGATTACTCCTTGGTTGTCGCGCTCCGTGTGAGCGCAAGGTCTTTCCAGGTACATAATGCCTTTGTTTCGAATCACCAAATTCTTTTTGAGGCCTTGATGGGCGCGGGCGGCTGCGGTACACCCCCTTCAACTCGGGGTTGTAAGCCCGGCGGGGCAGGCTGAAGACCCGAGAAGAGGGCGATATGACGACTGCGGAAAAGAAGCGGACCCTCCTCCTCGTCAATCCCAGGCGCAAGTACCGCTTCAACTGGGATCTCCGGGAGGTCTCCGCCATCATGGGCAAGAAGACCGTGGGGCATCCCCTGGCCCTGCCCCTCCTCGCCGCCCTGACCCCCGATCGCTACGACGTCCGCATCGTCGACGAGGAGCTGGAGCGCGTCCCCTTCCACACCCGCCCCGACCTGGTGGGGGTCACCGGGCTCATCTCCAACATCCGCCGGGCCTACGAAATCGCGGACCGGTTCCGCGCCGCGGGGATCCCCGTCGTCATGGGGGGGCCCCAGGTGAGCTTCAACATCGACGAGACCCTGACCCACGCGGACGCCGTCGTGGTGGGGGAGGCCGAGGCCATCTGGGAGGCGCTCCTCGAGGACCTGGAGCGCGGCGATCTCAAGCCGGTCTACCAGGCGGACGCCCCCTTCCCGTTCACCGAGAGCCCGGTGCCCCGGTGGGATCTCCTCGACACCCGGAAGATGTTGACCTTCAGCGTGCAGGTCTCCCGGGGGTGCCCCCACCGCTGCGACTTCTGCGTGGTGCGGAAGCTCTTCGGGCGGAAGCACCGTTACCGGGACCTCGACAACGTCATCGCGGAGATCGAGGCGCTGCCGGCGGAGGCCCAGATCGCCTTCGCGGACGACAACCTCACGGCCAACAAGACCGTCGCCCGGGAGCTGATGCGCCGCCTCGCGCCCCTGAAACGATCCTGGAGCTGCCAGGCGAGCGTGGAGGTCACCCAGGATCCGGAGCTCCTCGATCTGATGGCCCGCGCCGGGTGCAACGCCATCCTCATCGGCTTCGAGACCCTGAACCCCCGCGCGCTGGAGGAGGCGAACAAGCTTCACAACAAGGTGGCGGCGTACGAGACCGGCGTCGCCAACGCCCACCGGGCGGGCATCCACATCTTCGCCTCCTTCGTGGTGGGCTTCGAGTCCGACACGGAGGCGGAGTTCGAGGCGATCCGCGAGTTCACGGAGCGGACCCATCTCTCCTTCGTGATGATCAACTCCCTGAACATCTATCCGGGGACGGACCTGTACCACCGGATCCGAGAGGAGGGCCGCAGCACCAAGATCGACCCGGATCTCTGCAACGGCATCTACCCCACCATGCACTACCGGCACATCACCCAGGAGCGGATGTTCACCCGGATCCTGGACACGCTGGATCGGGTCTACGCATTCAATACCCTGATGAAGAAGGGGGCGGCGGTGCTCGGCAACGGCGCGTTCCGCGACCTGGTGCAGCCCCCCATCTCGGCGTGGGTGAAGCTCCGCACCATGTGGCACCTCCTCGTCCGCTACGCCCTCTCCTTCGACCGGTTCAAGCGCCGCCTCATGTTCGGCCTGATTCGCCTGGTCCGGGAGGGGCGGATCGACGTGGGCGCGGTGATGCAGTACCTGCTCTTCATCTCCTCCATCCACGGCTACCAGGCCTTCAACAAGCGGCAGGGCCGCACCGTCCTCCCGGCGCTCCGGGCGAATGATCGCGCCCGGCCGGCGGGGCTGGGCTAGATTAGAGCCCCAGCACCTTCATCTGGTAGTTGAGAGCGTCCCGGGAGATCCCGAGCAGCCGGGCGGCCTGGACCTTGCTCTTGGCCCGGCGGAGGGCCTCCTGGATGAGGCGCCGGGCCACCTCGTCGGTGACGTCCTTCAAGGTCCGCCCGCCGTCCGGGAACCGCAGCTGGTAGGACCAGTCCGTCTGGAGGTAGCCGAAGGAGAGGTGGGTCTCGGTGATGGCCCCTCCCCGGCTGGTGAGGATGGCCCGCTCCAGGATATTCCGGAGCTCCCGGATATTGCCGGGCCAGGGATACGCCTTGAGAGCCGCCACGGCCTCCGGCGTCAGCTCCGGGGGGGTCGTCAGCCGCAGGTTCCGGGTGAACCGGGGGAGCATCTCGCCGATGAGGGAGGGGATGTCCTCCGCCCGCTGTCTGAGGGGCGGCAGCTCGATGGCCGTTACGTTGAGCCGGTAGAAGAGATCCTTCCGGAAGCGGTTCGCGGCCACCTCCCGCGCGAGATCCCGGTTGGTGGCGGCAAGGATGCGGGTGTTGATGGAGATGCTGCGCTCCCCCCCCACCCGCATGATGCTCATGGTGTCGAGGAACGAGAGGAGCTTGGACTGCAGGCGCAGGTCCATCTCCCCGATCTCGTTCAGCAGGATGGTGCCCCCGTGGGCGAGCTCCAGCATCCCCCGCTTCCGCCCCCGGGTCCCGGTGAACGCCCCGTGCTCGTGGCCGAAGAGCTCGGACTCCGCCAGCTCCGGGGAGACCGCGGCGCAGTTGATGGCGAAGTAGGGCTTGTCCGATCGGACGGAGTGCTCGTGAATCCAGCGGGCCAGGTGGTCCTTGCCCGTGCCGCTCTCTCCGAGGAGGAGGACGATGCCGTCATGGGAGGCCGCTCCTTCGGCCAGGGAGAACATTCGCTGCATGGGCTCCGACGGGTAGATGGAGAGGCGCTCCTCCTGTTCCGAATCCCGGCGGCCGGACCGGAGGCGGCGCACCTCCTCGCTGAGGATCTGGTTTCTGATGGCGTTCTGAATCGTCACCAGGAGCTCCTCGGGCTCGAACGGCTTGGTCAGGTAGTCCACCGCCCCCCGCCGGGTGCTCTCCACCGCCGACTTGATGGAGCCGTAGGCCGTGACCACGATGAACCGGGTCTCCGGGTAGTCCCGCTTGAGCGATTCCATCAGATCCGAGCCGTCCGCGTCCGGCAGCCGGAGATCCATCAGCACCACGTCCGGATAGAGCCGCTCCATGGCCCGCCGCGCCTCCGCGGCGTTCCCGGCGGTCTCCACCTCGTACCCCCGCCGGGTCAGGAAGCGCTTGAGATAGGAGGTCATCCCGATCTCGTCGTCCACCACCAGCACCGATGCGTGCATCATCTCTCTTCTCCCGGCCCGGCAATGCGTTCTAGTACTTTGTCAGACCTCTACCCGAAGACGTAGGCCTGACAAGGCACTAGGACGATAACGATAATTGTATAGGCCCCCGGACCGTTATCAAGCCCGCCGTGTTTCCAGGATGACTTCGAGGGGCCCGTCTACTCCGAAGTCGGCGGGTAGACCTCGGTGAAGAGACGGGATGCGGGGGGCGCGATGCGGCACGTTTCGAGGAAGGCGTCGTAGCCCGCCACGAAGGCGTCGAAGGCCCGCCGGCCCCGCCCGCACCTGGGGACATCCCCCACCCGACAGCTCTGCTTCACGGGGTTATCGACGGTGACCAGCTTCGGTCCGTCGTAGACGGCGTCACAGCGGGCGAACTCGGCCTCGAGCTCGAAGAAGCAGTTTCCGAGCTGACAGAAGAGGAATTTCAGGTCGGCGCCGGCCAGGGTCTCCCGATCCCAGTAGTCGAGGGTGTTGGTGGACGTGCCGTGGACCACCACGGCCATCGGGCCGATCTGCTCGAGGACGTTGCGCTCATCGTCGGCCATGTGGTTCGAGGCGGCGCTCATCGAGACGATGGGGGTGCCGATGGCGTCGTCCCAGACCAGGGCGGCCAGGTGGCGACTCCGGGCCAGCTTCGGGAGCGGCGGCGGGGAGAGCTCCCGGCGGTCCCTGACCCCCACCACCTCCCCCGCGGCGGGCCCCGACGGGGACTCCCGATGCCACAGGCCGGCGGCGAACCCCTGGCGGTCGTTCAACCACAGGTGATATCGGCGGCCGTCCCCGGTGGCGAGGGTGAGGGTGGCGTTGGAGTGGTTCGAGGGATGCACCGGCGCGGGGGGGGCGCTGGCCGGCGCCGGCCGCAACCGGGTGGCGTCCGCCGCGGTCGTTTTGCCGTCGGTGTGAAAGCGGAGGTCCCAGATCTCGCCGTCATCCAGAAAGAGCCGCCAGGACCCCTCGAACGGGCGGTCGGGAGGGGGCCGGCGGGGCTCACGATCATCCCCGTCCCGAGGGGGAAGGGAGCCTCTGTCCAACGTGTCGCCCAGGCAGCGAGCATGCTTGCGGTTGGTCTCCGCGGTGATCCGCCACCGCCCCTGTCTCAGGGCCATGGCGATCACCTTCTCGTGGCGACCGGTCCTGTCGAGGTGATCCCGCCAGCTCCCCCGATCCACGAGGATCGCGGTCCGGTCCGTCTGCTCGATGACCCGCAGAACGTCAACGGTGAGGCGTCCTCCGTGGGACTCGAAGTGGTCGCGACGCCGGTGCCTCAAACGCTCCACGGGGAGGCGCTTCTCTCCGTAGAAGCACTCCAGCGGATCGACGAAGCCGTCGAAGTAGGCGGCCGGATCGAAGCGATTGTAAGCATCCACCGTCGCCCGGTAGGCCTCGCGGGGCCCGGCCGGCATCTCCTTCGGCGGGACCGGCCGCTCCGCCCCGCTATTCGATGCCCCCTGCGGCGGGGCCTTCGGCGGCGGCGTAACCTCAACGGGCGGAGCGATTTCGACCGCGCCTCTTCCCGCGGTTGTCTTCTGACCGCTGCTGCACGCGATGAGCACCGCGGCCCATCCGATGAGGGCTCGTCTGTCCCCTTGTATCATCATCCCTTCTCTTTATCGCGGAATGGACCTCGCCTCAAACCGATTGTGGTGTGTATAGGGGCTGTGGGGGGGCGCCCATTCAGCGCTCCTAGGTGGAAGAGTTCCCGGGAAATCACTTGTTAAAACGGGTTCGATGCGAAATCACCGGTCAGCCGCGGCTTGGTGCCCTTCCTCTGCGGTCTTCTCCGCGGGGGCTTGGGGCTCTCCTGTCGGGGGGGCTCAGGCTTCCACTGGATCTCGATCTGTTTACTCTCGTCCGGTATCACGGTGGCGAGAAAACGTCGGCGACCGTCCACCACCTCCAGGCGCAAGGGATCCGTCGAGCGGGGGACCCGGATGGGGTGGGGGACCTCCTCGCCGTTCAGCTTGATGACGGCCCCTTCGACGAGCGCCCGGATCTCCAACTCGACGATATCTTCCTCATCCGTTGTCGGCGACTTGTCCGCGGGCTTCTCCGGAAGAGAGACCCGTTTGGATTTCGGCGGCGGCTTCGCCGCTGGGGCCGCCGTCCGCCGGGACGCCTCGACCGTCTCCGAGCCGGCGTCGGAGGGGGGCATCGAGATCGAGGGCAGCAGGATGACCGCCAGGACGATGGAGATGAGGCCGAACCCGATGCCGAAGATCGCCGCCTTGCGACGGTGGCGGAATCTGCTCCACGGGGATCCGCCCCGATGCCCGTTGGAGGTCACCTCGAGGCGGGTGTCGGGCCCCGGAATCCACTCGTCTTTCTCGGACGGCACCCTCTCGCGGTCCGAATCCAGCTGAACGTGGGTCACCGTCGGCGTCGATCGCGCCGGAGCCTCGCCGTCGAGGGGGCCGTCGGGCAGGGTCGTCCGCTCGCTGGAGTCCCGGGTCTCGTCCTCGGACAGAATATAGTCCGGCGTCGGCGCGATGGAGTGGGCCATCGCCATCGCGGCGCGGGGACTGATGGAGCTGCGGCGCTCGTCGTGAAACGGCATCAGCGCCTGAATCATCTCCCGGACCGTCCGGTATCGGACCGCCGTGTCCTTGGCCATCGCCCGGCTGACCGCGGTGGACAGCGTCCGGGGCAGGTCGGGGACGAGGTCCGACAGGAGCGGGGGCTCTCTCAGGAGGATATTCTTGAGCACCTCGTTGTAGTTCTCCCCGTCGAACGGCAGCTCGCCGCTGATCATGTAATAGAGAATGACGCCGCAGGACCAGATGTCGATCTGGGGGGTCAGATCCTTCTCCCCGCCGGCCTGCTCGGGGGACATGTAGACGGGGGTTCCCATGATGGTGCCGGTCTGGGTGAGCCGCACCTCCCGGGTCACCGGACGCTGGATTTTGGCCACGCCGAAGTCGAGCAGCTTGATCTCCTCCCGGCCCCGCGGATCCGTGGCGATGAAGATGTTGTCGGGCTTCAGGTCCCGGTGAACGATGCCCTTCCGGTGAGCGGCGTGGAGCGCCGACAACACCTGGAGCATGATGCCGGTGGCCCGTCCGTAGGAGAGCCGGCTGTGGGTCGCCATCTCCCGGGAGAGATCCCCCCCCGTGAGGAGCTCCATCACCATGTAGACCCGGTCCCCGTCCTTTCCGATATCCTGCACCTCGACGATGTTGGGGTGTCCGATGGTCCCCGCGGCCTGGGCCTCGATCAGGAACCGCTCCAGGGCCGCGGGTTTCGAGGAGTGCCTCTCGTGAAGGATCTTGAGCGCCACCTTCCGTCGCAGCAGGACGTGCTCGGCCTTGTACACGATGCCCATCCCCCCTTCGCCCAGGATCTCGAGCACCCGGTACTTGTTATCGATGACTTGCTGCGTCGTCACGATGCGGTTCCCCTTCGCGATGGCACGCTGAACCCCTCCCGGATAGTGTGACCTCTGTCCGAAGCGGCATCAAACCCAGAATCGACGGAGGAGCGCCAAGCGCCCGCTAATTCACCGCTTTGGGATCCGGCTTGTTCTGGTGGAACCGCTGAGCCCGGTAGAGCTCGTAGGAGAGCACGTGGGGGTCGACCGGCTTCTGCAGAAAGCCGAAGGCGCCGTCCATGACCATCTGCTCCACCTTGTCGTCCGCGCAGAAGCCGGAGATGAGGATGACCTCGGCGTTCAGGGACCGCCGCTTCAGCTCGTAGAAGGTGTCGAATCCGTCCATGACCGGCATGATCATGTCCAGCAGGATCACCTGAATCCGGTCCCGCGCCCGTTCGAAGACCTTGATCGCCTTCCGCCCGGTGTCCGCCACCAGCACCTCGTAGCCCTGGGACTTGAGAAACCGCCGGGTCGTCTGCCGGAGGGTCTCCTCGTCGTCCACGACGAGGATGCATCCCGGTTTGGACGCCTGTCCGCAGACCACGTGCTCGTCGAACCGCGACTCCGGATCCGGCGGGATGCTGCCGAGGTACTCCTCCTTCGGCGGCGCGCCCCCCTCGTACAGCGGGAAGGTCAGCTTCACGCCGGTCCCGGCGCCCTCCTCGCTCGCGATCTCGATGTTGCCGCCGTGATTCCGAACCGTCCCGTAGACCATGGAGAGCCCGAGCCCCGCCCCGTCTCCGGGATCCTTGGTGGTGAAGAAGGGTTCGAACGCGTTGACCAATACCTCGTTGCGCATGCCGCACCCGTCATCCGAAATGTCCACGTATACCCTCCTGCCGAGCTCGACGGGATCCGGCGAGCCCTCGCGACGAACGATTGCAGTGATCTCGCCGGTCCGGACGCGGATGGTTCCCCGCCGGCCGGCGAGGGCGTCGACGGCGTTGAGCAGGACATTCATCAGCGCGTGCTCGAGTTGCTCGGGATCGCCCTCGATATAGGTGACCCCCAGGTCCAGCCGTGAAATAATTTCGATATTCTTCGGGATGGTCTTCGCCAGGAGCGACAGGGTCTTGTGGATCACGTCGTTGATGGATATCACCCGCTTCTGGAACTTCCCCTTCCGGGCGAATCCTAGAAGATCCTTCGTCAGCGCCCCGCCGCGCTTGGCGGCGATGAAGATGTTCTCGATGTCAATCTTCTGGTCGCGATCGATTTCATCCGCCAGAATGGTGGCCGAATTCATGATGGTGGAGAGAATATTGTTGATGTCGTGGGCCACCCCGCCGGCCAGCCGGCCCAGGGATTCCAGCTTCTGCGATCGCTGCAGCTGTTCCTCCAGGAGGGCTTTCTCCTCCAGCATCCGATATCGCGTCGAGACGTCCCGGATGATGAGCAGCGCCGAGTCCCCCTCGCCGTTGGGCACGGTCCCGACGCCGAGCTCCGTGGACACCTTCCTGCCGCTCTTGTGCCGCAGGGAGAGCGTATAGGAGGACGCCGAGGGCTCGAGCGCCGGGAGTGCCTCCAGGAGTCGCTCGATGCGCTCCTGATGGGAGGGGTGGACGAAGGTCAGGAACGGCTCCCCCGTCATATCCCCCGGCGCGTACCCCAGCATGTCGGCCATCTTCGGGTTCGCGAAGTGGACGACCCCGTCGGTGATGACCGCGATACCGTCCGCCGCGCGCTCGACGACACTGCGGTACTTGGCCTCGCTCCCTTCGAGGGCGCGTCGGGTGGCACGGTGGGTCTTTACCTCGGATTTCAGGGCGTCGCCGATATCCCTGAGCCGCCCGAGGGTCACGACGACGGCCAGCAGGGCGAGGCACCCGAAGAGGGTGGTGCCCTCCGTCATCGCGCCCGTCCCGTAGTAGAGATTGAAGGCGGCCATGAGGCCCACGCAGAGCGTGTAGGACGAAATCCCGAGGCGGATCCCCCAGAGCAACGCCGCGATGGCAGGGGGCAGGATGGCCAGCATATTGGCCACCTTCCCCGAGACGAAATGGAAGAGGGCGAGGTACCCGGCGAGGTACAGGAGATGAATCGCCGACAGCAACAGGTATGAAGAGAGGCCCTTTGCTTTCATCGCTCGTCTCATGATCACCGTGACACCGCCGGGCGCCTCGACCGTAGGGCCCACCGGGCTTACGGATCGCGCGCTCGGTCACCTGTTACCCAAGGGATATCAAGAGCATTCCTATCCGTCCGATACGTCGGGTCGAGCGCAACCACACCTCGGAACGAAAACTAGCTATTAGTATTGGTTGCGGAACGCCCCCGCGCAAGCCGGCCGGAGACGTGGCGCGCCATATCCTCGGGAAGCGGGCTCTCGATGGTCATGGATCGGCCCTCCGTGGGGTGGGCGAACGCCACGGACGATGCATGGAGGAAGTGTCTGGGGGCCCCCGCCCGCTCGATGATCTCGGACGTCGCCCCCTGCTCGATGTATTCGAGGAAGAGGGCCGGGTCGTCGCCGTACATCTTGTCCCCGACGATGGGATGGCCGAGGTGGGCCAGGTGGGCGCGGATCTGGTGCTGACGGCCGGTCCGCGGCCGGCACTCGAGGAGCGCAGTGTCCCCCAGCGCGTCGAGCACACGGTATTGGGTCAGGGCGGGCAGCCCCTCCGGATCGGGAGCCATCTTGACCTTTACGGGGCCGGCCTGGTCCGGTCCGAGGGGGACCTCTATCCGTCCCGCGGCGGGGTCCGGGACCCCCTTGACGATCGCCAGGTACCGCTTGCGGATCTCCCGCCGGGCGAACATCACCTTGAGGAGCCGCTCTGCGCGCTTGGTCTTCGCCAGGAGCAGCACGCCGGAGGTCTCGCTGTCGATCCGGTGGGCGAGGATGGGGGGCGCATCGCCGTAGCGCTCCCGCAGCAGCGCCGTCAGGGTGTTGAGGTGATAGCGGGCGGTGGGGTGCACCGGGAGCCCCGCCGGTTTGTCGATGCCCAGCAGATCCGCGTCCTCGTAGAGGATTCCGAAGTGGCGGGGGACCTCCGGCTCCTCGGGGGGCGGACGATAGATGATGATGCGATCCCCCTCCGCCACCGCGCGGTTGGGCTTGACCCGCCTGCCCTTGGTGTCGAACGCCGAGCGGCTCAGGATCTTCTGGACCCGGGTCCGCGAGAGGCGGGGGATCTGGTGAGAGATGAAGAGATCCGCCCGCCAGCCCGAGTGCTCGTGTCGCACCACGAATTCCAGCTTCAGCCAGTCGTCGTCGATTCCCGGTGGTCTCGCCCTATCCATTTTCCGTCCTAAGCCGTTTCTAAAAATACAACCACGTCACAAGTAACAATTTTCCCTCTTTTATTGTGAACTTCCATGTTACGGCTACTATAATACAGCGGTGAAATGAAGCGGTTCGATGAAAAATTCAAGCAGATGATCAAAGACGGGGTGGATGAGTTTCGGTTCGGACACTACTACCTGGAGGGACGGCTCGCCCACGGCGGCATGGCGGAGGTCTTCGTCGGGCGGGATCTGGAGCTCGGGGATCACGCCCCCCGCTGCGTGGTGAAGTGCATCCTCCCGGACCTCGCGGGGAACACCGACTTTCTGGCCATGTTCCTCAACGAGGCCCAGCTGGCCGCCCAGATGGATCACCCCCACATCGTCAAGGTGTTGGACTTCGGCGAGCACGAGGGGCTCCTGTACATGGCCATGGAGTACGTCGACGGCATGGACTGCTGGCGGTTCTCCCGGCGGGGGATGCCCATCAGCGGCGATCGCTCGGCCATCGCGGTTTACATCGTCATGATGGTGCTGGACGCGCTCGAGTATGCCCACGGGATGACCGACGTGAACGGGTATTCCCTGGGGGTGGTCCATCGGGATCTCTCCCCCTCCAATATATACCTCGGACGGAACGGGGACGTGAAGCTGGGCGATTTCGGCATCGCGGAGATCAAGTCGTCCCGATACCGCGAGATCACCTACATCCCGCAGGGCAAGTTCGGCTACGTATCGCCGGAGCAGCTGGAGGGGCTCCCCCTGGACCGGCGGGCGGACATCTTCGCCATGGGGATCGTGCTGTCCGAGCTGCTTTTGGGGAAGCGAATCTTCAAAGGCGTAAGTCAGTTGAGCGTGCTGCTCGAGATCCGGGAGGGGCGGTTCGACGTCCTGGAGCAGGACGCCGATCGCATCGATCCGGAGCTCCTCGTGATTATCTATCGCGCGCTGGCCAGGGATCCCGGGGAACGGTTCCAGACCGCCGCGGACTTCCGGCAGCACCTCGAGGACTACTACATCGGCCACGGCACTGCGACCGCCGGCCAGCTGGCCGCATATGTCTCGTCCGCCGTGGAGACCCAGAGCATGAGCACTCTCGTCTCCGCCGCGGCTCCCGACATCGCGGAATCCGACGACCTGGATATCCCGTCGCTGACACCGACAGGGCCCTCGGCGATCGCCTCATTGTCGCCCGCGGACCTCGACGATCTGCAGGACGAGGAGGACGAGACCCCCACCACCCTGGATGTCAATCACCCCCAGGGGGAGTGGTCCTACCACCTGCGCCTCTCCGAGAACCGGAACCTGGGGCCGTTCACCTTCGCGCAGATGATGGAGCTCATCTACCGCAACGAGATCGACGGGAACACGCTGGTCTCGCTCAACGGCCGCCCGTTTTCCCCCGCCGAACAGTTGCCGGAGCTGAACCGTCACATCCCGGTATACACCCCCACCCTCGACCTGAACGATCTGGAGAGCCCGGACAAGCGGGGGGTCTTCACCGTGGAGGCGCCCGCCGAGGTGGTGCTCTCCCTGGCCCTCGCCAACGAGACCGGCCTGCTCGTCTGCAAAGAGGAGATGAGCCGCAAGGAGGTCTATTTCCAGAGCGGCAAGCCTATCTATGTCTCCTCCAACGACCCCCGGGAGCTGCTCGGGGAGTACCTGGTGGAGAAGGGGGGGCTGGACCGGGAGGAGCTGGATATGGCCCTCGAGGTCCTCCCGAAGTTCGATGGTCATATGGGGGACACCCTCATCGCCCTCGGGATGATCTCGGCGGTCGATCTGTTCCGCAGCATCGGAGACCAGATGCGGGATCGCTTCGTCAAGCTCCTGGCCTGGCGGCAGGGAGTGTACGAGTTCTACCGCAACGTCCTGTGCCGTCAGAACGCGCCGGAGATCCCCCTCGACGCCTTCGCGTTTGTCTGCGAGGGGCTGATGACCCACGCCCAGGGGCTGGACGCGGAGGCGGTGTTCGCCGCGATGAAGGACGGGGTCATATCACAGTCCCCGCAAGCCAACGAGCTCCTCAAGCGGCTCTCCCTCTCCTCCGGCGTGGGGAAGCTCCTCTGGGAGGTGTCGGATCCGGGCACGGTGGCGGCGCTCCGCAAATCCTACAGCGACGATCTCAAGACCCTGGTCTCGGCGTTGTACGTGGGCCTGGAGACCGGGACATGGATCGTCGACGGGGTGACCCCGCCCTGGCGGGAGTAGTCCTTTATTGATTCTCTATACGCGAGCAACCGCGGTCAGTCCTCCCGCCGCTCCACGATACTGAAGGTCGAGGGATCGACCCCCTCCACCAGACGCCGGGTGGCCTCCAGATCCGAGGTCACCATCATCCGGACGAGCTCTTCGAACGAGGTCCTGGGGACCCACCCGAGCCGCTCCCGGGCCTTGGTGGCATCGCCGAGGAGGAGGTCCACCTCCGCCGGCCGGAAGTACCGGGGATCCACGGCCACGAGGACCTTCCCGTCCCCGGACACCCCCACCTCGTCGACGCCGTCCCCCCGCCAGGTCAGCGGCATCCCGGCCACCTCGAACGCCAGCTCGCAGAAGTCCCGAACCGATCGGGTGACGCCGGTGGCGATGACGAAGTCCTCCGGGGTGTCCTGCTGGAGGATCCGCCACATGGCCTCGACATAATCCCCGGCGTAACCCCAGTCCCGCTTGGCGTCCAGGTTGCCGAGGTAGAGCCGCTCCTGGAGCCCGAACTTGATGTGGGCGATGGCGCGGGTGATCTTGCGGGTCACGAAGGTCTCGCCGCGCCGCGGGGATTCGTGGTTGAAGAGGATGCCGTTAGTGGCGAACATGTCGTAGGACTCGCGGTAGTTGACCGTGATGTAGTAGGCGTAGGCCTTGGCGCAGGCGTACGGGGAGCGCGGTCTGAACGGCGTCGTCTCGGATTGGGGTGTCTCCACCACCTTTCCGAAGAGCTCGGAGGAGGAGGCCTGGTAGAACCGGGTGTCGACCCCGGTCTCGCGGATGGCCTCGAGCAACCGGGTCGCTCCGAGGCCCACCACCTCCCCCGTGTACTCCGGCACCTCGAAGCTCACCCCGACATGGGACTGGGCCCCCAGGTTGTAGATCTCGTTCGGGCGCACCTCCCGCAGGATCCGGTTCAGGCTCGATGCGTCATTCAAGTCGCCGTAATGCATGACGAATTTTCTGCTCTCGGCGTGGGGGTCCTCGTAGATGTGATCCACTCGTTCGGTATTGAAGAGGGAGGACCGCCGCTTGATCCCGTGGACCTCGTACCCCTTCCCGATGAGCATCTCCGCGAGGTATGACCCGTCCTGTCCCGTAATTCCCGTGACGAGCGCTTTCTTCATTTCGTTGACCTCACTTTTTTTAAACGTATATCAATTGAATGAGAGGATGCCTGAATATATCCGCTGCTTCAAGCCCCGCCGAAGAGCCCCGGTGAAGCAGATGATTGACCGGCCTGGCGCCCGTCCAGTAGGATGCAAACGGCTTGAGGGGAGATTTGGAATCGGACGATGGATAGCAGATTGAAATATACGGTGGTTCTCCTTGTCGGTACCGGGCTCGCCGCGCCCCTCTGTTCGGGCTGCCATAAAAACCAGATAGACCTGGGAGCCCCCTGGGAGTCCCGGGAGACGCCGTTCTTCGACGATGGCGTGGATCTCGTCGAGGATCCCCAGTCGCTCTCCGGAGAGTGGGGCTTTCGGCAGCAGAACTGGCTCGACGGGCGGATTCAGCTCGCCGACAGCATCGCCGTCGTGGACATCCAGACCGTCCAGACAAAGGTCGACGCGACGGGACGTCAGTTCAAGAGCCTCCACATCGTGGTGGCCGAGCAGCTCTACGGCAAGAACCCGACCAATAACGTGTCGCTTCAGAGCCCGGAGACCGCCCCCGGCTACCCGCTCATCCTGCGGCACGAGCGTCACCTCCAGGGGCGCTTCATCGCCTTCGTAAGGTGGTTCCGAACCGGCGAGGACACGGCGGAGGCGATAGGCCACCACTTCCACCTTTCACCAGCCTCGGAGGCGTTGCTCGCGGAGGTGAAGCCGCGCATCATGCACCGAATCCAAGAGGAGCGGAAGGATGCCAAACGCGAGGATGATTGATCCCCTCCCCCTCCGCCCGTTGGCATTGATTATTGAGACGACAGAGTATAGGCTGAAAGGTAAGTTCATGACTCTAAAAAGGGAGCGCACACAGTGTTGACGATTTCGGGTTTGAGTATGTTGTGGCAGGCGACACCGCCGAAGCCGTCCAAGGAGTTCGATCTGGGAATCTGGTACGCCCTGGTCGTCATCGCGGTGATCGCGTTTATCGCGTTTTATGCCATTAAAAGGGTCTCCGATATCGCCGTTAAGAAGAAGACAGAGGCGCTCATCCGCGAGATCGGGGATGACCAGCCGTCTGAAGAAGACAACAATGAGGTTGCGCCATAACCGATATCATCCGGTGGGAAAGTATTGAATCATGTCTCAATTCTGGGGTTTATCCATAAGCGACGATTCTCTGGTGGAATGCGCCCTGAAGCCTCACTACGGCACCATCGACCTCGTCACCGGCGACACCGGCTGGTGGGGGCTCGGGTGCTACTCCCGGGGGGAGGTGCTCCAACGCTCAGAGCCCAAGCAGGAGGGGGAGCCGCTCGATATCTCGAATATCGTGCAGGGGCTCCGGGCCGACCTGATCTTCATGCACACCCGGAAGGCGACCGTGGGGCAGGTGCGCCGGGAGAACGTACACCCGTTCCGTTTCAAGGAGTGGTTGTTCGCGCACAACGGCACCCTCCGGGGGTTCGAGGCGATCAAGGGGAAGCTGTTGGACAGCATCCCGGAGTTCATCCGGCGGAACATCCGGGGGGATACGGACTCGGAGCACCTGTTCCATCTGTTCGTATCATTCCTCTACGACGCCGGCATGCTGAGCCGTCCGGACGCGGGCATCCAGGCGATCGGGGACGCCATCATCCGGACCTTCGCCACGGTGGACGAGTTCGCCAGTATCGCGGGGGAGGCGGCCTCCCCCTCCTCCTTCATCGTCTCTGACGGATACAGCCTCGTGGCGGGCAGCCGGCATATCCCCGTGGACTACCTCGTCATCGATGGCATCAAGGACTGCGCGGTCTGCCGCCGGTCCGTCCGTCCGGGGACGGTCCCCTCCCTGGTGCACCACGAGCAGCTCAAGGGCGTCATCATCCGCTCCGCCGGAGGCGAGGCCCCACCGCCCTCCTTCAAGCGGCTGGAGGACAACACCCTGCTCATGGTCTCCCGGACACAGGACGTGATGCTCAGAGCGTTTGATTGAACCTCACCAACACAGAAAGGAAAGACGAATGCCGAAAGTGATGGTGCTCGGGGCCGGTCGTGTCGGGCGCGTGATCGCCCGGGATCTGGCCACCGATTCCGATATTCAGGTCGCCGTGGCCGATCGGCGGACCGGTTACCTCGACGATCTGACTGAAAACCTCGATGTCACCGTGGTCTCCACCAACCTGGCGGATCCCGCCGCCCTGGCGGACGCGGTCGCCGGCTACGATCTGGTGGTGGGCGCGCTCCCCGGCTCCCTGGGATATACGGCGGTCCAAGGGGTCATCGAGGCCAAGAAGAATTATGTCGACATCTCCTTCATGCCGGAGGATCCGAGGGTCCTCTCGGATCAGGCCAAGGCCGCCGGGATCACCGTGGTCTACGACTTCGGCGTCGCGCCCGGGATGAGCAACGTGCTCGCCGCCCGGGAGGCCCGTCGCCTCGCCCCGGCCCGGCACATCAGCATCATGGTGGGGGGGTTGCCGAGGAAGCGGACCCACCCGTGGGAGTACGCGGCGCCCTTCTCCCCCGAGGACGTCATCGAGGAGTATGTCCGCCCCGCCCGCATCATGGTGGGGGGCCGGCGGGTGTCGCGGCCGCCCTTGAGCGGCGTCGAGTACATCGACGTGCCGGGCATCGGCACCCTCGAAGCGTTCCACAGCGACGGCCTGCGATCCCTGGTGGACACGGTGGAGTGCCCGAGCATGGAGGAGAAGACCCTCCGGTACCCCGGGCACCGGGATCGCATCAAGCTCCTCAGCGAGGCCGGCTTCTTCAACACCGACCCCATCGATATCGACGGGGTGCCGGTGAAACCGCGGCAGGTCTCCCTACGGCTCCTGGAGAACGCGTGGCAGATGGACGAGGACGCGGAGGAGTTCACGGTGATGCGGATCGCCGTAACGGGTGGCGAGGGCCCCGATTACACGCGCGCCAGGTGGTCGCTCCTGGACAACACGGATCGGGACCGGGGGGAGACCTCGATGGCCCGGACCACCGGCTTCCCCCCGGCCATCATCGCCCGCCGCATCCTGGAAGGCTCCATCAAACTGGGCCCGGGGGTCTTCCCACCCGAGACCCTGGCCGACAACGACACCTTCTTCTACGGCCTCCTCGGGGAGCTGGAGAAGCGGGGGGTCTTCTATATTCAGGAGGACGACGACACGGTCCGGATCTGAGCCTCTTGGACGGCACGGTGCCTCAAAGCGCCCTTCGGCAGATCGACGAGGTCCGGCATGGGGATTGCAACTTTCCTCTAATATGCGGTGATGAGACACCGCGGGAAGAGGCAGACCATGAAGAAATTCAAAACTACGATACTGTTGGTTTTCGGGATCGCCGCCCTCAACCTCTCCGGGTGCACCATGCTCTACCACGAACGCGACAAGGTGCTGATCTCCAAGGTGGATATCGACAAGACCCTGGAGGTGGCGGCGCTGGAGCTCCAAGAGAACAAGGTCAGCTCCGTACTGACCCTTTGGGCCATGCGGGACCAGGTCCTCACCCCCGCGCAGGCCCGGCGGGTGTCCGAGCTCTACTTCGCGCACATCGGCCGGGTGGACTCGGAGGCGCAGAAGGCGCGGGGGTTCTCCGTCTGGCATCTCACCTGGGCCATATCGAACATGTACCGGCTGGGGGACCAGGACGTGAAGGACGAGCTCAACGAGGCGTACATAGACGCGTCCCTCCGGGTGGACGCCCTGGACAGCAAGATCGCCAACACCCACTTCTACGACGATGTGCTGATGGGGGACGCCCACTTCGGCGGCCGGGCCTACGCCAAGTCCCACATCGTGGCGCCGGGCAACGAGAAATACCTCCAGTCCGTCGATGAGTACAAGGCGAAGCGAGACACCAACTGAGGCAGATGTCTCGAAAAGTTGTCTCAGCTTGTCGGTCTCGGCGATGAGGCACTTGCTCCCGTGAACGATGATATCATCGACGCCCCGAGCCCCGGGAGGTCACTGGGCCTTGACTGTAAAAACTGTAGCCGATGTCCCTCGCGCCTTAGTTCCGTTCTATTTTTGGCAGCTCGCCCAAATGTCTCTATAATGACCCCCATGAGCCTATCCGGTACAGGTGTTCCCCCTAAGAAACATCTACCCCCTGTTCTCGAGCTGTCCGTAGTCGTGCCCATGTACAACGAACGCGAAGGCATCGGCCCCTTTCTGGACACCCTGACCCGGACGCTTAGCGAAATCTCCTCGGATTTCGAGGTGATCTGTATCGACGATGGCTCGGTGGACGACACCTCCAATACCGTCGTGGCCTACATGGAGACCTCCTCCGCGATCCGGCTCATTGAGCTCTCACGACACTTCGGCAAGGAGGCAGCGCTCGCGGCGGGGTTGAGTGAAGCGCGGGGACGGGCGGTCGCGTTCATCGACGCCGACCTGCAGCATCCCCCGGAGCTCCTCACGGAGATGTACCGTCACTGGAAAAACGGCGCTGACGTCGTGGAGTGTATCAAACAGAACCGTGGCGATGAGTCGTTCCGCTATAGGCTCTCCTCCAGGGTTTTCAACTATCTGCTAGGCAGAACCCTGGGCAAGGACGTCAAGGGAGCGTCCGACTTCAAGCTGCTGGACCGTCAGGTGGTGGACGCCCTGATCGAGTGTCGGGAACGGAACCGCTTCTTCAGGGGACTTGTCACCTGGGTGGGGTTCAAGGTGGTGCAGCTGCCGTTCGACGTTCCCCCGAGGAGGAGGGGGAAGACGAGCTGGACCACGATGCAGCTCATCCGGTTTGCCGCGCAGAACGTCGTCTCGTTCAGCGCCCTGCCCTTGAAGCTAGTTTCCTCTGTCGGTGTGATCGCGCTCGTCCTCTCCACCGGGCTCGGGATTCAGACGCTGTATCGCTTCTTCAGCGGCTCCGCCCTAGGCGGGTTCACTACGGTCATCCTGCTCCAGTTGATACTGAACGGCCTCATCCTCGCGAGCATCGGTGTGGTCGCCATCTATGTCAAGGAGCTGTATGACGAGGCCAAGGCCCGCCCTGTCTTTCTGATTCGGAAACAGCACCACCGAAACCATGACGTATGACCCCTCATCCCCGTCACTTTTAAAAAAGGTGTCCCATTGGCTGTCTCTGCTCCGGAACCGCTCGTGGTTTCCCGTCGCGCTCATTGTGCTGGTGACCCTGGTCATCCATCATTCCGCCTTCGTGAACGAGTTCTACTGGGACGATCGGTCCCAGGTCTTGGAGGCCAAGCTGACCGATAGCTGGGAGGAGGTCTCCACGATCTTCACCAGCGAAGTCTGGCGGAACGTAGAGAACAACGAGCAGCGGCGTCTCGTGGCGCTCGACACCTACCGTCCCCTGTTCAACCTGTCGCTGCTCGTGGACAACCAGCTCTTCGGACACTCCAGAGCATGGCACCACGGCGTCAATTTAGCCATCCACCTCGTCAACATCGTGTTGGTCTTTCTGCTGACCGGTGCCCTCTTCGACCGGCGCGGGGCCCTCCTCACGGCCGCGCTGTTCGCGCTTCACCCCGCCACGGTGACTTGCATCCACTACGTTTCCGCGAGGCCCGACAGCATGTCCGCAATGTTCGCGATGCTGGCCGCGTGGATTGCCCTGAGACCTTCTGCAAGGATCAGGAACCATCTCGTCGCTGCGGTCTTCTTCATCCTCGCTTTTCTATCCAAGGAATCCGTGCTGCTCGTCCCCGTGTGGGTAGTGGTCGCGTTGTGGATAACAAAACCCGGTCGCCGTCTCGCCGTTCCATCAGCCCTCTTCATCGCGAGCATCGCCATCTACTTCGCCCTCCGCCTCAACGCGCTGGGCTCGGTCAAGGCGGTGGAGGACAACGCTCACATTCTCGATATCATCATCAACTTTCCGATGGTGATGCTCACGCTGGTCCGCGTCTCCCTCTTCGCGCTCTCCCCGCTGCCGCTCAGACAATTCGGTGTACAGGACTACCCATTTTCAGTGTTCCAGTGGAGCGTTGCCGTACTATTCTACATCGTGGTTTCAGTCCTTGTTGTGTGGGGGCTTTTAAAGAAACATCGATGGGGGCTCCCCCTGCTATGGGTTCTATTCCTGATGGCGCCCTCCACGGTGGCCGTTGTCGGAACGGACGTCATCAACGGATACTACTATTACGCAGCTGTAGTCGGTATCGCGATGGGGATCACCCTGCTACTCTGCGCCGTAAAGACTGCCGTAAAACAACAATGGGTGATCCCCGCCTTTTGGGCCACGCTGCTCTTCACCGCGGGCTCGCTTTCGTTCCTCGCCGCGCAGCATTTCAGAACAGAGATCTCTTTCTACAAGGGTATCATCGACAGCGGGGACAGCAGTGCGACGGCCGCGTACAACTTAGGGAATGCCTATCTTAGGATATCCGATACCAAACGCGCCATCGCCGTCTTCGAAACGATGGACCAATCCATGATGAAATCGTACTCGGTCCACAATAACTTAGCCGTCGCCTATCTAAGAGCCCACAACTACGAGAAGGCTCTGAAGCATTCGACCATCGCCGCCCGGCTCAAACCCGACGACGCGAAGTACCGGTACAACCTCGGTCTGTGCTATCTGAAGCTCAAAGAGTGGAAAAGAGGGATGGCCCAGCTGGAGAAGTCGCTCGAATTGGACCCCAGCTATATCTCCTCCCGAGACCTCGTCGAGCAGTTCTGTCGGACCGCTCAAGCGCAGTCAACGGCAGACGTGTGCAACCGTCTTCTGAAGAAGACTTCCGCCGCTTCGCATCCCTAGCTGTCACTGAGTGCTCGTCATCGAGTTCAATCGTCACCGGTTTAGGGCGCTTTTACAACGGATGAAAGAGGAGCGAGATGAAGTCGGCGAGGACGACGATGAGAATGGAACCGAAAAAGACGATACCCACGCCGGCGACTATCCGGAACCCCCTGGTCTTTCCGCTCTCCCTCTCCCGCTCCTTGAAGCGCCGCCCCAGGTTTCCGGACCAGTCCGCCCGGACGTCGGCGAGGTGCCTGAAAAGACCGCTCCGCCAGGCGGTGACGGCGGTGCCGAGGAGGACGCCGAAGGTGACGGCAGCGGAACCGAAGTAGCCGCCGAGGGGGACGAGGGCCGCGCCGGCGAGGACGAGGCCGAGCACGGGGAGAAGCCGCGAGCGTCTCCCGGACCAGAGCGTGTTCACGAGGGCGAGGCCCACGGCGAGCAACAGGGTGAGGAGCATCGCCGCCGGGATCGTGAGCCAGCTTCGGACGTAGCGGAAGGAGACCTCGACCGGGTGCCCCTTGCGGATCCAGTACCTCGGGAAATCCAGCCGGGTGCCGGACCTGGGCAGCTCGATGCGGACCGCCACCACCCCCGCGCCGGTGGCCGCGGCGCCGTCCGCCCGATCGGCCCCCCCGGGGCTCTCGAAGACGCGGACCGGGGCGTTAGAGAACGGCGAGCTGAACCACTTGGCGTCGCTCACATACCGCTGCTTCGCCACGTCTCCCCGGAGCCCGGAGTAGACGTTCCGCGCCGGCAGGTAGACGCTCCACTCCGCGGATGAGACGGGGAGGTCGATGGCCGGCAGGCGGAGGGTCTCCCGGCCCGCCATCCTGAAGGGCTCGACGCGGCTCTCCAGTACCGTCTGCAGGGTGATCTGCTCCAGGCTGTCGACGCCTTCGGATCGCTTCAGGGGAAGGATGAGGCGTCCCTTGGCGTCCCGGCTCGGACGGACCGCCTCCCCGTCGAGGTGCACCGAAAGCACCGAGACGTCATCGGGCATGTCGAGGGCCAGGCTGGGGCGGAGGCGGTTCCGGAGTCGGATCTTCAGGTCCGTCAGCATCCGGCCGTCCTCCGAGATGACCGAGAAGGCCCGCACCCGATCCACGGATGCCGAGGCCGGCTCCTTCTCGGGCAGCTTCTCGTAAGCGAGCTCGACCCGGGCGGTGGGGGTGTGGTACCGGTAGGCCCTGATGATGGGGCTCACCGCGCTCTTCACCATTTCCGGCGGGAGCTGGCGGACGTCGAGGGCGATGATGTCCTGCTTGGCCATCTCCTCGATCCGGAGCTTGCCGGGGACCTCCACGGCGAGCCACCCGTGCTCCCGCTCCACGTCCAGAGGGCGGGGCAGCGGCGCGCTGAAGGCCATCCCGTCGACGCCGGTCTTGCGTCGGAGCCGGATGGAGATCTCGTAGTTGTTCCGGATGGGGAAGGCCGTCTCCCCCCGGAGCACCATGGCGTCCCCCACCGGCTCCACCACGTACCGGAACGCCCCCTCGCCGTCCGCCGAGATCACCGTCATCCCGTCCGGGATGCGCACCTCGAACTGCTTGGCCCCGGCGTACAGGATGGTGTACCGGATGACCGAGAACACCTCGAGGGCGCTCTCCTCGATGGAGAGGAGGTTCATGCTCTCGGCGAAGACCCGGGCCTCCTCCTCGTCCTCGCCGCCGATATCCTTGTACCCCACCAGGTGGATCCGCGGAGTGGGCCGGAGGGTGGCCTCCAGCAGCGAGCTCTCCTCGTCGCTCGTCACCCGGGCCTCCTGGGCCGCGGCGATGCGGGGCTCCAGCCCGGCGACGGGGAAGCGGCAGGAGAATCGGGTCACCGGGGTCTTGGCGATGAAGAAATCGTACTCCAGGGATCCCCGCCCGCCCCGGGACGGCACCATGAACTCCACCCGCACCGTGAGCTCCCCGGACCGCCGGGTGGGCCAGACGATGTAGCCGTCCTGCCGGGAGACGGGGATGGTCTCGTTGTTCGCCGTGGCCCGGAGGAGCACCACGTCGTCGCCGATGACGGGGACGATTTTCCATTGGTCGTTGTTGCCGAGGGTGACCTGCAACTCGAGCTGGAGCGACAACGCGTCCTGGACCGCCCGGCCGCTGAACCGGCTGGCCCCGAGGACGACGTTGGGCCCCTCCACCAGGGCGCGCCGCTCCCGCTGCTCATTCAGGCGCCGGCGGAGCGCCGCGTAGTCCGCCAGGGGCAGCTCGGCGGAGCGCTCCGCGGTGGTCGTCCCCGCCGAATCGGCCGGCGGGGGCGGAGGGGCCTCCGCCTCCGGAAAGGGCATCACCGGCCGGCGGCGCGACGGGGCGGGCATCTTCTCCTGGATGACCACGCCCTGGTTTACCGCCTGCTGGGGGGCCAGGATGTTGGTGAAGCTGAAGTCCGCCTCGGCCTGCCGCGCCGCGCTCTCCTCGGCGCTCTGGGTGGGGGAGACGATGGCGTCGTCCGGCTGGGCCGCCGTATCCCGACACAGCAGGGTGACGATCGTCAGGAGAACACAGACCGCCGACCGGTGTCGCATCACCTTACCCATGGCTCACCTCCTCCCCCTCGGTCCTTCGAGCCCGCCGCCAGGCGAAGAGCAGCACCGCGAACATCGCCGTGGAGACGAACAGGGGGAACGCCAGGAGCATACCGAGGACGAACAGCCAGCCGATAATGTAGAAGAGGTTGCCGAAGGTCAGGAGTCGGACCGCGAGCCACGGCGCGCGCAGGATCTCCTTGAGTCGGCCCGCGAGGGGGCCCGCCCGAAGGTGGATGATGGCGGCGAGGATCGCGAGATCGGCGCCCCACAGAAACCGCCGCCGCATGCCGAGGAGGTAGTGGGAGACATAGAGCAGCCCCCCAAGAACTATCGCCGACAGGATCAGGACGCGGAGGCTCCGGAACCTCAGGACGAGCCACATGAGCCCGAACCCGAGGAGGAACGCCCCGAGGTGCGCCACGAGACCGAGCTCCCGCTGGAGGTACCGGACGGTGATATTCGGGGACTCCCGGCCAAGGAGGATGCGCTTGAACCGGTATCTCTCCCCCACCAGGGGGAACGCGGTGCGCACCCCCTCGGCGGCGGCCTGGGTCCGCTGCTCGTCGCGATAGATGCCCTTCCTGGACGAGAGGATGTTCTTGTACTTCCCCCCGGCCCAGACATCCCGTATCGAGAGCGCCCGTGTGACGAAGTGCCGGAGCCGCCGGAACGGGTCGTAGCGGAGGTTCGAGTACTGGACCAGGTTGGTCTGGAACCCGAGGGGCTCGAGGGCGCGGGGGAAGTAGAGGTGCCACACCACCCGCATAGCGTCCACGTCCAGCGCGGGGAGCTGGAGGCGGCAACTCCCGTAGCGTCCGAGCCGACCGAGGGCCCGTCTGTACGCGAGCTCGATGACGAAGCTGCTCTCCTCCATCTTCGCCCCCTGCCGGGCGGGGATGATGAGCCGTTCCCCCGCGACCACGTTCGGCGTGGGCCGCCCCGGGTTGGCGGTGAGGATTTCCCCCCACCGCGTGGGGTCCGAGTAGTAGAAGTTGGAGATGTCGCTCAGGGTCTCTCCCTGCCGCACCGTGTGCTGCCGGAGTTGCCCCTCCGGGATGCGCTCGCTCTTCTGTAACGGGAACAGGATCGCCGCTGCGTTCCCCTCCACCACCGCCGGCCGCACCGTCTGCCCCTCCACGAGGGAGTGGGTCAGCACCGCGCCTTGGGGCAGGCGGGCCTCCAGGTACTCCCGCGTGTTGTTACGGACCCGAAGCTTCATCTTGGTGATCTCGCTGCCGTCCTCCACGACGACAGTGGACGCCTGGATCTCCTCGATAATCGTGCTCGTGAGCTCGATCTGGGCGTTGCGGGAGACCCGGAGCGACACCTCCGGGGCGGCGGTGAAGCCGAAGCCGAACCGGAGGGGGGTCTTGGAGAGCCCGGTGAGCTTCGGGGGGAGCTCGTGGGGGGGCATTTCCCGCGCGTCGGCTGTTTTGAGGATCCGCAGGTTGATCCCCGGCGGCGCGTGGACCCCCGCCGCGCCGGTGAACGGAACCGCCGGGAGGGGGAGCGGCATCCGCAGGGTCGTCCGCTCCGCGCTGTCCGCCGGCGCCTGGAAGTGGACGGTCATCTCCGTCCGGTCGGATACCAGGTAGCGGAGCAGCACCTTCAAGCGCCCCCCCTCCGCCTCCTCCGTGGCCCACTGGAGCACCGCGTCGCCCTCCACCTTGACAACCTCGATCCCCCGCGGCAGCGCCAGGACTACGGTGTCCGTCTCCCCCTCGGAAACGGTGAGCTCGATGGCGGCGACGCCCTTGGTCACCGCTTCCTCCACGGTGAAGAGGGTGTTCACGACCGCGTCCATCTTGACCGCCTGGAGGTTCCGGTGGGTGACCCGCCGGGACCATGAGAAATCCACCACACCGGACGGGGGCAGCATCCCCTCCACCAGGGTGCTGTTCTCCCGCGGCGTCGAGCGGGTCAGCACCCCCTCCGCGAGCTTGGGCTCGATCTCCCGTTCGGGGATCTCCACAGCGAGGAGGGTGGTGCCCCCCTCGGGCAGCCGAAACTGGAGCCGTCTCGCGAAGCGGTCCTGATCCTCTCCCCAGAAGAAGGTGAGCCGGACCGTATAGACGCCGGGCCGCTCCAGCCCCAGGGTGTACATCTCCCCCTCCTTGAGCAGCGAGGTGCGCCGATCGTTCACCTTCACCTCCCCCAGGGAGACCTGCGCATCGAGGATGGGCACCCGGACGTGTCCCCGCGGCTCCAGCACCTCGAACCGCTCCACCAGCGTGCCCTTGAAGAGCCCCTTCTGGAACGCCCCCCGGAGGGTCCGATCGATCCGACATACCGAGAATGGCGGAATCTCGGAGACGGTCTCCGCCGCCAGCTCGTCCATGATCTCGTCGAGCTCCGACAGGGGCACCGTCACCTCCCCCCGGTTCTGGGCCCCGGCGCCCGGCGGCCAGGAGCACAGCAGACATATCCCCAAGACCCGCAAGAGCCTCCGCATCGCATCGCCTCCTTTGTATCCAAAACGTTATTTAAGTAACAATACACATTCACTATGCGCCAAATTCCCGTTTTCCTCAACGCCGCAGGTTGCCGCGCTCTCCGGGAGCCGGGTACCCGCAAGGGGTACCCCTACAGACAAGGTCGCGTTCGCAGTATCGCGGGGACCTCTATGAAACTGCAACGAAGGGCGGCGACCCGATGGGCGTGGTCGCTACAGCGTATCCATGCACTGCGCAGTGGTCGGCTTCGGCGCGCACACGCCGCAGCCGTCGCAGGGGGGCACATCGCATTGCGTCCACCATGGGGCCTCGAGGTAGCACACATCGTCGAACTCGGTGCGGTGGCAGTAGCCGCTGAGACAGTACTGGTGCTCGCCGCAGGGGCTCCCGTCCGGGAGCAGCCGCCGGCAGTGCCAGCCGTCGCTCCCCTCTGAGATGCACTGGAGCCCGGGCTCGCAGGACCACTGGGGGGAACACGCCTCCCCTTCGGCGTAGCGTTCGATGCAGACCCCCTCACTGACGCAGACGCTCCCGGACTCGCACCCCCTAGGGTAGAGGTGCTCGCAGGGGGCGCCTCGTTCGGCCACGCAAGCCGCCCGGCGGCAAGTGCCGTCGACGCAGACGAGCCCGAGGCGGCAGTCGAATATGTCCTCACACGGAGCGTCCAGGTCCGACGCATAGATGCCGGCGGACCCAAGGTCCCCCGCACAGATCCCTCCAAGGCAGACCTTCGATTGGCAGTGAAGCGCGGAGTCACAGGCGACCCCGACCTCCCCCGGCTCCCGGCAAGTGTTGTCGAGACAGATCCCCGTAACGCAATGCTCCGGCGAATCACACGGCGCCCCCGCCGGTCGCGACGCGGTGCATACCCCGTTGCAGTAGGCGCCGATCTCGCATGCCGTGACCTCATCGCAGAGCGCGCCGACCGGCGCGCGTTCCTGACACGTCCCGCAGAACCTGTCCCCCGCCATCCGGTGAGGCTCCCGAGCGCTACAGTAGAGATCGCCGGCGCACTCCGCGGGAGCGGTGAGGCAGGCCTCCCCGGCCCGGGGTCCATCGGCGGCGCAGGCCGCCACCTGATCGAGGGGCTCCGCCATCACCCATGAGCGGGTATCGAGCCCGACGTTCGCCACGTAAGGCGTCACCGCCGAGAGATCCGAATCGCAGGAAGATGAGGCGATATGCTCCCGGCAGGCCTCTCCATCGGCGATCTCCGGGAGCCACACATGTCGCGGTCGGGGGGATGCCTCCGGGGGGATGGCGAGACACTCGTAGTAGTCCACGCAGGCCGCCACGTCGTCCCCCGCGAAGTAGCCAAGCTTCTCCGGGGCGCACCGCTCCCAGTAGCGGCACAGGGCCTCGTACACCGCCAGGGTCTCCCGATCCGCGGTCACCTCGTCATCGGTGAGATCGGAGTCCAGCGGCCGGGTCATGCTGCAGGAGACCGTGACGGTGAGACCTAGGAACATTACAGGCTGAAAGCGTCGGTTCATCACTCCGTTATCCACCAACCGGCGATGTTCCGTCAAACGCTTCAGCGGGTGAGGTTCGTTTCCCTCCCGGCGAGGCCCTCCTCGTCGGGAGTCAACATCGACTCCGCGGACGCCACCAGGTCGACGGCCCGATAGGGCTTGGTGATGAAGGTGTAGTTTCGTGTCGCATCCTGAATGCGCTCCAGCAGGGACGGTTCCGGCACATACCCCGAGGCGATCAGCACAGGGACCTGCTGATCGATTTCGCGCAGCTTCTTCAACACGGCGATGCCGTCCATCTCGGGCATCACGAGATCGAGCAGGACGAGGGAAATCCGGGCGCGGTGCTCCTTGAACAGCGCGAGGCCCCGCTCCCCGGTCTCCGCGGGGATCACCTCGCATCCCAACACGCCGAGCATCCGCCGCCCGGCCCGGAGCACCATCGCCTCGTCGTCCACCATCAGCACGGTCTTGCCGGCCAGTACGGTGTTCTTCCCCAGCTTCCGATAGGGGGTCGACGGGGTCTGCGGGGTCCTGGCCCGGGATCTGGGAAAGGTCAGCTTCATCTCGCTGCCCCTGCCCGGGGTGCTCTCGATGTCGATGGTTCCGTTGTGGGTCTTCACGACCCCATACACCATGGAGAGCCCGAGGCCGGTCCCCTTGCCGGGCGGCTTGGTCGTAAAAAAGGGCTCGAACACCTGATCCCGGATGGCCGCGTCGATCCCCGTGCCGGTATCCGCGATGGAGATCGTGACGGTTCCCTCATTCGAGTAGGTCGACACCGTGAGCTGCCCCCGATCTCCCATGGCATCGATGGCATTCAGGCCCAGGTTCATCACGGCGTTTTCGATCTGTCCCTGATCGCCCTCCATATAGGGCGGCGGGTCCTCCAGCGCCTTCACCACCCGGATGTTCTTCGGCATGGTGCGGTCGAGCAGGGCGAGGACGATCTTGACCACGGCGTTCAATGAGAACGCGTCCGTCTCCAGCTGATCCTTCCGGGCGAAGCCGAGGAGGTTCCGGGTGAGCTGGGCCCCCCGGTCGCAGGCGGCGATGATGTTCTCCAGATCCTCCAGCCGCCCGTGTCCGGCCATCTCGTGGTTCAGGGCGAACGAGGAGCCCATGATAACATTGAGGATATTATTGATATCGTGAGCCATGCCCCCTGCTAGCCGCCCGATGGCCTCCATGCGCTGGCTGTGCTGGAGCTGCGCCTCCAGGTTCCTCTTCTCGGTGATGTTCTTCAGCTTGCCGATCCAGCGGGTGGGGTTTTTCTGTTGCTGAAGGGGAGCGAGGCTGACTTCGAGGACTACGAGGCTTCCATTCTTGTGCCTCGCGTCGACGGTCTTCTCATGGGGCCTTCGCGCCTTCGCCTCGATGACCTGATTCAGCTCCGCGACGGTGGACGAGGAGAGGGCTCCCAGCGAGCTGTAGTGCACGCCGATGAGCTCGGCCGGGGAGAACCCGATGTGGGTCTCCACTGCGGGGTTCGCGTCGAGGATGATCCCGCTCGCGTCCAGACAGACGATGCCGTCTGCGCTGTTCTCGAAGATCAGACGGTACTGCCCCTCCTGATCCGCCAGAGCGGTCTCCGCGCTCAGCCGCAACCGCAGATAGAGGCTGAGCCGGCTGGCGCCGATGCAGAGTATGATGTTGACGAGCGTCGCCAGGGCGAGGCGAATGATGCCTGTGGAGAAGGGGACCGGCTCCAGCAGGGAGAAGATTGTCCCCGTGACGAGCGCTCCAATCAACGTGAAAACCAGCCCGGCCCGCAAACCCAGAATGAGCGACGCGAGAATTGGGACGACAAACGTGGTAACGCCGGTGACCGACCCCATGAAGGGGTAGAGCAGGTAGACGAAGGCCCCCTGCAGCAGGGATCCGAAAAGCAGCAGCACCCATTTGGTTCGAGCTGACAGGTTGGTGTGACGTGCAAACATGGTCTATAGAAATATCCGCTCAACAGACAAGGGTGGCTACCATAAAACGCAGGAATTTGTGAACGGGGGCAGGAAAAACTCAGAATATTTTACTCCCCTTGAGGACGAACATCTTGCGTCCGCCAATGTAACACCTTGAAAAAAAACACTTTGCCAAACGAATACCCGCATTTCAATCCAGATAATATTTTCCATGAGATTTCACCCACGGGCCTTGACGAAAAACGCAACAACATGACTCGCCCGTGATATGACACAGGAAGACAAAGGAGAGTGACATGCTCTACGATACCCTGCTCAGACGGCGGAGCATCCGTCAGTTCGAAGATCGTGAAGTCGAGGTTGAGAAGGTCGCGAGGCTCCTCCGGGCCGCCCTGCTCTCCCCTTCGTCCAGAAACATCCGGCCCTGGGAAATCATCGCCGTAACCGACCGGGAGATCATCCGGCGACTGGCGCGGGCCAAGCCCCACGGCGCGGCCTTTCTGAGCACGGCGCCCCTGGCCGTCGTCGTGGCCGCGGAGACCGCGGCATCGGATGTATGGGTGGAGGACACGTCCATTGTGTCCTGCCTCCTGCTGCTCATGGCGGACGAGCTGGACCTCGGGGCGTGCTGGTGTCAGATTCGGAAGCGGGACACCGAGGACGGACGGACCGCCTGCGAATACGTCCGACGGGAGCTCGGCCTGCCGGAGCGGTTCCGGGTGGAGGCCGTTGTCGGCATCGGCTATGCGGCGGAAACGCGGCCCCCCTACGACGAGGAAGATCTCAAGATGGAGAAGCTCCACTTCAACCGCTTCGGGGTCCCCTTCGTCCGCTAATATGACCTTGCCGGACACGGTCAGCTCGACAGCGGGACGTAACGATAGTAAAAAACAATAAAAATTCAGAGCAGAAAGGGCGCACCATGAGCGATTACAATCCGTACGATCCCCCTGCTTCGCTGGGGCCGACGGTGGGCCACGAAGCGGAGACGGCCTCGGGCAAGCACCATACCCAGCGCATGCTGGAGTACCTCCGGGGGACGCGCCCGTGGGTCCTGTTCATCGCGATCCTCGGATATGTGGGGGCCGGGTTCGCCGCCATCGGTGCGCTGGCCATCATGGCCGCGGGGACGATGTCCGGCAGCGGCCGGGCAGCAGAGAAGGGACTCATGGTGGGGATGGCGGTTATGTACCTCATCGGTGCGGTGGTGGGGGTGTGGTGGGCCACGATGCTCATCAAGTACTCCCAGTCCATCGGCCGCGCGCTCGAGAGCGACCGCACGCCGGATGTGGAGGACGCCCTCCTGAAACAGAGGACCTTCTGGAAGGCGAACGGAATCATGGCGATCGCCTATATCGGTCTCGTCATTCTGGCGGTGTTCATCATCACCATCGTAGCGGCGGCCTCCGGTCTGAACTAGATAGAACTCACGCGACGCGTATCAATAGAAACCCTCTATAAATAGTAGACTCAGTCCGCCGAATCTCCCCCTCCGCAGAGGTGTCATCACAGATCCTCCTGGATTTACGGGGGTTCCCCTGTATGGCATCCAATTTGCAATTAATCACTGCAAGCAATGGGTGTGGAAATGAAACCTGACTATAAAAAACGGAGAACAATAGCAGTCATCACGAGTGTCGTGGCGCTGGTCATCCTCGCCTTCTACACCCGGTGCTCGGAACCCAAAGAGGCCTTCGCCATGGAGATCGCGACACAAATGTCCGATCCGCCTCCGCGAGTGTTGGAAAAAAAAGACGCTCCCTCCAAGCCCCCCGCGACCGCCAAACCGGCGCCGCCTCGACAAGAAGCGATCGAGCACCTCCTGCTTCTCGGCATCGATCGGGCCAAGGGCGGACGCACGGACGCCATCATGGTGGTGGCCCTCAACCACACTACGGGACATATCGGCGTGATCAGCATCCCCCGGGATCTCTACCTGGAGATTCCCAGGCTCAAGCCCGGACGAATCAACACGGTCTTCCGCCTCGGCAACCGGGAGCTCGGCCCCGGTAAGGGCCTGGAGCTTCTGAAGCGCATCATCAAGCGGGAGTTCGGTATCGAGATACGGCACACGATCCTCGCGGACTTTCACGGTTTCGTGACGGTGGTGGACAAGCTCGGGGGGATCGACGTGGAGGTGAAGTGCCCCATCCAGGATTGCTTCAAGGCACCGGTGGCGGGGGCCGATTGCATCCCCCTCTCCCTCACTGCCGGGACCCATCGCCTGGACGGCAGGACCGCGCTCCTCTTCGCCCGGTCCCGACACGGACGGTCGGACAGCGATCGGTCCCGGCGTCAGCAGGCGGTGCTGGTGGGCCTCAAGAACCTGCTCAAACGGCAGGGCACGCTCGGCAAGCTGCCCACGCTCTGGTTCGATCTCAGCCGGTTCATCGGAACGGACCTCGATCTCAGCGCCACCCTCCGCATCGCCAGGCTCGTGTCCGGAGCCTCCAGGGACAAGATACACGGCCTCGTGCTGCGACACCCCATTGTCGAGCAGCGCCGCACCCGGGACGGCAAGGAGGTGGTGGAGCTGAACCGCCCGTTGCTCAAGCGGGCCCTCGGCAGGCTGTTCACCGCGCCGGTGCCCGGTACCCGGAAGCGGTCGGTGTGCCCGGCCGCCGACATTGGCCTTCACTGGCGCGAAAGACTCGAAAAACGCAAGGGAAAACCACCCGCCCCCCTGGTCTCCACCGCCCAATGATTTGACTGTGAGTCACAAGACGCATATAAAGCGCTCGTGAGCCTGAGAATAACAGATGAGTGTATCAGTTGCGGCGCCTGTGAGGACGCCTGTCCCACCGCGGCCATCTTCGTCGATACGAAACGGGATATCCGGGTCATCAATCCGGAGCTCTGCACCGAGTGCGTGGGGTTCTACGAGCGGACCATGTGCCGCGTGGAGTGTCCGGTGGACTGCATCACGTCGGAGGCGGGGGACCGGGAGACCGAGGCCACCCTCTTCGCCAAGGCCAAGTCCATCTTTCCCCAGCACAAGTTCCCGGAGCAACCCCCGTCCCATCTGCGCTGAACGCCCGGGGCCTCATTGACGGCACTTTCTGGGTGAGGCCAGAGGCCCTAGTGCTAACCCCCAAACAATCCGCCATCGACGAATGACCTCAGCTCACTTCGCCTCGAGGAGCCCCAGATCCTGAAGGCTGCTGTGGCTGAAGGGGCCGATGATGACGTGGTCGAGAACGGGGATGCCGACGAGCGTCCCCACCTCGGCCAGCCGACGGGTGAGCGCAATGTCACTCGGACTGGGGCTCGGATCCCCGGAGGGATGATTGTGAACGAGCACTACCCGGGCGGCGGCGTCCGCGATCAGGGGACGGTACACCTCCCGGGGCTCCACGTGGCATTCCGTGAGGGAGCCCTTCGCCACGGTGTGCTCCCGAATGATCTCGTTTCGATTGTTCAACCCCACCGCGATGAAGACCTCCTGACGGAGCCATCCGAACCGGCCTCTGTAGGCCTCGAAAATATCTCGACTGCAGACGAACCGGGCGCGAACCCGATGTCTCGCCCGCTGCTCCACGATTCGAAGCCCGAGCTCGATCGCCGCGACCACGCGCGCCGCCTTGGCCTGTCCGACCCCTTTGATGGCGGCGAGGGAACGCAGATCCTGCTCCGGGAGGCTCTCCAGTCCGCCCACCTCGACCAGGATTCTCCGGGCGGCCTCCACCGCGTTCTCTCCATTGGACCCCGTCCCCATGAGCAGCGCCACGAGCTCGGAGTCACTCAAGCCTGCAGAGCCTTTGTCGAAGAGGCGTTCCCGCGGGCGATCTCCTTTGGGCCATGTCGTCATTGAGCTCATGGTCTGTGGTTGAGCAAGACCCATGCCATCTCATAACCCACCGTATTCGTTAAAAACCAAAGAAACAGAGCGGCGACGACAGGCGGTGACCGGAAAAACGCCCCCTCTCGTCGCCGATCGTTAACGGACGCGATTGATGAGCGCGCTGAGCACCCGCGCTTGGATGGGCCTTCGGATCACATCCGTGGCGCCGGCGCCGAGCGCGGTGCGTACGATATCGTTCGTAACGGAGAGACTCGTGGCGTAGACCTCGGCTTCACTGGTGGCGTCGCTCTCCGCGAGGCGCTTCACCGCCGCGAAGCCATCAATCTGACCGATGAACAGATCGAAAATCACCAGCTGGGGTTGCGCCTTTCCCGCGGCGATGAGGGCCTCGGGACCGGTCCGCGCGACGATGCCGTTGACCCCCGTCCCCGAGCCGGTGAGGTTCCTGAAATACCGAATCGTGGGCGCGTTGTCATCGACGAGGAGGACCACGGGCTCGTCCTCTGTATCCACCGCCCCCTCCCGTCCGATACGTTTGGGCCGCCTTCGATAATGCCCGCGGGATCGCCGGATGACCTTGAACCGGGTGTTGGCGCACCGCATGGTGATCCCGAGACCGTCCGCGGGGAGCACCATCTGCTCTCCGAGAAAACGGACGAGTCGGTTGACGTTGGAGAGAATCTCCAACGCCTCTGTCGCGTTGATAGAGCCGGAGGCGACGTGGGAGAGTACCGTGAGGTCGATATCCAGAGCCTGGGAGAGGGCGATGAGCCGCGCCGCGTCCTGTACCGCTATCTGTCCGTGCTTCCACCGGCTGGTGCGCGCGCTCTCGAAGCCGATGAGCTTTCCGATCTCCGCGTCGCTGAGCCGGTCGACAGAGGCCCGGTCGAGAGCGTCAGCGACCGCTCTCGCCACCTGAAACAGCTCCCGGCTCGCCGGGAAGTTGACCGTTTTGGACATGGTCGATTACTAGGCAAAAATCTTGCCGCGTGCAAAAGAAAAAAAGAAGCATTCCGTTTTTATTATATCTTTGTCGATAAATCATTTGACTCCGGACTCGATTTCTCGAAAATACGCCATTTGATGGCGTTTTGATAGAAAGGATAAAAACACCATGTATCGTCCAAATCTGAAAGTTGTGGATTGTACCATCCGGGACGGCGGATTGATGAACAACTCCCAGTTTCCCCTGGAGACGGTCCGCGCCGTGTACAAGTCCGTTTGCGAGGCCGGAGTGGATTATGTGGAGCTCGGGTACCGAAACAGCGACAAACACTTCTCACGGGAGCGGTTCGGTGCATGGCGATTTTGCGACGAGTCGGATCTCAAGGCCGCTATCGAGGGGATCGATAACCGATCGGCGAAGCTCTGCGTGATGATGGACGCGCACAAATCCTTCGCCGAGGACATCATCCCCTGCGAGGAGTCCGTGGTGGATATGATCCGCGTCGCCACCTATGTCAAAGACGTAGACAAGGCCATCCACATCGCCAACACCGCGATGGCCCATGGGTACGAGGCGTGCATCAACATCATGGCCATATCGGCGGAGGGGGGGATGTTTCTGGACGAAGCCCTCCAGCAGATCGAGGAGGAGACCAAGGTCGCCGCGGTCTATGTGGTGGACAGCTTCGGATCGCTCTACAGCGAAGAGGTGGACTTCTACATCGCCAAGTTCCAGAAGTACCTCAAGACCAAGGAGGTGGGGGTTCACTTCCACAACAATCAGCAGCTCGCCTTCGCCAACACCATCGAGGGCATCATCAAGCACGCCAACTATGTGGACGGAACGCTGATGGGGCTCGGCCGGGGCGCCGGCAACTGTCCACTGGAGCTCCTCCTCGCTTTCCTGAAGAACCCGAAGTTCAAGATGCTGCCCCTCATCGAGGCGATCAACGAGGTCATCCTGCCGCTGGCGAAGACCATGCGGTGGGGCTATCACATCCCCTACATGCTCACCGGTGTGCTCAACACCCACCCCCTCCCGGCCATGCAGTGGCTCGAGAAGGACGAGCCGGGAGACTACGCCGAGTTCTTCCGCAACATCACCACCTCACACTGATCCTACCCGGACATCCACACCCCGAACCTAAGGCGCCAGATCAGCGCGACGCCGAACGTCAATATCGAGAACAGGATGAGCGCCAGCAGCAACCGGACGGCGCCCCGTTTCACTCGAAGGGTCGCGGCGGCGGTGAGGCACGGATGCCTGCCGGCGGCGGCGGCGGTGATGAAGACCGCCGGCCCCTCGGCCAGGAGGATGAACAGGGAGAGGTAGATCGGCCAGCCCGCGAGACGATGCGTCGGAAGGAAGAGGCACCATGGACAGTAGTGGGCGAGCACTCCGTAGTGGTATGACGCGAAGGTGAAGCGCAGGGCGGTGGCGGCCACGGGGACGAACAGCACCGACAGGAGGGCCGTGGCGGCGGTCAGCCGTCTTCGGGAGGGGTTTAGCGACAAGGCGACGGCCGCGGCCCCGAGGGGGATTCCGAGGAGGGCCGTTCCCCACACGAGCCCGGTGGCGGAGATGGATCGAACCGGCGACATCGCGACCGCGGCCGCTTCGTAGACCGTGGCGCAGCAGTCCACCGGGGTATGGATATCGATGGCATGGAGCGCCTGGACGAGGTGGACCGCGGCGATCACTGCCGCCGGCGCCGCCAGGATCAGCAGCCGGGTCAGGGTGGGGGTCAGTCGGGATACCGGCGTCGATTCGTCGAGGCGCGACAGGAGACGCCAGATCAGCAGGAGCGCGAAGAGAACGCCCCGGGAGTAGAAGACCCGGTTTCCGGCGAGCCCCATATTCCGCAGAACGCCGGTGCCGCACATCGCTCCGGGAACGATTTCGGGCAGAATCGCGGCCACCGCGGCGATGAAGAGCAACGTGGAGGTCGCGATGAAGAGGATCCCCAGCCGCGTCATCAGGGTCAGCCTCTCCGCGAGACGCTCCAGTCGAAGCTGCACCGGGGAGGCGCTCTCGGGCTGCCACCCCAAGAGCACCCAGACCGCCCCGGCCCCCGCCAGGCAGATGACCAGACACCCCAACGCCTCGATGCCCGTGATCGCAAGCAGCAACGGGTGGGCGGTCAACCGCCGATCTCCCGCAGGGCGCCGCCGGTCAGCGCTAAGATTCGGTCCATTCCGCTCGCCAGCAGGCGATCATCGTGCCCCGTGATGACCGTTATGGTCGTCTCTCGAACGGCATGCAGGACCTCCGCGATCCGCCCGACCCCCGCGTCATCCTGGTGGGCGGTGGGCTCGTCGAGGAGCAGGATGTCGGGATCGGTGACCATGGCGCGAGCCAACGCGATCCGCTGCCGCTCGCCGCCGGAAAGACGTGAGACCGGCGTCCCCGCGTGCTCGGCCACACCGAGCGCCGTCAGCGCGTCTCGCGACGCCTTCTCGATGACGGAGAGGGAACGGCCTCGGGGGATGAGGGGGAGGGCGACGTTCTCGATCGCGGAGAGGTCATCCAGGAGGTGAAGCCGCTGGAAGCAGAGGCCCACCCGGCGCCGCCAGCGGTCCCGATGCCCCGCGCGCCATCTGGAGACGGGATCATCGTCCGCGAAGAGGGTCCCCTCGGTGGGTCTGAGAATGCCCCCCAGCAGGTGGAGCAGCGTGGATTTACCCGCGCCGTTCGAGCCCGTGACGACCGCGATCGCGCCCCTCGTGAAGGTGCAGCTGAGGTCGAGGAGGCTCCGGGGACCGTCGGTGGAAGGTACGGTGTAGACCACCTCTTCGAGGCGAAGGGTACACACCGGCATCTCACCCTCCCCTCAGGAGATCCGCCGGGTCTGCCGTGCTCCGCGACCAGACGGGAAGTGCCGCGGCCACCAACCAGGGGGCGATCACGCTGCCGCCGATCACCGCGAGCGCTCCGGCGACATCCTCCAGCGACAGGATGAGACCCGGTGGGGAGCCGTCCCACTCGAAGAAGAGCTCGAGGGGCCAGGTGACGCCGGGGACGGCAACGGAGGTGAAGCCCACGGCGAGCCCCAGGATCACGCCGGGGAGACCGATGACCATTCCCCTGAAGAGGTGGACGGCGGCGACATCGGCGGTGGTCCAGCCGACGGCCTTGAGCAGGGCGAGCTCTCCCTTGACGGAGAGCCGCTCCCGGACGGTCGCCGCGACGAGCAGCGCCAGCCCGATGAGGGCCGGCACGAACAGCAACAGTGAGAGCCCTGCCCGCCGCGCGAAGAAGGCGGCGTCACGGCCGCGGGCGTCGTCCCGGGTGATCGTCTGAACGGGGAAGTCGAGGGCCCTTTGAAGCTCCGGAATGATCGCCGCGGCCTCCTCATCGCGAAACACCCACACCGCCAGATCGCTGCCGTGCCCCTTGGGGAGGCCGAGGATCTCCCGTGCGGTGCGTTGTGTCGTTTCGACGATATCCTGGGTGACCATGGCGGTCTCGTCGGGCCACCGGCCGACCACCGTGAGGCGGCGGGAGGTGCTCCCGACAACGGTCAGGGCGCCCGCCGCGGCCGGGACGCCCGGCCCCAACCGTGCCTCGCCGTCACGGATGGGGTTCAGGGGATTTTCGGGGGACACGCCGTGGAGGGTGAGGGGCCCGTTGGGACCGGTGACCGTTCCGAAGACCCTCAGCGATGTGTCCGTGATCCCGGTGATACCCCGGACCTTCTCCACGGCGGTGGCGGGCATCGGCGCCCATCCGCCGGGGCTCACCCGCCGGACGACCAGGGAAGGGGAGGACTCCAGGACCTTCCGGGTGGTGCTCTCGAGGGCCCCTTCTGTCAACACCAGGGCGCTCACGAAGGTCACCAGGACGCCGAGCCCGAGGCTGGTGAGAAGCGCGGCCCCCGGTCTGCGACGGGCGTCCCGGACGGCCCACAAGAGGAGGGGAAGGCGTTTCACCAGGACCTCTCGATGAGGCGTTCCGAGTGTATCAGGGGGACTCCCGGATGACGACTCTCGGGGTGTCGGTGAGGGGTGCCGGAGGGGGAGATGGCGGTGCTCGAAACCGACAGGATCTCCACCGCTTTCCGGCATTTCCGAAGGGCGGGCTCGAAAACCCGGGGTCGCCAGAGGGGGGTCCCCGTCATGAAGACCAGGATCGCGGCCGTCAGCCAGACCATCAGCGTCAGGAGTCGCCGGTCGGTCTTCAGCATGAGCGGCTACCGGTCCGGCACCACCGGTTTTCCGGTGATGGACCTGAACATGGCGTCGGTCATCTCTCCGAGCGAGAACACCCGTTTCCCGCCGTGTCGCTCTTTGAACTTGGCGAGATCCGCGTCGTCTTTCAGCGGCACCAGGGCCGGCCCCATGGGACCGACCACGTCCGAGCCGGCCACCCACCGCGCCTTCATCGCGTCGACGGGGGTCCCGGCGAAGTAGTCCTGGACCACGGCCCGGGCGATGCGGGAGCGCTCCACCCCGAGGTAGACGTCGGGGCGGATCCGGCTCTTGATAAGACACCCGGTACCGCAGAAGTAATAGGTGGTGCCGTCTTCGAGGGCTATGGCGGCGGCCGTCTTGGGATGCTCGATCACCTTCATCGCGCACACCGGACAACGGTCTCCCTCGCTGAGGTGCACCCGGCCGTCCGCGCCCAAAGGCCTGGCCGCCGGGGTGGCCTTTCCCGAGTCGCCGCCGCATCCCGCGAGAAGGAGGGCTAACGTCAATACAATGGCTGAGTTGAGCATTTTTTCATCCTCGTCCTGTCTTCGATGTCACGAGTGGTTTACCACGACTTGAAAATTGACATAAGGCGAAAATCCCCTGGCTCCTCCCCCGAAGGGATCGTACGCTGCCGGGCATGCCATCGTCCGCGGACATCGTCGCTATGATCGGTCTCGGCCTCTTCGGCACCGGACACTGCATCGGCATGTGCGGTCCCCTGGTGGTCGCTGTTCCCGCACGGTCCGGCCGGCTCCCTCCCCAGCTCCTCTACCACGCGGGGAGGGTCGCCACCTACGGGATCATCGGCGGGATCGCCGGGGCCGCGGGCCGCGGACTGGAGCGTTTGGGGGGGCTGGCCGGCGTGGCCGCGGCGCAGACCCTCCTCTCCCTCGGGGCGGCCCTGTTCCTCTTTCTGTTCGCCCTCGTCCGGGTCGGTCTGGTGCCGGAGCCCCGCTGGATGTCCGGTCCGTCACCCACCGGCCTCCCGGGGTATGACGGGGTTTCCAGGCGCGCCGCCGACCGCGGCGGCCCGGCCCTGTTCCTCTTCGGGATGATGCTCGGCACGCTGCCCTGCGGCCTCTCCTACGCGGCCTTCGCCAGAGCGCTGGCCTCCGGTGGGGGCATCCCGGGCGCTCTCATGGTCCTCGCGTTCGGTGCCGGGACGCTCCCCGGGTTGCTCCTCCTCGGCACCGTGGCGCGATTCCTGGCCCGCTATCGCCGTCTCTCCGATATCGTCTCGGGAGCCCTCATGGCCGGGATGGCGGTCTCCCTGATCGCGGAAGGGCTCGGCATACTGACGATATAAAGATGAGCGTGGAGTCCATCCCCGAGGACGGCACCTTCAAGACCCACGGCACGGTCGTCACCGTCTTCCTCAAGGCCGCCGATGATCTGTGACCCCCCTGATGTTTTTCGAAACGATGCGCTGAAACGTTACTCGTGAAGCGCCTGGTACACCCCGCGGGCCAAATCGCGCTTCCTGAAGGGCTTGGTGATGAAGCTCGAAACGCCGAGGGCCAGGATCTCGTCGACCTTCTGGCGTTCGGAGAATCCGGAGCAGACCACGGCGCGGATATCCGGGTTGGCGGCCTTCAACTTCTTGAAGGTCTCCAGTCCGTCACTCCTCGGCATCACCATGTCGAGCACCACGAGGTCGATCTCCCTGAAGTGGGTCTTGTAGTAGACGATGGCGGCGAGGGGCGAGGAGAAGGTCCTGACGGTGTACCCGAGATCCGAGAGGATCTTCTCTCCAATCTCGAGGATGGTGGTCTCATCGTCGACGATGAGGATGGTCTCCTCCCCCGCGAATCGGGTGATGGCCTCGGCCTCCGGCTGGACGCGGGGCTCGCCGGCCGGCTCCGCCGGGAGGTACAGCTTGAACACCGTGCCCTGGTCGAGCTCGCTATAGCAGATAATGAGGCCGCCGTGATCCTGGACCGTGGCGTACACGCCGGAGAGCCCCATGCCGGTGCCCTTCCCCGCCGCCTTGGTGGTGAAGAAGGGGTCGTACATCCGCTCCTGAACCTCCCTGGAGATCCCGGTTCCGGTGTCGGTGACGGATACCATCACATACTCCCCGGGCGCGCGCTTCGGATACTGGGACACAAAGGCCTCGTCGAGATAGACCGGCCGGGTGGAGAGCTCGATGGTGCCCCCTTTGGGCATGGCGTCCCGGGCGTTGATCCCCAGGTTGAGCAGGGCGTTCTGCAGCTGGGACGCGTCCGCCCTCACCAGCAGGCCCCCCTCGTGAAGACGGCACACCACCTCGATGCGCTTGTCCACGCTGTGGGTGAGGACCGACACGGTCTCCCGAACCGTCTCGTTGATGTCCAGAGGACGCTTTTCGCTCTGGCCCTTGCGGGCGAAGCCGAGGAGCTTCTTGTTGAGCTCCGCGGCGCTCTCGGCGGAGGAGATGATGTTGTTGCAGTAATTGCAAAGCGAGGGATCCTCAAGCGCCGAGGAGAGGAGCTCGGCGAACCCGATGATTCCCCCGAGCTGGTTGTTGAAATCATGCGCGATGCCCCCGGCGAGCTGTCCGATGACCTGCATCTTCTCGCTCTGCCGGAGCTCCGCCTCCATCCGCTTCTTCTCGTCCACGTCCCGCACCACCGCCAGGATTCGGGCCTCCCCGTCGATGGCGGTCCGGCGGAGGGCCACCTCGGTCCAGAAGAGCGTCCCGTCCTTCTTCTTCGAGCGCCATGAGAAGAGCTGGCGGCCCTCGCCGCTCGCCTCAAGGAGACGGTTCTCGGCGTCCCGCTTGGCGTAGGGGGAGGTCCCCCTGCTGAGGTCGCTGATGGTCAGACCGTCCACCTCCGAGCGGGTGTAGCCGAACATCTCCAGCATGGTGTCGTTGACATCCAATATCCTGCCGGTCTCGGCGTCATGGAGAAGGATGGCTTCGCTGGTGGCGTTGAAGATGGTTCGGTACCCCTCCTCGCTCTTTTGCATGCCTGAGAGGGCGTGAACCAGACCGACAGTGAGGATGTGGATGACCACCGCGGTGCAGGTGAGGAGGATCACCGACAGCGCCAGATCCGGAAGGTCGGTGGCGAACGCCAGATCATTCGTCAATGTGCCGCGCATCTCGGCGATCCCGGTGAGGGCGACGATGGCCACCGCAAGAGAGGCCAGGAAGAAGAAGAGCCGCCGTTCGAGGAGCAGGCTGCCGATCAGGAGGAAAACGGGGAAGACAATCATCGCCACATCGTGGATCCCGTCCCCGGTGACGATGCTGTAGGCGGCGATGCCGATGAGGTAGAGGGAAGTGACGAACGCGGAGAGGCGCAGATACCCGCGGCGATAACCAATGAACATGAAGAAGAAGACGCCGAGGCTGATGCCGGCGAGGCCGATGAACCGGGGCTTGCCGGCGGCGATACCCACCAGCACGATGGCGAGGGTACCCGCCGTCAGCGTGAGCAGGATGGAGAGGAGGGTCTTGGACTCCCGGGTCTTCTCCGGTGCCAGGTTGAGCAAGGGAGAAAACAGAAGCTCGTGGATCGATTTCAGGGCCGTCCTCCTCTTGATGCTGCAGGTGTTTCTCTTTTAATGATTTTGTACTAACAGAGAGCCGGGGTCCAGCCGGCTTCCCGTCAGATACCTTTCCCCCCCAAGTGCAAAACCACCGGGTTGACAAATTTTGTCACACTAAAGGCCCAATTATGTCATACAATTTCAAGCATACTAAAAACTGACGCTTAAGTTTTACTGTTTTTGGCCGAAAAGCCGGAAGAACGAGATGTTTTGACCACCGGCACATCGCTTGCAAAAGGAATAGCCTGACATGGGAAAGAGACCTTACACAAGAGGATTCACGCTGGTTGAGCTGATGATTGTGGTGGCCATCCTGGGGATTCTCGCCGCGGTGGCCATCGCCGGGTACAGCGTGTACATCCGCAAGTCCCGCAACTCCGAGGCCACCGCCGTGCTGGCGGATATCCGGCTCAAGCAGGAAGCCTACCGAGGCACCTTCAACGAGTACGCGAATATCTCCCCTCACTGTCTCTGGACCCCGGACAACAATCCGAATTCGGAGCCGAAATACAGCTGGCAGGACACAATGGCCGACAACTGCAGTAAGGCCTGGCGGCAGCTCGGCGCGATGCCGCCGGACGGCGTCTACTTCAGCTACAAGGTCCAGGCCGGGAGCCCCGGCGGGGACGCGGATAAGGAATACGACACAATGAATATCAACTGCGACCAGGATTTCTGGTACGGGGCCACCGCCTTGGAGGATCTCGACGACGACGGCGACTTCGCCGGCTTCGTCACGGTGTCCAACGTCATGAGAATCGGCAACCTGACCGAAGGAACCATGACACCCTAGTAACCACCGGGTTCCGCCCGCGGCGGCGCCCTTAGCAAAACGAAGGAGTCCGAAATGAAAAACAAGAGTCTGAAAAGAGGATTTACGCTCATCGAGCTAATGATCGTCGTCGCCATCATCGGCATTCTCGCCGCGGTGGCCATCCCGGCCTTCATCAACTACATGAAGCGGGCCAAGACCTCCGAGGCGTCCGTCAACCTCAAGTCCCAGGGCGAGGGGGCCATGAGCTACTTCGACGCTGAGTGGAGCATCGCCGGCGGCGCCGCGGCCTCCAAGTATCTGCCGACTAGTGTAGGCCCGACCCCGGCCCTTGCACCGTCTTCTGTGAAATACAACCCGACCAACGCCGGCACTTTGCAGCTGTTCACCGATGATCCATCATGGACCGCCCTGGGGTGGGCGCCCAGCAAGCCGTTCCTCTACCAGTATCAATGGGTTTCGGCCTGCGGCACAGCGGCCTGTGCTAACGCCTTAACTAGCGCGGGAATTATACAGGCCCGTGGAGACATCGACGGTGACCTTACCACCTCACTCTTCGAGCGCGGGTTGAATACGGTCCAGGGGCAGTTGATCATGAGGGATTTGGTAAAATCCGCCGAGCTCGAGTAGTCAATTCTTATTGTAGTTGCACCCGCCGCGCTCCGGGCTAGAACATAGATAATATTCAATAGTTATCAGGCGATTGCTCAATGCTGTCGACCAGCCCGGTGCGCCCGCGCAGAGGAGTTCGAGGTGAAGACCATGGAAAAAGAACGAGGCTTTACACTGATTGAATTGATGATCGTGGTCGCGATTATCGGGATTCTCGCCGCGGTGGCCATCCCGGCCTTTGTCAATTACATGAAGCGGGCCAAGACCTCCGAGGCATCCGTCAACCTCAAGTCCATCGGCGAGGGGGCCGTGAGCTACTTCGACGCCGAGACCCAGACCATGCTCGGAAGCGCCTCCGCCATGCGCCTACCCAACGACACCAACCTGACCCCCGTCGCGGGGGTCCTGGGATCCGATAAGCTCGATCCCACGGACCCGGCGATTCTGGGCGAGTTTACGACTGTTGCCAGCTGGAATGCCCTGGGGTGGGCACCGAGCAAGCCGTTCTATTACAAGTACCAGTGGACCGCCAACTGCGGCACCGGCGTCGATCCCTGTCCCCCGAGCAACGCGAACATGGCCATCGCGGAAGCCTTCGGGAACCTCGATGACGATGGCACCACCTCGCACTTCTATCGTCAGATGGACACCGTGGGGGGAATGCTGATTATAAAAGATCTCGTCAAGCAGAACGAGCTTGAGTGACCCTCACCCTTTTTTCTTTTCACCTATCTCGTCACGGACTAAAACAGTCTCATGGTGACCTCCGGCCGATCCCTTTTTCTGATAGTGGTGGCAACGGCCTCATTTGCCCTCTCCATTCACCTCGGGAGGAGCGCGGCCGATCTCCGCGAGCACGTGATGACCGAGGACGATCGCTACTACCTCCCGCCGTCGAACTGGCTCCGGGCCTTCTGCCTCGGGTACACGGAGGCGGCGGCGGATCTCGTGTGGATCAAGACCATCGTGTTCTTCGGTCGGGAGATGAAGGGGAGCGCCGCCGAGGCCACCGGGTTCACGGCGAACTACCTCCTCACCGCGGTGGATCTGGATCCCCGGTTCCGCCCCCTGTATGTTTACGGGAGCACCCTCACCATGTTCCAGAACCACGGCAAGGTGAGCAAGGAGACCGTCCGGATGGCCATCGACCTCCTGGAGCGGGGCGCGGCGGTCTTCCCGGATGACGGGGAGATCCTGTTCCAGCTCGGCTTCATGCACTATTACGAGATGAGACGGTTCTTCTTGGAGGACAAAGACAATCCCGAATGGCGGAAGCATGAAGACGAGGGACTCCGCCTCATCGCCCGGTCCTCGCTCATGAAGGGGGCGCCCCCCTACGCGGCCCGGCTCTCCGCCACGCTCATGGGGAGGGCCGAGGGGAAGTCCGGGATGGAGGATCTGGTGGTGGAGCACCTCAAGATGCTCCTCGCCAAGGAGACCGATCCCAAGCTGCGGGAGCTCCTCGAAAACAAGCTGCGGGCCGCCATCGGCGAGGCCGCCGAGCGGGACATCCTTGAGACGGCACGCCTGCAGACCGAGTGGATGGCGCGCATGCCGTACGTGCCGTACGATTTTTACCTGATCCTGAGGCCCGATTTCTCTGTGGCGGAGCTGCGGGATCCCCTCTACCGCTGGAACCGGCTGCTCGATTTGTGAGCTGCGATGGGGCTGAGGGCGCCTTCGGTGGCCCTACACCGGGCTCTTGGGATAGCACCCGAGGAAGATCAGCTCCTTGGTGCGTTGTTCTATCTTCGCCAGCACGTTCCGGATTCTCTCGTCCCGGTCCGAGCCCTCGAAATCGCAGAAGAAGGTGTAGTTGCCGGGATCGCTCTTTCGCGGCGTGGAGGCGATCCGGGTGAGGTTGATATCGTTGTCCGAGAAGATCCGGAGCACCGACTGGAGCGCGCCGGAGGCGTGGGTCACCGCGAAGATGATGGAGCACTTGTCCCCCCGCCCGTCGTACGGCGTCCGGGAGATCTGCTGGAACCGGGTGGAGTTCGACTCCTCGTCCTCGATGCCCTCCTTCAGGATATCGAGGCCATAGAGCTCGGCGCTCAGGGCGCTGGCGATGGCCGCCGTGGCCAGGGGGCGGTTCCGGTCGATCATTTTAGCGGCTCCGGCGGTGTCGTAGAAGGGGCGGGCCTCCAGCCGGTTCTTGAGGATGAAGCGCCGGCACTGGGCCAGGGCCTGGGGGTGGGAGTAGACAATGCGGATTTCGTTCATCTGCGTGCCCCGGGGCACCAGCAGGCAGTGGTGAATGGGCACCTTGATCTCTCCGGTTACTTTCAAGGGCTTGGTGGTGAGCAGATCGTTGACCTGGGTCACGGCCCCCTCGAGGGAGTTCTCCACCGGGACGACCCCGAGATCGAAGAGGCCGTTCATCACCCCGTCGAAGACATCCGCGAACTCGAGGCAGGGGATGTAGGCGCACCCCCTCGCGAGCCGCCGGGAGGCCACCTCGCCGTAGGCGCCGTGCTCCCCCTGGAACGCCACCAACCGGATATCCGAACGCCGGAGCCGCTGGCTCTCCTTCTCTACGGCCTTGAAGGTGGATTCGACGAACTCGGGCCGGAGCAATCCCGCGGAGCGCTCCAGGATATCCGCCATCCGCCCGGCGCCGCTCGGCGCGTCACCGTAGAGCTTGGCGCGGCGGAGCAGGAGCTCCACCTTGGCCTCCAGGAGTTGCACGAGCTCCCGGTCGATCGCGTCGAGCTGCCGTTGGATCTTGCCCAGCCTTATCTCCCCCGTGTTGTCGAGGGGTTTCGAATGCCTCATATCGGAGTCTCCCGTCGTGATGGAATCGCCATCTTCAAAAACGCTCAATCGGCGCGGGATAGGCGTGACCGACGGCGCTTGAGCGTGACGATAACGGCGATCCCGGCGATGAGCCACACCAACCCGATAAACGATATCAGCGCGATGAACGCCTTCTCTTCGAATGTCGTATCGGCCGGCGGGGGCTTCGCCGCCCTATCGGTGGGCGCCTTCTTCCCCGCGGCGGCGACGGCCGGGCTCGCGGCTCGGGACGTGCTCTCTACCGGAGGTGGCCCGGCCCCCCCGCAGCATTGGTCGAGGGCGGCCCCGAGATCGGCGACGCACCGGTCGTTCGAGCGGCAGTAGCCCGGGATGATCTCGCCGATGGCCCCGCGCTGCGTACAGAGGGCGGGATCGCAGAGGACCTCCGCCGACGAGGCGTGATGCCGCCAGGTGATGAGGCCCGCGAACGCGTTCGACGCGTCCCGCTTCTTCGCGGCGTCCCATTTTCGGAACTTCCTGCCGACGGCCACCCTCAGGTGCTTCGCGATCTCCTTGACGGCCGGATAATAGGCCGCGAGCAGCCGCGCCGTCTCGAACCGGCGGTAGGCGCTCTTGGGGTTCCTGTTCAGCTTCTGCTTCTGCTTGTCCGTCTGGTACTTGAAGGTGGGAGTGATCGCGATGAATCGGAACACTTCGTTCGGCTCCGGATCGAACGCCCCGGTGGACCAGGTGACGAAGGCGGTCTTTCGCTCGGTCCTCCCCCGCGCCGAGTCTACGCGGGTGCTGAACGAATCGGCCTTGTACGGCACCCTGATGCGGATGCGGGTGCCCCCGGCCTTGCCCTGCCACGCGGCCCCCGCGCCCAGATCGTAGTCGAACTGAGCGAACGGGCGGTCCCGACCCCATCCCGCCTCGTTCTCGACGAGCCTGAAGGAGACCTCGACCTCCTTCTTCCAATGAGGCCCGAACTTGACGGAGAGCCGGAGGTACACCCGGTCGCCCTGTTGCACGAGCTTGGTGGTGGCGCGTCTCCCGTCCACCTTGACCTTCACCGCGGCCTTCTTGAGATCGCACACCTCGGGCAGGGACGCCCGCGTCCGGCACACGGGAAACAGGATGGTCGGCTTCTTCTTGGCCCGGCTGGTGTTCCTCAGGCCGTAGCGCGCCTTCACGTCCATCACCCAGGCCCGCCCGCCCTCGAGGGAGACCTGGCGGAGCTCGTTGACGGCGAGCTCCTGGCTGACGAGCCGGATGTCCGTCTCCTGCAGGGTGGTCAGCGTTCCCAAAGCGGGGACCCAGGGAGGGGATTCGGCGCGCGCCCGAGCCTCCATCATCGAGAAACCGGTAACGAGGAGGAGCGAGGGGAGGAGTTTACCTGTACACATGATCCGGGGAATCATATACGAAATCAAAGAAGGTGTCAGGAGATTTTCAAGTCAGGGGCCGGGACCGCGTTTCGGCTATCCGAGCAGCTTGATGAGCACGGCTTTCTGGGCGTGGAGACGGTTCTCCGCCTGATCGAAGACCACGGACCGGGGGCCGTCGATGACCTCGTCGGTGATCTCCCGCCCCCGCTCGGCCGGGAGGCAGTGGAGCACGATCGCGTCCTTTCGGGCGTGGGCCATCAGGGCGCCGTTGATCTGAAACGGCGCGAGGATCCGGGCCCGCTCCGCGGCCTTCTCCTTCTCCCCCATGGAGGCCCAGACATCGGTGTAGACCACGTCCGCGTCCTTCACCGCGTCCTCCGCGTCGTGATGCACGCTGATATCGGAGACCCCCGCGGCCACGGCCTCGTCCAGTATCTCCCGATCCGGCGCGGTGGACTCCGCGGTGCCAATGCGGAGCGTCATGGGGATCCGCATGGCCATCCGGAGCCAGGAGTGGGTCATGTTGTTACCGTCACCGAGGTAGGCGACAGTGAGGTCGTCGGTCGTGCCCTTGTGCTCCAGGATGGTGAGCATATCACTCATGAGCTGACACGGGTGGAAGCCGTCGGTGAGCATGTTGATCACCGGGACGTCCGCGTGGCGGGCGAGCTCCTCCACGTTCGCGTGGGAGAAGGTCCGGATGCAGATGGCCGCGAAGTAGCGGGACATCACCTTGGCCACGTCGTGGATCGACTCCCGCTTTCCGAGCTCCACCTCCTTATCGGTGATGTAGACCGCGCTGCCCCCGAGCTGCCGGAACCCCACCTCGAAGGAGGCGCGGGTCCGAAGGGAGGGCTTGTGGAAGATCAGCGCCCCCACGCACCCCTTGAGCACGTCGGGGGAGCGCCCCGCCCGCGTCTTCTCCTTGACCTCCGCGGCGAGCGCCAGCGTCTCCCGGATCTCGTCCGCGGTAAAATCCGTCACCGTGAGGAAGTCCCGCTTCCCGCGCTCCCGTGGGCTCATGGGCTACTCCGCCTCCGAGAGGAGGTCCCGGGCGTCCTCGGCCAGCTGGCCGATGGTGGTCTTCTCCGCCTCCCCCTCCTCGACGAGCACCTCCCGGGAGTCGCCCACGAGCTTCTCCACGTCGGCGACGGACTCCGGATCGCCGCACTCCACCACGGCCTCGAGGGCTGAGGCCACCACGTCCGCCTCGGCGCTCGCGAGGAATCGCGCGAGCAGCCGGGGCACCTCCGCGTCGTCGACCTCGGCCAGGATGAACGGCATCTCCTCCGCCCCGACGCCCCCCTTCTCGAGGACGAAATCCACCGCGGGCTGGATGGCCCGGAGCCCCTCCTCCGCGAGGTGCATGAGGGCGTTTCCGGAGAGGATCCGAATCTCCAGGCTCGGGTGGCAGAGCCCCTGCCCCAGGAGCTTCGCGGCCTTGGGGGTGGCCAGGTCGATCAGCATCTCCGCGGTGTGGATCAGCGGCAGCGGGGGATCGTCCTTCTCCCCGACGCTGTCGAGGGCCTCGGAGAAGTACGCCGAGAGGACGGCCTCCCGCTCCTCCTTGTCTGCCTCGCCGAAGGTCTCCATGAGCTCCGCGGTGCGTTGAATGACCTGGATGATTTCATTGAATGTATCTTTGGCGCTATTTTGACTCATGTTGTGACTCCTTTCTAGAGCGCCCGTTTTATACCACCCTCTCTTCCCCAAGACGAGAAGATGTTTTAATGAAGGGCTGATGCGATTTTCCAGGATAACGCGGCAGATCCTCCGCGAGATGGTGCTCTGGATCGCCATCGGGCTCGCCGGCGCGGTGTTCGTCTTCCTCGTCACCCAGCTCGCGCGGGTGGCGCCGATCCTCGCCGACGCCGGGACCGAGCCCCGGAGGATGGCCGCCGCCCTGCTGCTGCTGACGGTGCCGGTGTGCGGCTGGGCCCTGACCCCGGCGTTCGCCCTGGCGGCCTTCGCCACGTTCGGGCGTATGTCCCGGGACGGCGAGCTCCTCGCCCTCGACGCGGCGGGCGCGCCCCGGTGGGGGATCGCCGCCGGTCCGCTGATCCTCCTCGCGGCGGTGACCGGCCTGGGGGCCTTGGTCTGGCTGGAGGCGGCCCCCCGGTCTCAGCAACGGTTGAGATCCCTCGTCGTCGAGCTGGCCAAGGGGGCGGTCGTCCACCGGATCCCGGCGGGCGCCTTCGTCCACCCCGTGGAGGGGACCACCTTCTACGCCGACCGCCGGGGGAACGGCGCGTTCGAGGGGGTCTTCTTCGAGAGCACCCGCGTCCCGGACCGATCCGTCCAGGTCGCCGCCCGATCGGCCCGGCTCGTTCCAATGCCCCATCGTCCGTCGGTGGCCCTCCGCCTGGAGGACGGCACCGCCTTCGTCGAGACCGCGGACCGGGCGATGGCCCTCACCTTCGGCACCCTGGATCTCACCCTCCCCCTCGGCGACGCCCTCGAGGGACGGCTCGATTTCCTGCCGAGCACCATGGCCGAGCCCACCGCCCGGCTGCTCGGGCCGCCCCCCCCGGGGAGCTCCCCCGTGCGGTGGCGCTATTCCCTGTGGCGGCGCATCGCCGGCCCCGTGGGCACTGTCACCTTCTCGCTCTTCGCCCTCCTCCTCGCGGCAGGGACCCGATGGCGGAGCCGGGGCCGCGCCGTCACCCTGGCGGCGGGCGGGTTCCTCGCGTTTCACCTCCTGGGGCGCCTCGGAGAGACCCTGATGGTCTCGGGGCTTCCCGCCCCCCTCGCCGCCCTGCTGCCCTCCCTGACCGTCGTCCTGATCTCTCCCGCGCTCCTCCTCCGACGAGGACGGCGCGCGGAGTGATCTGCCGGGGGCGCTCAATCGTATATCGTAATCTTGATTGACGTGGGTTCGGGAAGTCGAATACCCCAACGAAAGTATATTTGTGTCCGCGTTCGGGACGAGCTCACAGGAACAGGATCCGTGCGTCAGCCAGCAAAATATTCCATTTATAGCCTACAGAACTTGACGGATGGGACACAGCAGGTCGGTTTCTTGGATGGGGTTGGCGGCACACCGCGCATAACTTATCTTCCAAACAAGTGGTATCGTTTCTATCAAGGAACGATGGCCGCAAAGGACAACTGGAGTATTATCGTTAATCCAGATGAGGGCACTTGGAACAACAATATCGTGTGGTTCTACCACACTTGGAAATCGCCCAGCGATCTGATGCCCTTGGCCACTATACCGACCTCGCAATGTGCAGGTGTGATCACATCGATAATCCGTCCGACAACATCGAGGACTGCCGGCCGGATCCGGTGGTGGACGAGATCGCCTGGACCTGCGCCACCTCGGACCGGGACCTGTCGAGCCGGGCGTGGCCGGTGAGGCTGAAGAAGAAGAATCCGTGGGGGCTCTACGACATGCTGGGCAATGTGGAGGAGATGGTCAGTGATCCGTGGCGGAACATCCCCTATGGCAGGGGCGAGGCGCACGTCGTCGATCCCCACGGATTCGTCGATGAGAGCAACAGTATTCCAATTAGGGGATGCTGCTGGATCAACGCCCCTGCCTGTTGTCGATCCGGCTACACCACGGAGAACTCAAAGGACTTGCTGAACAAGTACCAGGGGTTTCGGCCGGTCAGGACGGTGTTCGAGTAGGCCGGCGCCTCAGGAGAGCGCAATGAAGTGTATTGTTTTAATGCTTGCTATCGCGACCGCATCGGCGTGCCACAGCGCGTCAAAGCCGTCGGAGGAGCAAACGACCGAATCGGCGTCTGACACGGATACCGATGACTTGCAGGATTGCACCTTTAAGGTGGTCTTCGATGATCCGACCCTGGAAGAGATAGTGCGGGCCAATGTCCCCTGCCCGATGGGCAAGGAGTGTCCACCGCAGTACACGGGGCCCCTGACCGGGGACGTGCTCGCGAAGATATCGGAGTTTCAATTCCCGACAACGGCGCGCGATCAGGGGATTCAGTCTCTCCGAGGCATGGAGTGCCTCGTCAATCTCATCGAATTGGGTTTGGCGCAAAACGAGATTCAGGACATCGGGCCGTTGGCCTCCTTGACAAAGCTCCGGACACTCAGTCTGAGCGATAACGACATCTCAGATATCACCCCCCTGCGCGGCCTGACGTCTGTCGAATCTCTTAACTTGTCCGACAACCCTATCGAAATCGAAGATATGGAGTCTCTCTCCGGCCTCGTGGGTCTCCAGTTACTCGTCGTAGAGAACCTGGGGATAGACTCTTTGGAGTGGATATCCGGCATCCCGCAGCTCAGGGGTCTCTGGGCCTCTGGAAACTATATCGACGACCTCAGTCCCATTCGGTCTCTCGACCATCCGGCGTCCCTGATACTGGACAATAACGAGATAGAAGATCTGACCCCTATCTACGATATCAATGCCCACCTCAGTAATCTCTCTTTAATCAATAATAAGGTTGAGGATATCTCTGCTCTAGCGGGAATCAAGTTCATTACTCTGACACTGAGCAATAATCGAATCGAGGACATCTCCCCGCTGTCCGAGATCGGCCATGAGTTTTTATTCGTGCTCTACTTGGACGGTAACCGGATCCGGGACATCTCCCCCCTGGCCGGCCTCGCCGACTCCGGCGCCGACGATGTCGAGCTGAGATTATGGGACAATCAAATCGAGGATCTCTCCCCGCTGGTGGGCACGGGGTATAGCCGGACCGGCCATTTCGACTTCAGCCGTAACCGCATCTCCGATCTCACCCCCCTCGCCGCTTTCGAGTCCCTCTCGACCCTCGATATCAGTGACAACGAAGTCGAGGATCTGAGCAACCAGGCCGCGTCCGCTGCGTGAGGGGAGGTTCGGACGGCGACCCGTCCCTCCGGTACACGGCGAGCGGCGACGCGGTGCTGGATACCTGGACCGGGCTCGAATGGCGGCGATGCGCCGAGGGACAGCTCTTCGAGAGCGGCGCCTGTGCCGGCATCGGGACGCGATTGTCCCGCGTCGACGCCGCCGCTGCATGTCCTGACGGTTGGCGTGTCCCGAGCATCTCCGAGCTCCTCAGCATCGTGAATCCGTGCGGCCAGGACCCGTCCGCCTACAGCGCGGCCTACCCCGATACCCCCCCCGCCTCGTTCTGGAGCGATACTGTATTTCCGGACGTGGAGGAGCGAACCTGGAGCGTTGACTTTATCATCGGATGGACCGAGCCGCTCCCCGATGATGCGCTCGCCCGGCTTCGATGCGTGAGATAGTCGGCCATTTTACGAAAACGCCTCCGGATTCCAGACCTATCGCCACCAGCGCTTCCGGGGCACCTCCCCGCCTACGAGGAACCGCTCCCCGGGGCGGGGGGTGGTGACGGTGATCCCCTGCTCGCCGGCCGCGACGAGGAGGCGCTCCACGGGCTCGGTCCAGGGGTGGAGGCTGAGGTTGAACCGGGCCCAGTGGATGGGGAGGAGCGCGCGGCCCTTCAGATCGACGTGGGCTCTGGCGGTCTCCTCGGGGAACATGTGGACGTGGGGCCAGTACTTGCTGTAGGCGCCGCACTCGAGGAGGGTGAGGTCGAAGGGGCCGTATTTGTCGCCGGCGCGGGCGAAGCCGCCGAAGTAGCCCGAGTCGCTGCTGAAGAAGACCCGGTGGCGGGGCCCCCGGAGCACCCAGGCGGCGAACAGGGTCTCGAAGCCGTTCGCACCGCGGCGTCCCGAGAAGTGGCGGGTCTCGGCGGCGGTGACGACGAGGTCGCCCAGCGTGTGCTCCTCGTCCCAGTCGAGCTCGACGATTCTATCGGGGGGGACGCCCCAGCGCTCCAGGTGGGCCCCCACGCCGAGGGGGGCGATGAACACCGGGACCCGGTCCCGGAGGGCGACGATGGTGCGGCGGTCCAGGTGGTCGTAGTGGTCGTGGGAGAGGATGACCGCGTCCACCGGGGGCAGGTCCTCCGGGGTGACGGAGTGGGTGTAGTCGAAGGCCCTGGGGCCGGCGAAGGACACCGGGGAGGCGCGGTCGCCGAGCATGGGATCGATGAGCACGGTCTTGCCCCCGATCTCGATGAGGGAGGCGGAGTGGCCCAGCCAGCACACCGCGGTCTGATCCGGCGTTGCCTGAAAGGCGTCCGGGGCCAGCGCCACCGAGGGCAGCGGCCTGTCCGGCGTCCGCTCCGGGGCGCCCCTGAAGAAGTCCCGCATCCAGGTGACGGTCTCCTTGGGGGAGGTGATGGTGGTGGTCATCACCGGGCTTTTGAACCGGCCGTTCCTGGAGTGGGGCGACCCCTCGATGCGGGCGAGCCGCTCCCCCCGGGGGCGGCCCCCGAACTGGGGGGCGAAGTTGAAGAAGAGCGCGCTCGCCAGCCCCAGGGCCCCGAAAACAGCGATAATGATGATCAGTGCGGTCATGCCCTACCCCGTGAAACCGGCGGAGGGAATCCCCCTCTTGACCGGATGACGCTGAACCGATAGCGTACAATACACCTTTGACAACGGGTCTCACAACACGGGGAGTATGGATATGACCGGCAAAAAGATACGAGATTCCTTCGGCGCGCTCTCGGCGCTGGAAACCGCGGCGGGAAAGGTCCGGTACTACCGGCTCGGCGCCCTGGCGGAGCAGGGGCTGGCGGATATCGACCGGCTCCCGTTCTCCATCAGGGTGCTGCTGGAGGCGGTGCTGCGATCGGAGAACGGCTACGACGTCACCAAGACGGACGTCGAGAAGCTCGGGGCGTACGATCCCGCGTCGCCCCCCAAGATCGAGGTGCCCTTCAAGCCCGCCCGGGTGCTGCTCCAGGACTTCACCGGTGTGCCCGCGGTGGTGGATCTCGCGGCCATGCGGAGCGCGGTGGCCCGGCTCGGCGGGGATCCCAGGCGGATCAACCCGGAGATCCCGGTGGACCTGGTGGTGGACCACAGCATTCAAATCGATATACACGCCGACCCGACGGCGCTCCGGAGGAACACGGAGATAGAGTTCCAACGGAACAAGGAGCGGTACGAGTTCCTGAGTTGGGGTCAGAGCGCCTTCGAGAACTTCTCGGTGGTGCCGCCGGGGAGCGGCATCTGCCACCAGGTCAACCTCGAGTACCTGGGCAAGGTGGTCCAGACCCGGAAGATCGGCGGCGAGACCGTGGCCTACCCGGACACCCTCGTGGGCACCGACTCCCACACCACCATGATCAACGGCCTCGGCATCGTGGGCTGGGGGGTCGGCGGCATCGAGGCGGAGGCGTGCATGCTGGGCCAGCCCCTCTACATGCTGCCCCCGGCGGTGGTGGGGGTGGAGCTCACCGGTGCGCTCAAGGAGGGGGCCAACGCCACCGACCTGGTGCTCCGGGTCACGGAGCTCCTCCGGCAGACCGGCGTGGTGGGCAAGTTCGTGGAGTTCTACGGCGAGGGGGCGCGGGCCCTCACCCTCCCGGACCGGGCCACCATCGCCAACATGGCCCCGGAGTACGGCGCCACCATGGGGTTCTTCCGGGTGGACGAGCACACCCTCTCCTACATGGCCGCCACCGGGCGGCCCGCCGGGCTGGTGGATCTGGCGCGGGAGTACTGCAAGGTCCAGGGGCTCTTCTACGCCGAGGACATCGAGGAGCCCGCGTTCCAGCAGACCCTCTCCCTCGACCTCGATACCGTGGAGCCCGGCCTGGCCGGCCCCAAGCGCCCCCAAGATCGCATCCGCCTCGCCGACATGAAGACCGCGTGGCGAAAGAGCCTCGGCGCGCCCCCCAAGGAGCTCGGGTTCGCCGTGCCCGCGGCGGAGCAGGCCAAGGCGTACCGCATCCAACTGGACGGGGAGGCGACCATCGGCCACGGGTCGGTGGCCATCGCCTCCATCAGCAGCTGCACCAACACCTCCAACCCATCGGTAATGCTCGCCGCCGGGGTCCTGGCCAAGAAGGCCAACGCCCGCGGCCTGAAGCCCAAGCCGTGGGTCAAGACCAGTCTGGCCCCGGGCTCCCTGGCGGTGACCGAGTACCTCAAGGCCGCCGGGCTGCTGCCCGATCTCGAAGCCCTCGGGTTTCACGTGGTGGGGTACGGTTGCGCCACCTGCATCGGCAACTCCGGTCCCCTGATTCCGGCGGTGGCCAAGATCCAGGAATCCGAGAACCTGGTGCTCGCCAGCGTGGTCTCCTCCAACCGCAACTTCGAGGGACGCATCAGCCCGCAGGTCAAGGCCAGCTATCTGGGGTCGCCCCCCCTGGTGGTGGCGTATGCTTTGGCCGGCACCGTGAACATCGACTTCGAGAACGACCCCATCGGCACTGACAAGGACGGCAAGCCCGTGATGCTCAAGGACATCTGGCCCACCCAGCAGGAGATCGGGGAGCACCTGGCGGCGGCCCTCGACCCGGAGACCTACCGGGCCAAGTACGACGGCATCGAGCGCTCCAACGCCGCGTGGAACGCCATCGCCACCACCCGGTCGGAGATCTTCGAGTGGTCGACGCAGAGCAACTACATCCAGGAGCCACCGTACTTCGTGGGGATGACCCTCGACTGCGATCCCATCCGCCCCATCGAGAAGGCGCGGGTGCTCGCCCTGCTCGGGGACACCATCACCACGGATCACATCAGCCCGGCGGGGGCCATCCCGTCGGACGGCCCGGCCGGGAAGCACCTCGTCGAGCGGGGGGTCGCGCCCAAGGACTTCAACTCCTTCGGCAGCCGCCGGGGCAACCACAAGGTGATGATCCGGGGCACCTTCGCCAACATCCGGCTGAAGAACCTGCTCGCCCCAGGGACCGAAGGGGGCTGGACCACCCACATCCCCACAAAAGAGGTGGTCTCCATCTACGAGGCCTCCAGGCGGTATATCGACGACGGGACCCCCACGGTGGTGCTGGCCGGCAAGCTCTACGGCATGGGCTCCAGCCGGGACTGGGCGGCCAAGGGGCAGACCCTCCTCGGGGTGAAGGCGGTCATCGCCGAGTCCTTCGAGCGCATCCACCGGAGCAACCTGGTGGGCATGGGGGTGCTCCCCCTGGAGTTCAAGGACGGCGAGAGCGTCTCGAGCCTGGGCCTCACCGGGGAGGAGACCTTCGATGTGGCCGTCGATGATCAGGTGACGCCGGGCCAGACCGTCCGGGTGACGGCGACCCGGCCGGACGGGGCAACGGTGTCTTTCGACACCACCTGCCGGCTGGATACCCTCATTGATGTCGACTATTACCGGAACGGCGGGATCCTCCAGACCGTGCTGCGGGGGATGCTGAAGTGAGCGTATTACCGACAACCAGGCGCTCGATGACGCTATCTCTCGGACATCGGTCGTGGTGGATCGCGGCGCTCTGTCTCGCCGGCGGTCCCGCGGCGGCCCAGGAGGTCGAAGCGGCCGCCCCGAAGGCGCCGGTCGACGGAGCGTCCCCGGCTGACAACGAGGAAACGCTGACAGGGGCTTCCCCTGAGGCCGAGGAACCGAAGGCAGGGGATGCCTCGGTGCCCGCCGACGCGGCCGTCATGGCCCCGTCGACATTCCCCGAAGCGGCCGCCCCGGCCCCATCGACAGCCGCCGTTGAGGCCGCCGCCCCGGTCCCATCGGCATCCACCGAGGAGGTCGCGGACACCGGCGAGGCCGCCCCGGACGAAGCGCCCCCTGTACGAACCGCTTCCGCCGTGACAGCCCCCGCCGAGACCGTCACGCCGACCCCAGGCCCCCCGAGCGGTCCGAGGCGGCGCTTCGGTTTGCTCGGTCCCGGCATCGGCATCGGTTGCTTCTACCCCCAGGAGGTCAACGACTACATCGAGAACTGGAAGGATCTCCAGCAGGCTGAGATCGAGTCGGGGGTGACCGGCATGTTCTACCACATCGTCCCGAAGGTCTCTTTTGTCTTCGGCCCCATCGAATACATTCAGATCGAGGTGGTGGGGGAGGTGGGGTGGTCCCCCAAGTTTCTGGCCATCTCCGGAGGACAGAGCGGGGTGTTCCACTATATGCGGTACTCGGGCGGCGGCACCGTGACCGGACACCTGCCCCTGAAGAACGGAAAATACGCCCTCTTCTCCGGCGCCGGAGCGCTCTTCCACTACCTTCGCTTCGAGGACTACAGCGCGTGGGCGCCGGGCGCCAGGGGCGTCCTGGGATTCCGGATGTATCGGAAGCGGGTGATCCCTGAGATCTTCATCGCCTTCGACTGGGTCCGGACCGATTCGGATCAGGAGGTGGTCCAGACCATCCCGCTGACCACCGATGACGGCCCGGCCTACCGGGATGAGGCGCGACAGATAGAGATGGACTATACCGGCGTGACCCTCGGGGCCAACTTCTACTTCCAACTGTTCGGCGGGTAGCATTTCCTGAGACTCCGAACGGCATGACCTGTGCCATCCCGCCATTTTTCAGGACGACTGTTAACGAATCGTTACATCTACCCCCTTGAACTGGACATTGTCTCTGCCCCCGACCGACGACTGAACACTCCTGCAACAAACTGTTTTCATAGAAGTTTACAGACAGATCGTTGTCTTTTCGAATGAGATCGGGAGGCAGAGTTCTCATCTGGCACGTAACATGCATTGTTTCCTGTGATGTTAATATTCTAGCGACCGAGGTGGATGAGATGGAGAATATAACAACAGACAGAGAAACGCGGGTCAGAGATGCTGAATTCTATGACAGGGTGGTCCGGGAGCGTTCCCCGTATTCCGGCGTCCTCGAGCCGGCTCGCCGCCCCTTTCCCATCGAGGAGCCGTCGGCGGATTACGCGACCTTGGCCTATCACGGTCGATGGCTCATCGGACGGACCCACATCATCGCGGCGACCCTCCTCGCCGTCCTCGCGGGGGCCATTGCCTTCGCCTCGCTGAGTGACTTCGGAACCGCCATGGCGAACTCCGTCGACAAGCCGGCCGTCCAGGCCGCGTCGATGGCCCCGTCCCTCGGACTACAGCACACGGACGCGACCGAATCATCGACCCCAGCAGAGTCCGAGGCCGAGGAAGAGACCAAAATCAGAACGATTGACCTCGACAGGCCCTTGACCGCGACGCGGGAAATCTCGACGCCCAAGACCGCCGTGGCCGCCGTGGCCGCGACGCCGGAGATCGCAGCGCCCGAGACCGCCACGGCCCCGAAACCCGCGACACCGGAGCCGACGGCAGCCCCGGAAGCCGCCGTTGAGCCGTCGGCGGGAACAGCGGATTTAAACAAGGACGCCTATGACGAGCTGCTCGTCCAGGCCAAAAAGGGTTCGCTGAAGAAGCGGATGGCCCTCCTCAAAGAGGCGATGGAGACCTATCCCGAGGGGGACGAAGCCCCGGCCAGGCTCGCCGTCATACTGATGGAGCGTCCCAAGGAGCGCGGCGAGGCGCTGATATTGGCCCGCCGCGCCGTCGAGCTCAACGGGGGCAACGCCATGGCGTGGCTCGCCATCGGCTACATCCAGCAGATGAACGGCCAGCAGGGGGAGGCGCAGAAGTCCTACCGCAAGTGCGCCCAGGCCGACGGTCCCGCCCGGTTTGTCCGTGATTGCAAGAGCCTTCTCTAGTCTAGACCTGTCCTGGGGCTAATTCCGCTTCTTCAGCGCTTCCATGAGCTCTTCGAAAAAGACGAGGTTCTTCTTGAAGAGGATTTGCAGTAGCGCAGCCATGTAATCCTCCCACCTCTCGGCCGGCAGGAAGTCCGCCATGGGGGTGCCGCTCGCGGCCGCCCGGAGTCCGGCCACGAGGTCATCCTTTGAGTATATGTCCTTGGCGGTGTCGGATTTACGGCTCGCCCCGCCGAAGTCGATCTTGGTGCCGTCGAGGAGGGTGAGGGACATGCCCCGGCGTTTGGTTCCCACGCCGAACATATGCTTCTCCACCTCCCGCTGGAGGCGCGTCTGCCGCTCGGCGTCCTCGTGTCGCGACTCCACCATGTCCTCTATCTCCCGGACTTCACCGGTGGCCTCCAGCTCCTCGGAGAGATCGATCTCGCTCTCGGCCAGACCGCTCGTCTCCATCTCCAGACCCTCGTCGTTCTCGATATCGACCACCAGGGGGGTCGGGGGCGGCGCCGACGAGCTGTGGATCATCGGCGTATCGTAGTCGGCCTCCTCCTCGCCGTAGTAATGGGTCTGGATGGCGGCCGAGATATCCGAGGGCCCCGCCACCATGGGTTTCACCGGCATCCCGGCGGTCGCGGAGACGAACCGGAGCGCTACGTCATCGGTGGGATCGTTCATGGCGACGAACAGGGTCCGGTTCTTCCGGTCCAGGGTCTGGACGTAGACGGGGATGAGGAAGAACTCCTCCGCCACGTGGGCTGGGACCAGATCCAGCAGATCATCCGCGATATCGATGTGGTCCAGGGAGACCCAGGGGATGGAGAGACGGCGGCTGAGGGCCTGGACCAGCTGCGGCTCCGAGATGAACCCCTCCTGAAGCAACACCTGGCCGAGTCGGATCCCTCGCTTCTTCTGCAGGGTGAGGGCCTTGTCCAGCTGCGCCTTCTTGAGCACGCCCGCGTCTACCAGAATCTCTCCTAACCGGAGTCGCTTGTCTTCCATCGCTGTGTCCTCGCTGTGTTGTCTTCTGTTGGCCCTTCTTGTATCCCGATGATCGCATTGCCGAATCCCCTATATGGTTATCGGATCCGCGATACCAAAATTAAGAAAAAGTTCACCAAGTTAGGGCGAAACCACCGTTTCTTTTCAATATGTATCGTTTTTTTCTTTTTTGAGAAATAGCTATTTGGTATGGGTAGAAGCCAATGACACCAGGCCCTATGGGCCATTACAGGAGTGAGATAATGGGTAGAGGCGATCGCCGGACGGCAAAAGGCAAGAGATTTTCGAAATCATTCGGTAAAACCAGATCTAAGAAGTCGAAGGGGCAGGACAAGGGGACAGCCGAGGCCAAGGCGGCCGACAAGGCTCAATAGCGCTCCGGCGGTCTGGACGTGGGTGACACAACGGTGCTCTTGTCGTCGCGGCGGAGCACCGGGCGGCGTCTCAGACGCCACGCGCCGTAGACCCCGAACAGTATCGTGAGTCCTGTCTGCAGGACGTACAACAGAAAGACGAACACCGCCAGCGGCTCGGACGCCGAGACCACGGGCAGGAAGATCTCGATCGCGGTGACCACCGCGGCCTGGAAGTTTCCGAAGTACCCCGGCCCCGCCGGCAGAAGGATGCCCACCGCCAGGCAGCCCATCCCCGCGACGGCGCCGGCCGTGGGGAGCATCAACCCGCAGGCCCTGGCGAGGACGAGGAACGCGACGCCGTTGATGCACCAGTAGGCGACCGACGTGACGACGAATGCCCAGAAGCTGCGTTGGTGGGGGATGGCCGCGAGCCCGGCGTGGAACCGCTCCAACACCCCGGTGGCGAACTCCGCCAGCCGTCGGGAGAAGAGACCGAGGACCCGCTCGAGGAAGCGCTTCACCCCGTTCGGAAAGAAGTAGAACGCGATGAGGAGCCCCAGCGCGGAGACAAAGAGCAGCAGCGGCAGCAGCCGCAGTCCCCAGATGAGGGAGGACCGGGCGGCGGGCACCGTGAAGAGGGCCGCGGTGAGCATCAGTGAGATGATGAGCCCGTCGATGACCCGCTCGATGGCGATGGTGCCGAAGAGGGCGCTCTTCGAGATGCCGGCGAACCTGTCGAGGAGGTAGGGGCGCGCCATCTCGCCGGTCCTCAGGGGCATCATCTGTATGGCCACGAACCCCGAGAACGCCACCTCCATCATGGTGCTCCGGGGGACGTTGGCGAACGGCCGGAGCAGATAGATCCATCGCCAGGCCCGCAGGAGGTGGAACGCGGAGAACAGGCCGATATAAACGGGGATCCCCCACCAGCTGCAGAAGCGGCGGAGGTGGTCGAGGGAGGGGAAGACGTCGAACCCCTGTTTGGTCAGCCACAGAACGAAGAGGGCCGCGATCCCGAGGGAGGCGACGAGCCGGACCATGATTTTCCTCATCGTCCGCCTCCCGCGGCCGGCTCCCCGGACACGATCCGCAGGGGATTGCTGGAGCACAGCCGCCTGAACTCGTCCTCCCCGAAGGAGAGCAGCGCCCGAAGGGCGTGGGAGATGTCTTCGAGGTCGTCGGCCCGGTGGATGTCGGTCGACGCCACGTCGTAGCGGCGCTCTTCCAGGAGCCGGTGCGCGGTCTCCCGGGCCTCGCCGCCGTGATGCCCGAGGAGGGACAGTATATCCAGCTGGAGCAGCACCCCTCCCCGGAACAGCGCCATCAGGCGCTCGGGATGCCGTCTGAAATCGGCGCAGCGTTCCGGATGGGCGACGATCAGCTGCTTCGACCGGACCTGAAAGCCGAAGGCCACCCGCTCCACCCCCAGGGGAACCCCCCCCGGTCTGAAACCGAACTCCACGAGGTAGGTCCCCGTCGATCCGGTGGACGGCACCCTGCCCGCCGCCTCGGCCGCCACGAAACGCTCGTCGAAGAGGGCCTCGGCGCCGGTGGTGATCGTCGGGAGGGGCGCGGCGGACCGGCGGGTGATCTCCTCGATGATCTCCCGTTGAAGTTCCGCATCCGGGGCGGCCCGGTGGCTGTCGAAGTGGGGGGTGCCCACCACGTGAACGAACCCCAGATCGGCGAGCCCTGTCAGCATGGTAACGGACTCATCGACGCTGCGCGCGCCGTCGTCCACCCCGAAGAGCACATGGGAGTGGAGGTCCCGGAGCCCCTCCGGTGCGTGTTCCAAAAAAGAGATCCTCGGCAGTTTCTTCTTTCTGAACCAGGGCATGGCTTGCGATTTAACCTTTTGAGGCTCTTCCGTCAAACTGTACGGAAATCGTCGGGGGCTGCATTTTTCCGCCACTCCGCGGGGGGTTGCGGGCTCCTCTTTGCAGAACCATAATAACCCCCTCAAATGAAAAGAGGTGTGTCATGCAGGAAGCTAAATACGGAATATCGAAGAGCCTGGGACCCGTGGAGTTCGACGAGGCGGTGTCCCGCGTCACGGAGGCGCTGAAGAGCGAGGGATTCGGTGTCCTCACGGAGATCGACGTCCGGGCGACCCTCAAGAAGAAGCTGGACGTGGACTTTCCGAAGTACAAAATCCTGGGGGCCTGCAATCCGCCGCTCGCCCACCAATCGCTCCAGGCGGAGCCCTTGATCGGACTCCTGCTCCCGTGCAATGTGGTCGTGCTCGAGGAGGCGGACGGGACGATCACCGTCAGCTTCGTCAACCCGTCCGAGATGTTCAAGGTGGTGGAGCGGGACGATCTCGTCGCCACCGCCCAAGAGGTGGAAGAGAAGCTCCGACGGGCGGCCGCGGCCCTGTAGAGCGGGCGCTCCGTGGGCGGTAACGGCTACTCGGGTCCCGAGGTCTGGGAGAGATCGATGACGACGTGCTTCAGGTTCTCCTCGAAGATCTCCACGGGGTACTTCTCCTTGAGCTGGTTGATCCGTTCCAACACCTGGGCCTTGCGGATATCCCGGCTCACGAGCAGCTTGATCCGCTCCTTGGAGTCCTCGAAGCTGAAGTCCATCTTCTTCCGGTGTCCGGTGCGCATGAGGATGTGAAACCCCTTTTCGGTCTCGATGAGCTTGGGGTAGACCTCGCCGTTCTTCTCGAGCTTGAAGGCCGCCTCCACGAGCGCCTTCGGCACAACGGGATCGTTCTCCTGGCGATCCTCGGCCCAGGTGAAGAACCCGAGATCGCCGCCGTGCTGCTTGGTCTCCTCGTCCTCGGTGTTGTCCTTGGCCATCTGGCGGAACTCCTGCTGCTTGACCTTCTTGTCGAGGATCTGCTTGAGGAGCTCCGCGGCCCGGGCCTTGTCCTTGATGAGGATGTGACGGACACGGACCTTCTCGGGCTTGTGGTAAGTGTCATAGTTGTCGTCGTAGTACTTCTTCAGATCCGCATCCGAGGGCTCTGGCTCGCCCACGTCCTCGGTGATCTTCCGGTGCATCAGGGAGGCGAGCTTGTTCTTGGTGATGGCGACAACCTCCGGGTTCTCCCCGTACCCTCGCCGCTTGGCTTCGTTGGCCATCAGCATGCTGTCCACCATCCGGTCGAGGAAGTGCCGGGCCTGCTCCTGGGTCATGGGCTCCCGGTGCATCATGCCCACCTGCTGGAGCTCGATGGCCTTCTCCAGGAACCCCAGACTGATGGCGTCCTTGTCTATTAACGCCACCGGGAGCGCCCTCCGGGCCGCGTCGTCGGTGTCCGCCGCGGGCGTCTCATCCCCTTTCGCGGTCTTTGCCTGGACCGCGGCCTTCCCCTCGGTCTTTTCGGTGTCGGCCCCGGCGCCGAAGACCGCGAAAGAAACCATCGATACGGCGACCACGCCGCCGAAGGCTACCAATATTGTCTTGTGGGTCATTTCGCTCGTCCTCCAAACGATTCTCAAATAGTATGAACACTTTGCACAAGCCGCTCGCCTTGGTCAACCCTTTTGGCCGGGGCCCTACTCGTCCTTGAGGAAACGCTCGAGGGTGGCGACGGCTTCTTCCCGGGTCTCGAAGATATTGGAGAGGTGGGCCCTCTTGAGGCTCTGCAGGCGGGCCGACAGGGCGGAGTGGGGATCCGAGGCGCCGTAGCGGAAGACATCCTTGGCGAACCGCCGGCGCAGCTCCTCGGCGACGCGGCCGTACTCGTGGGCGAGGCCGGCGGCCACACTGAAGTCGGTGAAGTCGACGAGCAGGTAGACCCGCCGGTTGCCGACCATCTTTTCCATCTTGCCGAAGAGCAGCTCCTCCCACTTCGCGATGTCTTCCGGGGTCCTGAGGTGTACGGCGTCGTGGGTAATGGTGCAGGCATCCAGGGCCGGCTCTAATATTACAAATACGTTCATTTTTCAATCCTATACCCTGAAAAAGAGAAAAGTTAAATGGGATACCCCCTCGGGATGCGCTGGATGCCGATCCAGCGGGTCTCGGTGAACTCGTACACCGCGGGCTGTCCGCCGTGACGGCCGAAGCCGCTGGACTTTGCGCCGCCGAACGGACAGTGGGGCTCGTCGTACACCGAAGAGTCATTGACGTGGACCATCCCGGACTCGAGCCGGCCCGCCACCGCCAGCCCGGCCTGCTCGTTCTTCGCGAAGACCCCGGCGGCGAGGCCGTAGTCCGAGTCGTTGGCCAACTCCACGGCGTGCGCCGCGTCCCGCGCCGCGATGATGGGCGCGACCGGACCGAATGTCTCGTCCCGGAAGACGCGCATGGACGGGGTGACGCCGCCAAGGACGGTGGGGGGATAGAAGAGCCCCTCGGGCTCGCCGCCGCACAAAAGGATGGCGCCGTCGGCCACCGCCTCCTGGACCTGGGCGTGGATCTCGTCCAGCTGCCCCTGATGGATGATGGGGCCGATCTGGGTCGCGGGATCCGCCGGGTCGCCTACCCGCAGGCTCTTGGCCTTCTGCACCAGCTTCTGGGTGAACGTCTCGACAATGCCCTCCTCGACGATGACCCGCTCGGTGGACATGCAGATCTGCCCCTGGTGGAAGAAGCACCCGAACGCCACGGCGTTGACCGCCTGGTCGAGATCCGCCCCCGCCAGCACGATGACCGGATCCTTGCCGCCGAGCTCCAGCACCGGGCGGATCAGCCGCTCCGCCGCCTTGGCGCCGAGCCGTCTCCCCACCTTGGTCGACCCGGTGAAGCTGAGGCGCTTCACCGCCGGGTGCTCGAGCAGGGCATCCCCCACCGGCCCGACATGATCGCGGGAGCAGGTGACCACGTTGAGCACCCCCGGCGGCAGCCCGGCCTCCTCGAACACTTCCGCCAGCAGCCGACCGCCGCTCAACGGGGAGCTCTCCGACGGCTTGAGCACCACGGTGTTGCCGAGGGCGGCGGGGAGCGCCACCCCCCGCATGGAGAGGAGCAGCGGGAAGTTCCAGGGGGAGATGGTGGCGACGACCCCGGCGGGGACCCGCTCGACGATGTTCTGACGCCCGGGGGTCGGGCTGGGCAGGAGCTCGCCGATGGGCTGCTGGCACTGGGCGGCCGCGGCGCGCAGGATCGACACCGCGAAACCGATCTCGAACATCGCCTTTCCGAAAATCGATCCGGTCTCGCCGACCAGGATCCGGGCCCACTCCGGCGCCCTCGATTCCAGGATCCCCGCCGCCCGCAGCAGAAATTCGCTCCGCGCGAATGGGGTCAACCCGCGCCACTCGATGAAGGCCGCGGCGGCGGCGGCGACGGCCTTTTGGACATCCGCGGGGCCGGCGTCCGAGATTCTCTCGATGCACTCCCCGTTGGATGGGTTTATTGTCTCGAAAGCGGCGTTGTCGATGGCGCTCCGCCACTCTCCTCCGATGAAGAGCGTCCTGACGTCGTTCATTGTTTAACCCCTCCTGTGGTTTGGTCGTTGTTGAAACCTGTTGGAGTATATTGAATTCCCGTTTTCAAAGTCAAACATTCACCTTATTCCGTTTTCGATAGAAATAGCAAAAGGTGTGCTACCTGGCCCGGGCCAGCCCCACCGTGACGAACAGGTTGAGGTATCGGCTCGACAGCGCGCGGCCGTCGGCGGTGACGGTGAGGTCGTTGAGGGTGTGCATGGATAGCTCGAGCCCCGGCACCACGAGCACCTCCTTCAGCTCGAAGATGTACCCGCCAAAGAGCTTGGCCGCCAGGTTGATCCGGCGGTGCATGGCCCACTCGTCCCGCCAGGTGGTCTTGCTGGGCGCCCCGGCGACGGCCACCTCCCGGGTCCTCCCGATGACGCCGATGTCGAGGGCGAGGGCCGCGCCGAGCTGCATCCGCCAGATCGTCCACTTCACCCCGAGGGGGAGCTCCATGTAGAGGACGAGATACTGAACCTGAACGTTGTCCGTGGCCGACTGCTTCTTGCTCCCCCGGTTGAGGAGCCCGAGCCCGGTGACGAGGGCGACGTTGGGGCGGAGGTAGTAGTGGAAGTCGAACCAGCCGCCGAAGGCGATGCTCGCGGTGCGGTCGGCGCCGTAGTGGTCCGAGACGTCCTCCTTCCAGACATCCCCCGCGGCCCAGGTCGCCCCGCCGCCGAGGTGGGCGCCGAACCAGGCCAGGGTATCCCTGGTCACCCCCCGGGAGAAGCTCCCCGATTCGGCGAGATATCCCCTGGGAGCGCGCGCCCGATAGTCCGGGCCGTCCCCGTCCCCCCACACGGGCAGCCGCCGCGGGTACTTCTCGACGCACTCCCCGTGGGCGGTACAGAACTCGTCCATGGCGCAGAGGGGGGAACACCGGCTCAGGCAGAGGCCGGCGACGCAGCGATATCCCTCCCGGCAGGGGGGGGAGCACCCGTCCGGCGCTTCGATCCCGGCGTCCGGCGCTTCGACATCCCCCGTCTCGGTGTCCTCCGAATCAAAGCGATCGGCCGCCGGCCCCCCGTCCGGGGCGTTGTCCTGTTGCTCGCGGTGTGCCGCCGGCGCCGACGCCGTCGCGGCGACCATCCCGCCGAAGGCCGAGAGGCCTGCGATGACCGAAATTCCGATGGTGTATCTCATACCCCTGTGCGTCCCATGGCCCTTCTCCTCCGATCCCGGCGACGACCGAACGACCGCCGCTCACTGCTCCCCCACCAGCTCGATAAGGCGATGGGCGACCTCCCGGGGCTGGAACGGTTTCTGGATGAATCCCGCGGCCCCGGCGTCGAGGGTCGCCTCGGTCTCCCGGTTCATGTCGAAGCCCGAGGCGAGGAGCACGCGGACGTCGGCGTTGATCTCCTTGAGCGCGAGGAACGTCTGCCGGCCGTTCAGCTTGGGCATCACCATGTCCAACACCACCACGTCCACCTCCCGCCAGCGCCGGCGGTACATCTCGATGGCCGACCTGCCGTCCTTGCAGGTCAGCACCTCGTGTCCCAGCTCCGCCATCCCCAGCTCGAAGGTCTGGCGCACTGCCGCCTCGTCATCCACCAGCAGGATCCGGAGCTTGGGGCCGGCCGGCGGCGCCGAGTCGGGCGGCGGCCGGGTCGATCGAGCCACCCGCGTCGTCGCGTCGCTCAGGGGCAGGTAGAGGCTGAAGCGGGCGCCGTTCCCCGGCTGGCTCTCGACGGTGATCGTCCCCTGGTGGACCCGGGCGGTCCCGTACACCGCCGCGAGCCCCATGCCGGTCCCTTCTCCCACCGGCTTGGTCGTGAAGAAGGGCTCGAAGGCCCTGCGGCGGACCGCCTCGGTCAGCCCCGAGCCGGTGTCCTCCACCGAGAGGATTACATACCGGCCTGGCGCGATGTCGAGCCCCTCCGCCTCCAGCAGCGCGCTGTCCAGCAACACCCTCTTTGCGGCGAAGCGGATCTCCCCCCCCTCGGGCATCGCGTCCCGGGCGTTGAGCGCCAGGTTGAGCAGGGCGCTGTGGAGCTGTCCCGCGTCTCCGATGACGATAAGGGGCTCCTCCCGGAGGTCCTCCCGGATCTCGATGCGCTTGTCGATGCTGTGCTTCAGGAGGGAGATGACCTCCTGTACGATGTCCCGGAGATCCACCGGCGTGCTCAGGCCGCTCCGCTTTCGGGCGAAGGCGAGCATCTGGGCGGTCAGATCGGCGGCGCGGCGTGCGGCGGTGGTCGCCGCGTCCAACACGGCGGCGCGGCGGGGATCCATCCGCCCCTTGCCGAGCATCTCCAGGCAGGAGAGGATGGCGGTGAGCTGGTTGTTGAAGTCGTGGGCCACGCCCCCGGCGAGCTCTCCGATGGCCTGCATCTTCTCCGACTGCCGGAGGCGCGCCTCGCTGCGGGCGAGGGCCGCGGTGCGCTCCCGGACCCGCTGCTCGAGGGAGGCGTTGACTTCCCGGACCTCCCGCTCCGCCCGCTTGCGCTCGGTGATGTCGTGGGAGGAGAGGATCACCCCGCCGACATCGAGATCGTGGAGCAGGCTGATACCCGACACCGCGATATCCCGCCAGGAGCCGTCCTTGTGGCGGTAACGGGTCTCGATGGTCTTGACCTTGGCCGGGTTGGCGATGAGGTCTTCGAGCTCCGCCAGGGCGGCCGCCTGCTCCTCCGGATGCACCGCGTCGAGGATGTTGGTGCCCACCAGCTCCTCCGGCGCGTACCCGTAGATCCGGGTGACGGAGGGAGACTCGTAGAGCACGGTCCCGTCGGCGGCGATGACGGCGTACGCCGAGGCGCTGTTCTCGATGAGGGATCGGAAGCGGTGATCGGTGGAGTGGAGCGCCTGGGTGGCGCGGGTCCGGTCGAACTCCACGTAGCAGGCGGCGGTCAGGATGCCGAGCAGGGCGAAGATAAACCGCAGGGCGAACCCGGGGGCGTACTCCGCCCGCATCAGGGGGTTCTCCGGAAGCGCCAGGGCGACCGTCGCCGCCGCGAGATAGAGGACGGCCGCCACCCCGCCGATCCGGTGACCGAGGATGAAAACGGTCAGAAGCGGCACCATCAGGCTCCACAGGAAGCCGAACCCGTCCGGCGGCGCGTAGTGCAGCCGGACCAGGCAGAACACGAAGGCCGCCCCGCAGGTGAGCAGCCCCGCCGTGCGGTGGTTCCGACTGACCCGCAGGTAACCGATGACGCCGACCATGGCCCCCGCGGGGATGACCAGGATGAGGCCGGAGAGCAGGTGTCCCTGCAGAATATATATCACGGCGAAGATGAGCAGAAAGAGCGCCGCCAGGCCCGACAGGGCGTTGATAATCCGCACCCGGTGGAGGGTCTCCCGGCTGCTGTCCTCCCCCAGACCGCTCAGGAGAAGGTTCTTCAGGAGACCGCTTCGAAAGAAAGGGGGAGAAGTGCTCTCACTTAATCTCTTGTCACTCTTCTGACCCATTGGGACAAGGATATCATCTCCAGATTTTTCGTCTATAGTTATCCCCGAATCCCAAGCGGGCGATCAGCTCTCGGCCTCGGGGGTGAAGCCCGCGGCCTGGATGGCGGTGAGCAGGGCGGCGCGATCGGTCTCGTCCGCCATGTCGATGTCCACCTGCTTGGTGGCGGGATCGGCGTGGACCTCCCGGACGCCCTCCACGGCGGAGGCGGCCTTGATGACGGACCCGGCGCAGTGAGCGCAGGTCATATCCGGAACCTTGATGCGATACATATCGTCCCTTCCTTTCTTCTGGGTCCACCGCGATATCAGCGGCTTGACCAGGTGCGCCAGCACCGCCAGCCCGAGGACGACGCCGGCGAGGATCTCCCAAAGCCCGAGGTGCTCGTGGTGCCCGACATGCGCGACCGCCGGAAGGAGCGCCGGGAAGCGCCCGAAGAAGGCGTCCAGCGCGAAACCGGCGGCCACCGCGCCGAGGCCGATGACCCCGAGAAAAATGACGAGCGCCCTTCTGCCGAGCAGCTTGGAGATGACGGCCACGGTGGCGGCGTTGGTGGCGGGGCCGGCGATGAGGAACACCAGGGCGGCGCCGGGGCTGATCCCCTTGGCGAGCAGGGCCGCGGCCAGGGGGATGGAGCCGCTGGCGCAGACGTATAGGGGGATGCCGAAGGCCATCAGGGCGAGGTAGGCGATGAGGCCGTCGCCGATGGTCCGCTCGATGAGGGCCGGCGGGATGAAGTAGGCGATAGCGCCGCCGAGCAGCGTCCCGACGGCGAGGGATCGGGCCATGCCGCCGAGGAGATCCCCGAACCCGTAGACCATCGCCCGGCGGACCGGGGGGCCGGGCTCCGCCGCCGCCGGTGGGCTCGCGGTCCCCTGCGCCCCGGCGCCCTCGTCGCCCCCCAGGCCCGTGACGACGCCGGCGACGAGGCCGAGCACGAAGGAGGCCGCCACCCGGGCCACGGCGAACACCCCGCCGAGCAGGGAGTACGTGGCGAAGATCGAATCGACCCCCGAGGTCGGCGTGGAGATGAGAAAACTGATGGTGGCCCCTTTGGACGCGCCGCTGTTTCTGAGGGACGCGGCCACCGGGACCACGCTGCACGAGCAGAGGGGGAGCGGTACACCGATCCCTGCCGCCCGCAGCGCCGGACCGGGTCCCCGTCCCCCGAGGGCCCGGGCCACGAGCCCCGTCGGCAGGACGATGTGCAGCACGCCGGCCACCGCGATGCCGAGGAGAAGATAGGGGGCCATCTCCGCGAAGAGGCTGAAGGACTCGTAGGCAATGCCAATGACAACCGACATCATGTTTTATTTGTAACCGATAATTCCGGGCGTGGCAGTCCCGGAAATCCAGTTTTAGCGACGATGTAATATATGTCTTGAAATTGTAATTTCAGATTGCCCGACCGCGATTTCAGTGGAATAATACTGTCTACTAATGAATAGGGCATCTAACCACGACCGCCAGCCCCATGGGCTGGCTTTCCGCCTCCTGTCCCGCGCCCCGGGTCCCCCCGACGCGACCCTTTTCGCCCGGCTCACGCGATTCGTCCAGGTCACCATCGTCGTCAGCGCGCTGGCGTTCGCCGTCTCGCTGATGCATCTTCTGGAGATCGGATGGCACGCCCGCTGGATTATCGGCGCAGGGGCGTTCGCGGTCCTGGTGGGGGCCATCCTCTTCGCCATCAGCGCGGTCCGGAAACAGCTCGCGAAGATCGCCCTCACCACGGAGGTGGAGCATCACTTCACCACCGCGGCGCTCGACGGCCAGCAGGACCTCTTCCTCCTCTTCGATCCGGTATCCCGGAACCCGATCCGATGGAACCGGGCCGTCAACACCACCACCGGATTTTCCGACGACGAGATACGATCCCGATCCGTCCCGGACGGCTGGGTGGCCCCCGACACCTCGGACAAGGCACGCGCCATCATGGGCTCCCTGACGGACGGAACGCTCTCCTCCTGTGATATCCGGATCGCTTCCAAGACCGGCGAGACCCTGCATCTGGAGCTCAAGGCTGCGCTCTTCCGACCACTACCCGGCGATCCGGATCTGGTGCTCGTCACGGCGCGGGATATTCGGGATCGGAAGATCGCGGAGCAGGCCCTGGCGGAGAGCGAGAAACGCTACCGACGGATTATCGAGAACGTCCCGTCGGTGTTCTGGTTCGGCGGTCGGAAGAACCGCCTCACCTACATCAGCCCCAACGTCGAACAGATCCTCGGATACGCCCCCCTCGAGATCGTGACCGGGGGCGAGCCCTTCTGGTTGGCGCGGGTCTCGCCGGAGGACCGGGCCTCGGTCCGGGCCTCCTTCGACGCCCTCCTCAGGAATGGCACCCCGCACAACCTCCAGTATCGCCTCGACGCGAATGACGGTCGGCGCATCTGGGTCCACGAACGGGCCAGCGTCGCCGAGGCGTCCGGGGAGGGGATGTCCATCTACGGCGTGATCACCGACGTCACGGAGCAGGTGGAGATCGCGGAGCATCTCAGACAGTCCGAGAAGATGCAGGCGATCGGCGAGATGGCCGGCGGCGTGGCCCACGACTTCAACAACCAGCTCACCGCCATTATGGGGTGCGCCGATCTGCTTATCCGCGAGGCGGGGAACGGGAAGTTCACGCAACGATACCTCAAGGAGATGCGCCGCAGCGCCCTCCACGCCTCCGAGCTGACCCGGCAGCTGCTGACCTTCGCGCGACGGAAGGCCCACCGTTCGGCCCCCATGAACGTGCACCATGTGGTGGACGAGGTGGCCTCCCTCCTCACCCGGAGCATCGACCGGCGGATCAGCATCCACAAGAGCCTCCGGGCCAAGTATTCGGTGGTGGTCGGCGACGCGGCCCAGCTCCAGAACACGCTCCTCAATCTGTGCCTCAACGCGCGGGACGCCATGCCGGAGGGGGGGCGGCTGACCCTCGGGACGGACAACATCGTCCGGCAGGGCGTCCCTACGGATCTCGGCCCGGGACGCCTGCCGAAAGGGCGGTATATCGTCATTTCGGTAATGGACACGGGGGAGGGTATGGATGCGGAGACCCAGCGCAGGATCTTCGAACCGTTCTTCACCACCAAGCCCGAGGGCAAGGGGACCGGGATGGGGCTCGCCACCGTGTTCGGCTACGTCTGCTCCCAGCAGGGGGACATCAAAGTGGACTCCAGCCCGGGCCATGGCAGCACCATGACCATCTACCTGCCGTCGGCCAACAACGTGGTCACCGTCGACAAGGCCTCCGTCGCCCCCCCGGCCGCCCCCAAGACCGAGGGCAACATCCTCCTCGTCGACGATGAGGACTCGATCCTGCTCGTGGTGTCCGATCTGCTCAGGGACATGGGCTACTCGGTCCGCCGCTGCACCGACGGCGGCGAGGCCATCGACGAGTACCGCCGCCACTGGCCCGAGATAGACCTCGTCATCCTGGATATGATGATGCCCCGGCTCGACGGGAGCTCGACCTTCTCGGCCCTCCACCAGATCAACAAGGACATCAAGGTCCTCATCGCGACCGGCTTCGACCGGAACGAGAAGGTGGAGACCGTGCTCCGCCAGGGGGCCAAGGGATACCTCAGGAAACCGTTCACCGCATACGAGCTGGCCGAGAAGCTGACGGAAGTCATTCAATCGTAAAAAACGGCTTTCCGCGATTCGGGCGGGATTATATTCGTCACCGATTGCGTATTATGGGGAACAAAAAAAGGAGAACGTCATGAACAGAGGGTCTGGAAAAACCGAAAGAGGCCGCCGATCGCGACCCGCCATGCTCGGCGGCGTCACCCTCGGGGCGATGCTGATCGCGGCCGCCGGATGCGGGGGGGAAGAGACGGCCCCGGAGGCGACCCGGGTCGAGCCGATGACAGCGGCGATGCCCCCGGTCGCTTCGGTCGAGACGCCGGTCGGCGGGAAGGCCGCTGATGCGAAGCCCTCCGAGCCGGCGGTCCCCGCCCCGGCGGACCCCGCCCCGGCGGATGTCATCCCGGCGGACACCGCGCCCCCGGAGGAGGAGGCCCTCACGGCGGAGACCCGGCCCGCCGCGGAGGTGGGGGAGCCCCTGCTGGTGGAGCGGGAGGGGTTCCGCATCGTCGGCGTGACGCTGGCGAGGGGGGTCGAGAAGACCGCCGACCGCAAGCGGATCCCCCTCGAGCCGGGGAGCCGCTTCGCGGTGGACGGTCGCCGGGTATACGCGATCCTGGACATCGAGAACCCGAGCGAGGAGGAGGGCCGGATCAAGGTCGGCTGGATCTGGCCCGGCAGCGACAAGGAGCGCAACACCGTCACCGTCACCATCAAGCCCGAGAAGAAGTGGCGGACCTGGGCGTTCAACGGCTTCATCAAGAAGCCCGGCCTCTGGCAGGTAGTGTTCCGGGACGAGGCGGACGACACGGTGCTCGGCCGCGCCGCCTTCGAGATGGAGGAGACGGATGTGGCCGTGGAGGACACGACGCCGTCGACGCCGTAAGGTCTCAGCGAAGCTTCAGCGCCGACCTATTTAGAAGATCTCTTCGCCGGTGTTTTCTTTTTCGCCTTACAGAACGCCCCGTTCTCTTCGATCGCGCTGTCGATGGCCTTGTCAGTGGCGGGATTGGAGTGTCGACGGGCCTCCTTCAGCGCCGCCGCGGCCCGCTCACCGCCGATGGCGCCAAGGGCCTTGGCCGCCGCCACCGCGACCTCGACGTACTCCTTCTTCGCCAGGGGCTCAGCGCCGATCTTGAGCACCTGGAGGAGGTGGGGGACCGCGGTCTCCTGGCAACGGCGTCCGGCCGCCACGGCGGCCTTCAGCTTGATGCGCGACGCCTCGTTCTCGTCCGCGAGCCGCCGCTCGACCAGAGCATCCGCCGCCTCCCCGGGGAGGGGGACGACGCTGTCCAGGACGGCCTCCCGCACCATCGCCGACGCATCGTCCGCCACCCCCCGCAGCAGCTGGAACGCCTGCTCGGGGGGAAGCCGCGTGGCCAGGGCGACCGTCTTGGCGCGGACTTCGGGCCAGGGATCGCTCTCGGAGAGGGCTCTGATGCGATCGAAGGGGACCCCCGCGAGCCCGATCCGGATCAGGGCGTCGAGCCCGGCCAACCGGACCAGGGGCTCCGGGTCGTCGAGGGCGCGACGGAGGGCCTCCTGCATGGCCGCCGACGGCTTGTCACAGACGCCGAGCCCCTCCACGGCCACCTTCCGGATGAGCTTGTCGTTATTCGTCGCGGCGGCGAGGAGCCGTTTCCGGGGGAGGTCGCACCGCAGCTTCCCGAGCGCCTCCAGCGCCCGGTAGCGATCCGCGAAGGTCTCGCTGCTGTCGAAGACCCGCCCGGCGATGGCATGAATCCGATCGCCCAGCACCGGCGCCGCCGCCCCCGCCCGGAGGAGGTCGAACATCTTCTCCCGGTCCCCGGCCCCCTCCGCGGCGACGAGGTAGGCCAGCAGCGCCTCGGCCCGCTCATCGGCGCGGGCGGCGATGTAGGAGAGCAGGCTCCGCAGCAGGCGCCGCCGCCCCCGGTCCCCCGCCCCCGTCGCGGCGACCAGGGCCTCCAGGGAGGCGGGAACATCGAGCGAGACCAGCGTTGTCGCGGCGACCTCGAAGACCGCCCGATCTTTTGATCCGAGGTGCTTCGCGAGGCCCGCCACCGCTGCCTCCGGGACCGCGGCGAGCCCCCGCATCGCCGTCTCGCGGATGCGCTCGTCATCGCCGAGCACCGCCTCGACGAGCAGCCCCACGCTCTTTGCAGGCGCGGTCTTCGTCAGGATCTCCACCGCGAGGCGCTTACCGGGGATGTCGAGGTCGGGCCACACCGTCCGGATCGCCGCCGCGCCCTCGGGGCCGAAGCGCTCGAGGAGCATCGCGGCCTGCCGCCGCCGGTCGTCGCTCTTCAAATCGGCGGCGAGGCGGGCCACCCCGTCGGGGCCGTCGATTTCCGTCTCGGCGAAGATCTCGGCGATGGGGAGCAGGCGCTTGTCGGAGGGATCGAAGGAGGTCTCCACGACGAGGGACATGCAGTGGGTCTTCACCGGCTCGGGGAGGTCGAACCAGAAGACCGACGCGGGGGCGGCGGCGGGATCGGTTTCGAGGGTCAGCCGGAAGGCCCCGTTCTCGGTGAGGAGGAGCAGGGTCTTCGGCCGGTCGAAGGCGATCTTCCGGCGCTTCTTTCCGGGATCGGGGAGGGGGCGGATGCCCACCCGGGTGACGCCGTAGGCGTCGGAGACGATGCGGAACGTGACGAACTCCCCGGCGCCGTTCCTCGGGAAGGGTGTCCAGGCGGTGGCGGGATCCCGATCCAACACCTCCTGGGGCATGGCGAGCCCGATCACCGTCCCCCCGTCCCCGGGAGAGCGGGAGGCGGACGCCGGGCTCAGCGGCTCGATGAGGGGGGTGCGCGGCGTCTCGGCGAGGGGCGCGCCGAGGAGATCTTTCGGCGCGGTCACCCCCGGGCGCTTCGCCAGCACCGATCGGAAGACGCCGTTCTTCGGATCGTAGACCTCCCGAAACAGGAGGGGCAGCGCCTCCTGGCCGCAGAGGCGCACCATCTCGTAGATGCTGCCGGTGACGATCTCCGGCTTGCCGTCCCCGGTGAGGTCCTGAAACCGGACTGCTTTACCGGTACGCTCTCCGATGTCCCCCTCGAGGGAGGTCTCTTCGTTCCAGATCACCTTGACGTCGGTCCGCCCACGGGTCTTGATCAACACCGCCTCGGATACGCCCCCGCTCTTGAGGGGCCGGACCACGTGCACCGCCGACAGATCGTCGGCCATCTGATGCACCTCGAGGCGCCCGTCCCCCGCGGCCTCCCCCGCGGCGATCGCCGCCGTCCAGACCGGCTTGCCCTGAACGAGCAGGGAGACATCGACCCCGTCGAGGGACGCGGTCATCCCCTCCTCGAGCACCGCCGTCGTCCCCGCCGACACCGCCAGGGGCGCCGACAACCATAGAATGATGATGAGCGTACGCATGGCCGCTCTTTTATCACAATCGGGACCCGCGATCACCTGGCGCCGCCGACATCGCAAAATTCCCAAAAGGCCCGGCGCCCCTTTCTTCGGTGTTGCGGTTCAACTATAAATAGAAATCCCTACTCGCCGACGAAAGGAAGGGGTGCATGGATTTTCTCGCCGACCGCCTGGAGCTGATCAAACCCTCCTCCACCGGTGCCATCACGCAGCGGGCCATGGAGCTCAGGGCCCAGGGGGTCGACGTCCTCTCCCTCAGCGTCGGGGAGCCGGACTTCGATACGCCGCCCCACATCGTCGCGGCGGCCAAGGCGGCCCTGGACCAGGGGGCGACCCGGTATACCGAGACGCCGGGGACGGCGAGCCTCCGACGGGCCGTCGCGGCGCAGAGCGAGGCGATCCGCGGCGCGCCCTGCGACGCGGATCGGGTCATCATCACCGCGGGGGCGAAGCACGCCCTCTTCGAGTTCTTTCAGACGGTCCTCAACCCGGACGACGAGGTCATCATCCCCGCCCCCTACTGGGTCTCCTATCCGGATCAGGTCCGGCTGGCCGCGGGCGTCCCCGTGATCGCGCAGACCGCGGCCCGGGACGAGTTCACCCTCCTCCCGGAGCAGTTCGAACGGCTCCGGACGCCCAGGACCAAGGTGCTCGTCCTCAACACGCCGAGCAACCCGACGGGGGGGGTGTACGCGAGAAAGCCCCTCACCCGGCTGGTGGAGGCCGCCATCGGCGCGGGGGTCTGGGTGCTTAGCGACGAGGTGTACCGGGAGCTCGTCTACGGGCGCCGACACGTCTCCCCCCTGACCGTGGCGCGGGACGATCTCAGGGATCGGGTGTTCGTCGTCGACGGGGTCAGCAAGACCTACGCCATGACCGGGTGGCGCATCGGCTGGGGCATCGGACACCCCGAGGTGATCCGGGGGATGGCAAAGATCCAGGGCCAGTCCACCACCAACGCCTCCGCGGTGTCCCAGGCGGCCGCCCTGGCGGCCATCGAGGGGCGCACCGATTTTCTGGCCGGCTGGAAGAAGCAGTACGCCGCCCGGCGGGACACCCTCTGCGCGCGGCTGTCGGCCATCGACGGGATCGAGTGCGCCGTGCCGGACGGCGCCTTCTATGTGTTGCCCTCGGTCCGGGGCGTTCTGGCGCGGATGGGAGAGGAGGCCACGGACATCACCCTGGCGAGCACCCTCCTCGAGGAGGCCCGGGTCGCGGTGGTCCCCGGATCCGCCTTCGGCGCCCCCGGCCACCTCCGGCTCGCCTACGCGACCTCCCTCGAGCGCATCGAGGAGGCCACGGCCCGAATGAAGGCGGTCATCGATCGAATATGATGCGGACGGGCTCCTCCGGACACCCCCCGCCGTCCTCGGCGTCCACCCGGGCCAGTACCGCCCGTCCGGCGCCGGACTTCCGGATGATCACATTGTATCGCAACATCTCCCAGGGGAGGGCTGCGTGTCCGTTGGAGATCTCCCAGTCCGTCGCCGACATGGGGATCGAGACCTCCGGATTCAGCACATTGTCCGCGTCGTAGTCCACCTCCAGGAACAGGTCGACCCCGTCGGCCGCGTCCGCGTGGAGCGTGAAGGTGACGCAATCGGTGAAGCTGTTATCGACCGTCTGGTAGAGGCGGACATCCGACCCGATGAGCGCCACGCCGTCGTCCGAGCGGTGCCAGGTGGGCGCCTTCTCCACGTTGCCGTACCGCGCGCCGTCTTCATCCTCATAGATCTTCCAGTTGCAGAGCTCGTCGCCGCACCACAGGGCGAACTCCGAGTTCCCGAGGAGATCCGACGTGCACGCCCCCGCCGCGACGCCCATGATGCCTGCCCAGACGGCCCCAAAAGCGATCCCGTGTCTCATCGCGCCCTCCTAGAACCCGGCCCTGATGCCGGTCACGGCGATGACGCCGCCGCTGTTGTGGGTGTCGCCCGCGAGGTTGTCGATGATCGGGGCGTAGGCGAACTCCCCCTGCCAGAACACCCCCATGTATCTCATGAAGTTGAGCTGCAGCCCGCCCCCGCCGCCGACCCACCACTTTACGAAGCGCTGCTCGTCCCGGGGGGTCTCGCCGGTGGCGACCAGCTTCTTGGAGAGCTCGGTCCGGGCCCAGCCGATCCCCCCGCCGGCCTGGACATAGAGCACCAGCCAGTCGTTGGCTACGGGCAGGCTCCCCCGGATCTCGGCTCCGGCCCGGTAGGCGGTCCACTCGAACCGCTTCTCGATGGCCGCCCCCCATTCGGTCTCGTAGTCGCCGTGGTCCAGCCGGCTCACGATCAGCCCGAGCTGGAGGTAGCGGAGCACCGCGCAGTAGGCGCCGAAGGCGTAGTGGAAGCGCGAGCGGGTCAGCGAGATCGAGTGGTAGTCGAAGTCTTCGAGCCGCTGCTCGTAGTCGTCGAACCGGCCCACGAGGACCCCGGCGCCGAGCTCGAAGAAGAGGTGCTCCACCCGCCGCCGGGGCGCCCGTTCGGTCGATCCCTCTCGATACGGCGGGGCCTCCCCCGCAGCCTCGGGGACCTCCGCCGCCGCCGGGACGGCCCATATCACGGCCGCGAGCACCAGCGCGCCGCTCAGGATTCCGTTCTGATCATTCTTCGAGCCCCACACGGTTGTTCGTCTCATCGCCACCTCATCAGTTCAAGGCACCTGATCCGTTCAGTTAACACGCCGGTTGGAGAGGATGGGAAAAAAAAACGGGGGACCGACCCTTCAGTTTCGGTCACGGGGTCAGCAAACAAGCAAACAAGGGGTCGGGCCTAGTGCCTTGTCAATTGAGAACTGACGGGTATCCCTCTCCCCCTTTCGCAAAGGGGGCCGGGGGGATTTCGTCAGAGCGAGGCGCCCGTTCATTGACGAAATCCCACTAACCCCCTTTTCAAGGGGGAATAATAAATTGCACCCGTCATTCTGGGGTCGACGGAGCACTAAGGTCCACACGTATCGGCCGGTCTCTTGCCTCTGGTTATCGCGGGGACGGCGCTATGAGGTAAGCCAGGTCATGGCTTCTTCTTTGGAATCGAAGGCGCGAATGTTCAGCTTGAACAGGTTCGTGATGGTCGAGATGAACAGCTTCTGAATTCCGGTGGCGCCGATGACCGCGGTCTTCGAGAGGGAGGGGGCGGTGCTGCCGGCGATGGTCTTGTAGGCCTTCATCACGTTCTTGTTCACGACGGTGTTCCCGGCGTCTATCAACACGAGCCTTTCCCCGGTGGCGTCCGCGTCGGCCGCCTTCAGGTTCTGCAGGATGGCATCGGCATACGCATCGCCGGCGAGGCCGTTGTAGTCGTGGAGGATGATAAGCTGTCCGTTGTGGATCAGTTGTTTTCGATAGGGTGACATCCAAATGATAACTATAGTCCAGACCACCGCCGGTGCACGTTCAATTTTGCGATGACGGGGCTCTGCCGGACGATTTACTTGAGCTCGAAGGCCTCCACCTCCTTGAAGGAGAGGGCGCCGCTCCCCGAGGATCGGAGACGGATGAAGCGGGTTTTGGTGCCGTTCAGGGGGATGTGCCAGGCGCCCTTGGGGGCGGTGTCGAGCGTCTTGAGGGTCTTGAACCCGGTCCGGCGGTTCGATACCTGCAGCTCGAGGGGGAGGTGGGGCTTTATATTGCCGGCGCCGTAGATGACGATCTCCCGGACGGCCCTGATGCCCCCGAGGTCCACCTCCCACCACGGTTTTGGCTTGTTCTTGCCGGTCTTGAAGCCCCGCTTGACCCGGTCGCCGTCCACGGCGAGGCCGGCGTAGTAATCATAGGGGCGCTCCCCGGAGTAGGTCGAGCTCATCCGGGTCTTCCGGCCGAACGCGATGTTGTCGGCCTGGGGAAACTTGCTCGAGTTCCAGGTGTACCGGGTCTCGAGGTTGTCTCCGGTGTAGAGGCTGTGGAACCAGGCGGCGTAACCGGCGCCCAGGGCGAGGGCGCTCGCGGCGATGATCGGGATCCCCACCCGACGGCGGGAGGTGCGGAGGGCGAAGAAGGCGACGGCGCCGAAGAGCACCAGGCAGCTGATGCCCATACCGTATACCGTGGGCGCGCTCCAGTAGCGGAGCGCGACCGTGTGCTTCCCCTTGGGCACGCGGACACCGATGAGGTAGCCGTTGGTCCGGCGGGCCTCGGCCGCCCTGCCGTCGACGGCGGCGCGCCACCGGTCGGAGTAGGGGTAGGAGAGGGTGAAGAGCCCCGACTCGGTGGCCGTCACCTCGAAGACCACGCGGTTGAAGGTGCTCGTCGTGAGGGTCACCCGATCCTCACCGCATCGGCTCTTGTCCCCGTCGCAGTCGGCCGCGGGCTCGCCGTCTCCCCCCACGACCACCGCCTCGTCCGGACGCCGCTTCGTGGCCAGGTACCGGTAGGCCGCCTCGTTCGAGGGGACCGCGCGGAACTTCCGATAGAACCGGGCGAGCTCCGGGTCGAGGGCGGATTCCTTGATCTGCTCGGCGATGGGCGGGGACTCCATGCCGTAGCCGGGGGCCCCCTTGTAGGTCATCTTGGAGCGCTTCTCCCGATCCCGCGCCTCCAGGGTGGGCTTGCTCCGCTTGGCCACGACCCAGGTGCCGTACCTAAGCTGCACCCCCCCCTGGGCGATGACCGTGAGGCAGATCAGCGCGCCGAGGATGCCCCGGAGGATCGGGCGGCCGCCGAGCAGCGTGTAGACGGCGGTGAGCGCCAGGGTGGAGAAGCCGATCCAGAAGATGAAGGTGTCCACGCCGAACGGATACGCCTTGATCCTGGAGGGGATGTAGTGGGTGGGCGGGGACACCCGATTGATGAGGTGCAGGTTGTACCAGAGGTAGACGGCCGCGCTGAGCGCGAGGAGCCAGAAGACCGGGGGGATCCGGGGGAGCCACCGGGGAAGCACGCCGTCGTCCGGTTCCCGAAGGAGCCAGGCCAGGATGAGGAGGAAGAGGAACGGCAGAATCATGTAGATGCGCCCCGGGATGCGGAACACGCTGGCCAGGGGGAAGAACTTCCAGAACACCCAGTGCACCGGCGTGTACTTGCCGAGCCCGATGAGGAAGACGACCCAGAACGCGGCCGTGACGAAGAGGATCACCTTCGGGATCCGCTTCTGGACGGCGGTGGCGAGGGGCAGCGCGAGGGTGACCACGATGAGGGCGGAGCTGCCGAAGGTGTTCATCACCACGCTGTGGAGGGGCTTGAAGAAGCTGTTGAAGGTGCCCCCCACCGAGTCGCTGTAGGCCAGGCTCCAATTGTACGCCCGACCCACGCGGGTGGCGTTCTCGCCGATGAACTCGAAGTAGAACGGCAGGATGTAGGCGGCGGAGAGGAGCGCGCCCACCACGAGAAAGATGCCGGCCCGGAGGTAGAAGTGGAGCACCTGCTGCCGCGTCGCGGTCACCCCGGGGCCGATGGCGGCCAGGGAGTGGGGGATGAGCAGCCAGACGAGCCCCGCCCCGAGCATGCCGAGGTACATCATCTGGGGGTGCCCCCCGGTGATGAGGAGGTAGGTGGAGAGGATGATCGCCGCGGGTCCCATGACCCGGGAGGGCTTGAGGTAGTAGAACGCCATGGCGGCGCACAGGAAGAGGTACCCCAAGTAGTTCTCGAGGGAGGCGCCGTAGCGGAACATGTCGAGCATCCGGAGGTTGTAGACCGTGATGAACGAAATGATGAACGCGATCTCCGGCCGCAGCCCGAGGCGTCCGAGGAGGATGAAGAGGACGAGGTGGGCGACGCCGAGGGCCACCAGGCGGAAGAAGGTGTTGGCCACGAGCCCGTCGCCCGTCCAGTATCCCGGGTAGAGGGACGACAGGTGGGACTGGGGGTGGAAGATCTGGCCCAGGGTCAGGGCCGCGGTGGAGTGTCCCCCGCCGGCGAACCCGGGCACGAACAGGGGGAAGGAGCCTCGCTCGATGGAGTATTGGAGCTCCATCTGCTGGTCGATGGGGAACATCACGTAGTCGTTGCCGATGGTGAGGTCGCCGGTGAACGGGCTGAGCCAGTAGAACAGGGCAAAGGGAAGTGCCAGGATGAAGGCGTACTGGGCGATTTTAAGGGCTGTCTTCACGACCGTCTTTATTACCTTTTTATATATCAAGTGCCGATCGCGCGGATTATGAAGGAACCGGATTTCAATTGCAAGACAGGTCCGGCGGGTCGCCAGGAGGCCGCGACGGGAAGTGACGGTGCGGATCGCCGTCCGCCGATAGCAGTTACCAAAGGGTTGCAGGTGTGGTAGATTCATCCTGGCAGGACTGTATAAATCAAGAGGACATGGATTCTTCCGATATGGAATGCCTGGAGACCAGAGACGCCGCCGCCTTCATCAACGGCCTGTTGAGCGAGCACGAGTTCACCCGGGTGGAGCGTCACATCTGTCGGTGCGGGAAGTGCCGCGAGCTCGTGGCGTTGGTGGTCACGAAGTCCCAGACCCCCTCCCAGGCGTCCGCCGTCCCCTCCGAGCCGGCGCCCTACGCCGGGCTGTTCTCCAGCCAGTTCCATGTCATCCGCGAGCTGGGGGCCGGCGGCATGGGACGGGTATACGAGGTGCTGGACGAGCGGACGGGGATGCTCCTGGCCCTGAAGACCATGCGGTACGTGGGCAGCGACGGGATGTACCAGCTGAAGCGGGAGTTCCGGTCCCTCGCGGAGATATCCCACCCCAACCTTGTCGCCCTATACGAGCTGGTGGCCGACCGGGACCAGCTGTTCTACACCATGGAGTTCATCGACGGCGTGGACTTCGTCACCTACATCCGCGACGGGCGCCCGGCGGGGGAGTACGACGAGCAGCGCCTCCGGGAGACCCTCCCGCAGCTCGCGGAGGCGCTCATGGCGCTTCACGCCGGGGGCAAGGTCCACCGGGACATCAAGCCCTCCAACGTGCTGGTGACCCCCGAGGGGCGGGTGGTCATCCTCGACTTCGGGATGATCGCGGACGAGATCCCGGATACGCTGCAGACCGAGTGGGGGGTGGCCGGGACCGCGGCCTACATGTCCCCGGAGCAGGCGGAGGCCCAGCACGTGACGCCGGCGTCCGACTGGTACGCGGTGGGCAGCATGTTGTACGAGTGCATCACCGGACAGCTCCCGTTCACGGGGCCGGTGGTCAAGGTGCTGATCAAGAAACAGCACACGGATCCGCCCCCCCCGGTGACGGTGAACCCGCGGGCGGACAGCTGCTTCGCCGAGCTGTGCGAGGCCTTGCTCGCGCGCGACCCGCGCAACCGCATGGACGGCATCGGGCTGCTCGGTCACCTCCGCGAATCAGAGCCCCCGCCGCAGATCTTGCCGGCGGCGGTGAGACACGACGGCAGTCTGTTCGTGGGGCGGGAGGAGGAGATGTCCCGGCTGCTCGGAGCCTGGCAGGCCGCGCGGAGCCGGCGCAAGCTGACCGTGGCCCAGATCAGCGGCCCCTCGGGGATCGGCAAGACCGCGCTCCTCGATCACTTCACCCGCTGCTTGAGCGACGAACGGATTCAGCCGCTGGTGCTGCGCGGTCGCTGCTTCGAGCGGGAGGCGGTGCCCTATAAGGCCTTCGACACCCTCGTGGACGACCTGACCCGTTTTCTGATGTGCCTCCCCGTCGATCAGCTGCTGCTCACGCTCCCGGAGGACATCGCCTGTCTGACCGCCCTCTTCCCCATCCTGAAACGGGTCCCCCTGCTCCGGGGGGAGCGCTTCGAGATGCGGGAGGCGTTGGACCCCAACGAGCATCGGCGCCGCGGGTTCATCTGCTTCTCGAGCCTGCTTCGGAACCTCTCCCGGCTGCGTCCCCTCGTCTTCATCATCGACGATTTGCAGTGGCGGGACGAGGACAGCCTAAAGCTCCTCGCCGCCCTCCTCGGGAAGCGGAACGGGGGGCTGATCCTCCTCCTGTTGGCCTTCCGGAACGACGATCCGCGGGTGGTCGGGGAGCAGCGGCGCCTGCTGGAGGCCCTGCCGGATCCGAACGCCACGCTCTCCGTCGAGCTCAGCCCGCTCTCCCGCCGGGAGGCGGACCGTCTGGCCGAGGCGCTGATGAGCGACGCCGGGGACGGGACGGCGCTTGGGGCGCTGGTGGCCGAGGCCCGGGGAAACCCGTTCTTCATCGGCGAGCTGGTGCGGCTGGCCAAGAGCGCGAAGGGGGTGTCGCCGGAGCTGTCCGGCGGGCTCGAGGGGGTCATCTCGTCCCGGTTCGCCCGCCTCTCGAGCGGCGGACGGGAGATCCTCCGGCTGCTCTCCGTGTCCGGCCATCCGGTATTGAGGACCCTCCTCGCCCACGCGGCGGGCTACGAGTTCGGCGATCTCGCGTTCAGGGAGACGCTGGACCATCTCACGGCGTGTCACCTGGTCCGTCCCCTCGGGCCCCGGGACGTGGACACCGTGGTGGTCTTTCACGACATGGTCCGGGAGACCGTGCTGGTGACGATGGACGACGCCGCCGTCAGGGCGTGCCACCGCGCCCTGGCGCTGGCCGCCGAGGCGGTGGCGCCGGACAACGCGGACCACCTGGCGAGCCACTGGGTGGAGGCCGGCGACGCTGAGCGGGCCTTCAAGCACCTTCGCGACGCCGCGAGGGCCGCGGACGCCAAGCTCGCCTTCGATCGGGCCGCCGGGCTCTACGGTATCGCCCTCGATCTCGCGGACACCCCGGAGGATCGGCTAACCCTCGGGCAGGCCCTCGGCGACGCCCTGGCCAACGCCGGACGCCCGGGGGACGCGGCGACGGCGTACAATGACGCCGCGGCCGGCGCCGACGGTTTGATGCGGGTCGAGCTCAGACAGTGCGCCGCCAACCAATGGCTCCGGGGGGGCTACATCGACGAAGGGCTGGAGGCCATCCGGGAGGTGCTCGCTGCCCTCGGCGTCCGGATGCCCCGATCCACCCTGGGATCGATGATCTCGCTGCGCTACTACCGCTTCAGGGTCCGCCGGAAGGGGCTGGTGTTCACCGAGCGACATCCCGAGTCGATCTCCCGGACGGAGCAGATGGCCCTCCGCGCCTTTTACAGCATCGTCGACGGGCTCACCCACATCCAAATGATCCGAGGGATGGAGTTCACCTACCGGCTGGTCCTCGAGGCCCTCCACCTCGGCGATATCCGCCACATCGCGGTCTCCCTCACCTACATGGCCACGGTGGATCTCGCCACCGACGCCACCCGCCTCCGACAGAGCCGGCGCCTCTTCGCCGAGGCGGACGCGCTGGCCCGGCGAACCCAGGATCCCCGGATCCTCGCCATGACCCACCGGATGCGCGGGCCCACCGCCCTGTTCATCGGTGACTGGCAGTCCTGCATCGACGAAGTATCGGACACCCTGAATCAGCTCAAGGACCACTGCATCGGCATCCAGCGGGAGGTCACGACGCTGCGCTGGTGGCTGTGTCAGGCCCTCCTCCAGAAGGGGCGGTTCCGGCAGCTGCAAGAGAAGACCGACCGCTACCTCGTCGAGGCCACGAACCTGGGGGACAAGTACGCCGTCATGATGTACCGGTGCGGCGTGAACCTGCTCTGCCTCGCGCGGGATCTCCCCGAGATCGCCGAGCGGGATATCGAGGACGCCCTGTCGGGCTGGTCCGAATCCGACTACACCATCCAGCACGCGCTCCACCTCATCGCCCGGTGCCAGCAGCACCAGTACAACGGGCGCGCCCAGGCCGCCTGGTCTCTCCTGAAGGAGGAGCTCCCGAGGCTCCGGAAGGCGATGCTCATGAAGAACATCGTCATCCGTCCGAGGATCGAGCAGCTTCGCGGCCAGGCCGCCCTGATGGTCGCGGAGGAGACCGTGAACTCCGGGACCCGCGAGCGGTTCGCCGAGAAGGCCATGGCCGTGGCCAGGACCCTCATCAAAGACGATCTGCCCCACACCGTCGCCTGGGGCGCGCTCATCGACGCGGGGGCGATGTGTCAACGGGGCGCCCCGGTGGAGACCCTCGTCGCCCGCCTGGACATGGCCATCGGCCGGCTCGAGGCGGCGGACTGCCAGGCCTTCGCGGCCGCCGCCAAGCGGCAGAGGGGGCGGCTCATCGGGGGGGAGAGCGGCGCGGCCCTGATGCGGGAGGCCGATGCGTGGTTCGCCTCCGAGGGCGTGGCCAACCCCGCGCGCTTCGCGGCGATGCTGGCGCCGGGGATCGGCCCCGGGCGCCGCTGACCCCCTGATATCGTTTCAGACGAGGCCGTGGGGATACCCCCCGCCGTCAGTCATCCTCATAAAACAGGGTCGTGCGTTGCTGGATAAACGCGTCGATGGCATCCTTCTCACTGGCCCCTAGATTCTCGAACTGAATCCCCATGCCCGGTGAGGCGTCCGAATTCAACTCGTTGTATTCCCGAACCCAGCGGACGATTCCGTCCACCGAGATGAAGTGCCCCCCCGGGAGGGTGAAGTTTACGTTCAACACGGAACCTATCGGACGAAGATTAAACGTTGCCAGGAAGAGCCCCCCCGTAGAAATATCCTCGGAGAGCCCGGTATAGAAATTGGTGTCGGATTGAAATCCGATTTCGGCCTCCACAGCGGCGCGAGGGGCCCTGCGACGTTCCGCGATATGCCGGGGGACGCGCCTGAGAGCGGGTTCCTTTTTTACAGTCCGGCTCCCTTCGGGGGGAACCTTCCCGGCTCTGGCTTTCTCGGCTCTGGCTTTCTCGGCTCTGGCTCTCTCGAGCGCAGCCCTCTCGGCGCGCTCCACCGCGTACATGATGGCGAGCCCCTTCGCGACGAGGCGCGCGATCTCCTCCATCTTCACTCCCAGGTCACCCGACTGGAGGTACTCGAGGGCCTGACCGGATCGTTTGATGGCCGCGGACAACTTCGATGGATCACCTCTCCTCCCGGCCTGTGAGGCGACCCTTGTCAATCGATGAACTGCCGAGACAGCGTTAATATTGGTATCGATATCCTTTCGGGCAGTTCGCAAAGCCTCCAGAGCCGTTTCCAGCATCCCCGACGCCTCCTGCAGATGCTGGGGCGTTTCTCCAACTGGTGTAGATTCGGACGGCACGGCATTCCTCCTGCTCCCGGTTCTCTTTAGTATATCGACCCCGCCCAGATTTTTTTAAGAACCGATTAGCCCGTGCATTGTGGGATGACCTTGGACCTTGAGGTTAAGAATTCGTCCGGAGCGCCGATTAGTCCTGAAGACGCGAATCAGAATCGAGGCGAGCCAATCATGAAAATCTATGTTCTACTGATTGACAGCAACGAGGAATTCCGGGCGCAAACCACCGCCCTATTGAGAGACAGGGGGTTCGCGGTCTTCGGGGCCTCGACGATAGGGGCCGCCGAACAGATTCTGGACCGGGAAGCCATCGATCTGATCTGCGTCGACGCGTGCGTGTCGGGCAAGACCGGCCTTGATCTGCTCCGGCGATTGCGTCGGAGAGGCGACTACCTGCTCGTGTTCGTGTCCAACCCGGACCGCCCTTTTGAGATGGAGGCCATGGGAAAGGAGGACATCGCCATCAACATGCTGCTGCATCGCCCGCTGTCGCCGGAGGAGGTCGCCTATAAGATAGACGTGCTGGTGCGACTCAAGACAGCGAACGACGATCCGGCCCCGTTTCCGGGTCTCCCCCCGAATACTGCGGTTGAGGATTTCTCCGAAAGCCGGAAGGAGGTCGAGCTCAGCGCATCCTACGCTGATAGAATCCCAACAATGTTCGCGGAGATTGGCAGCCTCCTGACGGGGCTCGCCCGAGGGGGGAGCGGATCCGACGAGGGGCTCGGCGAGGCGCGCCGAATCGCTCATAAGCTCACGGGGACCGCCGGTACTATGGGGTTTTCCGAGGTCAGTTCGGTGGCCCATGTCATCGAAACGAGGTTGAAGGACACGCTACGAATGAAGCAGCTGGCCTCGACGCCGGTGGCCCCTCCCGTGGCCTCGGTCAGGACGCCGGTTCGGGATAGACGCCTGGTATCCAAGGGGGAGAACGCCACTATGGCCAGGGTCCTCGTCCTGGACGACGACGAGACTTTTCTGGAGAGGGTGGTCTCCATGGGGCGCGAGAATCTCATCCGGGTCTATCCGGCGACCAACGGCGAGGAGGCGTTGGCTCTTGCAAAGTCCCGCCAGCTGGACGCGGCCGTCTTGGATGTCATGCTAGCGAAGAACGACGACCCGTTCGATATAGCCAAACGGCTGAGAGCGATGCCTGAGCAAAGCGCCCTCTCGTTGGGATTCATCTCCACGGCGCCGAGCCTCTCGACGCGGATCGCCGCGGTGCACGCGGGGGCCTCCGTGTTCCTGGACAAGCCCCTCGACAACGAGACCTTCACTTCGGCGATACGGCGACTTGTTCCCATTAAAGAGGTGGCCAAACCCAAAGTTCTAATCGTCGATGACGACGAGGACTTTCTCGCGCATCTCGCCAATGTCCTCTCAGCGGAGGAAATCGAACCCGTGACGTTGACCCACGCTACGACTATTCTGAAGGACATCGAGCGCATCAATCCGGACATGCTCCTCCTGGACGTATTCCTGGAAAAAATCAATGGGTTGGATGTCTGCCGGGTACTCCGCTCCTCGAGTCGCTGGCAGGATCTTCCCATCCTGGTGCTCACCGTGTATGGAAACCGAGAGACCTTGGTGGAGTGTTACGCCGCAGGCGCTGACGACTATATCGAAAAGCCGGTCATCAAAGAAGAGCTGATGGCGCGGATCAACCTACGGTTGGATCGCACGAAGATGTTCAAGGAACGCGCCGATGTCGACGTGCTCACCGGCCTCCCCACGCGCCGCCCCTTCCTGGAGATGCTCAAGATGCGGCTGAGCGAGAGCGGGCGTTTCAATAAACCCCTCTCCCTCTGTCTCCTGGATCTCGATCACTTCAAAGCGGTAAACGACACCTACGGTCACCTGGCGGGGGATCGGGTCCTGGCGTCAGTCGGGCAGCTGTTGAAGAACCGGTTTCGCATCATGGACGTCCGGGGACGTTGGGGGGGAGAGGAGTTCGTAGTGGCCTTCTACGGCGAGGAGGAGGACACCGCGAAGATGATCATCAACCGCGCGCTGGATGAGCTCCGCAACATGACCTTCCAGGCGGATACGGGCGCGCTCTTCAAGGTGACCTTCAGCGCGGGGGTCGCCAGTTATCCTCGGGCGGGACAGACCATTGAGGAGCTCTTTCGGAAGGTCGATGAAAACCTGTACCGAGCCAAAGATCTGGGACGCAACCGGATCGAAACCTGATCCTCCGAGCGAGAGAGGTGACGAGGCCTCTCCGAGCGGGTGCTAAACTATTCCTGCGCCCGGTCGATACTGTATGAAACAGTATGGCTGACGGGGGCGGTATAGAACCATGAATGATCCGAAAAAAAATGGTACGGGCCAAATCGACGTTGAAACACTGCTGAAGCAGCTCGAGAATCAGCAGAAGCTCATCGGCGAGTTGCAGGTTCGGCTGCACCACTCCGAGGAGACCGCGGCCAACCTTGACAATCGTGTGTTCCAGATGCGCACCCTCCTCCAGTCCGGCAAGGGATTCTCCCAAATCCTGAACCTGCAGAGTCTCCTCGACGCGTTCATGTCTGTGTGTCGAGAGCGGTACGCGTCCATCAACTCTGTGGTCCTCCTCCTGGACGACCTGGATCCCCAGAGCACCTTCTATCGGGTCCGCGCTTACTACGGTCTCCCGGACCGCTTCCCCGATCCCAGAGGCGTCGAGGAAGACATGTGTATGTTTAAAATTCCCCACGACCAGGGATTGTTATGGCAGCTGATCCACCAGGGCAACGTCTTCGCCGTCAGGGACATGCGAAAGCTGCCTCGATTCGATACCGCGTTCAAGCGCTGGAATCTGAATCTCCTGCGGTCCGACGTCTGGGTACCGTTGCTCCGGGGATCGGACGTTCTCGGGATTCTCACGCTCGGTGAGTGCGAGGACGGGACCCAGATCCCCGAGTCCGACTACTCGTTCCTGGAGGAGATCGCCGCTGTGGCGGCCACCAACATCGACTCTACCCTGAAATACGAGAAGAACGGTAGAATCCTCAACAACCTCAGGACGTTGTACGACATCAACCAGCAACTGGCCAATGTCAACGACTTCAAGAAACTGATCCAGGAGACCCTCACCACGGCAGTGGAGGCCCTCAGCGCCCAGAAGGCCAACCTGATGATTCTCGACCACGACACCGGCCGGCTGCAGATCAAGGTGATGATCGGCAACATCCCGGACACCACTCTTCGGGCCATCAACGACGGCGAGATGGAGACCAAATCGTTCTCCCTCGGCGAGGGGGTCGCCGGCCAGGCGGCGGAGACTCGAAAGCCCGTCCGGTTGAACGATCGCACGAAAATCGAGCAGGTGGGTCGTAACACGGTCTATTGCATCCTCTCGGTCCCGATTATCTACGCCAACGAAGTCGAGGGTGTCATTACCCTGACGAACAAGGTGAAACGGGACGAGACGGGGGAGACCGTGCTGGATCCCCTCGGCCGCTTCGGGGAGGAAGATCAGCAGTTACTGGCCTCTCTCGCGGATCAGGCGGCGGTCAATCTCAAGAAGGCTCGGTTGTACAATGCCTCCATCACGGACCGGGTCACCCGACTGGGTAACACCCGTCACTTCGAAACACGGCTCGTCGACAGCCTCAAAGAAGCGGGGCAACAAAACAGCACTGTCTGTCTCGCGGTGGTCGATATTGATCATTTTAAACAGTTCAATGACGAATACGGCCATCGCGCGGGGGACTTCGTGCTCAAGCGGACCGCGGAGATTTTGAAAGAGGTCGAAGACCTCGGCTACGAGGTCTTTCGATATGGTGGAGAGGAATTCTGTATCCTAATGACCGGCACGACGCTGGACGACGCGGTGCCCCTGATGGAGCAGGTCAGGGAAAAGGTTGCCGCGACGGAGGTCGACTGGAACCACCAAAAGCTCAGCGTCACGATCTCCATCGGGGTCGCGAGCAGCGTCGACCATCCCGATTCGTTGGCCCTGTTCGAGCACGCCGACAAAGCGCTCTATTCGGCGAAGGAGAACGGTCGAAACCGGGTTTCGAGCACCCCGAAATGGATGGACAGAGGGTCCCACCCCATACCCGACCTTCAATGACGATTCCCTTTCTACGGGGGATCGTCTTTGACACCTTTTGGGTCTTGTTCCAGTCTTATAGAGGGCGGGAGAAACATCGTAATGGTCGTCTTCGAATCACGATCATCATGAACAAGTCCGTAGAGGTAAGAAAATGTCAGCACCCTTTGTTTTTATTTGCAATACCCCCGAACAGATGTCCGATCTTGAGGATCTGTTTCGGAACGAGGCGGTCGACAATATCCAAATGCGCCGCGGCAACGACGTGGTCCCCAAACTGTTGGACGCCCCCCCGGCAGCGGTGTTTATCGATTGGAAGACGGATGATGTCCAGCAGGTGGTCGAGGGAATTCGCGGCGAGCAGACGCTCTCCTCGGTTCCGGTTATCCTTCGGATCCCGACCCCGGATCCCGTAGCGCTCGGCGATGCCTTTTCGTGGGGCGTCGACGAATACATCGTCGATGGCCCGAGGGAGCAGTTTGTCGCGCTCATCGCGGCCATCCAAAAGAGGGACACCTGGGATGCAATCCGCGCCCCGGCGGGCCGGGTGGTTCTGGCCCATAGCGACCGGTTCGAACGGGTCAAGATCGCGCGGATACTGAAACGAAACGGCTTCGACGCGTTTTTCGCCGGCTCCATCGAGGAGTTGCTGGACGCCCAGAAACGCGAAGCGTTCCGCCTCGTCATCGTCTCCGGCGCGCTCCTGGGAGAGACGCGGAGGGAGTCATGGGAGCAGATTCCCCCCCCTTGGATCATCACCGCTGCCGCGGACGATCTGCCGGCCCTTCGAGAGCGGATTCCCGAAAGGGATAGGGTCCGGTTCTTCAAGGAAGGGAGCGACGCAGAGGGGATAACGTTCATAATGAACGAAATTCTCGCCCCGTCCTCCGCCGGCATGCGGCGCTCCGTCCGGGTGCTGTACGGCACCCCGGTGACCTTCGGGCACAAGGGGCAGTCGCCACCGATGAACGGATACAGCTTCAACATCAACCTAGGCGGCATCTACCTGCGCTCCCTCACCCCCCTGCCCCTACAGACCAAGCTGGTATTGAGCTTCTCTCCGCCGTTCGCTCGCGGCAAGGTCGTCGCGGAGGCCCAGGTCGTCTGGCGGAAACAATTTGGGGAGGAGGAGACCGCTTCTCCGCCGGGTATGGGCCTCCAATTCATCGACATTTGGGAGGTCGATCGGATGGCCTACGAAGCCGGCTACAACCTGCTCCTTGAACGGAGGCGAACTCAGGGGGCACTGCCGGGTCAGCAGAGCGGCTGAGTCGCAAGCATAACGTTTCGGGTTTTCGCGTGCCATGGGCCTCCTCCTCGTGCTGCGGTTGTCCCTGTTTTTTGGAAACGAAGCGCCGGTTTTTCGGCGGCCCGATCCCTACCGACAGGCCCCCGGCGCGATGATATCGATGCCGGAATAGGCGCTGTATACCGCGCTATCATCCGCCGCGATGAGGCGCGCTCCCCCCGGAGGATGGATGTAGTGGCGGAACACGGGGTGCGCGGCGTCTGAAACATCGACGACGGCGACCCCGGCGTCACAGGCCACGTAGGCGTCCTGACCGAGGAGGGCCACCTCCCGAGCGACGCAATCGGGGATGTCGAGCGCGACGTCGACCACCGGCGCGTCCGGGGTCCGGAGATCCAGCGTCATGAAGCCGCTTCGGAGGACGAGGTAGAGGCGCGTCCCGGAGACGAGGAGGTCGCGGTGCAACCACGGATCCTCGGCGGGGATCTCGGCGACGAGCGCCGGCGATTCCGGTGCTTCCAGCGTAAACACCGAGAGCCCCGATTCCGTGGCGACGTAGGCGTATCCCCCTTCGACGGCGATCGCCGATCCCCGGGTCATCAGCGCGCCGTTGTCGGGGAGCCGCAGCGGCGTCTCCGGGGCGCTGATGTCGAACACCAGCAGGTTGCCCTCGATTCTGGACGGATCCGGCGCCCCCACGATGTAGACCCGAGGGCCGGACACTGCCACGCCCAGCGCCTCGAAATCAGCGGGCAAGGGGGTGTCGCTGATGACCGTCAACGCCGCGGGATCGGATATGTCGATGAGGGCCAACAGGTCCGTCGCCACCGCGTAGGCGGTGTGCCCATCAATCGCGAGGTCGCTGACATGAAAGCCCGTTTCAGCATGGGCCATGGCGTCCAGGATCGCCGGCCGTTCGGGGTCATGGACATCGATGGCGATGATGTCGTCGCCGCTGTCCGAATTGAGGATGCTGCTGTACAGGACACCGTCTTGCACCGCCATGCCGCCGACAGCGAGGTCGACCGCCACCCGGCCCACCACCTTGCTGTTGTGTTTCGCGCTCACATCAAACACATAGAATCCGTCCGCACTCGGGCAGAAGGCGAAGCCGTCCCTGACGTTTATATCGACAAAATACGGAGAATCCGTTGTGAGAATCGATGTCGTCGGCGTCGGGTCGTCCAGATCGCTGATGTCGTAAATCTGGAGTTTGTTCGCGCTATCGACCCCGTAGAGGGTGTCGTTGATGACCTGCAGGGAGTCGATGTGCTCGAAACCGGGATGGAAGATGCCGGTGTCCGGCCGGGTTCCCTCGAAGAACGGACGAGAGGGGATGCCGGCGTCGATGACCGAGAGGAAGCCGCTCCAGGTTGCGAATACCCGCCCGCCCTGGGCGAAGAGGCTGGTGTATTCCGTGGCCTCGAGCGTTCCGACGATTTCAGGGGTCGAGGGGATCGCGGTGTCGACGACCAGAAACGCAGTCCCCGCTGACACGTAGGCGATGTCTCCGACGGTATCGATGGCGCCGACGGCGCGCTCGAGGGGCAGGTCGCCGAGGAGTGTCGGCGCGGCGGGATCGGCGATGTCCACCCCGCGGAGATGGTAGCCGGTTTCGTAGTCCCCCGACCCAAGATAGATCGTCGCGCCGTCGAGCGCGAGGGCCCGCGCCCCGCCGGTGAAGGGGAGCTCTCCGACAATCCGAAGCGTGTCGGGTTGGCGCGCATCGATGCTGGTCAGCCCGGTATCGTTTGAAACGTAGACATATCCGTCCGACGCCGCGAGGTCATTGACATCGATGATCACATCCGTCACGACTCTGGGGTTCATCGGCGTCTGGAGGCTCACTGTATAGAGCCGTTCGCTGTTGGCCAGATAGGCCGCGTCTCCGTCCACCGCCATATGGAGGAATCCTCCCGGCGGCGCGAACGAGCCGACGGCGTCGAAAGAGACCGCCCCGCTCAAATCCAGAATACGTACGCCTTGGCTGAAAACGGCATATCCGAGGGCGCCGTCCACGACCATCCGTTGGTTTTGCATGAGGTCGGACGACGGGGCGGCGATTTGGGTCGGGGCCTCGGGGACCGAGACATCGAACACCGCCATGCCGCTCGAGTGGCCGTAGAGCCGGTCTCCGACCAGGGAGAGCCTGCCGAAGGTGCCCAGGGATTCGACCGTGTCGACGAGCGCCGGCGCTTCCGGATTCGAAACGTCCGCCACGAGGAGGGAGCCCAACGGGAATCCCACGATATAGGCGGTCGAGCCGTTGACCGCCAGCCCCGTGGTCTGGAACCTCGCGCTGTCCACCGACAGCGTTCCCATGGCGGCGGGCGCGGACGGCGTCGATACATCGAATATCGTAAGGGAACCTCCGGTGTAGACTCCCGCCGAGGTCAGGACGTAGGCGATCCCGTCCACCACGAAGATCGAATACCCCATCGCAGGCAGCGCATGTCTGCCGACGACGGTCGGGCTCTCCGGGACGCTCATGTCGACGACCAGCAGCTCGTCCCTGTTGATGATATAGAGCTCATCCCCGACGACTCTTAGATCAGTGCACTCGACAGGAATGTCGGAGACCTCGGAGGGCGCGCCGGGATCGCTCACGTCGACAATGACGACAGCGTCTTCGCGGCTCGACCGCTGCGCCGTGACAAAGGCCAGGTTGCCCGCGACTGCGACCGCGACGGCGGCCCGTCCGGCAACTTCCGTGTGACCGATCGGTTGTGGATTCGCCGGATCGGACATGTCGTAGATGAAGACGCCGCCGGCGTCGCCGGCCACGTATGCGATACCGTCTCTGACGTCCACGTCCCTGGTGCGACCCCCGATGGACCCGACCTTCTGCGGGCTGCACGACGGATGGACGCACCGCCGCCCCTCGTCCTCTGTCACGCAGATCCGGTCGTGGTCGCAGTCACCATCCATCTCGCATTCATCCTCGAAGACACATGTGGTGCCGTCCCCTGAATAACCGATGAAGCATTCGCAGGCATACGATCCCGGCGTGTTGATACACAACGCATCGGCGTGGCAATCGTGGGTCGCCTCCTTACACTCGTCGATGTCCACACACTCTGCGCCGTCCCAGAGGAAACCGTTCGGGCAGCAGACGACCGTCTCGTGCTCGATGGCGCTGCCGGTGTCGTTGGGCATCTCCGTTCCCGTGCCGGTTTCGGTGTCGGTGTCGGTTTCGGTGTCGGCATACCAGGTCGCGGTGTCCGACGAGTCCGGCGGGTCCGATTCCGGCATATCTGAATCCGGCGGGTCCGATTCCGACGAAGACGAGGTGTCCACCGATTGGGTGTCGGTTCCCGTTTCGGTGGTCGTCGATGAGTCGTTGTCCGGTCCGCCGGTGTTGGTCTGAAGGGCGCCGGTACCGGTATCGGGCGAGCTGTCCCGACGTTCGGTATCAGAAGTTTCGGTATCGATCGCCCCCGTCGTGGACGACGCGGTATCCTCCGGGCCTCTCTTCTTGGCGTGATAGCACCCGTGAAGGAACAACGGCATGGCGATCACGAAAATCAATCCTCTCTTCAATTCCATTCGACACTACCTGCTTTCATTTGTGGCTCACCACCACCTTCACCGCCGCCTCGGACCTGGCGGTCGCATAGGCCTCGGGAAGGTCGGAGGCCGAGAACCGGTGGGTGATCACGGCCTTTGCGAGGGCGGAACCGATATCTTCGTGACGCGAAAGGGCGTCGACGGCGCGCCTGAAATCGCCGCACCGGGAGGTCCGCAGGATTCCACCGCCGCGGACGAACCGGTCGAGGGGGGTGCCGCCGTCTCCCATGCAGAGGATGGCCCCGCGGGGTCTGACCAGGGAATTCTCATGGGACGCCCTCGGCCGGATGATGGCGTCGAGGGATTCCGCATCCGCGGCGACCGCCAGATCGAACCGCGGAATCTCACCCTGCGGGGTGTGGTTCAACAGCTCCGTCTCCGCGTCAGCGGCCCCTTTACAGGAGACCATCCGGCCGCCCGGAACGAGTGTCCTCGGGACTCCGGGAGAAAGATATACCCGGTTGTTCTGAGCGACCGCGTCCCCCCACGCGAAGTCGAAGTTTTCGGCTCGGGCGGGCAGGATGGAGAGCTCATCCACCACCAACTCGGTGAGGTGTGAGATGCCGTGGAAGGGTCTGCCGTGGGTGGATTTCAGGTGCACTTCGCGACAGGCCAGCGATAGGGCCGATTCAAACCCCGTCGGGGATCCGGTAGTATCGAAGACCAGGTCAAAGGCGTCCTCGAGCCGGTCGAGGGGGGTCGCGCGCATATCCACGATCTCATCGGCCCTTATCCGGTTCGCGAGGAAGAGGTCCCTGTCGCAGGCCCCGACGGCGGTGACGCGAAAGTCGATATCCCGATCGCGCCGGTGGATGCGGAGCGCCGCCAGCACCAGAGATCCCAAGCGCCCCGGGCCCAGGACCGCCACGCGGCTCCCCGGCTCGGGGGGCGATACGTCGACCGCGTGGCAGGCGGCCGCGAAGGGCTCGAGGAGCACCGCGACGTCTCGGTCGAGGGGGGTCGTGGGCACCAGCGCGTTCACCGGAACGAGGACATGGGGGCCGAAGCCCCCCGGCAGCCGGTCTATCCCGAAGACACGCCTCGTCGGACAGTGGGTCGGGAGACCGGCGCGGCAGAATACATCCACGGTCTCCTCCCCACGGGCGAGGCAGGTGTCATTGATCTCGACGGCGAAGGTCTCACCGTTTTCCGAGGTGGCGACCAGGGCTTCGTGGCCGATAATCTGCGGCAGCGGAAACGGGAGAAAACGGCGCGCGAGATCCGTCGCGCAAATGCCGCACGTGATCACGCGGAGGAGGCGATAGCCGGGAGAGAGGACGAGGTGGTCACGGCCGTTTCGACGAATCCGCCACCCGCCGGTCGACGATTCGGTGTAACGGTAGGTCGCCTTCTTGAAGGTATCATCAGCAGTATACTCGAAGGCTTCGAATTGGATATCCATCCGCGGATAGTAACATATTGTCGTCGCTGAGGGCTTCTCAGATCGGGATGACCGACACCAACACCAGCGGATCCCGACTCAACCGCTTCTGGACGAGCTTGCGCACGGCGTTCCGGACCGTATCCTGGAGCGCGTCCGGCCTGTCACCTCGCGATGCCGCGACCGCCGCGACCGACCGCACCCTCCCAGAGACGAGCTCGGAGGCCCACGCCTCAATCTCCTCGGCCACGACCCCCCGGCTGGTCACCCTTATATCCCCCGGGACACCGGAGTCGTCCACGAGAAAGGCGATCGAAATCACACCGCTCGTCCCGAGGAGCCGACGCTCCTTGAGCGCGGAGCCCGGCAGTCTCCCCCCATTGTCGATATAGACCCGTCTGGTGGGGGGAGCCCCGTCCTCCACCGTGAGCTTGGATCTTGTCCAGTGAAGGGTCTGACCGTCTGTGGCCACCGCGACATTCTGCACACCGACCGACCTCGCGAGGGCGGCGCCGGCCTTCAGATGCCGGAGGGTGCCGTGGACCGGCATGAAGCTCTTCGGCCCGACGGTCCGAATGGCAGCGGCAATCTCCCCGGCGGAGCCGTGTCCGGAGACGTGTATCCCCGGGGTGTTGTACCGGTGGTACACCGCCGCGCCGCGATGCAGAAGATTGTCGATGGTCATGCTGATGGCGATCTCGTTCCCCGGGATGAACCGGCTCGACAGGATGACCCTGTCCTCCGGTGTCACCTTCAGCAGATGGTGGTGCCCGTGGGCGAGCCGGCTGAGCGCGGAACGAAACTCCCCTTGGGTTCCGGAGACAATGACAAGGGTCTTCTCCTTCGGCATCTCGGCCACCTTCTCGAGGGGCTGGATGAGCCCCGCGGGCGCGAAGAGCTCCGAGGTGGCGAGCCCGATGCGGACGTGGTTCTGGACTGATCGCCCCGCCAGACCGATGGTTCTCCCGTGGCGCGATGCCAGCCGGAGGAGCGAGTCGAGACGCCGGATGTTCGAGGAGAAGATCGCCGCGAAGATCCGCTTGGGGGCGCCATCGAAGATGCCGTCAATGACCTCGTACACCTCGGATTCATCCCCCGCCGGCTCCCGCTCCTCCGCGCCGGTGGCGTCGGCGAGCATCAAATCCACCCGCCCCTCGGCGGCCCCCTTCAATGTATCGAGGGTCGATACACCCTTGTCCGCGCCTTCGATTCCCAGCTTGAAATCTCCGGTGTGGAGGATCCGCCCCTTGGGCATATCGATGACGAGCCCCGTGTTCTGAACGATGGAGTGGGGCATCGGAAAGGGGGTCACGGAGAACGGCCCCAGGGCGATCCGGTCGCCGGGGGTGAGGGGGCGGAGCATGGGCGCGATAACGTGCTCGTGCTCCGACGACTTGTTCTTAAGCAGCTCCGCGGCATAGTCTCCGCAGTAGATGGGTAGATCGAGCTCCCTCAGCAGAAACGGGATCCCCGAGAGGTGGTCTTCGTGGGCGTGGGTCAGCACAACCCCTTCGAGGTCCTCCTGGCGCTGTTTGAGGTATTCGAAGCTCGGATGAATCAAATCGATTCCCGAATCATTCGCGAACATCACCCCGCAATCGACGATGAGCAGCCTGCCCTCGGTCTCGACCACGAGGCAGTTCATGCCGATCTCACCCAACCCGCCCAAGGCGCGGACACTGAAATCACTATGGAAACTCACGGCGGGAATTAGTCTCCTCTACCCTTTGTCTCGGGTATCTGAGATGGTCGCCTGAACGTCTCATCGCTTGAGATATAGGCCAGAAGCGGTTCCCACGACTCCATCATGTTGCTTTTAATTGCCGCGCCGAGCGGGATCTTTCCCGCCCGAAGCTTCTCCTGAAACGCTGCTTCATCGAGCGGACCTTCGGTGTTGTCTCCCACCCTTATCCACCATTGTCGTCTGGAGACATCCTCCATGGTGGAATTATGCCAGAGTTCCGGAAAAAAAAAAGAGTCAGCCCCGATTTCTTGCCCGACATCATCGGGGAAAGCCCTATGGAAATAATAAAATATTTCTCCATGAGTGGACGTGGGGCGTTGGTTGATTATCCTAATTAACACAGTATATTAAAAAGGGGGAAAATTGGCGTTTGGTGCAATCCAGACCTGGAAGCCGAAAGATCCGGTTGAAACCCATGAATGAAACGTCCTCGCATAGCCGGTCACTTCTCAAGGTCGTCATGGCATGCGGCAATCATCCCAACCTCCTCGACATGCTCGGCGAGTGTATCCCGACCTACATCGACAGTTTCGGATTCCAGGCCGGGATCGTCTTCCGTCTGGAGTCATCGGATGAAACTCACTGCTTCAGGAGGGTCTATTCGTGTCCGCAAGCAATCGAGACGGAATCCATCCGCGCCGTCCGAAAGGCCGTTCCCCGGGCGCTCGATGAGACCGCCCTCCGCCGGTACTACGCGAAGCTGCCGCTCATCGGAGCCTGCGGGGCGGCGACCGAGTTCGGCATCATGTCTCTGGACGGGTTCGGTCTCGTCGCCTTCGTCGCCGCCGAGGGCGCCTTCTCGCGCGCGGACGATCTCGCCCCTCTCCTGCTCCCGTTGAATGACAAGCTGGCCCGCTCCTGCCTCGTCTGCGACAATATCCACGCGCTGAAAAAAGAGATCGAGGACATCAAGGCGGCCGAAGAGGAGAAGGAGCGGCTCGAGAAGCTGCTCCAGCAGTCCCAGAAGATGGAGGCCATCGGCTCCCTCGCGGGGGGCATCGCGCACGACTTCAACAACCTTCTCACCCCCATTTTGGGGTTGGCCCAGCTCTGCCTCGATGAGCCCGGAGACGAGGAATACATGACCGAGAATCTCCAGGAGATCTATGACGCGGGGATCCGGGCGAAGGAGCTCGTCAATCAGATCCTCACCTTCTCCCGGCGAACGGAGGAGAGCCTCCTCCCCCTCAAACCCAAGACCATCATCCGCGAGACGCTGAAGCTGATGCGATCATCCCTCCCCACCACCCTCGACATCCGGCGGAATATCGTGAGCGAGGGCACGATGCTCGGGATCCCCACCCAGATTCAGCAAATCGTGATGAACCTCTGCACGAACGCAGCCCACGCGATGAAGGCCGAGGGCGGCGTGATGGAGGTCCTGTTGACGGATGAGGATCTCGACGAAGAGGACGTGGAGATGGCCCCGGGCCGAAAACCCGGCCCCTACATCAAGCTGACCGTTTCGGACACGGGGTCGGGCATCCCCGAGGAGATTCAGGACGCCATTTTCGAGCCCTACTTCACCACCAAGGAGCCCAACGAGGGCACCGGGCTGGGGCTGGCCCTCGTCCACAGTATCGTGGACAACTACCGGGGGATCATCCGGTTCGAGAGCCGCCCCGGCAAGGGGACCCGCTTCGAGATCTTCTTCCCCCGGCAGGATCGACTGGAGCCGCGCCCGTCTGCCCTGGTCTGTGACCTCCCCACCGGCACCGAGTCGATCCTGCTCGTGGACGACGAGCTGCCCATCGTCAAGTTCGGCAAGAAGCTCCTGACCCGTCTCGGATACTCGGTGACCGTCCGGACCAGCAGCATCGAGGCCCTCGGGCTGTTCAGGAACGCCTCCTTTCGCTTCGACCTCGTGATATCGGACATGACCATGGCCAACATGACCGGCGACCGGCTCGCGGCGGAGATGAAGCGCATCCGGCCGGACATCCCCGTCATCATCTTCACCGGGTACAGCGATCAGCTGGGGACCAAGAGCGCCCTCGACATCGGCGTCGAAGCGCTGCTCTACAAGCCCATCATCGCGGGGGATATCGCACGGGCCGTCCGATCCATCCTGGACAACCCGGGCGGCAATCCAGGCGACCGATAATTCCGCTTCGAGGCAGCCTGTTCGAACGGAATCAGCGATCGATCCAGCCGCCTCCGAGCACCCGGTCACCGTCGTAGAGTACGGCGGCCTGCCCCGGGGCGACGGCGCGCTGGGGGGCATCGAAGGTCAGCGAGAGCCCCCCGTCCGTCGCCTCGACGCGGGCGGGGCTCGGCGCGTGGCGGTAGCGGATCTGGGCCTCGCAACGGCGCGGCAGCGTGGCGGCGACCCCGCCGGTCCAGATGACGGGGGAGGCGCGCAGGACGCGGGACTCAAGGCAGGCCGGGTCGTCGGTGAGCACCACCCTCCTCTTATCGCCGTCGATGCGGGAGACATAGGCCCGGCTGCCGAGGGCGACGCCGAGCCCCTTGCGCTGCCCCACGGTGTAGAGGTGGACGCCATCGTGGGCGCCGAGCACATTCCCCGCGGGATCGACGATCTCGCCGCGTCGCGCGGCGCCGCCGAACTTCAGCCGGAGCGCCTCCGCGAACCCCGCCTCCTTCATGACGAAGCAGGCGTCCTGGCTCTCCTTGCGCTCGGCGTTGGCGAACCCCATCTCCCGGGCCAGCTGCCGGACCTCGGGCTTCGTGTAGCCGCCGAGGGGAAACACCGCGGCGTCGAGCTGCTCCCGCGACAACGTGAAGAGGAAGTACGATTGATCCTTTTGTCGATCCGCGCCCCGGCGGAGCACGGGGAGGCCCCCCTCTCGATGGGCGCGGGCATAGTGCCCCGTGGCCACCCGGTCCGCCCCCACCTTCCTCGCCAGCTCGAGGAGCCGGGCGAACTTGATCTTCTCGTTGCAGATCACGCAGGGGCTCGGCGTCCTCCCCCGATCATACTCCAGCCAGGCGGTCCTGAGCACCGCCGCCTCGAACGCCGCCGCCGCGTCCAGGACATAGTGGGGGATGCCGAGCACGCCGCACACCGCCCGGGATTGCTCCTCCGCCCCCCGGCTGCAGCACCAGCTCACCTCGCCGTCATCGTGTCCCTCGCAGGGCCGGAGCCGGAGGGTCGCCCCGATCACCTCGTGCCCAGCCCGCCGGAGGAGCCCCGCCGCCACGCTCGAGTCCACGCCGCCGCTCATGGCCACTACCACGGTCTCCTTCTTTGTCATCTCCGCTCCCGATTCGTCATCCGACGCGTACTCCTCGTCGTCTTCTCTAGCAGGAAACCGGTCGGTTTCAAAACTGTGATTCGAAGACGGTTTTTCTGCTAACATCGGTCCGGATGAAAACGGGGCCGCGGAAGCGGTTGTCATTCGAGCCTCCCGCGCCCGGGGACGGCTCAGCAAGGAGAAAGTGATGCCCCAGTCCATCAGAGAGATACTCGAGCTCGAGGTGCTAAATGAGAGCGTGACCGCGACGGGATGGCTTCGAACCGCGCGAGTCAGCAAGGGCATCGCGTTCCTGGAGCTGAATGACGGCTCCTGCCTGGTGAGCCTCCAGGCGGTGGTCCATGAGGGAAGCGACGCCTTCGAGCGCGCGCGGGCCCTCGGTGTCGGGGCGGCGGTCCGGGTGGTGGGGGATCTGGTGGAGTCCCCGGCCAAGGGCCAGCGGGTGGAGCTCGCGGTCCGGGATATCGAGGTCGTGGGGGAGGCGCCGGAAGGATATCCCCTGCAGAAGAAGCGGCACTCCTTCGAGTTCCTCCGGACCATCTCCCACCTCCGACCCCGGACCAAGAGCCTGGGCGCCGTGTTCAGGGTTCGGCACGCCCTCCAGATGGCCATCCACGAGTTCTTCGACGCGCGGGGCTTCATCCAGGTGCACACCCCCATCATCACCGCCTCGGATTGCGAGGGGGCCGGCCAGATGTTCCGGGTGACCACCTTCGATCTCAACCAGCCGCTGCCGAGGACCGAGGACGGCCGCGTGGACTTCTCCGAGGACTTCTTCGGCAAGGAGACCTCCCTCACGGTGAGCGGCCAGCTGGAGGGGGAGATCTTCGCCCTCGCCTTCAAGAACATCTACACCTTCGGGCCCACGTTCCGCGCCGAGAACTCCAACACCGCGCGACACATGGCGGAGTTCTGGATGGTGGAGCCGGAGATGGCCTTCTGCGATCTCAAGGGGGACATGGCGGTGGCCGAGGCCTTCATCCGGGCCATCATCGAGCGGATCCTGGATCGCTGCGAGGCGGATATCGCCTTCTTCAACCAGTGGGTGGAGAAGGGGCTCGTCGAAAAACTGGAGACCATCGTGAACGCCCCCTTCGAGGTGATGACCTACACCGACGCCGTCACCCATCTGGGAAGAGCGAAGAAGACGTTCGAGCACCCGGTGACGTGGGGGGCGGATCTCCAGTCCGAGCACGAGCGCTACCTCACCGAGGAGCTGGTCAGGCGGCCGTTGTTCATCATCGACTATCCCCGGGACATCAAGGCGTTCTATATGCGCGTCAACGACGACCGGAAGACCGTGGCCGCCATGGATCTGCTGGTGCCCCAGATCGGCGAGATCATCGGGGGATCCCAGCGGGAGGAGCGGCTCGATATGCTGGACCGGCAGATAGAACGGTTCCACCTGGAGAGGGACGCCTACTGGTGGTACCGGGATCTCCGGCGCTTCGGCGGCGCGCCCCACGCCGGGTTCGGCCTCGGGTTCGAGCGCGCCCTCATGTACGTCACCGGGATGCAGAACATCCGGGATGTCATCCCCTTCGCGCGGGTCCCGGGCAGCGCGGAATTCTAGAGGGGATATGCGAAGACGCCAAAGAAAGAGGGGGAAGCCCTCCCCCATCAGCCAGCAGCTCCCGGCGGTGATGCGGAAGATGGGACGGGGACAGCGGGGGATTCATCCGGAGATCTGGGCACGGTGGGGAGAGATCGTCGGGACGGATCTGGGCAAGCGGATCTTCCCCCGTCGCCTCAAGGGGCGCCTGCTGGTAATCTCGGTGAGCAGCTCCGCGTGGATGCAGGAGATGTCGTATCTCAAGGCGGCGCTCATCGAGAAGATCGGCCAGGCCGCGGGGCCGGAAATCGTGACGGACATCAAGTTCACCCTCGACACCTCCCTGACGACCGCCCCGCGCCGGAGCGAGCCACCGCCGCCGCCGCCGAAGAACGATGCCCCGCCGCTGAGCCTGAAAATCGATTCCGTTGTGAACTCTATTGAAAATGACGAGCTCAGGGACACCATCCGCAGGGCGGTGAACGCCAACTTCAAGCCTGAGTAGAGAGAGATCTAATCGTCCGAGCCGGCGCCCTCCTCGGCGGCGACCACGTCGTCCATGAGCTGGGAGGCGATGGCGATGGCCTTTCGGGCCTTGTCGATGTATTCATCATTTCGGGCCATGACACCGCTCATGTCGTCCATCGACTTCTCGAGCTCGGAGATGTGCTCGTCCCGGGACGCGAGGGTGGCATCGAGCTCCCTGCCGCGGGCGTTCGAGGCGTCGAGCTCCTGCTGAGTCTCCTTGAGCTTCCGCTCTGTCTCTTCGAGGGATCTCTCGGCGGCCTCCAGCTTGTTTTGGGTGTCCTGCCGGGAATTCCGGGTGCTCTCAAGGTCCTTCTTCGTCGAATCGAGCTCGCCCTCCAGATCCTTCTTTTCACCCTCGAGCCTCGAGACGGTCTCCTGCTCCTTCAGCACCTTCGCCGCGAGCTCCTCCTGCTTTTCTTCGGCCTCCTTCTTCAGGTTGGCCACCTCGGCGGCGTGCTTCTCGGACTGCTCCTCGAGAATCTTCTCCTTTTCGTCCAGGAGCGCCCTTTCCAGATCCTTGAGGGCCTGCTCTTTCTCCTCCAGGAGCTTCTTCTTTTCCTCTTCCAGGCGCGAGCCGGCGGCGGCATCGAGCTCCTCTTTCTGAGTCTCCAGGGCCCTCGCCTGCTCCCTCTTCATCCGCTCCGTGAGCTGCTCCAGGGCGTCCTGCTTCTCCTGATCGAGGTTGATTCGAAGATCCGAGAGCCGGCTGTCGCTCTCCTCCCGGACCTCCTCGATGCTCTGCTCCAAAGCCGCGGTGGTCTCCTGAAGGGCGTTGATGCGGCTCTCCTGGTTGGTGCTCTTCTGGGTCAACATCTCCTTCTCGACGGTGGTCGCCTCGAGCTGGACCTCCGTCTCGTTCAGCTTCTTCATGACCTCCAGGTTCTTGTCCTCGAGATCGGCCTTGCTCCGCTCCAGATCGGTGAGACGCTCCCGCATCTCCAGAATCGCTTTCTCCTTCGTGTTGAGGCTGTCCTTGACATCCAGGAGCTCCCGGTCCTTCTTGTTCAAGGTCTCCCTGAGCTCGAGGAACTCGGCGCTCGAAACACCGCCCTTCTTGGAGGTTCGCGCGGCGATGAGCTCCTTCTCCAGGGTCTCCACCCGCTGTCTGTAGTCTTTGTTCTCCGCGGTAAGACGATCGTTCTCTGTCTTCAGCGCCACCGCCGGATAGGAGGGCCGGTCGGGCCCGCGCCCGTTTATTGGTGATATGGGTTCCGGCTCCAGGTCCGGCTCCGGCTCGGGTTCCGGCTCGGACTCAGGCTCGGGTTCCGGTTCCGGCTCCGGCTCGGGTTCAGGCTCCGGCTCGGGTTCCGGCTCCGGCTCGGGTTCAGGCTCCGGCTCGGGGGCTTCCTCTATTTCGAGCTCCTCCGAGTCCTCCAGCTCGATCTCATCCGCCGCATCCAGATCCAGCTCCTCCAAATCATCCAGATCCGTCAGCTCATCCAAATCTTCGATGTCCTCGATGTCATCGGCGCCCAAGGTGAGGTCCTCGCTGACGAGCTCCGCCTCGACATCATCATCTCCGATTTCTATCTCATCCACATCCTCCTCCGATGAGAGAAGCTGCTTGATGACGTTCAAAATCTGTTGGCCATCGAACGGCTTGTGGAGATACTCGTTCGCGCTGACCCTAAGCTTGCGATGCTTGTCGAAGGTCTCGTCTGTCGCCTCGGAGGAGGTGATGACAAGGGGTATGTCCTTTGCCTCGGGGCTTTTTTTCAGCTTGTTACAAATGGAGAACCCGCTGATTTTCGGAAGCTCTATACAGAGATAAATGAGATCCGGCTTGGACGCGGCGGCCTTGTCCAACCCCTCGACGCCGTCATTCACGATATCCACTTGGAATCCGTTGTTTCCCAGCGTTTCCGTCAGCATGTTTGCATAAAGGGGGTCCGCCTCGAAGGCTAGAATGTGCTTTCCAGACATGCGATGTGTCTCCTTTGTAATAACTGCAGCGTACGTGTACGTTTCGGACTCAATGTAAACGAAAGCTTAGGGTATCAAAAAACTAGTGTCAATGTCGGGTTACTATAAGGGAGAAATGTGATTATAGGAACCCAATATGTTGCTGAAATTCGCATGGAGGGGCGCTCCCGGCGCCACGTTTTCGATGTCCCGGCGGACACCTGAGACGGGAGGGTTGTGATGTCCGGGCGAATTCTCGGCAGGCGTCTGCTCCTCAGGAGGGACGTCATCCGTCTGGCCCGGCAGCTGGCGATGAAACTGGCTGAACGGCGGCCGACGATGGTGATCTATCTGGAGCGGGGGGGACGACAGGTGGGACGGACCATCGCGCAGACGCTCGATATCCCGGTGACGGGACTCGATCTGCGGTATCCCCTCAGCCGGCTTCCCTTCCCGTTCAGCCTCCTGGCCTTCCCGATCAAGGAGATCGGATATCGGCTCACCGCCCCGTCGGTGACGGGGAGCACGGATGCCATCCCGGCGGGGCCCGTCGCCCTGGTGGACGACTCCGCCAGCACCGGACGATCCCTCACCCGCGCCCTCGAGACCCTCACCGGATACGGAGTGAGCGCTCCAAATATTACGACGGCCGTCATTCGCTGTGGTCCCAAAGCCCGATCCCTGGTGGATTTCTACCTGCTCGCCGAGCCCGTCATACGACTCGACAGGTGATGTCGTGAGATCGTCTATTCCACCAGATGGCTTCTTCTGGGGGAGATGAAGATGAACTCCGCCAACCCGTCCCGCTCACCGATCTCCACCCTGGCCCCGAGGACATCGAGGGCGAGGCCCACCGCGTAGAGCCCGAGTCCCCGACCGTACCGGCAGCCGGGGCTCTTCTTCGCCCGCACCTGGCTCTCCCGGGTAAACAGTCCGTCTTTGTATTCGGTGACGACGGGCATGCCCTGATCGCGGATGGAGATCGAGATCTCGTCATCGTTCGCAGACATCGAGATGAAGACATCGCCGCTGTGGGGAGAGTGCCGGATGGCCGACATGATCAGATTATCGATGACCAGCTCCGCATATCGATTCGGCCAGTACTGCTCGATATTGGGGAGGGGCTCCTGGACAATGATCCGGATGCCTGCGGACTGGGCGATCCCCAAATTCCGACGTACCGCCGCCCTCAGGAAATCACCGGTGGAGATATGCGCCACCTGGCATGTCTCGCCGGACTCCAGGAGGGCTATCATGTCAAAGTTGTCCGCCAGCTTGAGCAACATCTGGGCCGCCAGGATCGAATCGGTTATCGCCTCCCGGGTGTCCTCCGTATCTTCCAGACGGGAAGATTCCAGGAAGTTGAGGTTCGCGGACAGCGCGGAAATGGGATTCTTGAGATCGTGCACGAACAGCCTGCTCAATTTGCACTGTACGGCACGCCACTTTTCAAGTGCGTCACTCTTATCAACCATGGCTCAAGAACCTCCTCATTAGGAACAGTTTCAACTCTTTGGAATCTGTCGTTGCAATTCTATGGAAAGCGATCCCCATCCCCGGCGGCAGCCCCGTCTCGCCGGTGTCGACTCGAATCACCTTTCCCGTGACATCAAAGGGGCGATGCCACGGTGTGATGCCAATCCTCAAATTAACCTCGTCTCCGGGCAAGAGCAAGAAGTCCGTGCGGAGATATACCCCCACCGGGCTGATATTGAGACAGTCGAACTGAATATCGCCGAGCTCATCGTCTACAACCGAAACGCTGACCCTCTGGTCCCGGAACCGCCGATGACTGCGGCGGTGACGCTGTCGACGGGTTCGCCCGGATTCGTGGCCGCGGTCGACAGCAGTTTTGTCGTTTCGATTCGGAAACATAGGTCCTTTTATCACACAAATGGCTACATGGGCCAATTTTATAGCGAACTCCTGATGGGAGGTCAGGGGAATGTCAGCACGGCGGCCTCACCTCTTAATCGAATCAAATCGCTGATATGGGTCAGCAGCGCATCTCTCCGCTGGAGAATGAGGTTGATCTCCTCTCGGGTCAGCAACCGGTGCGGGCCGTGCCAGGGATCTCCGGCCAGGAGACCCTCTATCTCCGCGTTGTTCAATCCGTTGATATCCTTCACGAAGCGCTTCGAGAACCGCTCCAGGTGTTTTAAGAGGGCGGCCATCTTCTGCTGCCGTACGTCACCCCATTTGTGAAACGATCCGTTGTGATCCAGGAGCACGAGCCGCGGCCGCCCCTTGGCGAGGTAGAGGTTGCCACCGGAGAAGCGGTCCCAGTTTCCGATCAGGTAGTCGAAGGCCACCATCCGGGAGGCGTGGACGACCAGCGGCTCCGCGTCGACCGTCGGCCCCCCGGCGGCGATCCACTTCATCACCTCCGCCTTGCCGCCGAGATCCCTGAAGCCCTTCGAGTCGATGTCATCAATCCATTCAATCATGGCCCCGGGAACCCGCCCCCGGCCGTCCGGGTTCGCCCGCGCGCGAAGCTCTGTGCCGAGGTCGGGGGATTGCTTGTCCAGCCGGAGGGCCATGAACTCGAGCCCCATCTCTCGCATGGCGGCGATGGGAACCCCGATGATGCCGAGGTGCTTCGCCATCCGGTAGGCGGCGACTTCGTACCGCGCCCGGAAATCATCCTTCAACAGGGGCTTGAAGACGGCTTTTTTTCCATTTTCAAAGGTCATCTTGAGGGAGAAGGATCGGGCGGAGAGGGGCTTCAGATAGGCCACTTTGCCGTGAACGAGCGTCTCGGAGGTCTCTTTCGCGACGGGTTCCTCTTGGGGCGAAACACTCTTCGCAGGACCACTCAGCGGTGGCGTCTTTGCCGGGGTCCCCTGCGGCGTCTTTGCCGCGGTGACAACAGGCCGGCCGGCCCGTTGTGATGTGGGATCCCCTTCTCGGCACGCCGTGAAGAGCCCGATCAGGCCAATCACAATTCCGAGGGAGAGCTGTACGGGTTTCACACCGCTCGTCATCTCAACCGAAAACCGCCTCTGCATGCGCCCGGGTCTCAGGGGTGTCCACGTCCTGCCACCGCCCCTCGCCGATATCATGGACCCGCGCCACCCCCCGCGCGGTGAGGGCCTCCACCCCCTGGGAGAGACTACAGTCCCCTTCCGGGTGCGCGGCGGATCGCTCGAAAATCGCCTCGAACAGCGCGGGGGTACACTTGAAGAGCCCCGTGTCTACCGCATCGAAGGTCGTGAGTGATTTTCCTATCGAGACGATTCGGCCCCCGTCGGAGACCACCTTGGTGGCGTCATCCATATCGAAGATGGTGTCCAGCTTCCTGTCCACCGCGAGCACCAGGCCGTCCGGCGGGAGCGGCGCCGCGGCGAGCCCCTCGATGAGGGAGCGCTCGAACATGTGGTCCGACATGGACAAAAAGAAGGGCCGCTCCCCGACGACCCCCCGGGCCGCCAGCACCGACAGCCCGTTGCTCAACTCGTACCTCGGGTTCAATACGCAGGAGAGGCTCACGCCGAGGGGCTCCGCCGAGAGGACCGCCTCGATCTCCGCCGCCCGGTGTCCCAGGACCACCGCCGCCTCCCCCACACCGGCCTCGCGGAACCGATCGATGACCTGCAGGATCAGCGGGCGGCCCTTGACGGAGAGCAGCGGCTTGGGAGTCCCTTCATCCGAATTGAGCCTCGAGCCGAACCCGGCGGCGAGGATAACCACGATGTCTGGTGCGCGTTCTGCCATCTGATCGTCGTAGACGGGCCGCCGGTCCCTGTCAATGCCCTTTGCGGTTCCAAGCGACAGCAATGCGACATCTCTCTCGGGGCGGAACATGCTCAAAAGGCGAATTCGAGGATTCGATATCGCGAGACGTAGCCGAGCCGTTCGATGGTGCGTCTCGACCCGATGTTGTCCGCGGCACACCCCATGGTCGGTCGGCCGCCAAGGGCTTCGACACAGGATACGGCGTGGTTGAGATACGCCGCACCGAGGCCCCTCCTTCGATACGGCACGGCGGTGAGCATGCCCACATCGAATTCGGGACGTCCGGGAATCACCCGAGCGAGGATCGCGACCCCGAGCAGGGTGTCGTCACCTTGAAAGAGAATGATCTGATTCTTCGCGATGTAATCATCGATCTCCTCTCTCTTCTCGAAAACCCCTTCGTTGATCGCGGCGACCGCGTCCGCGTCCCCACGCGCGGCCCGTCTCGGCGTCACCCACTCGGGCAGCGGCATGTCGGGACGACGGACGCGATCGCGGTACAGATAGCCGGCGACGGTGAGCTTGCGATGATGCCTCGCCGCTGCGGAAACGGCGAGAGCGTCGAAGGATTTGATATATGCCTTTTCTATCCCCCGGCGTCTGATCAGCGCGTCGAACACCTCGTCGCTTCGAGTCACCGCGTGAGGCGCGAGATAGTACTCTAGGAGCACCCCCTGTTTCGTCACGGCGTAGCCCACGGCTTCCCCTTTGACACAGATGTCCACGACCTCCCCGTCCGCGATTTGGAGCTCCAGATAGAGCTCCTGCGCCTCGGGGAGGCTGCGCAGATAGGCTTCCCTCATGGGATGCATCGGCGCGCGGCGCTTGCTGGTGTTGAGCTGGACGGTCATCGGGGTCCCTCCCTGCAACTGACGCTCAAGCTATCGTCGTCGAAGACCGAAATCAAGGCCTGGTCATGCTGCCGGGCATTCATCTGAATCCGCGCATTTACAACTCATCACGTGAGATCGTATTCGAAACGCGATTGGCGTCTTTTGACTCAGGTGGGGATGATGCCGTTGCGCTTGGGGATGCGCTCCTCGCTCTTGGCCATATGGGACTTCAGGTGCCTGAAGAGCTTTCCGCGGGTCTCGCTCGGTCTGATCACCATGTCCACGAAGCCCCGCTCCGCCGCGCGGCTCGGGTTGAGGAACTTGCTCTCGTACTCCAAGATCTTCTCGGCGACCTTGTCCTTGTCCTTGGCTTCGGCGATCTCCTTGCGGAAGAGCACCTCCACGGCGCCGTGGGCGCCCATCACCGCGACCTCCGCCGTGGGCCACGCCAGGTTGACGTCCCCGCCCACGTGCTTCGAGCTCATCACGATGTAGGCGCCGCCGTAAGCCTTTCGCATGATGACGGCGAGCTTCGGTACGTTGGCCTCGCAATAGGCGTACATCAGCTTGGCCCCGTGGGCGATGACCCCGTTGTGCTCCTGCCCCGTCCCGGGCAGGAAGCCGGGCACGTCCACCAGGGAGATGATGGGAACGTTGAACGCATTGCAGGTCCGAATGAACCGGGCCCCCTTGCGGGAAGCATTGCTGTCGAGGACGCCACCCATCATGATCGGCTGGTTGGCGACGACCCCCACGGAGTAGCCGCCGAGGCGGGCGAATCCCACCGCGAGGTTCTTGGCCCAGTTCTTCTGAATCTCGAAGAACGAATCCTTGTCGAAGAGCACCTTGATAATCTGCTTGACGTCGTACACCTGCTTCGAGTTCTCGGGAACCGCGGAGTCCAGCTCGCTGGTGTCGCGATCGATGGGGTCCACCGGAGCGAAGTAGGGCGGCTTCTCCATGAAGCTGTTCGGCAGGTAGTTGAGCAGGTCCCGAACCCCCTTGAAGGCCAGCTCCTCATTCTTGTACACCAGATGGGAGATGCCGGTGGTGCGGCCATGGACGTCCGCGCCCCCGAGCGTCTCGGCGTCCACGTCCTCGAAGGTGACGGTCTTCACCACCTTCGGGCCGGTGAGGAACATGAAGCTCTTCTTACGCACCATGACAACGAAATCGGTGAGCGCCGGAGAGTAGACCGCGCCCCCGGCGCAGGGGCCGAGGATCATGGATATCTGGGGACACATTCCGGAGGCCTTGACGTTGCGGCGGAAGATCTCTCCGTACCCGCCGAGGGAGTCGATGCCCTCCTGAATCCGCGCGCCGCCGGAGTCGTTGATGCCGACCAGGGGGGCCTTGGCCTGCATGGCCAGATCCTGAACCCGGGCGATCTTCTTGGCGTGAGCCTCGCCAAGAGACCCCCCCATCACCGTCCGGTCCTGTGAGTATGCAAACACGATGCGGCCGTTCACCTCGCCGCTCCCCGTGACGACCCCGTCTCCGGGGATCTGCTTCTTATCGAGACCGAAGTCCACCGAGCGGTTCACCACGAACGCGCCGATCTCCTCGAACGTCCCCTCGTCGAACAGCAGGTCGAGCCTTCGCCGCGCGGGAACGACATCCTCCTTCACGGCCTCCGCAACCGGCTTCTCCTCCGCCTTGGTCTCTGCGGGAGGGATGCTGTTTCTCTTTTTTCTGAGCTCACCTGATGGGACATCAAACATTGTATTTCTCTCCTCAGTATTGAGTGGTTATTCGTTACAGTCGCCAGTCCGAAGCAACTTTCGTACCGCGCGGTCTATCGAATATGGTTCTTGCTCTAACTCCCTGAGAACCCTCTCGAACCCGCATCATTTACCGAAAGCGGTGTGTTAAATCAAGGCTGAACAGGCGCCACCATGACTACGCGCCTGTATAATCCGCTTTGCACTTTGGCCCACGGGTCGCCCTCCTTATTTCCATAATAACAATTATATACGGGATTGTGGCGCCATTTTCTCCTGCTCGGAGAACCCGGATGCTCATGAATATGCTGGTCTTATTTTGGCTCGCGTCGGAGAGTCGGGACGCTTCGAATTCGAGGTCGTCGACGCCGCGGGCTCACCCGGCGCAGCTGACCTGACGCTCCGCTCCGGTCGGTCCCACTGACCTGCTGTTCATGGGAGTCGACGGGGACCGGGGGGCAACCTCACCCGACAGGTCGCGCGCCAGTATCGATACCGCATCCGCAATGCTGGCGGAAGCGCCTGGAACATCGGGACAGCGAACACATGGTCCCAGAGCGTAGATGTGGGGATCAGAGGTCTTGAATGCCCGATCTACGAGGACATGATTATTTTCCGCCACCAACACTCCCGCCTCCTCGGCCAGCCGGACATCATTTCGTTGTTCGGCCATCACCACGACCATGTCCGTTGGAATCCTGTAATCGCCGATGAGGCGAACCCCGGTCACCCGTCCGTTGCCCATCAGGCACTTGATTCCGGAGGGCGGACGGACGGAGATTTTGCCCCAATCGGTTGCGGGCTCGAGGTTGCTCGAGGCGTTATCCCTTCCCTGGAGCAGAATGGTTTCGAGCCCCAGGTCCGCGCACGCCCGAGCCGCCTTCAGTGCCTCCGGCCGGCTTCCGTGAACAAAGGCCCGCTTACACCGCAGGGCAAAGGTTCTGATGGCCCTGAGATCATCATCGGTCTCATAAACAAACACCCCCCGCTTATCGACACCCGCAATATTCGGTGATGACGAAACCGTCCCCGGGATGATCACAAGGGTGTGATAGGTTACCACCTCTCCGCTTTTCATCACGATGTTTTTCTTTAGTCTGTCAATCGTGCGCATCTCTTTCTGATTCAGAGAAGCGATCTCGAGATGCCCGCCGCTATCGCGAGCGGTCAGCAGCTTCACCGTCTCTCTGATTCTCTCGGCATCTCCCAGCACAATGACTCGATTCCTCTTTTTTTGACACATTGCAGACTCCCATCAGCTTATCCCACCCTTTGAAAAGCAATTCGCATACCGGAATGCGACGGGAGGTTCGAAGGAGCCCATTTTCCATATCATATCAGATGGTTAAGGCATGGCCGCCGCTACATACGGCGTCGTAGTTTTTTAAATTTCTCCACAAGGATGTTCCTCCGCCTCATGCCAGATCGGAAAATTTCCAATCGCGCAGATTTCGAAGCGAGACATCATACTGAAATGAAACAGCTTTCTCGGACAGGAACGTTTTTGTATCAATCAGAACAAAAGAGAACAATATTGAAACACGGCAATGCGCAGACAGGATATTGAAGGCGCTATCACCGAAACCCCGTATTTCAGAACCGAGTGAGCACCTTCGCGGAGAGGATCGGATAGTCGTGGACACTCCTGAGATACAAGTTGTCCGGACTGACGCGTAGGCGGTGCTCCCGATCGCAGTTCGAAATGAGCATCAGAGCGACCCCTATTCCGGCGGCAGGAGGCTCCTGAAGTCCAGTGTCTCGGCGGTGTCGTACGCGATCTCCCAATCGGCGCCGTCATCCATGATGACGGTGTACCCCCCGCTCGATGAACGACCGTTGGTCAACCCGAGCCGATAGGTCAGATCCCCGGCGACGTGGAAGGTCCCCCCTTCCCGAGGGTCGTTCATGGAGAAGCGCACCGTGCCCGTGAGGGTGCCCTCCCCCGACATGTCGGTTTTCGAGATCTGATCGCCGTCGAGCACCATGCCGGGGAAGTCCTTGTAGTCGAAAAAGAGAATCTCCGCTCGGGGCTCCGTCGGCGAGGACATCTCGATGGTCGCCCGTCCGCCGAGCACGCCCACGAACTCCCCCGGCTCGTTCAGATACTGCAGCAGGCCCGCGCCACCGAACCCGGGGATTCGCATCTGCAGCGACACGGTGGAGAGGTTGTAGACCCGGGCGATCATCTCCATCCCCGCCTGGGTGGACGGGTCGATGGCGCTCACCACCTCCCAGAGGTCGATCATCACCGCGGTCCCATCGTCTCCGTCGAGCCGGAGGCGCCCGTCTGTCTCCTCCAAAGTGAAGCGCATCTCCTCGGGGGTCTCGAAGTCCGTCCGCGTGGATCCGGTGCGGCCCGAGGGGGGCCGGTCGAACTCCGCGGTCTTGGTGTACTCGCTCGTGGCGGACAGGACGAGCGTGGCGGCGCGGTGGGTGTACTCCCCGGCGAGGATGGTCCCGGTGGAATCGGTCCGCATGGTGACGAGGACGAAGCCGGCGGTCCGCCCCTCGGGAGCGGCGCCCAGCACCAGAAGCTCACTCGAGCCGTCCGCCAAAGTGCGCATCCAGGCGGTGGCGTTCTTCGACCCGGTGAAGGCCAGGTTGTCGAGCTCGCTCCCGAGATCCGGGTACCCCCCGACATTGCAACCGAGAAGGACGAGGGCGGCCAGCGCCGCGCACCGGAAGCGACGAATTGATTCAAAGAAACCGAGTCGTTCGGTCCATCGGCTCATCGGCCTGTCCTCAGCGCGAGGGTGATCCCGCCGCAGATAAAAACCCCGTACCTCAGCCCGTCCGCGTCGTGGATGAAATCCATAAAGTGGACCGCCGAGGCGATAAACGCCCCCATCGCCAGCGAGCGGCTCAGGGGATAGCGATATCGGGCGTCAATCCCGACCCCCAGGGTCAGGCTGTAAAAAGTCTCGTATCGGGCGCTCCCGAGCTTCTGGCCGTTCAGATGGGCCCCCAGCCCTAGGGCGGCGCGCTGATCGTCCGGGAGCGCGAGGGCGACGCCGGCGCCGAGGAGCGCCTCCCCGCCGACAATGGGATCGTAGTAGTCTCGGGCGTGGAAGTAGTGGCCGTCCTGAAACAACGCCGCGGGAAAGAAGGCCGTCAACCGGCTGACGAAATTGATCCTATGCCCCGCCGACAGGCCCCAGCTCACCCCGGGAGCTATGAACTCATACGTCGACTCGACGGATACGAGAGTCGAGGAGTGAAGGACGGGGGAGAGCCCCTGGTCGATCTCGACGGCCTCGGCCCGGAGCGTCAGCAGAAGGCAACACAGGGATCCGAGGGTGATCCCGATTCGCGCCGGAGGCCTTCGGACCGCATCCCTCCGGAGGTCTCGCCGTCGGACGCTCACCGCGGTCTGATGGTCTCCTGTACCAGCGCGGCATCCAGGAGAACGAGGGCGGCCATGGCCTCCACGATGGGAACGGCCCTGGGGACCACGCAGGGGTCGTGCCGCCCCTTGGCCTCCAGAGTGACCGCGTTGCCCTCGAAGTCGGCGGTGTTCTGGGGCTTACCGATAGTGGCCGGGGGCTTGAAGGCCACCCTGAAGTAGACGGGCTCGCCGTTGGAGATCCCCCCCTGCACGCCGCCGCTGTGGTTGGTGACGGTGCCGAGCCGCCCCGCCTTGAGGGTGAAGGGATCGTTGTGCGCGGAGCCCTGGAGAGTCGTCCCCTCGAACCCGGAGCCGATCTCGAACCCCTTGGTGGCGGGGATGGAGAGCATTGCGTGGGCGAGGCGCGCCTCGAGCTTGTCGAAGACCGGATCACCAAGGCCGACGGGCACGTTGCGGCACACGCAGGTGACCGTCCCCCCGACGGAGTCCTTCTGGTCCTTGAGCTCGGTGACGCGGGCGGCCATCCGAGAAGCGGTCTCGGGATCCGGGCACCGCACCGCGGCGAGATCCACCAGCGCCCGGTCCACGGTCGAGAGCTCCGGGAGGGGGGCCGCGATATCCCCCACCGCGCTGACCCACGCCACGATCTCGACGCCCCACCGCTTTGCGAGCACCTTCTCCGCGAGGGCCCCCGCCGCCACCCGCCCGATGGTCTCCCGGGCGCTGGAGCGGCCGCCCCCGCTGGACGCCCGGATGCCGTATTTGGACTGGTACGTGAAGTCCGCGTGGGAGGGGCGCGGGATCCGCGCCATCTCCGAGTAGTCCCCGGGGCGCTGATCCCGGTTGTTCACCTTGAGGCAGATGGGGGTCCCGAGGGTGAAACCGTTCTCCACACCGGAGAGGATCTCCACGCGATCCGCCTCGTTCCGCGGGGTGGAGATATCGCTCTGGCCGGGACGCCTGCGGTCCAGCTGTCGCTGCAGATCCCCTGCCTCGAGGGCGACGCGGGGCGGACACCCGTCCACCACCGCGCCCACGGACCGGCAGTGGGACTCCCCGAAGGTGGTCACCCGAAATATCGTACCGAATGTGCTCGTCATACCGCCCTCTCTCAGCGAGATGTCTGAACCCCGCGCGAGGCCACCATATCACGGACACCGAGCCGGTCAATGATCACCTGCGCGGTCTCATCCGGTGAGAGCGCGGTGTTGTCGATGGTGACGTCCGCTACCTCTCGATAAATGACATGTCGCTCCCTCCAGAACGCCTCGAGCACCGTGAGGCCGGGGTTCTCGCCGAGATATTGGGGGAAGCCCTTGTGTCTCATCCGGTCCAGCACCGCCTTGGGATCGGCCTTCAAATAGACGACCCTGCCGAGGGCGCCGATCAGTCGGCGGCTTTCAGGGTCCACCGGTGTGCCGCCGCCCAGGGCGATCACCTGTCCGGCGCTCCCCTCGAGATCCTCCAGCGCCGCGCGCTCGTAGCCGATGAAGCACTCCCGGCCGTAGCGGCTGAAGATTTCCCGGCACCGCCGCCGGTGTCCCCGCTCCGCCACGTGGAGAGACTCCACCGCGTCGTCGAGATCGATGAACGCCATACCGAGGCGCTCCGCCAGCCGGCGTCCGGTGGTGGACTTGCCTGACGAAGTGAATCCGATGAGCAGGATATTGTCTGGTCGCGAATTCATCATCGCTGGGGTTATAACGCCGATTCCGACGCCGGCAAATCGGGCCCCCGACCTGCGTCGGAATGCGTCGGATGGCGAAGGCGGAGACCGCCAGGTGTCATCCCCGCATCCGGCGCCCAGCTTCAGGAGCGGTGTGCGCCGTGACCGCGGACGTGAGCGGTCTCTTCATCAAATGAGGGCGCTTCCAGCTGCGAGAGCTCGTCGAGCGCCTCGATGACGTTCACCCCAGGTGTTTCCTGAGGGTCGCCGCCGCATTCTCCGGACGCTCCTGACACACCCAGAGTCCGAGTCGCTCGTACCCGCCGTCTTCCTGGGTAAAGGGGAGAAACTCGATGTACAGCCCGGCGCCGGGGCCGTTGTGAACGAGCGCGTTATAGGCAAACACCTTCCCCATCGAGGGCATAATCTCGCGAAACGCCCGGGTGAGCTCGGACCACCCCCGGGCCACCGCCGTGAGCTCGGGTTTCGAGAGCTGGTGGAGGTACTGTTTGTCGAAGTCCTCCAGCACGAGCATCGACCAGTAGGGACGCCGCATGAAGTAGGGCACCACCAGCCGCGCTCCCTCGTACTGCTTGACGAGCAGATCCTCATCCCCGCGTTTCAGGAGGTGCTCGGCGAAGGTCACCCCATGGACCCTCCGAAACTCGGCGTCGTTGTGAATCTGGGTCGGCATCACGTTGCTGAACGCGATCTGCTGATGACCGTGGGTGAGGGAGCCGCCCACGGGCGCGCCGTAGTTCTTGATGATGGACACGAACCCGTGAGCCCGCCCGTCCGCTCCGGTTCGGGGCATGAGGCCCCCGGACTCCAGGAGGAGCTTTTCTTCCAGCGCGGCCAGCCGCTCCAGCACCACCACGAGGTCCGGAACGGTCATGTTGTGCCAGTCCCGATCGTGCTCCGTCGAGGTCCACTGCAGCAGATGGAGACCGAAGGCGCCCGTCCCCGATTCCTTTCCCTCAGGGGTGATGATGTCGTCCTCCGAGGGATCTGTTTTTGAAAGGTACACGCATGGAAACAGATTCTTATTAATGAACGTGTACCCCGAAGAGAGGGCGGCCACGTCGACGATCCCCGTCGTCTTCCCCTCGCAGATGGGGCACGGCTTGTCAGCGGGCTCCGTCGGGTTGTCTGTCTTGTTGTCATAGGGGCGCCGCGATCGCGCCGCGTTGTAGACCACCATGGCGTCGTCGCGGGGATCGCGTGAGAAGCTGCCGTCCGGCGCGAACCGGGGGATGCCGGGCTCCGCCGCGAACAAATCGAAAATCCGGGAGACCGCCACCTCGCGAATATCCTCACATTGCAGGACCGCCTTCAACCCGTCTTGTGTAAGCGCTTTTTTCATGATCTACTTCTTCGGCGGGTTCAGGTATTTCGCGATGGCGGTGACGACCTTCTCCTGATAGGCGCGGGCGGCGGAGATAAACCCGGGGGCCTTGTTGATGAGAATCGAGAACGCGATGGGACGCCGCCCTTCCCGGTCGAACACATATCCGGAGAGGGTCGAGACGTCCGCCAGGGTGCCGGTCTTGGCCCGCACCTGCTGCTTGGCCGCCGCATCCTTGTATCGGGATTGGAGCGTGCCGTCCACGCCGCCGACGGCCAGCTGGCTCAGAAACTCAGACCGGATGTGACTGTCGAGGTACACCTGGCGCAGCACCGTCGTGAACTGCTTGGCGGTGAACCGGTTGGCGTCGAACAGACCCGATCCGTTGCGGTAGATGTAGCTCTTGGGATCCAGCCCCCACGCCGCGAGGGTCTCCTTCGCCGACTCGAGGGCGCCTTCCCAGGTGCCCGGGCCCTCCTTTGTCTCTGCGCCGATGGTCTTCAGGACGGTCTCCGTGACGAAGTTGTTGGAGAGCTTGCCGCTCTCATAGAGGATCGAGGAGAGCGGGGCGGAGATATACTCGGCGAGCCGGGGCACTCCCCCCGGCAGGGGGCCCATCTGGACGCCGCCGGTGACGGTGACGCCGGCCTTCTCGAGGGCGTACTTGAGACCGTATCCCGAAAGAAGGGAGGGGTTGTCGATCCGCCGATAGTAGGTGACCGGCTTGCTGCCGAGGGGCACATTCCCCCACACCCTCACCTTGGTGCGGGTTTCGTAGTAGTTGGAGGAGATCTTGGGGGTGTGGGCCCCCTCCCCGACCGTCACCGCGTCATTGGTGAGCACGGCGTACCCTTCCGGCTCGAGGGCGACCCGCGCCGGGAACATGGCCTTGGGGCCCGCGCTGATGGTGATCTTCAGCGTGTTGTGGTTGAGGGATACCGCCCCCACCGGCGACCGGAAGGCCGCGTCCTCCTTGGGTTGTTGATCGAATGCATAGGGGAGATTCTCCTCGTCGAAGTAGGAATCATCGACCACTACGCCGCCCTCGATTCGGCGAATTCCGGAGGTGGCGAGGAGGTGCGCCATCTCCCACAGATCCTTGGTGGCGAGGCTGGGATCCGCGTGCCCCTTGATGTAGAGCGGCCCCCGGACCACGGGCCCGTCCGCCCGGCCATGAAGGCTCGTTCGAAAGCGGAAGTCCGGCCCCAGAATCTTCAGGGCGCAGGCCGCGGTCATGATCTTTGCGTTGGATGCGGGGTTGAACGGGGTGTCGGCATCGCGCCCGAAAATTTCGACGCCGGACGCGACATCGACCACGGAAACGCCCGAGACGGAGTTCCCGGGAGATGACCCGGCGAGCTGCTCCAGCTGCCTCGTCAGGGCGGCGAATCCCCCTGAAGAATCGTCGGCCAGGACCGGCGCGCTGAGCACCTGCAGGTTCAACGCGATAACAACGAAGAAAAATTGTTTTCGGATCATTTGGTCATCCTCTCGGTGCTCGAGTTCGGGGGGATTATAGAAGCCCTTGGAGGCTGGATCCAGCTGCCAAAGACAATATTTTTGGTTAATTGAACTGCCCGCTTGACTAGAGACGACTTGGCAAATATTCTGCCCGGCGGAGAGATGGCCGAGCGGTCGAAGGCGCACGATTCGAAATCGTGTGAGGTTAAGAGCCTCCGTGGGTTCGAATCCCACTCTCTCCGCAAGGGCACAGCCCTTTGTTCTTTGCAAGCATAGGAGAGATGACCGAGTGGACGAAGGTGCACGATTGGAAATCGTGTGTACCGCAAGGTACCTAGGGTTCGAATCCCTATCTCTCCGCAACTTTTGGAGTATAAGGGCGTGCTTCTCGCCCGTTTTCGGGACGGCTTGATCGTGGGCGCCCTGATGTTTATACCTCTGTACGGCCGGATAGTGTTGTTTCCCTGATTGAACACAGGAGGAGCAGATGAAGAGTGTGACTTTCATGTTTCTCGTATTTTCGATGTGCGCCTGCAAGCGGAGCGCCCCGGAGGGCACCGAACCCGGCGATTGTAATGACGAGAAGGACAATGATTACGACGGGCGGTACGACTGTGATGACGACGGTTGCGCGATGGACACCCTCTGTGTGAACAAAGCAAAAGCGGCAGAGAAGGCCAGAGAGGCATATGAGGCTCGAACCAAGGCGACGCTCGCAGCGAAACCCAAAGGCGCCGTTGAGCGCGGCCCGACCTTTTATGTCGACAAACTCATGGTACAGACCAACCACAATGGAAGTGATATCAATTGGAAGAACGCCAAATCCTATTGCGAAAAGCTAAATCTGCTCCAGCATTCAGATTGGCGCTTGCCTACACGAGAAGAGGTGGTCAAAATAATAGAGAGCGGACAGCTCAAGGGCGAACCGTCCTACGTCATGTGGACCTCCACTGAAAAAGGAAAAAAGCGAGCCGTCATAGTGGGGATGTCAGGAGCTGTCAATGATTTGGCGATTCAATATGATGGCGAGTGTAGGGCGCGCTGTGTGCGCGGTGCCATCACCGACTAGAGGAAGGTAAACACAATCAGTGCGTTTCCCGATTCCCTGCGAAAGGCTGGAGGGGGGCCGAGGGAGGAGGGACAACACCCCACATGCCATCAGTGATGAACCATGGATTTTATTACCTATGTAAAAAACGCGGAACGCGATGCCTACGATGCATGCGATCGCAACGCTCTGCAGAGAATCGGCCGTGCGCTCGATCGATCCGGTGTGGACCTCAAGGCGCTTCTGACGAATAACGATCCCGCGCTCAATGAGCTCCAACCGGAGATCCTGGCGAGGTTGGCGGACCTCCACCGCGAATACTCCCGCTGGAAGGAAGCCGCGAAAGCCTTGCGGCGCTCCCTCGCCATGGGCAAGCTCACGATTCCAGACGGCGCGCTCCAATTCGCCTTCATCCCCAACGAGGTGGAAGCGCTGGAGCGGACCGCGCGGATCTGTCAGCGGTCCGGCTACGCCGGTCACGATGCATGGCTCTCGGCCTTCAAGGCCCACATTGAGCTGTGGCGGGCGTCGGTCAGCCTGGCGCTGAAGGACGGCTTCGTCACGATACGGTTGAAGGAACCGGACCATCCGGATGCAGAGGAGTTCGCCGGGGTCGTCTCCGCGCGGAACAGTCTCCTGGAGATGCCGGGCTACAAATGGCTGGCGGCGCGCCGCGGGGAGCGTGCCGGTATCCTGGAAATCGAATTTGATTTGCCCTGGAAAACCCTGGAGGCCCAAACCGAGGCGAGGCTCTCCCTGCTCGGGTTGGCCGCCGAAAAAAGAGGGGCCAAGTCTATTGTCGACGAGCTGATTTCCATCGATTTGGAGACGACGCTTTTACAAACCCTACTGACCAACGCGGAGAAGGAGGCGCTCATTTCGGCGCGTTCCGCGTATCTGGGGCTCTTGAACACGCCGCCTCTGCAAGCCAACAAGGCGATCTCCGTTTTTGTGGATAGCGGAGATAAACCCACGGGGGTCGCTATCCTCGATCGTCGCGGCGATATTATCACAAATATCGAGATCCCCTCAGGAGATGACCACCGGGCCGCCATCGCGAAAGTGATCGCCGAGCACGACCCCGATGCGGCGGTTCTCCCGATCCAAGGCAGCGATCAGGGGCGTTTCAAGGTGGTGGAGGAAGCCCTCGGCGCTCTCCCGACGCAACGGGTCCACGACATCGCTCTCGCGGAAGCCTGTAAAAACCTGTCGCTCAGCCGGGCGTCCGCCAGCGCGGTCGTTCTGGCGCGGCGAACATTGAAGCCCGGAAGGGAATGGGGGCGCGTGGATCCGCTCTCCCTCAGGCTCGGTGAATACACCCGCGAGCTGGATCCCGATCTCATGCGGGATATTCTGAGCGAAGCACGCGCGCTCTCATCGTGGGATCGGCGAAACCGCAACAAGACGACCTCGCGGAAGGCCAAGGGGCGGTTGTCCACCCTCTCGTCGGGAAAGCGACTGAACCCGTTTTTGAAGAGCATGCGGGATCTCAAGCCGGGCATGTCCGTGGACGGCATCATCACCAACCTGACGCGATTCGGCGCGTTCGTAAACATCGGGCTTCCCACCGAGGGAATGATTCATGTCTCCCAGCTCTCCCTCGAGTTCGTCGAGGACCCTTCGCAGGTGGTCCGCATCGGAGAACAGGTCAAGGCCAGGGTGCTGGAGGTGGTGCCGGAGAAGCAACGGATTGCCCTCAGTCTGAAACCCGCCCCGGAGAGCCTGCGGCATGATCTTCAAAGCGCTTCGTCTCCCGCCGAGACAAAGAAAATGACTCGACAAGCGCCCAAGTCCAGATCAGCCGCGTTGGCGGACTTGGATGCACTGTTTAAAAAGTAGTGTCACCGCGCGCAATGATTAGAACATTAAATGGGACTTGGTTGGGCTTGCCGCGACACGGCACTTTTCAACCAAAAGCTGTCTTTCAATTGTAAAAGACGGTAGAAGTACTCATTGGAGGCTTAATCGAAATGGTTGCTGTCAATCCCATCGACCGCGAGATTCAGCTCAAGATTGTCTACTACGGTCCCGGGCTCGGCGGGAAAACCACCACGCTACAACACATCCATGAAACCACCGTCCCGGAGCACCGCGGGAAGATGGTCTCCTTGGCCACTCCGGTCGACAGAACCCTCTACTTCGACTACCTCCCCGTCCGCCTTCCCGACATCGGCGGATATACGTTGAAGCTGCAACTCTTTACAGTCCCCGGACAGGTCCATTTCAACGCGACCCGAAAGCTCGTCCTCTCGAACGCGGACGGTGTGGTCTTCGTCGCGGACAGCCAGACCTCCCGCATGGACGCCAATCTGGAATCCTTCGACAACCTCCTTGTCAATCTGTCCGACTACAAGATCGATACGGAGAGCTTCCCGATCGTCTTTCAATACAACAAGCAGGATCTCGACCATATCACCCCGACAGATGAGCTCAATGCGCGTATCAACAAGAAGGGAAGACCCTTCCTGGGGACGTGCGCCATCCGGGGAGAGAACATTTACGAGAGTCTGGAGCTCGTCACCAAGGAGGTGCTCCGGGACCTCAAACGCCGGGATGTTCTGGCGAGGGGGACCTCGAAGCAGGAGGATGTCGCGGACAATCCCATCGCTTTCAAGAGACGGAACTACGGCCTCTCGGAGCGACTCCAGGATTACAGCGAGAATACCGTCCGCTACCCCATGGAGGATAGCCTGAAGGAGGTCTCCGAGAAGCTATTCGCGGACAACGAGGATAAACCCGAGCCCAAAGAAGCGGGGACCTCCCATCCTCCGCATCCCGTTGATCGCCCCACGATTCCGGCCCCCCTGGCCCTGAATGAGAAATCCGCCTCAGATCACACCGCGAGAACCTCGGCGCACGACTCTAAAGTGCCGTCGGACGCCGCGGCATCCAAAGCAGCGGTCTCTTCATTCACCTTCTCTTTTCTCTGGCCGAAGGCCGAGAGAGAACACGCTGTTCAAATAGAACACACTATCGTCAAACGACGGTACAGGGAAGTCATCACGCTGGTCAAGGAGGAGCTGGATCGCGTCATCGCGATACAACGGAAGGGCGTTCCGCACAGCTCGGAGACCACAATCCTCGCTCTGCTCGGTCTCGACGGGCGGGAGTACCTGGAGATATCGAGGCTCAACGTCACTCCCCCCTCGGAACCCGTTTCCAGAGAAAGAGCGCTCGCAGCCTACCTGTTTCTTTTACAGGCTGTCGAGCGCAGCAAATAATGGGAAAAATGTGGGGAAGGGCGGTATTGCGGTATCAGACGACCCGCTGATCCGCAGTGAGCCATTCGTCCCGGTTGGCGTTGGCCAGGACATCCGCGAGGGCGGCGACGAATTCGTCGATATGCACCGTTTCGATGGCGCCCATGTTGGCGACCTGGAAGTAGCGCCCCGAGAGATGTCCTTTGCACTCGTAAACGATAAATCCCCGCTCCTTCACGCCTTGATAGATATCGTGATAGGAGAGGTTCTCCGGCACCTTCACGATGGTGAGGCTGTGCGACGATCTCTCGGGGTCAACGAGCAGCTCCAGCCCGAGCCCCTCGAGGCCATCCCTCAGATGCTTGTTCAGATGCCGGTAGTGGCGCTGCCTGGCCGCGACACCGATCTCCAGCAGCTCGTCCAGCGCGGCATTCATCGACATCAAGGTATTCACAGAGGGGGTGAACGGCGTCTGGCGCTGGTTCTTCATGAAATCCCAGTATCGCCTGAGATCTAAATAGTAGCTCCTCGGGGCGCTGTCTTCGATGGTGCTCCAGATGTCGCGGCGCACGCAGATTGATGCCAGTCCCGAGAGCGCGTGGAGGCACTTGTTCGCGCTGGAGACACACACATCGATGTTATCCTGCTCCACATCCAGCACCTCTCCACCGAGGCTGGAAACCGCATCCACAATGAGCTTGACGCCGAACTCGTGGACGACCTCCGAGATCTCGCGGACGGGATTGAGCACCCCGATAGACGTCTCGTGATGGACCATCGCAACCACCGCGATATCCGGATTCGCCTCGAGGGTCCGTCTGATCATGGAAAGGGGGATCTCTTCTCCCCAAGGGAGCCGTATCTCTTTGACCGTGATCGAGTGGGTCCTGGCGATCTCGGACAGCCGAGCGCCGAAGGCGCCGTTGTTCAGAACGAGAACGCTCCGCCTCTCGGGAATGAAGGTGCTGAGCGCTGACTCGGCGCCGCCTGTCCCGGAAGCGGTAACGAGCAGCACATCATGGGCATCCGAGGCGCCGAAGACCGTCCCGAGCTTCCGCTGTACCGAATCGAGAAGGCTCGAAAAAACCGGTTCCCGATGACACATGTCCCTGGCCCCGACGGCGGCCTTCACACGGGGGGTCGTGGTCACGGGGCCAGGGTTGAGGAGTATGGCATCACCACCCGTATCAGAGGTTTCCAGAGTATCCCCGTGCATTTTCAAGAGCAGCTCCGCATACCGCCTGGCCTGGGGGCTCGAAATGGCAATCCATCGGGTGTTGTTGACATCGAGGGCGCGAACCCGTCCTCGCCGCGCCAGGGCGCGAAGGCAGTCCAGAATCGAGAGGTCCGCGTCCGCCACCAGACGCCTGAGGGTCTCGATGAGGGGGATTGATATCCGTATCATCCCGGGGGCCACTCCGTCCGGCGCATTCAGATGCATTCCCACATCCCAGGCGATATCGCCGTGCATCCTGACCTTGATACACTCGTTTTCGTCAAACACCTCATCGACACGCTTGTCTACGGCGAGCACGACTGAATCCACCGGGGCCGGGCAGCTGAGCATCCGCCGAACCAATGAGGGCGGATAGAGATAGCTGCAGGGGACCAGCAGGCAGGGGCCATCGATGTAGTCAGCCGCAGCGAGCACCGAGTGGGCATTCCCCCTCTCCCAATGCCGGTTCTCCACCTCGACCACTCGAAGCCCAATGTGATATCGAGACAACACATCCCGCACCTGCTCCGCCTCAAAGCCCGTTACCACAATGGCTTCCTCTACTCCCGCAGCGTGTAAAATTCTTAGATTTCGTACAATTAGGGGCAAACCGTCAATTTTGGCGAGGGAGCGCACGAGCCCCGAGCCATTGACGACCTTTTCACTCTTTTCATCTGCGAGAACTACTACTCGTTTCATGGTCATTACCCTTTATCGCAACTGAAACCGGATTGTTACCCTTTAAACACACTGAGGCAAAAAAAAGACACCTCAAATGTCGCTAAAAGACAACATTAACAACACCTCATATCCAAAAACAAGTTACCTATAATTCAACTAAATGTACTAATTCATTAAATAAACAAGACGAGACAACCAACTCGTGGAATCGGCTTCTGCTTGTTTGGGCCTGCAGTTAAGCAAATTCCGTTCCAACCACGACGGAATTGATGAAACAAGCTCTATCCGAGCGAGTTCAATGCGTCAAGCGCGTTCAGGTACGGAAAAGGGGGAACAGATTCGAAGACAAGGCGATCGCCGGATGCGGGATGGTCGAATCCCAAAATCTCTGCATGCAATGCCTGGCTGCCGAGGTCGACATGGACCTTCCTGATATCGGGGGTCAAATGTTTGGGGGAATAGAGACGATCGCCCAGCACCGGATAGCCGTGATCGAAACAGTGTACCCGAACCTGATGGGTGCGCCCCGTCTTCAGGGTAACACTGAGCTCCGTGATGTCGCCGAGCCTCTCGCGGACAGCGAATCGGGTCACCGCCCGCTTACCTCGTTTCACCTTGGAGCTGAAGGCCCTTCGATGGTGGGGGCTCCGACCGAACAGGGTGTCCCACTCCCCCTGGTCGGGGGGAGCGCCACTCACCAACACCCGATATTGACGATCCACAGTATGGTCGTGGAACTGGCGGGCCAACACGGCGTGGGCATCCGCCCGCTTCGCGACAACGAGGAGTCCGGAGGTGTCTTTGTCCAATCGGTGTACCACACCGGGTCTCAAGGGATCGGTACCACCATCGAGCGTGTGACGATAAAGCAGGCCGTTTACCAGCGTTCCGCCGGGGTGACCGGGGCCCGGATGAACCACCACCCCCTTGGGCTTGTTCACCACTACCAGAAACTCATCTTCGTATCGAACATCCAGGCTCATCTCCTCAGGGACCAGGGTCACCGGCTCCGGAGGCGGAACCACCAGAACAACCTCCTGGTGTGCCCTGAGCTTCCGGGACGCGCGGGCGTCATTACCATCAATGGTGACAAAACCCGACTCAATCCATTTCTGTAGTTGGGCGCGGGTGATACCGAGACGATCCGGGCATGCCGGCTGCTGATCCCTCAAAAAGTGGTCCAGTCGGCGCCCCTCGCCCTCTTCGCCAACCGTCCACCGGAATTCTCGAGGATACTCATCATCTCGTGAGTTCATGAAAACCGATACCCCGAGCCCCTCGGTGATACCACGACAGGAGAGTCCAAGGCGGGGCTACCAGAGCTTACACTTGATATGCCCTTTCGATTTGATAAGAAGATCGATAATGGCACGATGATAGAAGTTGGCCTCGTAGAGTTCGGGAGTGACACGACTCTTGAACAGCTCATCACCTTCCGCGATTTCTTCTGCGAGCACTTCATAGAGGTTGTCGTTGTGCAATCCTTCGAGAATCTTTTCTTCATTGTACAGCGAAAGGTCGGAAGCAATAGCCCGAGCGAGCCGCCGAGCCGCCTCTTCGGTTTCGATTATCCGCATGATAGGCCTCCCAAATGGCTGAAAACAAGGCTAGCATGATGACATACGGCAATCAATTTATTCTTTTTCTCATCGAATCTGATTGCGGGTTACTTGGAGAACACCTGTATCGCGAACTCACCGCTCCCTTTGGGAATGGAAGTCGTCAGCTTATACGATCCCGGTACGGTCGGGCAATGCTTGGCGATGACCGCCACATTCTCGTTGCTGTCATCCGCTGCCTCCTGAACCCCGGTGGGAGACTCGAGTTTCAGATCGATATTCTTTACGCCATCCCCTGCAACCGCGATGAAGGTATGACAATACGGGGGACCGGGGAGCTGTACCTGGTACTCCTGCGGCTTGTTCTTCTCGAGCTCCTGTTTGAGCAGCGCGCTGGTCGGTGAGAAATCGGCCGCAACCTCGAACTGTTTGGCGTTCAATCTATCCGTCAACGGATCTCCCGTCGGAGTGGGAGGTGTCGGGGTTGCCGGTTCACCGGCTGCGGGCTGGCCAGGAGCGGGGGCCGCGACGGGAGGCTGTCCCGGAGCGGCGGGCTGCCCCGGAGCCGCCACAGGAGTGGGCACGGGCTGGCCGGGAATGGGAGCGGGTTGCCCCGGCACCATCGGCTGGCCGGGAACCACGGGAGCGGGTTGTCCGGGAACCATCGGCTGGCCGGGAACGGCTACCGCGGGCTGGCCGGGAACCGCTGGCTGACCGGGCATTGGGGGCTGCCCCGGCACCACGCCGGGTTGGCCAGGCATCCCAGGCTGACCAGGGACTACGGGCTGTTGAGGCGCATCTCCACCTCCCGTGAGTTTGTCGCACCCCGAGAAGAAAATACACATACCCACTAAAACGATGAAGACAATGGCGACTTTTCGCATGGTAAATGTTTCCTTTCTTGAAGTTTATCGATCTGGACTGATTGTGTCCTATCCTGCATCATCTCGCAAGGGGACAACATCACAATAGCGTGATTTAAAGCCTGTCCTTGCGAATATATATCTACAGAATCTACCATATCTATCAAATACACCGATTGAACAAAAACGGTACGGTTATTGCAAATATCCAAAATTATTTTAAAAGAAAGATTATCCTTCAAAGATCTCGCTAAACGAGCCGTTAAGCCTACAACCTTTTGATATCATATGATATTTTTCTACAAAAATTTATTTTACTGCTTGTTTATTGATAATACCGAAAACGATATGCTCTACCTATTGAAATATCAACACAATCTTTTTTTTGTTTACTGAAGTGTTTGGCTCAAGCGGTTTTCCGGACATCCGATCGCTATGGAGCTTGTAGGGAAAGGAAAATCTTTTCTCAATACTTCTTTTTTTCTTGACAGCCCAAATGCCTGAACATATGATTCGATGTAATTCTACGGGATGGGAAACTCTTTGAGTTTAAACCCAAAATCAATATTGTCATGAAAAGGAGAAAGAAAATGACAAAGGCAGAATTGATCGAAGCAGTGGCGAAAGCCAAAACGGTTCCTGAGGGGTTGTCCAAGAAAGCTATCCAAGCTGTCATTGATGCCTCGTTCGAGGAGATGAAAAAGTCCATCAAGAAGGAAGAGCGTTTCTCTTTCCCGGGCTTTGGCACCTTCAACAAGAGAAAACGCTCGGCGCGGACGGGCCGCAATCCCCAGACAGGTGAGAAAATCAAGATCAAAGCCCAGACGACAGTTGCTTTCAAGCCTGCTCAAGCGCTCAAGGATTTCGTCGGCGGTAAGAGAAAGAAGTAGTTCGCAATCTGTCATTTCAGTCTCGTTATGCGTTTGAAAGAGGGACACGTTGAGTGTCCCTCTTTTTTTTGTTTTCACCGACTCGGTCCGCCTGAGGTTCGAACGTACCGTGGCGGATCGGTCTGATGACATGTTGAGGGATGAAGGCGAGATCGCGTCGTCCAGGACGATCGTGGTCATCTTACGGTTGTAGCGAATTGCCTCGACTTGCGGGTCAGACGCCTTGATTCTCGAACCACGACAGCGCGATCGTGAGTATTTCATTATGGTCGAAGGCCAGCTTCAGCGGTTGCTGCATGGACATCCAAAAGGCGTGCGCGGCATCGTCACCGCCCTTCACCGCCGTGTTTCCCTCGGCGATCCCGACATAGACAATGGTGACGTTCCGTCCGCGGGGATCGCGACCGGGCTGACCGAACGTCGCGAGCTGTACCAGATCAACGCCACGAAGACCGGTCTCCTCATAGAGCTCCCGTTTCGCAGCGTCCACCAGATCCTCGTCCATTTCGACGAAACCTCCCGGGAAGGCCGGCTGTCCCTCGAAAGGCGGGTGCCCCCTTTCGATGACCAATACCTCCAGGTGATCCTCGGCCTGCCTGAACACAACGGCGTCCACCGTCACCATCGGCCGTGGAAAGCGATATGTATATTGTCCTTCTTCGTTCATGATCCCTCGATGATGTGGACGCGGTTCCCCTCTCGCTTGAGAAGCCCTCTGGCATAGAGGGCCACCGCCTTGGGATAGATGCGACGCTCGCAGGCTTGCACTCGGTCCGCCAGCGTGTCCGGGGTATCGTCCTCTTCCACCGGCACCGCCTCCTGCAGAATGATGGGACCGTGATCATACTGGGGATCAGCGAAGTGAACCGTCGCGCCGGTCACCTTGACCCCCGCCGCCAGCACCGCTTCATGGACATGATGTCCGTAGTACCCTTCACCGCCGAACATGGGGAGCAGCGCCGGGTGGACATTGAGCACGTCGAAGCGATTGAGAACCGGGGCGGACAGGCGTGTCATGAACCCGGCCATGACCACGAGGTCCGGCGCGAACGGCTCCAACAACTCCACCAGTCCACGAGAGTAGGCTTCCGGGTCGAAGACACCGTCCCTGATGAAGGGCTTGCGCCGAAGGACCCGGGTATCGAGACCGAGCTGCGACGCCCGTTCAATGCCGAGCACCTTCTTCCGGCTGGACACCACCACCACAATTTCGGCCGGGATCTCGCCCTTCTCGATATGCTCCTGAAGGTTAACCATCGTCGTTCCTCCGCCCGAGAGGAGCACCGCAACTCGACAGTGTTTATCGGACATCTCAGTTCTCCTGTTGAGTGATTGGAAAAGTGCAGAAGCGAAGCCCGTCTCAGACTTCGGCGAGCACAACAAGGACTTCCAGGCTGCTCCCCCACCGAATCTCGAGAAGATTCTCCTCGTCCGTTCCGGCGTCATCCTCATCGCCGGCATCGGGGCCTTCGCCGGTGTCCTCGGAAGGCTCGGCCATGTAGGTACCCTTGAAAATGACGTCGCCGCCGGAATCCATTCCCTCGACTTGGAGCTCGTAGAAATCCCAGTCCAACCCCTCGAAAGTATAATCCCCATCATCACACGGGATGGGATCCGATTCCATGGTATCCCCCTCGCTCTTGAGGATAATCTTGACCTCCTCCACGTCATTCGATCCGCACATCCGCAGATTCTCGAAGCTCCATCCGACATTGATGGAACCGGTGTTTTTCGACAGGGAGACCGCGGTCGGCTCGTCGTTCGGAACATCGATTTCGGTGCGTCCTTTGAAGTACGGCAAGGTCTCACCGTCATGGGTGGCGATGGCCTCGATCACTACGAAGTAGCTCCCCCGATCGATGTCTTCGATGGTGTACTCCATATCCGAGCAGTCCGTCTTCAACCCTTCCATGATCGGCGCCTTGCCTTTCGCGATATCCTTCTCATCGTCATACACGGTAACGGCGATTTCATCGAAGTTCAGGGGTTCCCCCCCGAAATCCGCCGGAAGGGGAGAAGATTCACAACTGGGGATACCGCCGATCTCCCAGGTGACGGTGACCTCATAGGTCTTCTTTTCTTCCGAATCGCAGCTGAAGAGTAATGCAGAAACAGTTACGATAACTGCCGCAACCATCAATATTGACAAACGTTTCATCCGTTCTCCTCCTTTTTTTAACCTAGACTTTTTATTATAGTCTTTGTCAATCGGGTGATTTCGCAATCATATAGACAATTATTCCGTAAATAAAATTCTTCCTCAGGATATTTTTTCATCGCCCCTTCTCTCCTGACGGGGGCGCCTTATCCGCTTTCAACACCGCCCGCTTTGCCTCCTCGAATACCTCGAGTATTTTGGGACTGTTGGTGATGGAGGAGAGCTCCATCTCCGGTTGAAGCGACAGCGCCCGTTTGAACGACTCCACCGCGAGCGCTCTCTCATCCAGCGCCACATACGCGTAAGCGAGATAGTTGTGGACACCGATTTCCTGAGGTACGGTCAACTGACCGAATCCGATGAGTCGAGATGCCGACGCCACGATCTGGACATATTGACCCTTCTCATAAGACCGCTTGAGTCCGAGAATGGCCACCCGGGTCAAGTCCTGCTCCTCGGCCTCCTCACTGGTGTGCTGCCTGGCGCGGATGTCGTTGATTCGCGTCGCCTCCTCTTTGGTCAGCGCCAGCGCGATCAGCGGAACGATAATCACCTCTCCCCGGCTGTACTTCTTTTTGTTTGGAGAGTTGTACTTTCTCAGCCAGTCAACGGATCGGCTGTTTTTATAGTAGAGTCGGGTGACTGATTTCAGGGTCTCGCCTTGGGCGAAAATATGCCTCAGGTGATAGGGGATCTTGATGATGCTTCCCTTTGCCGGGAGCTGTTCCGACTCGAAACCGTTCATCTCTGCAAGGAATCTGGCGCGGCGTGGGGAGGAGAGGAACTGGTTGGCGAGACTGCTCCAGGTATCATCCGTACTAATCTTGTAATAGAACACTTCCGGGATTTCGACGCGTTCTCCCTCGGCCAGACGCCCATCGTCAGGGTGGACAAACCCGTTGGCCGCCCGGATAACGATGACCCTATCCTTGTCTCCGTAGTAACGGACCGCGAGCTGCTCCAGCGTCTCCCCGGCCCTGGCCATGTGGGTCCAGGCGGCGACGGGACCGCAGTGGAGCAGTGAGGACACCACAAGGGCATGTAAGAAACGAACCCGGCTCATCGTTCCCCCCCGGGTTCGGACGGCGCCTTGGCGAGCTGCTCCACCATCTCCAGTGTCTCACCGGGCTTGATGGTCACCTCCCGCACCAGATTTTCGAAGACGGGATGGATGAGCTCCACATAGTGAACCCCCGGAGTGAGCGGCAGGGCTCGGGCAAAGGGAGTGGTCGCCAAATATTCTCCGTCCACCTGAACCTTGGCCCAAGGATTGGCCACGACTTTCAGGTAACCCGCCTTCGAAGGCGCCAGCGCGATTCCCGCCGTAGGCGCCTGTTGCCTACGGGGAGAATCCGGAGCGGTGAGCTGAATCGCCAGCCCCCCTACGAGAAGCAGCGACAGCACGATGACATGCAGAAAGCCGATGGACTGCAGGATATTCTTGTCTTCGCTCAACATCCGCTGGTGTCCGGAACGGGAGGCCCCGGTGGCGAGAATGGTGCTGGCTTCGTTCTCGCTGAGCACCCCCCGTCGTTCCAAAAAGCTCACCATGTAGGCGTTGTAGTTGACGAGCACTCTGGATGCGAGGAAATCCTCCAGATCGTGAATCAACGCCTGCATTGACGGATACCGATCCGCCGGTAGCTTCGCCATACAGCGGGACAGTATCCGTTCCAGCACCCGCGGTACATCGGAGTTGACCTTTCGAGCCAGGATGTATCGATCCAGGCGGATCTTCTGTAGCACGGAGCGCTTCGCGTCCTCGATGAAGGGTTTCGACCCCGTGAGCATCTGGTAGAACACCACGCCGAGCGACCAGATATCGGATCGGGCGTCCAGCTTCTCGCCCAGAATCTGCTCCGGGGACATATAGGACGGCGTCCCCAGACCGGTGCCCGTCTCCGTCAAATCCGAGAGCGTATCCGCATGGGCGATGCCGAAATCCATGAGCTTCACGTCCCCCTGAATCGACACCATGATATTCGCCGGTTTGATATCGCGGTGGATAACGCCTCGAAAATGAGCGTGATTGAGTGCCCGAGCCACCTGGAGGGCGATAATCGCGGCGCCCTCCGCGGTGAGTCCCTTCCCGTCTTCCAACAAGTCGTAGAGATCGATTCCCTCGACGTACTCCATAATGATGTACATCGTGTTCTCGAGCTTCACGAAATCGTGGATATTGATGATGTTTTCCTGCTGAAAAGCCGCCATGAAGCGCGCTTCCCGCTCGAACCGCTCGGCGAACTGGGATTCCTGGGCGATAGAGGATTTGAGCGCCTTGATGGCCACGGTCCGGCCGAGCTGGTCCTGTACGGCTTTGTAGACTACCGCCATCCCCCCGGATCCGACCTCCTCCACTATCCTGCAGTTCCCGATTTGGTCAACCATCCTCACGCCTCAATCACTACAATTTCGTGGCATATTTCTATACAAGTGGCAACGCCATTTAATGATTTTACCAGACCGGTATCTCTCATGTTCTAAAGGAAAACAAGCTAATCCAACCGATTGGTACGATACCACTGAATTTCAGTTGTGATTTTTAAGATTTCAACCCTGAAAACGGGGGCAAACCGCAACAACTGTTCACATGCTCCATAAAAGCTTCATAACCTTTTGTAATTAATACAATTTAATTTCCATCAATGGGCTCACAAGGGGGTGGGCATAGCCCTTGCAGACAAAAAAGCCAGGTGTCGGGCTCTCGACCTTTGGAGATTTGAGAAATGATTACTTCCCTACCGAAAGAGAACAAGCCGAAACTTCTCATTGTGGATGACGATCCGAATGAAATGAACTCCCTCGCCATCGGTCTCAGATTGGAGGGTTTTGATGCGGTCGGCGTCAACAACGGCATCGAGGCGCTCACTCTCATGGAACAGACAGACTATGCGGCAGTACTGATTGATCTGATGATGCCCGAAATGAACGGCCTGCAGCTCGCACGGAAAATCCGATCCGCCTATCCTCGTACCATCACTATCATGATGTCCGCGTACCACCTCTCTCCGATCCAACTCGCGAAGGCAGATACCGGCGTCGTCGGCTTCGTGCCCAAGCCCTATTGCTTTGATGATCTCGTGCACTTCATCCATCAGAAGCTCAACCACCAGACCTCGAGCCCCGCTTCCAACGGAAACTCCGCTGACTTCTCCACCCCCATCGACATTTCGTCCCTTGCAGCTGAGGTTGAACAAGAAGAATCAGTGACCTGATGATGACTTACTGACCTGACCCGTGCAGAAGGGGCGGCGCTTGCCGCCCCTTCTTTTTTTCACCGAGCTTCCTCCGAAATATATCTGTTCCTTGCCCTCAGATATCCTTATCGTCATGGAGGTTCATCGGACAGCGGCCGGCCAGTCGGATCAAGAATTTGATTGCGTTTTGAGGTGCACGACGTAATTTCCGTAACATGAAAAAGGACCACATCTATATCAAGGGCGCCCGCGAGCACAATCTGAGAATCGATGAGCTGAGAATCCCCAAGCACAAGCTGGTGGTCTTCACCGGCGTCTCCGGATCCGGCAAGTCCTCCCTCGCCTTCGATACCCTCTACGCGGAGGGGCAGCGGCGGTACGTGGAGTCCCTCTCCGCCTATGCTCGGCAGTTCCTCGGTCAGCTCGAGAAGCCCCACTACGACAAGATCTCGGGCCTCTCCCCCACCATCGCCATCGAGCAGAAGTCTGCCTCGGGCAACCCCCGATCCACGGTGGGAACCATCACGGAGGTGTACGACTATATGCGGGTTCTCTTCGCCCGGGTGGGCACCCAGCACTGCCACCTGTGCGGCCGGGAGATCTCCCGGCTGAGCGCCCAGGAGGTGGTGGAGGAGATCGGGACCCTGCCCGCCGGTACGCGCCTCCGGATCCTGGCGCCCCTGGTGGTCGCCCGGAAGGGGGAGCATCGGGAGCTCCTCTCGGACGCCCGGGAGCAGGGGTTCGTCCGGATGCGGGTGGATGGCGAGGAGCTGCGGCTCGACGATGCGCTGCCCAAGCTCGACAAGAAACGCAAGCACACCCTGGAGTTGGTGGTGGATCGGGTCACGGCGGGGCGCACCGATCCCGCCCGGCTGGCGGACTCCGTGGAGACCGCGCTCGCGCAGAGCGGCGGAGAGATCATCCTCGCCGTCGACGGTGGGGAGGAGCGGCGCTTCTCCTCCGAGCGGGCCTGCGTGGAGTGCAAGGTGGGGTTCCAGGAGCTCTCCCCCCTCTCCTTCTCCTTCAACTCCCCGATCGGCGCCTGCCCCTCCTGCAACGGCCTCGGCACGCGGCTGGAGATCGATCCCAAGCTCATCGTGCCCGACGACAGCCTCTCCGTCTACCAGGGGGCCATCCGCCCCTTCGCGGGAATGATGCAGCGGGGGGACGGCTGGAACTACCGCATCTTCGAGGCCTTGGAGCGGGACTTCGGCATCGACCTCGACACCCCCTGGCGCAAGCTCTCCAAGGCCGAGCAGGAGCTCATCCTCAACGGCTCCGGCCGGGAGCGGGTGAAGGTGCGGTGGAACCGGGGGGAGTCCCACGGCACCTACGCCATGAAGTTCGAGGGGGTGGCCCGGTCCATGCTCCGCCGCCTCCACCAGACCAAGTCCCCCGGCATGCGGGAGTACTACCAGCAGTACCTCTCCAACGTTCCCTGCACCGACTGCGGCGGCGCCCGGCTCAAGGAGGAGTCCCGGGCGGTGCTCATCGAGGGCACCGCCATCCATCAGATCACCGCCATGAGCGTGGCGGACGCCAAGAAATGGTTCGAAGGCCTGAACCTCACGGGCAACAACGCCATCGTGGCGGAGGAGGTGCTCCACGAGATCGGCGCCCGGTTGCAGTTCCTGGTCAACGTGGGGCTCAACTACCTGACCCTGGACCGCCTCGGCCCCTCCCTCTCCGGGGGGGAGGCCCAGCGCATCCGCCTGGCGAGCCAGCTCGGCTCCGAGCTCACCGGCGTAATGTACGTGCTGGACGAGCCCTCCATCGGCCTCCACCCCAGGGACGGGGACCGGCTCCTGGACGCATTGGTGGGGCTCAAGGAGCTCGGCAACACGGTCATCGTGGTGGAGCACGACCGGGGCACCATCGAGCGGGCGGACCACGTGGTGGACTTCGGCCCCGGCGCCGGCTCCACCGGGGGGGAGCTGGTGTGCCAGGGGACCCCACGACAGGTGGCCCGCCACCAGACCTCCATCACCGGCCGCTACCTCTCAGACCGGGAGCAGATCCCCGTCCCCGGCGTCCGGCGCAAACCCACGGGGGCGATCCAGCTCACCGGGGCCTCTGTCAATAACCTCCGGGACGTGGATCTGGAGCTGCCCCTCGGCGTCTTCGCTGTCTTCACCGGGGTCTCCGGCGCGGGCAAGAGCTCCCTCCTCACCCAGACCCTGCTCCCGGCCCTCAAGCGGACGCTCCACGGCGAGGTCTCCCCCCACGGGCCCTTCCGCGCCCTCAAGGGGACCGAGCAGCTCGACAAGGTGATCCACATCGATCAGAAGCCCATCGGCCGCACCCCCCGATCCAACCCCGCCACGTACACCAAAGCGTTCGACGAGATCCGCAAGATCATGGCCGAGACCCCGGAGGCCCGGGCCTTCGGCTACACCCCCGGACGGTTCAGCTTCAACGTGAAGGGCGGCCGGTGCGAGGCGTGCGGCGGCGCCGGGATCACCAAGGTGGAGATGCACTTTTTAGCGGACGTCCACGTGCCCTGCGAGGTGTGCCGGGGCAAGCGGTATAACGAAGCGACCCTGAGGGTGCGCTTCAAAGGAAAGAACATCCGGGAGATTCTGGACACCACCGTCTCCGACGGGGTGCGGCTCTTCAAGAACTTCCCCAAGGTGAAGCGCATCCTGAAGACCCTGGAGGACGTGGGCATGGGGTACGTGCAGCTCGGCCAGCAGGCCACAACACTTTCCGGCGGCGAGGCCCAGCGCATCAAGCTCTCGAGGGAGCTCGCCAAGCGGGCCACCGGCCGCACCCTCTATGTGCTGGACGAGCCCACCACCGGGCTCCACTTCCACGACATCAAGAAGCTCCTCGAGGTCCTCTCCATCCTCGTCGACCAGGGCAACACCGTGGCCGTCATCGAGCACAACCTCGATGTGGTCAAGTGCGCCGACTGGGTCATCGACCTCGGCCCCGAGGGGGGCCAGGCCGGCGGGCGCATCATCGCCGAGGGCACCCCCGAGCAGATCGCCAGGAAGCGGAGGTCTCACACCGGGCGGTATTTGAAGGAGGTGCTGACGGGGAAGGGATGACCCTTCCGATCAAGGGGGGGTCTGTGCCGAGTCAATGGCACGCATCCACACAGCAGGCCCGCCCCTCCTCACAGGTCAGCCCGGTGTCCTGGGCCGGGATGAAGCACCCCTCGCACTCGCCGGGCACGCACATCACATACGGGGTGTCACTGCAGCTCGACGCCGGCGCCTCGACACAGCACCACCCGTCCGAGGGCAGCTCGCACCCCCCCTGATCCGCTTGGAGGTCGTACGGCTCGGTGCCCTCGGGGCACATCTCCCAACGGGCGTAGGTGCAGACACCGCCGCGATCGACGCACCCCTTCGGATACCCGGGACAGAGATCGCCGTCCGGCATGCAACAAGCGAGCACGTCGGAGCCGGGGCCGCAGGAGGTGCGGACCTCGTGCCATGCATCGGGACACTCGCCGAACGTCGTGCACACGCCGCCGATGTCGGTACAATCGTTCGTTGGCGGTGTCTCCTGAACGCAACACCACTCGCTTTGACCGCAGCCCGCCCGGGTGGGGTGGACGAAGGCGCCGTCCGGGCACGCCGCGCAGCCGCCGGCGATCGGGGAGCAGACGCCGCCCAGCGCCTCACATTCAGTCGGACAGTCCTCCGAGCAGTTGCAGTGGTCTTCGTGATCCTCACAGGTGCCGTTCGGACAATCTGAGCAGAGCATCCCCCCCTCCAAAGGCTCGCACTCCGGGGGACCGTTGGTGACATAGATACGGCTTAGCCCCGGACAGCAGTCCGGGGTATCCGGCATCGCGAGGATGGTTTCCCCCTCGCCCGCGCATTCCGACGGGGTACCGGAGGCGGTGTCGCTGTCGGCATCCGAGTCGCCGTCCCCGTCGGCATCCGTGTCGCCGTCTCCGTCGGCATCCGTGTCTCCGTCTCCGTCAGCATCCGAGTCGCCGTCTCCGTCGGCATCCGTGTCTCCGTCGGTATCCGTGTCGCCGTCAGTGTCTGTATCCGTATCACTATCGGCGTCCCCGTCCGTATCCGTGTCGCCATCCGCGTCAGAGTCACCGTCACCATCCGCATCCGTGTCTGAATCCCCATCCGCATCCGCGTCGCCATCCCCGTCCGCGTCGCCATCTCCATCGCCGTCACTGTCCCCGTCAACCGAGTCGCCCCCGGTGTCGGTCTCGGAATCCACCGGCCGAGTCGCGCCGGAGCGGCGACACCCCAACAGCATCAATGCCGTAAAAAAAGTTACCCCGATAACGGCCCAGACTATTCCGCGATTTCGTTGGCTGTTGAACATCGATCTACTCCTTGGAAAAACGCCCGAATCTCGTAATTGGATCCCAGAGTGACAAGAACAGGATCCCCCCAAAAGATTGCGGAAAACAACAAAGAGGGCGATCACTAGGATCGCCCCTGCTCAGCGCTTTGTGGGTTCCGCTTTCCTCGCGGGCTTCGGTTTCAGAGGCTTGCCGTCTGCGTCGAGTTTCAGTCCCGGACCCTCCGGGAGGGTGGTCTGGTTCGACTCGACTCGGGCGAGCTTCGGCTTGGGCGCGGGGCGCTCCAGGACTGTCTTCTGCCCGACCTCGGCGGATTTCGGCGCGGGGCGCTCCAGGACCGTCTTCTGCCCGACCCCGGCGGATTTCGGCGCGGGGCGGCGCTCCAGGACCGTCTTCTGCCCCGTCGCGTCAGGCCCCGGCGGCGGCTGGAGCGTGCTCCGCTCCTTGAAGGGGGTCTGGCCGACGACGGGCTTCGTTGCCTTGGCTTTTCCGGTCTCATTGCTCCGTCTCAAGTCAATGGGGGTCTCCCGCTCCGGATCATCGGCTTTCTTAATCACCGTCATCGCTGTGGGGCTCACCGGTGTCTCCTTCTTTTTCCGCTTTCCCTCCTCTGCGTCGTCGGCCTTGGGAAACGGGGCCTTCACGTTGGCGGGCTGGGTGGCCCGTTTCGGGGGCGGCTCCCCGTCCGCGTCGTCGTCTTCCTCGTCCGCCGGGGGCGGCGCCGAGGAGCTCAACTTGGTGTAGGAATCGGTGTCGCCGGTCTGCCACGGATACTTGATGCGAGCGTGGTACATGTTGACAAGGGTGTCCACCAGGGTGTTCACGACGACGCGGAGGTCCGCCAGGCTGAGCCCGGATTCGTCGAGCTGCCCCTGGGAGAGCTTGGAGAATACGATAGCCCGCACCAGCGCCGTGAAGGCGTCCTTGTCCGGGTGGTCCACTGTCCGCGCTCCGGCCTCGATGGCGTCCACCAGCATGAGGATGCCCGTCTCCCGGGTGGTGGGCTTGTAGCCGGGGTAGGTGAAGTCCCGCTCGGTGAACTCGTCGGGGTTACCGGCGGCCATGACCTTGTGCCAGAAGTACTCGAGGAGGCTCGTCCCGTGGTGGCTGTAGCAGAACTCCACGACATCCTCCGGGATGCCCTCCTGCCGGAGCATCTTGGTACCGTCGGTGACATGTCGGAAGATGCGGCTGGCGGACTCGTCCGGGGTCAGCTCGTCATGGGGATTGGCGCCTCCCCCCTGGTTTTCGATAAAGTAGTCCGGGTGGTTGCTCTTCCCCACGTCGTGGTAATAGGCCCCCACGCGGACCAGGGTGGGGTTGGCGCCGATGGCATTCACCGCCGCCTCCGCGAGGTTGGCCATGGCCCGGGAGTGCTCCCAGGTGCTGGCGGCCCGCTCCTGGAGCCGCTTCAGCAGCGGGTTGTTGAGATCCTGCAGATCGAGCAGCCGGCTCCGGGACACCTCCCCCAGGAGCCACCCGGTCAGGGGCGCGAAGACAAAGGCCAAAATACCGGATCCGACCCCCCCGAGCACCGAGGCGATCCAGATGGAGTACCGCGGATCGAGGTGCTCCGCCGGATCGTCGTGAATTTTGAAGGTCTTCGCGAAGACCATGGTCGTCACGACCACCAGCAGAAGGGAGACCCACCCCGCCAGGGCGCCCGCCTTGAGCATGGTCCGCCCGCGGTGGACCCGCCGCTTGGCGACCAACACCGCCGCCAGTCCCGAGACTGTGAAGACCAGAAAGGCGGCGATGTCGAATTGAATCATCGACACCATGGCCAGGGAGGTCACCACGACAACAGCGAGGGCGATCTGGCGCCTGAAATAGTACCCCGACATGACCGGGAGGAAGAGCGCGGGGACGATGATGGCGGGGAGGGAGGTGAACAACAGAATCGCCTTGGAGACGACCATGGAGAAGATGAGCAGCAGGACCACCGTGGCCTGCGCCCTGAGCAGTCGGGCCCGCCCCATGTTCCGGTGTCGCATGATCCCGGTCAGGATGAGCCCGGTCACCAGGTAGAGCGCGAACAGCCCCCCCAGGAAAAGGGGCGGGTGGGCGCGGCGTTCCGCCTCCACCGCGGCCACCAGCCCGCCGCACTCCGAGGCCTTGCGGAGCACGTCACCCCTGGCGAGCATGTTGGAGCACTCGGAGGTGGAGGTGGCGAGATAGTGGACGGTGTTTCGATAGAGGGTGATGCGAAAGTAGGTCGACGGGAGCCGCACTGTCACAGGCGCCGGCTCGTCGGGTCTGACCGCCATTGACGGGATCCAGGTTTCGAGGGTCGTTATCAACACCCCCGAAACCGCAAACACTATCGCGAGGAAGACGCCGTGGACACTGCCGGCATAATTTCTAGAACGAATAGTGCGTATCAAAGTGACTCTCTTTCCGACCCAGAATTCATACCAGATGCAGATTCCCTTGCAAGGATCTTGATTCTTGTCAGTCGGAATAAAAAAGGCAAGTCAAACTCGTAAGGACTTTTGATTTTGAACAAATTACATTATAAGTGAAAACTGATGAAAGCTTTGACTACCGTTATCATTCTGGCCTTAACCCTTCCCGATACCGCGTGGTGTGATGCAGTCCCGGTTGAGACCGCGGTCCAGGACGCAACAAACACCTCCTCCGTCGTCAAGAAGAAGAAACGACCCCGGAGGAAGAAGGCCAGGAAGCGGCCCCGATGCTCGCGGTTCGCCCCCCCCAAGTACCGGCGGATGGTCCGGAACTGGCAGAAGAGACACAAGGGCCCCAAGATCCGCTATCGTGACGGGCTGCGGGATCTAATCCTCTACGCGGTCAACCACGGAGAGCGCATCCGCGTGTTTCCCTATCTCCCGGACGGGACCCTCGATCCCGAGGTCATCGAATCGTTCAAGCACCTGATGCGGGACAAGCACACCGACGGGGAGCACGATATCCACCTCCGGTTGCTCAAGCTGCTCTACCGGATCGCGGACCGCTTCGACGCCCGACAGATCAACATCATCTCCGGGTACAGGGAGGCCCCGAACGCCACGAGCGAGAGCAACCACCAGAAGGGGTTGGCCGTGGACTTCATGGTCCCTGGAGTCCCCCTCGCCGCGGTGGCCCGGGAGGCGCGAAAGCTGGGCCACGTGGGGGTGGGCTTCTACCCCTCCTCAGGTTTCATCCATCTCGATACCCGCGGCGATGGGCCCTCCTACTTCTGGATCGATCGCTCCGGACCGGGGCTCGGCCCCTGCCTCCACCGGATGCTCGCGCAACACGGACACAAGATGGACCGGAAGTGGTCCGCGGAAAAAGACGAGCCCGAACGCCACAAGAACAAGAAGGGGGAGCTGCTCGGCGCCACGGAGCCCCCGCCCGAGCCGCCGGAGGCCCCCATGAACGGGGGGTGAGCTCCCCGAACCGGGGATAACTGCAGCCATGACCGCTCTCATCGACCGAAGCGCCCTCATCGACCGGCTGCGGGACCGGCGGCGGCCCTGGGATCTGGTGATCATCGGCGGGGGGGCCACCGGCCTGGGGGCGGCGGTGGACGCGGCGTCCCGGGGGTTCGACGTGGCGCTCCTGGAGCAGTCGGACTTCGGCAAGGGCACCTCCTCCCGATCCACCAAGCTCGTCCACGGCGGGGTACGCTACCTCCAACAGGGCAACATCTCCCTGGTCATGGAGGCGCTGAAGGAGCGGGGGATCCTGCTCAAGAACGCCCCCCATCTGGTGTCGGATCTCGAGTTTATCGTCCCCAACTACAGCTGGTGGGAGGCCCCCTTCTACGGCCTGGGGATGAAGATCTACGACGTGCTCGCCGGGCGGTACCAGTTCGGGAAGTCCAGGACCCTCTCGGCGGCGGAGACCGTCTCGCGGCTGCCGAACATCGAGCGGGACGGGCTGCGGGGGGGCGTCGCCTACCACGACGGGCAGTTCGACGACGCCCGGCTCCTGGTCAACCTGGCCCAGACCGCCTGGGAGCAGGGCGCCGCGGCGGTCAACTACGTCCGCGTGACCGGGCTCTTGAAAGACGCGGGGGGCCTCGTGGGCGGGGTGGTCGCGGTGGACGAGGAGAGCGGCGAGTCGCTCCGCCTCGAAGCCCGCGTCACCGTGAACGCCACCGGCCCGTTCACCGACGCCGTCCGCCGGATGGACGCAGGGGACGCGCGCCCCATCATCGCGCCGTCCCAGGGGGTTCATCTCACCTTCGACCGATCCTTCCTGGCCGGGGACTCCGCCATCATGGTGCCCCACACGCGGGACGGGCGGGTGATGTTCGCGGTGCCCTGGCACGGGCATGTCATCGTCGGCACCACGGACACCCCCATCCCCCGGGTGGACCTCGAGCCCCGGGCCCTGGACGAGGAGATCGAGCTCATCCTCGAGACCGCCGGGGGTTACCTGGAGCGGCCCCCCGCGCGGGAGGATGTCCTGGCCGTCTTTACCGGCATCCGGCCCCTGGTGGGCGCCGGGGACGACGGGAACACCGCCGCCCTGTCGAGAGATCACACCATCGAGATCTCCCGGTCCGGGCTCATCACCGTCGCCGGCGGCAAGTGGACCACCTACCGCAACATGGCCGAGGACTGCGTGGATCAGGCGATCCCCATCGGCGATCTGCCGGACCGCCCCTGCCTTACCCGGACCCTCCCCGTCCACGGCGCCGCGGGGGACGCCAGTCGGTACAACGAGCTGGCGGGGTACGGCAGCGACGCCCCGGCGGTGGCGGCGCTCATCCGGTCCGACCCCGCCCTCGCCGTGAAGCTCCACGACGCGCTCCCCTACCGCGCCGGCGAGGTCGTGTGGTCGGTCCGCCACGAGATGGCCCGCACCGTGGACGACTACCTCTCCCGGCGGAGCCGCGCCGCCTTCCTCGACGCCCGCGCCGCCGTGGCGATGGCCCCCCGGGTCGCGGCGCTCATGGCCGAGGCCCTCGGTCGGAGTGACGGGTGGTGTGAAAAGGAGGTGGCCGCCTTCAACGATATCGCGAGGGGCTATCTCATCCCCTAACGCCGGGAATCCTGTCTATTCGGGGCGCTCTTTGAGGAGCTTCCGCGGCTCGAGGCCGGCGGAGATGGCAAGGAGCTCGGCCACGTCGAGCTGCCCCTTGCCGTCGAAGAGATCCTTGGCCTTGAGGCCGTCGGAGAGCATGGTCATGCAGTAGGGACAGGCCGAGGCGATGGTCTTGGGCTCGGCCTTCAGGAGCTCCTCCACCCGGCGGTTGTTCACCCGCTCCCCCTCCTCCTCCATGAAGAACCGTCCGCCCCCGGCGCCGCAGCAGAGTGCCCGCTTCCGGCGGGTGGGCACCTCCTCCAGAGTGACTCCGGGGATGCTCTCCAGGATCCGACGCGGCGCGTCGAAGATATCGTTGTACCGCCCGAGGTAGCAGCCGTCGTGGTAGGCGATGCGCTGCTCGATGCGCGCCTCCGGCTTGATCTTCCCGTCCGCCACCAGCGTCTCCAGCAGCTCGGTGTGGTGGAACACCTCGTAGTCGCCGCCGAACTCCGGGTACTCGTGCTTGAATGTATTGAAGCAGTGGGGGCAGGCGGTGATGATGCGCTTGACCCCCATCTCCTGAAAGGTCTCGATGTTCTCGTTCTGCATCATCCGGGCGTTGGACTCGGACCCGGCCCGCCGCGCGGTCTCGCCGCAGCAGGGCTCGTCGCCGCCGAGGGTGCCGAACTTGATCCCGGCCTGGTCGAGGAGCCTGACGAGGGCCCGGGAGATCTTCTTGGCCCGGTCGTCGAAGCTCGCCATGCACCCCACGAAGAGGAGGTAGTCGTGCGCGTCCTTGTCAAACTCCGGCACCTCCACGTCGAGATCGTCCGTCCAGTCCCCCCGGTCCATGGCCGAGAGGTTCCACGGGTTCTGGTTGGTCTCCATGCCCCGAAGCGCAGTGGCCAGCTCCGCCGGCGGCTCACCGCGCCCCTCCACCAGATCCCGGCGGAGCTTCACCATCTTGTCGACATACGAAATGGTGACCGGGCACTCCTCCTCGCAGGCCCGGCAGGTGGTGCAACTCCAGATGACCTCTGCTGAGATCACGTCGGGCACCAGCGCCTTCGATTCGATCTTCCCCGAGGTGAGCTCGGACTTCCGGGAGTAGAGGTGGTTCCTCAGGTCGGTCAGGAACTGCTTGGGCTTGAGGGGCTTGCCGGTCTTGGCCGCGGGGCAGTTGTCCGTGCACCGTCCGCATTCGGTGCAGGAGTACATGTCGAGGAGGTCCTTCCAGGTGAAGTGCTGAATCTCGGAGACGCCGTAAATCTCGTCCTCCTCCTCGTCGTCTTCATCATCGCTGTCGTCGTCCCAGTCCTCCTCCTCGTCGTCCTCCAGGATCTCCTTCTCGATGTTCTCGTCCTTGGGCAGGCGGCCCGGCGGGTCCAGGTGGCCGAGGAAGACATTGGGGATGGCCGTCACCACGTGGAAGTGCTTGCCGTAGGGGAGCAGGTTCAAAAACAGCAGCACCAACACCGAGTGGGTCCAGAAGCCGACAGCGGCGAGGATGGACACCAGCTTTCCGTCCATGCCCGAGAGCCCCTCCGCCACCAGTGAGGCGAAGGGCACCGCCGCGTCGAAGCCGGTCTGGCCGAGCCGGACGCGCTCACCGCCCCAGTAGAGGAGATCCGCCACCATCATAACGATGATGATGAGCAGGATGAGGCCCGCCTCGGCGGACTTGGTGAGCCGCTCGGGTTTCAGCACGACGCGGTTCAGGAGGGCCAGGCCGGCGGCGGCGAGCACCACCACGGTCACGATATCCTTTACGAAGTGGTAGAAATGCCCGAGGGGGTTCTCCCCCAGAATCCAAAGGTCGAACTCCGGATCGAACCCCCGCCCCCACAGGATGAGGGTGTTGACGAGGAGCACCAGGAAGCCCCAGAAGATGAGCATGTGAATCGGGCCCATCACCTTGTACTTCGGCATCTTGGCCTGCAAAAAGGCGACGAGCACCATCCGCTTGAGGCGATCCCCCACGCGGTCGAAGCGGTCCGCTCCGGCGCCCGCCTTGAGCAGACGCCACTTCCCGTAGATGGAATAGGTGAAGATTCCGAACGCCAGCGTTATCGCGGCGGCCATCGCTATTGGGCCCATGAGTGACTCCTGTTTTTTCTGGGGGTGGCGGCCGGGTCACCGTACCGCCCAGCCGCGGTCAAAGGTGTTTGATCGCACGCCACCAAGATTACTTCGGCAGCTTCGCCTCGAAGAATGCGGTGAGCTTAATCAGGTTCTTCTCGTCCCTGGCGAAGCCGGGCGCCGAGAACCCCTGAACAAAGGCGTTGGCCTCGTCGGCGAGCTCGTTGTATATGCTCGGGTCCTCGACGATGTCCTCCACCATCCGGCCCCGGGCGGCCCCGTTCTTGAGGTTCCTCGTATAGGCATCCAGCCGTTTGAAGATATCCGGAGAAAGGAACTCCTCGAGGATCTCCACGTCCTTGGCCAACACCTCCAGCAGGGTCAGGAGCTCCGGGTCGAGGGGCGTGGTGTCCCCTTCCAGGGCGGCCTTCACGGAGAGCCTGAGCACGAAGGCGTCGTCCAGATACCCGATGTCGTCGATCCCGTCGGGGATGAGGTCGAGGGACTTGAAGAGGTAGTTGATGCCCCCCACGAGATACCGCCTCGCCTCCTTGTCCAGCCTCTCGTCCGCCGCCGCGTTGATCATCGTCCGTATGTCATCCCCGAGAGATTGGAGCCATTTCGGAAAGATATCCAGAACCTTGGTGTTGACGTCACTCATCTGTTCTCACCTTTCTCCTTAAAAACAAACTCCCCCTGTTTACACCGAAACCTCGGGAGAGGAAACCACAAACCGCTATGGAGGGGGGGCAGTGCCGAAGCGACGATTCCAGGAGATAGCCCCCCGGGAGTATCGCCCTTCAGATCCCGGTCCCCCCATCCAGATCGCTTTCCGTGTCCGTCCCCCGTGCCGTGTCGGTGACTCCGGAATCCGTCAGGCGGCACACGGTGTCCCCGCTGCACGCCGCTTCGCACGCGTCGCATATGCAGCGAAGATAGGGCATGACCTCGGGGACCTGCTCCGGCCGGACAAAGCCAACGAAAAGACAATGCTGAACAGGGATACGGGTGTATTTCGATGCAAAAAAACGTTTCATTGGATCCCCTCCGGTATCTCATCGATGCTGCCGGTCGATCCGCTTGGAGATTTTCCTCCGAACGGTGTAGACTCCCCCCATGCAGCATCCCTTTACGGCCGCCTTCGCGCTCGCTATCGCCCTGTCATCGCTCTCCTGTGGCCTCTCGAGGGAGTCGTCGGGCTCATCGAGCGCCAAGGCGGCCCTCGAGACGGCGATGGCCGAGGCCCTCGGGCCCCAGTGGACGGTCTCCCGGCAGGGGAGCGAGACCACGGTGACGGCGGCCCGCCCGCCGGTGATCGTCAACCTGCTCGGCCGCTCCCCCCACGATGTCCGGGAGCTGGAGGGGCTCGGGACCGAGTCGGCCCGGCAGCGGTTCATGGCGGAGCGGTTCCGGGTACCCATCGACATCCGGATCGTCATCCGGACCTCCCTCAAGCTGACCCCCTCCGAAGTGGCGCAGCGCCTCTCGGCCAACCGGCGGCTCGAGGCGGACCTCCGGGGGCTCGCGAGGTACGAGTCGTCCATCTTCCAGAAGGTGGATCTGGGCGACGACGGGCCGGCCATGGCGGGACGGTACGCCGCCCTCTGGGGCCGGGCCGAGCAGATCCCCGCGGGCTACTACAAAGATCTCTCCGTCTTCGTCTCCAAGACCAACCTGGGCTCCGCCCGCTTCCTCGAGGCCGAAGACGAAGACCGCCTCTGGGAGGCGATCCGCACGATCTCGGGGCTTCTCGATCAGTACGGGGGGGTCCGGCTCCGGACCGCCGGGGACGATGAGTGCAGGTACAACCGGCGGGGGGACACCGTCTCCGTCGCCTGCCCCTGGTAGGCTATCGGAACGGCAGCGGGATCTGAACCGGCGGGGTGACCCGAAAGGTCTCGATGCCGGCCTTCGTCAGCATCTCCACGAGGCGATCATCCCCCCCCGGTCCCCCGAGGGCCACCTGGGACGCGCCGGTCCGGGTGACATAGGAGACGATGCCGGTTCGATCCTCCCCCTCTCCGAGCCGGAAGGCCGCCTCCGCCCACGCCGGTGCCTCGCGGCCGGGGCCGGCGTAGGCGCTCTTCGCCGAGGGGGCGTCGAACAGCCGGGATCGGGGCCAGCGTCCGGCGGGGTAGAGCACCACCTCCGAGGGGGGCACGCGCTGCTCCAGCCGCTTTAGGCGGGGGGAGAAGGAGCGGTAGGATTCGGTCCGTCGGAAGGTCTCGAAGAGCCCCCGCTGGGCCCGGACGGGGATGTCCAGGGGGTCCAGCGCCCACATGACGTCGAAGGCCGCGTTCACCGAGCCCGCCGCCACCACTGGGACGGCGCCCGCGGCGAGGGTCCGGTCCACCCACCCCGCCAGCTTCTGGGCGACGCCGAGGGGGGCCGGGGGCTTGGGATCCGCCGGTCGGGCGTCCAGCAGCAGGAGATCGCACTGCGGAATATCGATAGGCTGGGTGGAGAGGGGCTTCCGGAGGCAGACGCCGCCGCTGTACAGAATGCGGTTCCCCTTGAAGACCACCTGAAACTGAGACGCGCCGGGGCCGAGCCCCGAGGGGAAGAGGTGCATCTCCATACGACCGAGCTTGATCATCTGGTGGTAGTCCAGCCCCAATGCGTCGATCCGCCGCTCGTCCGCCCCCACCGCCGAGGCGATGAAGCGGCTCGCCACGACCCGGCTTCCCCGTCGGGGGGGCCGGTCGTCCAGGGAGGAGACGAACCGGAGCTCGGCCTTCGACGCGTTTCCGAAGCCGATGGGGGTGCCGAGGATGTGGAACCCCTGCTGATAGGCGATCCCGCGGGGCCACCGGTCAGAGGTCCGGGGCGCGATGAGCGATCGCTCGAGGTCGGGGGGGCGGGGAGATGTCATGGTCGAAGCTTAGAAACCCAGCCGATAATGTCAAGGCACTTCCAAAGTGATCTCAAATGTTGTTACATCACCGGACCGCGCCGAGGGGAGAGCGCGTTTTTTGATACTCCCGATCCGCTTGTCGCACGTCGCAAAACGTTACCCGGAATGCGTACTAAAATCATGATTCCAAATGGTTATGCCCGGTGAGAAGTTGCCCCAGCGGCCCGGGACGGGGCTGGTACGATTCTTTCATTGTCCAACGGTGAGATGGAGTGTCCCGAGGTCACAAGGGGATGGGCCTCGCCCCTCGAGCGCGCGGCGGAGGCGGCGGATTTCGAGCGGAGCGGAGGGTTCTCCCCGGGCCGGGCGGATACTCTTGACACTAGAGTAAAGACTAGTCATAACATGACAACTTTTAATGGCGTAGCAATCTCTGCCAGGAAAGGAATGATCAATGTCTAATAGGGCGTTTCTTTTGGGATTCATAGCCGTCGCGCTGGCGGCCTCCTGTGTCTCTCCCCCTGCGAAAGTGAAGACGGCGGAGGAGTACGGTGTGCTCACCATGGAGAACAACCTCCTCGGCAACGCCACCTTCGACGGCAAGTCCTATCTCCCTTGGACCACCTCGTTCACCTCCCCGGGAACCGGCGAGGGCAAGGTCGTGGACGGGGCGTTCTGTCTCACCGTCGAAAACAAGGGAGTCAACAACTGGGACGCCCAGTTCCGCCACCGCGAGATGACCATCCTCCGCGGCCACCGGTACTACCTCCAATTCAAGATCTGGTCCTCGAAGCCCACGATGGTCCGGCCCAAGGTCGGCATGTCGGGGCCTCCCTACGCGGAGTACTGGTGGGAGACCTTCAAGGTCTCGCCGGAGAAGAAGGTGGTCTCCGCCAACTTCATGATGACCGAACGGGACGACGCCACGGCGGAGTTCGCCTTCCATGTGGGCGGCGGTATGGCCTCCAACGTACAGGAACCCTATGACATCTGCATCGACGACATCATGCTGGCGGACGAGCAGTTCTACCGCTCCGCGGACGAGCGGGAGGCCCCGGTGCCGAACATCCTAGTCAACCAGACGGGGTACTTCCCGCAGTTCGCCAAGATCGCCACGCTCAAGACCGACGCCACCGAGCCGGTCAAGTGGGAGCTCATCGACAAGGCCAAGGCGGTCGTCGCCTCCGGCATGAGCACGGTGTACGGAGATGACGCCGCGTCGGGGGATCACGTCCACATCATCGATTTCACCGATTACGCCAAGGAGGGCACCGACTACCGTCTCAGGTCCGGCAAGGACATGAGCCATCCCTTCGTTATCGCGAAAAACATTTACAGCAAGCTGAAATACGACGCCCTCCACTTCTTCTACCATCAGCGGCAGGGGATCCCCATCGAGATGCCCTACGCCAAGGACGAGAAGTGGGCCCGCCCGGCCGGCCACCCCGGCGACAACGCCGTCAAGTGCCTACCCAAGGCCCAGTACTACGGCACCCAGACCCCCTACGACGAGTGCGACTACACTCTCGACGTGAGCAAGGGGTGGTACGACGCGGGTGACCACGGAAAGTACGTGGTGAACGGCGGCGCGACGGTCTGGTCCCTCCTCAACCAGTACGAACGGGGCAAGTACCTGGGCACCACCGTGAAGGACTTCGGCGACGGCAAGGGGAGCATCCCCGAAGGGGGCAACAAGGTTCCGGATATCCTGGACGAGGTCCGCTGGGAGGTGGAGTTCTTCCTCAACATGCAGGTGCCGAAGGGCCAACCCCTCGAGGGCATGGTGCACCACAAGATGGCCTCGGACCAGTGGACCTGGCTCGGCATCTGGCCCGACAAGGACGAGGTCCCGCGATACCTCCATCCGCCCACGACCACGGCGACCCTCAACATGGCGGCCACGGCGGCCATGGCGGCCCGCTTATGGAAGGACTTCGATCCGGCCTTCTCCAAGAAGTGCCTCGCCGCCGCCGAGGTGGCCTGGGCCGCGGCCAAGAAGCACCCGGAGATGTGGGCCTCCTCGGACTCCCAGCACGGCAGTGGGCCGTACGATGACCAGCGGGTCGACGACGAGTTCTACTGGGCCGCGGCGGAGCTCTTCATCACCACGGGGAAAGAGGAGTACAAGACCGAGCTCATGGGCTCGAAGTATTACAAGAAGGTGCCGTCCTTCCTCGAATACGACAGGGTCAACGGAACCTTCACCTGGAAGGACGTCAACCCCATGGGATCCATGTCCCTGGCGGTGGTTCCGAACAAGCTGCCCAAGGAGGAGATCGAGGCCATCCGCGCCAATATCGTCAAGGCCGGCTACGAGTACCTCAAGGTCATCAACGGGGAGGGCTACCGCCTGCCCCTCTCGGTCAAGGACGACGGGCAGTACCCGTGGGGCGCCAACTCCAACGTGGTCAACGCGCTCCAGACCATCGGTCTGGCCTATGACTTCAGCAAGGACCCGAAGCTCATCGACGGCGTGGTCGAGGGGATGGACTACATCATGGGCCGGAATGCCATGGACACCTCCTACGTCACCGGCTACGGCGATCGCCCGGTCCAGAACCCCCACCACCGGTTCTGGGCACACCAGGCCGACGGCAGCTTCCCCCAGGCGCCTCCGGGCGTTCTCTCCGGCGGCCCCAACTCGGGGATCCAGGATCCCTGCGCCAAGGCGGCGGGGCTCGAGGGGTGCAAGCCGATGAAGTGCTTCATCGACAATATCGACTCCTGGTCCACCAACGAGATCACCATCAACTGGAACGCTCCGCTCTCCTGGGTGGCGGCCTTCCTGGACGAGGTGGGACAGAAGCCGAGGCCTCCGGCGGTCGAGGCCCCCGCCATACTGACCGAGGACGAGGGGACCGCCGAGGGTGAGGCCGAGGCCGCGCCGGCCGAAGAGAAGGCCGCCGAAGAGAAGGCCGCTGAAGAGAAGGCGGAGCCCGAGAAGGCGGAGCCCGAGAAGGCCGAGCCCAAGAAGGCCGAGAAGAAGGTCGAGCCCAAGAAGGCCGAGAAGAAGGCCGAGTAGCCCCTACAACGCACAACGCCAACAGCTACAATAGAGACAGCAGATTACTGAACTGATCGGTGAACACGATGGGCTCGGCGTGCTCCCTCGGCCACGGCCGATCGTATCCCAGGGCCCGGACGGCGCCGACCGCCTCCGGGTTGCCGGTCACGATGACCCACGTGCTGGCGTAGGTGAGCCGAGCGGCGTCCTCTTCGGTCTCGAGGTGGAGGGCCGCCTTGCCGGCGCCCCGGGAGAGCCCCAGGACGAGGGGCTCGAGGTTGAAGTGCTGGTTGGAGATGTGGATGGCGAGGATGCCGCCGGGGGAGAGGCGGCGCCAGTAGGTGTCGAAGGCCTCCCGGGTGAGCAGGTGGATCGGGATGGCGTCCCCGGAGAAGGCGTCGAGGACCAGCAGATCGAGGGGCGCGTCCCCGGCCGCGACCTCCCGCTCCAGAGAGATCCGGGCGTCACCGATGACGATTCGAACCTTCGCCTCGGCGTTTTCGAGGTAGGAGAACCGGTCTTTGGCGACCGTCACCACGGCGGGGTCCAGCTCGTAGAACCGCACCGTGTCCCCGGCCTCGCCCCAGGCCGCGGAGGTGCCGATCCCGAGCCCCACCACCCCCATCCGGAGGGGGGCGCCGGGGCGGATCCGCCGGAGCGCCCGGGTCCCCACCCCCACGCCGGAGTCCGGCCCGTAGTAGGTGGTGGGCTCCATGGCGAGCGCCGGATCCCGCCACTGGCAGCCGTGCTGAATCATGCCGTGGTAGAGGCACCGCTTGCGCGGGTTGCGGGTGACGGCCAGGCGGCCGAAGAAGTTGCGGAAGGTCTGCTCCGTGCCCCGCCGGTCGACCACCACGTCCGAGGTCAGGATCCCCGCCGCCACCACCCACGCCAGGGAGTGGGCGGCGAGCCGGAGCCTGGCCTCGCGGGTCGGTATGGCGAGCTGCCCTTCCCGGTAGGAGAGGAGGAGCACCAACGAGCAGAGGGCGACCCAGCACAGGGCGAACTCCCACAGCCCCGGAAAGATCAGGGGGGCGATGAGCGCCGTGAAGAGCCCGCCGGCGGCGCCCCCCACGGAGAGGGCGAAGTAGAAGCGGGTGAGCTGCCCCGCGTCCGGACGGAGCCTGGCGAGCTCCCCGTGGCACACCATGCAGCCGATGAAGAGGGTCACCCCGTAGACGACGAGGTCGAAGGTCGGCGCCCCGTCAGTGAGCCGCTCCGCCGCCAGCAGAAGCACCGCCGCGGGCAGCGCCTTCAGCCAGAATCCCCGGCGGTAGAAAGAATCCCGGGCGAAGCAGATGATGAACGACACCAGGTAGAGCCCGAGGGGCATCACCCAGAACAGTGGCGTGGCGGCGATATCCTGGGAGGCCTGATCCGTGGTGGTGAGCAGCAGCGCGGAGCCGCAGGCCGAGAACCCGAGCCAGGCCCAGAGGCGCCCGCCTGCCTCCGGCGGGCTGCCGGCCGGGACGACGGCCGCCGGGGGGGCGCTCGAGGTCCTCTTCCGATACCGCCAGAAGCCGATCCCGCAAAGGGCGCACCCCCCGCAGAAGGCGAGGAAGGCGACGAACCAGAGGGTCTCCTGGCGGGGGAGGGGGAGCAGGGGCTCGAACAGGAAGGGGTAGGTCATCACCGCCAGCAGGGAGCCGGTGTTGGACACCGCGTAGAGGGGGTAGGGGGAGCGGTTCGGATAGATCCCGTGGAACCAAGACTGGAGGAGCGGCTGGGTGGCGGAGAGGGCGAAGAAGGGGACCGCCACGTTGGCCGCGAGGATGAGAAGGAGATGGAGGGCGGGCTGCTCCACGCCGGTGGGCGCCCACACCGGCGCCGGGAGGACCCGGCCGAACGCGATCCCCGCAGCGAGCACGACGAGATGCACGAAGGGCTGCCGCCGCCGGGGGAGCCGGTTGATGACCAGGTGGGCGTAGGCGTACCCGCCGAGGAGCAGCGCCTGGAAGAACATCATACACGTGGTCCACACCAGGGGCGCTCCGCCGAACCAGGGCAGCAGGCTCTTGCCCACCATGGGCTGGATCTGGAACAGCAGGAAGGCGCCGAAGAGTGAGGTGACGACGTAGCTGATGATAATCATGAGCTCTCGCGCCGGCGCGTCGGGATCAGCTGACCCATGGTCGAGGGGATGCTCGGGAAGGCCTACTCGGACTTTTCGTCGTCCGATGTCTCGTCTTCGGTCTTGTCGTCTTCGGACACTTCGTCCGGGGTCACGCCGGCCTCAGCCTTGTCGTCATCGTCGGCCTCATCGTCCGAGTCGTCTCCGCCTTCGGCCTTGCGCCGGGCCTCGAGGTCCGCGACGATTTCCTTCATGCGCTTCTCGCTGAGGGGGTAGACGAGCATGGCGACGGTGGCCAGCACCGCGCCGAGGGCCGGGATCCAGCTGATCAGCGACTTGATGCCCTCGATGGTCTCGGGGGTTTGTTCCTTGTTGGCCTCGTATCCGTAGTAACTGAGGAGCAGCCCGCCCAGGAATCCGCCCACGGTCCAGCCGAGGGACTGGGCGAGCCCGGACGCGGACATGACGAGCCCCGTGGCGCGGCGGCCGTCCTTCCACTCGGAGTAGTCCACGGCGTCCGTGTACATGGCGAAGACGAGGGGGGTGGTGGGACCCATGAAGACGCTCACCAGGGTCTGGAGCACCAGGATGGCCAGCACGGCGTCCGGCGGGAGCCAGTAGTAGATAATGGTGAGCGCCGCGGAGAGCCCCATCAGGGCGATGTAGGCCTTCTTCTTGCCGAGCCGCTTCGACATGGAGGTGGTGAGCAGCGCCGTGCCGGCGATGGCGGCCAGCATTCCGATGCCGTTGAACCAGCCCATCAGCGCCTCGATGCTCAGGTTCATGCCGAAGAGCGTCTGCTCGCCCACATAATACTTGATGTAAAAGGCCGCGCTGGCGTTCCGGATAGACACGTAGGACAGGGTGAAGAGACCGAGCAGGAAGAGGATGAGCCACGGCACGTTGGTGACGATGCTCTTGATGTCCTTGAGGATGTTGGCGTCCTGGGTCTTGGGGGGCTTGATCCGCTCCTTGGTGGTGAGGAACGCGCCGAACCACAGGACGATAGCGAGGAGCGAGAAGAGTCCCATGGAGAGGAGGAAGCCGGTCTGACTGATCTTGGCTCTCAGGCTGGCGATGGCCTCCATGGGAACGGCGGCGCCCACGACCTTCAGGATCTCTTCCGCCGTCATCTCCTTGGCGGCGAGTATCTTGTCGAGTGCCTCCGGGGACAGTTGGACGCCCACGATCTCCACGATCTTCTCGGCAGAGGTCATCTCCACTCCGAAGATCTTGACCATGGACGGCAGGAAGAAGGAGATCATCGCGCCGGCGCTGAACGCGCCGATAAAACGGAACTTGGAGGCGCTGGCCCGCTCCTGGGGATCCGAAGAGATGACGCCGAGGAGCGATGAGTAGGGGATGTTGATGGCGGCGTACATCAGACCGAACGCCAGGTAGGTGCCGTACGCGTAGACGACCTTGCCGCTCATGTCGATATCCGGGGTAAAGAAGCAGAGGGCGCCGACAATCCCGAACGGAATGGCCAGGTAGAGCATGAACGGCCGGAACTTGCCGTGCTTGGTGTTGGTCCTGTCGGCGACGATGCCCATGACAAACATGGCGCCGCTGTCAATGGAGCGAACCAGGCCGAACATGGCCGCCACGGCCGCGGGCAGGAGCCCGAACGCGTCCGTATAGTACATGGTGCCGTAGAAGATAAACGTCATCCAAAAGATATTGGACGCGAAATCACCGCCGGCGTATCCGAACTTTTCTTTGAATGCGAGCTTCATCGATTCTTTAGTCATGGTGATCTACCTCTTATACTGTCCCCAGAAATTTTAAAATCTCTACAGGATATGCCCCCTTTTTTCAATGTAAAAACCGGGATTGTGGACATGACGAAAGGGCATTCCGAGATGGTGGCACTGATTCTAGGACCTATAGGACACATAGGACCGATGGGACTGCTCTCGACTTTCCCTGGGTAACAGGGCACCCGAGAGCACGACCTATTGGGATTTAAAGTCGTAGAGCGCGACCCATTCGGTTTGGGTTGAGCCCCCCCGCCTTGTTTGCTACTATCCCCACGCATTCTGTAAAGGACTATTTCTAAAGGAGAAGAAGATGAGATACGGACATTTCGATGATGAGAGGTTTGAGTACGTCATCACGGATCCGCACACGCCGGTGAAGTGGATCAACTACGTCGGCACGCTGGACTTCGGCGGGTTCGTCGACCACACCGGGGGGATGCTGATCTGCAAGAAGGACCCGGCGCTGAACCGGATCACGAAGTACATCCCCCAGCTGCCGGTGGGGGACTTCAAGGGCGCGACCGTGTACCTCCGGCTCAAGGAGGGGAGCGGCTACAAGGTGTTCTCCCCCCTCTACGTGCCCACGCTGCTGCCGTACGACTCTTTCGAGTGCCACGTGGGGCTCGGCTACTCCACCATCAAGAGCAGCTACTTCGGCATCGAGACCAGCATCACCTATTTCTCGCCGGACAACGAGACCTGCATGCTGTGGGATATAAAGGTCACGAACAAGTCGGGCAAGGCTGTCGACCTCGACGTCGTCCCGGTGGTGGAGTACTCCCACTTCGACGCGGCCAAGCAGTTCAACAACGCGGACTGGGTGCCCCAGACCATGCAGGGCCGGCTCATGAGCGACGAGGACGGCATGAAGGCGCTGATGCAGTACGCCTATATGCGCAAGGAGACCGACATCACCTTCTTCACCTCGAACTGCCCGGCGTCCTCCTTCGAGACCGATAGAGCCAAGTTCCTCGGCAACAACGAGTACAACACCTGGGCCCGCCCCCTCACCCTCGAGAAGGACGAGGAACTCTCGAGCTACGAGGCCCACCGGGGGGACAACATCGCCGCCCTCATGCACCACCTGAAGGGGATTGCGGACGGCGAGACCCGGCGCGTCGTGGTGCAGCTCGGCCAGGTGGACTCCCCGAAGACCGCCGCCCCCATCATCGCCAGGTACCGGGACACCGCCGAGGTAGACAAGGCCTTCGACGCCATGAAGGCCTACTGGCAGGAGTACTTCTCCAAGATGCAGGTGGAGACCCCGGACGCCGCCATGAACTCCATGCTCAACGTGTTCAACCCCTACCAGTGCCACACCACCTTCAATTGGTCGAGGTTCCTCTCCCTCTACCAGACCGCCCTCGGGGAGCGGGGCATCGGCACCCGGGACAGCTCCCAGGACGTGCTGGGCTGTATGGATCGCATCCCGGAGAAGGCCAAGGGGCTCATCGAGAAGCTCCTCAGCATCCAGATGCCGAACGGCTCCGCCATGCACAACTTCTACCCCCTCACCATGCAGGCCACCATCGGGGACGCCAAGGAGTACGCGGACCGGCCCGACTACTACGGCGACGATCATCTCTGGATCATCCTCGCGGTGTGCGAGTATCTGAAGGAGACCGGCGACTACGGCTTCCTCGACGAGGAGCTCCCCTACTATCCGCCCAAGAAGGGCGACGAGGCGGGCAAGGGCACGGTGCGGGATCACCTGGAGCGGGCCATCGAGTTCACCCGGAACAACACGGGACAGCACGGCCTGCCGCTGCTGGGCTTCGCCGACTGGAACGACACGGTGAATCTCCACACCGGGGCCGAGTCCATGTTCATCACCAACCAGTACGGGCTGGCGCTCAAGGAGATGATCGCCCTCGCCGCCTACCTCAAGGACGCGGACGCCGAGGCCAAGTACCAGGCCTACTACGACGAGATGAAGGCCCGGTTCGACGAGCACGCCTGGGACGGGGAGTGGTTCATCCGTTACTTCGACAAGGACGGCAACCCGTTGGGCTCCAAGAAGAACGCGGCCTGCCAGATCTACACCAACGGCCAGTCCTGGGCGGTCATCTCCGGCTTCGCCACCGAGGAGAAGGCCAAAAAGGCCCTCCAGTCCCTGAACGAGAAGCTCAACACCTCTAAGGGCATCAAGCTCTGCACCCCGGGCTACGAGGGGTGGGACGAGACCGTGGGGGGCATCAGCACCTATCCGCCCGGAGCCAAGGAGAACTGCGGCATCTTCCTCCACACCAACCCGTGGGTGATGATCGCCGAGACCCTGGTGGGCAATGGGGATCGGGCCTTCGAGTACTACAACCAGGTCAACCCCTCGGCCAAGAACGACGTCATCGAGGAGTTCGAGTGCGAGCCCTACGTATACCCCCAGAACATCCTCAGCGACGAGCACCCCCAGTTCGGCCTGGCCCGGAACAGCTGGCTCTCCGGCACCGCCTCCTGGGCTTACCAGGCGGGCACCAAGTACATCCTCGGCATCCAGCCCACCCACGGCGGCCTGCGGATCGACCCCTGCATCCCCAAGGCGTGGAACGGCTTCAAGGCGAGCCGCCGGTACAAGGGCGCCCTCTACAACATCGAGGTTAAAAACCCGGACCACATCTCCAAGGGCGTCGCGAAGCTCATCGTGAACGGCGAGGCGGTGGAGGGCGACACCGTGCCCATCTTCAAGGAGGGCATCCACAAGGTCGAGGTGGTGATGGGCTGAGCCCTCCGGCCGGCTTCGAGAACCACTCCACGCCTCGATCGTAACTCTGACCCCGCGCTGAATTCAAAAAGTACCTATCGCTCCGCCGTACCCTAAACAAAATCTGAAGGGTGTCGTTCTCTCTTATGAATTGGGGGCATGGGTATAATCGTTTTCAACAAAAGGAGACTTGAGATGAGAAAGCATCCCTTGAGGCTTGCGATCGTTACGGGTTTGTCACTGGCTTTTTGCGGCGCTGTAGCCTCGGCTCAGACTTCCGGTGAGGCGGCGTCCGCAACGACTCCGGACGCCGCAGAGGCACAGACCGACGTCGGGGGAACTGACTTGGCAGGGTCATCTGTCGGAGATTCGGCCGAAACGGTCGAGACAGGAGACGGCGCGGTACCGCCGGTCGGAGGAGACACGCCAGAGGAGGCCGCGACCGAAGCGCCGCCTAAGCCCATCGGGCTCATCGCGGGGTTGGGGGTATATACCAGCTTCAACTTTCGCGGGTACAACTTGTTTCAGCAGGAGTCCCAGCATGATCAGAACGCCATCGTGGCGCCCTCCCTCGTCTGGCTCATCTTCGACACCGGCACCTACCTCGGCTACTGGGGGGGGTACCAGCTCACCGGCAACAACCAGGCGGATGTTGTGCGCGCTGGGGTGGGCAACGCGCAGCTCGTCTTTCTCGGGTACAATCTCGGACTGCTGGACAGGCTCATCACCCTCAATTTTCAGTTCAACTGCTATTTCTGGCCGTTCGCCGACGAGGACCTCGCCGGCTCCAGCGCCCCAACGGTTATCGAGCCCTTGGCCGGCATCACGCTGTCGACCGTCTTGGACATCGGCTTCAATGTCTCCTACTTTCACGGTGTCCAACCCGGCACCCTGTTCGAGACCCTGCGGCATGTCTATTTTCAGCTCTTTGCCAAGAAGAGCCTCACATTCAACGACAGATTCGGCATGGATTTCGGGTTGAGCTTCGGCGCCAAAGCCTGGATAGACCATCCCGACTTCAACCGGTTCGATTTGCTGTTCAGCTGGTCCCTACCCATCAACCTCACGGAGCGTCTCTTTCTCAAACCCGGGATCAACCTGTCCTGGACCGACCTCGACCAGATCGTCGATTCGGACGATCCCACGATTACGCGGGAGGCGACGGGGGGAGACGAATACATGGTCTACGGCACTATCGACATCGGTGCGAGGTTCTGATTCTCTCCGTGCATTTACCCTGAGCACCGCCGCCGCGTAGCGCGCGAGGCCGCTGGTGGCGATGGCCTTTTGCAGCCCCCGCCGGTCGATCGCGTCGAGGAGCTCGGCGAGGCCGGACATGGGGGGCACGTTGCCCTCGAGGTGGGCGAGCTGATACTCGGTCTTGACGCGCGAATGGGCCTCGGCGGTAAGCGTCCGGCGCGCTATCCGGCTCCCCGAGGCGCCGTGTCGGCTTGACAGCCGCTCCGATTGCTGGCAGGAAAGAGGGTGAAATGAGCGCTGCACTCTACCATCACCATCATGCGCATGCGACCCGGACGGGCCGGCGGTGATGTAGCGCGCTTTCAGTTACTGATAGCAAACGAAACGCCGGCCACCTCGCTGGCGTTTTTTTTTGGAGAAACCGAGCCCTTTGATAGAGGAATTGACATGATACCAA